>NZ_JBBCMP010000009.1:0-164747 GCF_037152175.1 Acinetobacter sp. AS167
AAGTTTTATTTAACATCACCGCCGATGGATGTGCATTCTACAGCATTCCATTCCCAACACAACCCCTTTTTTTAATTATTTTTCATTTTTTCTATCACTTGCTTATTTATTCCTCTAAAACAGCACTTTTTCTTTAAAAATCTGCTTTTTTGCATAAAAACACAGCAATAAAAAAACCAATACCCCCATCATATATTCGCTAAAACAAGTAAAACGGCCTCTTGTATGCCCCTAGCATTGTTATAAATACAATTTAATAGAGATACGGCGATTAAAATCTATATAAGGAAATAGATCAGTTTTATTATTAAATAGAAGCATCCAACAATTCCCGATAAATAGATCAATGTTCTGCCCCAACTCAAACAATTAGACTCGCTAAAACCAACACTATAAAACTCACTCTATAAAACCAACTCTATAAAATGGGTTCTATAAAACCAAGCTTTAGTCGTATTTGGATGTATGTCTATATAGATCAAGTACAATCTATGGATCCTTACCACCATTAAAGACTATCTTAAAGCGGATTAGGGCTGGCGCCTTGCTCTAAATAAGCCAGAATCATCAAAGTTAATTCTTTTTTGAGCTGCTGTTCTGAAATTAGAAAATTATTATGACTGACATAACGCATCATTGTAAAAAGCGTACTATTGATAATCACAAAGGATTTATTTTTAAGTACTTCAAAACTCCAATGATTAAAAAAACGGCTAAATACATACAATCCCACTTCATAGAAATGCTTTTCTAGCACTTTTGCTGCTTCTGAATTGTTATAACCATGCCAATGTTTCAACACTTCAATAAAAAAACCACCATCAGCTTTCATCATGTCAAAACCGAATTGAATACTAAGTGGAATAATTTCTTCTAAGCTCAATCCTTCTTGGCTAATCGCAATGTGTTTCAGTGCAAGCCCCAACTGCTCACTTTTACGACTTAAAAGCTCCTGAATAATTTCTTCTTTGTTGCCAAAATACTGATAGATAGAACCAACACTGACACCTGATTTTTCTGAAATTTTGGGTGTGGTGACATTGATTAAGCCATATTCAGCAACACATAATTGAGTTGCTTCCAAGATACTATCTACGACATTTCGAGCACGTTGTTGTTGTGGTTGTTTTCTCATCTTGCGGTTTACTCCAAAATGCGAATTGAATGCGAATAATTATTCATATTAGAGTTTGACTAAACAATAATCAGGTCATGCTCAAAATGCAAACATTAATTAAGCCACAACGCCTTGCCTCATTTGAGACCATGGCACAAACAAATATGAAGTCTAAGCTTTTTTATTATTTTACAGACCAGCAGCTACAACCCAGTTATGACGAATATCTTTCACTCAATCGTGCCTTACAGACTGGTGATATCGCGATGGATAAAGTTATGGATTGGGTAATGACTAATCCAAGACAAAATAGAAAACTTTTTGAAACAGCCCTGTATCAAGGTTTGGATAAACTTCCCAATGATATCCCTGAATTAACTGATTTTTTTAAAATGGTTGAACAAGCGCCGACTTGGCTTGATCCAGCTAAAATTGAAACGGCAATCAAATTTACCCATCGCTTAGGGACAAATGGCACTTTTATTTTACGCGATGTGGCTTTAATGACGGGTTATCAATACCCAGGTTTTAATCAACCGTTAATTATGACGGGTGCTTTACATAAATATGCGGGGAAACGCTTAGCTGAAACCCACAAATGGTGGCTTGATGTCAATCAACAAGATAGTTTCTCTCGTTTTAATAATGGTTTTACTTCAACCATTTATGTGCGTTTTATTCATTCGCTGGTACGGCATCAACTCAATAAATCCAAAGACTGGGATAACGATATTTGGGGAGCACCGATCAATCAATATGATCAAGCCATGACCAATATCGCATTTAGTGCGGTGTTACTTCTCGGTGTCAGAGCCATTGGTATTTTTCCAAGCAAAATCGAATCAGAAGCCATCATGCATTTTTGGAAATATACAGGCTGGCTAATGGGAGTAGATGAAAAATGGCTAGTCAGCAAAGAGTCTGACGCATGGAAACTACTGCAATGGATGAATTATGCCCACCCCAAGGCCGATGAAAGTAGCAAAGCTTTAGCCATCAGCTTATCCAAAGAGCCTTTTGAACGACATTACAAACACTTCAATTCCTTTTTGCAAAAAAAGGCCTATCAAAATCATTTGGATATTACTCAGTTTTTTATTGGGCAACGTAAAATGAAAAACCTAGGACTCAAGCCACGTACTTTGGCTTGGTATCCGCTTTATTTAATTGCAAAAAACACCCTGCTCTACCGTGGTGCTAAACATATCGACAAACTGGATCAATATTTGCAACAGAATGGTCGTGCAGAACAAGAATATGCACTCAAACTTTATCAAAATGCGGGGAAACAGTTAGCGAGTATGCATCAGTAAGATCTATCCAGCAAACGCACTTTATCATCAAATAGAAACACTCGAAAAAACAAGGGGAAGCCAATTGGCCTCCCCTTGTTTCACATTACATGACTTCGCGTCACATTACCCATTCATCAATGAGAATGTGTTGCTTCAGAAGCCGAATGATCCATGTTTGGCATACTTTCATGACTCATCTTAGACATATCATGTTGCTGAGCTGCATTCTGTTTTTGGCTTGGCATATAGTCAGGCTCGTTGGTAATCGCCAAATAGAAGATTCCCATAAAAATACAGCTTAAAATAATTGCGATTATCAGCAATTTCCATCCCCAAAACGATTTTTCAGGTGACAACTTATTACTGTCATTACTCATAGAACATCCTCATATTTCTGTAAAAATTCAGTTTTAAATCAATTAAAATTTCATGCTAATACGAGCCCAATAATTACGCCCTGTATTATTAAATTGTTGAGTACCGACTTGACCATCCGCACCTACACCCAATTTGTTTAAATGCTCGGTATAGGTTTTATCTAAGACATTGTCGACACCAACAGCAAGATTTAGATCTTTTTGAATGTTATATGACGCATTCAATGCCAAGGTGGTAAAGCTTTTACTTTCACCAGTGTCGTAACCGACAATATTACCTTGATTTAAGCTAATACGATCTTGTTTCGCCACTGCACGCCATAATAAACCTAAAGAATATTTATCTTGAACATAACGTAAATTCAAACGACCTTCTAAAGGCGCAATTTGTGGCAATGGTTTATGTGTATCAGTATTTTCGCCCCATGCATACATTGCACTTAAATCCGCTTGAATCGCATCAGTAAATTGATAACCGATCCCCGCTTCAGCACCCGCGATAGTTGCATCGACATTTTTTGCCCCAGCACTGAATGAAGAACCGTGATCATGCCCACCCATTCCAGCTTTTGGATGATTATGATAACTCAATAAAATAAAGTCATTAATCAGCCCTGCATATGCTGATGTCCATACACTCAATGCATCATGTTGGTATTGATAACCGAGATCCAACTGTAAAGTTTTTTCAGTATTTAGATCATTAAACGTCGGTTTAGACATACCAGTATTACCATGTGCAGTACTGAATAGCTCCCAATAATCTGGAACCCGTTCCACATAACCTAAACCAATATAAGATTTGGCATTATGTTCAGGATATTGATTTTCTAAACGAATAAATGCACTTGGCAAAGTTTCTTTACGTTGATCATTCAGTTTTAATGCATCAATTTTAACTTGATCAATTCGTGCACCTGTCACCAATTTATAAGCATCATTGAATCGATAGGTCATTTCTCCGAAAGCACCATAAGATTGGAAGCGCATATCCTCTCTAAATGCAACATTCATGGATGGCATGGTGGGTGATGACATACTGCCACCATGTTTGTTCAGCTGAGAATCCACCCCAGTAATTAAACTGAGCTTATCCCATTCACTGGTCATGGCTAAACGACTATTTAAAGTACGGCGTGTCACCTGCATTGCCATTGGATTCGACACCATTTGATGTGTATTCATATCATGTGTCATTGGTGGAGTACGTAAACTAAAGTTATCCATAATATGGTCGTTATAACTATAGTCCACTTGCCCTTCGAGTTTTTTAATCACAGGGCTTAAATTCTTCTTTTCAACACGTAAGCCTAAGCTTTCACGTGCAAATTGAGAACCATCCATGGTTCGGCCTGCGTATTCAGCCTCACCATCGGCTTTACCACCTGTCAGTTCAACCCATGTATCTTCATCGGGTGTCCAGCCTAAGGCTAAATCAGTATTCCAACGTTCCCAAGAAGAAGGTACTTTGTTGCCATCACCATCCTCATAGCTGTTTGACTCAGAACGATTGGCATTGATACGCATATACTTTTTACTGTCACCTACAACAGCTTCAATATTGTGATCCAAACGTCCAAAAGAACCGGCTAAAACACTGGCTTGACCTTGATAATTTTTATCATCTGTTAAGGTTGGTTTTTGACGTTCAAAAATCACCGTGGCTGCTGAACCTGTATTGGCATATTGGACTGTCTGAGGCCCTTTTACCACCGAAATACGGTCAAAACTTTCAGGTTGAATATACGATGTAGGTGCATCCATGCGTGCAGGACATGCGCCTAGATTTTCGGTACCATCTGTTAAAATTTTAATCCGTGAACCAAACATGCCGCGGAATGTGACATCTCCATTGGTTCCACCGCTTTTAATCGAATTAAAGCCTGCAATACTTTGCAAATAATCAGCACCATCTGTGGCAGGTACAGGTTGAATCGGCTGTTTTGGATCAGCATGAATAATCAAACCATTGGCATCATTATTTAACTGTGCTGTAACCACGATTGGAGCAAGTTGAGCTGCATGTTCCTGATCGTGTGCAAACGTCGCTGTAGAATAACAAGCAACACAAACCGCAGCCGCTAAAGGCTGTAAAAAGAATTGAGGTTGAGCCATTTTCTTTCTCTTAAATCATAAATTAAACAAGGCTGGAGTCAATGAAGACCCTAAAAATTAAGTTTTTGATTTATGCGAAAAGTGGCGGGGCTCGCCCTTGAGGAAGTAAAAATAAACGTTGCAATACAAAATAGACATGTCGAAATGCTTTTTGAAATGCAACCAGTCGCACTTGAATACGATCTAATATTTCTTTGACTTCAAGTTCAGGAGGTAAAACCAGATTGCCATAGACTGTACAGTATTGGCACTGGTGACCCGCATCATGGTGATGTGAACTTGGTTGCTCTGGCACTGCATGCTCAGCATGGGCCAACAGATGGTCATGACTGGCAGCTTCATGTGCAGAAGATACAGATTGATGTTGATGATGAGTGCTATGTTGATGCTTTTCGTAGAAATGACTTTGTACTAAAGCTTGAGTAATAGTTTCACAGACCGGCGCAATTTGATATTGCTTCGGTAGCAAAGGCTGTAAAAATACAGCAATCTGTAAAAAAACTGCGGTAAAACCGAGCAGTAAACCTATTCTCAACAAAACATTCGTCTCAACATTTTTCGAGCCAGAGTATAACAAAGCCCAAACAAAATTGGGCTTTGTATTGCAGGAAAATTTTAAAAGTTTTTAAAATTCAACTGACTCAGATCAACGTTTTGCTGGAACTTTTTGCTTTTCACGCTGACGAACCACTTTTTCCACTTTTTCACGCGCACGTTGACGCTTTAAAGGGGATAAGTAATCCACAAATAATTTACCGTTTAAGTGATCCATTTCATGTTGAATACATACCGCCAATAGATCATCCGCTTCGACTTCAAAAGCTTGACCTTCAAGGTTAATTGCTTCAATTTTAACTCGTGACGGACGCTCAACTTTATCGTATATTTGAGGAACAGAAAGACAGCCTTCCTCATAAGATAAGGTTTCTTCTGTAAGCGGTGTTATTTTGGGGTTAATGAACACCATAGGTTGGTCTTTGTCTTCAGACAGATCCATTACGATAAGCTGAATATGCTGATCGACCTGTGTAGCAGCCAGACCAATACCTGGCGCTTCATACATGGTTTCAAACATGTCTGCTGCTAACTGGCGAATTTCATCAGTTACCACATCGACAGGTTTTGCAATGGTGCGTAAACGGGGATCAGGAAAACTTAAAATAGGTAATAAGGCCATACTGTACCCTCTGTTGCTATGCCATTGATCTTAAAACTAAATGAAGAATATGCTTCATTAAAAAAATGTGTGTAATATGCGTATTATAACGCATATAGAGACATAATTTTAGGAATTATGATAATGAAAAAGGTTTTAACTGGCATAACGAACTTTCATGCCAAGGGGTTCAAGAAACAATTACTTGCTGTGACACTATGTTTAAGTGCAGGATTCACTTACATGGAAACGACACACGCAAGTCCAAACACCAATCCACCTGCACTGAAATCCAGCGCACCCAATGTCTATGTGGTGAAACGTGGTGATACGTTATGGGATATTGCGGGGAAATTTTTAAGCAAGCCTTGGCGCTGGCCTGAAATCTGGGCAAGCAATAAGCATGTTAAAAATCCACATTGGATTTATCCTGGCGATAAATTATTGTTGTGTACTCTAGATGGTCGCCCACTGATTGGTGTAGATGAAGGTGATGGTTGTGATGGAATTATCCGTCGTCATCAAGGTGGGACATCTTTACGCCCTCAAATACGCGTTGAATCCTTAAATAATGCGATTTCAGTGATTCCATTATCAGATATTCAACCGTGGTTAGAACACAGTATTGTAGTCAATCCTGAATCTTTACAGAACATTCCTTATACCATCGGTGCTGCTGATAATCGTGTGATTACGGGTGCAGGACAAACCGTTTATGCGCGTGGAAATGGCTTAGTCGTGGGTCAACGTTATGGGATCTATCGTGAAGGCAAACCTTATACTTTCCTCAATGCTGAAGGAAAAAAGTTTAATGCGGGCATGGAATTAACTGAGGTTGCTTCTGCAACTGCGGCGGCTGGTGAAAATGATGTCACCACCCTTGAGTTAACCAAAAGTTATAATGCTGAAGTGCGTAAGGGCGATTATGTCCTGCCAAGCTATGATGCCGAATTACCAAGTTTGTTCTATCCAACCACCACCAATGAAGTCACCAGTGGCGGTAAAGTGGTTCGTGTACAAGGTTCAATTGGTACAGCAGCGCAATATAGTGTAGTCACCATTGACCGTGGGAGCTTACAAGGTGCTAAACCTGGACAGGTCTTTAGTATTTACCAACAAGGTGAAACAGTCCGTGACCCAAAAACCAAAGAGTCGGTGAAGCTACCAAGTCAAAAAATTGGTACACTGATGATCTTTAAGAGTTTTGATCACCTCAGCTATGCCTATATTTTGGAAAGTAATTTACCTATTAAAATGGGTGCTGAAATTAAACCGCCTGCAATTGCAGACAATTAAGTTTTTCATGATGTGATTTAAATATGTTGAAGCAAATATCCAATGACCAATATGATGCCATCAGACTTTGGTATTTGGTTCAACATTCGCTCAGCGCTTTTCGTAAATTAGAAACACATTTTGGTTCCATCGTAAAAGCACTGCAACCTGAAAATTTAAACCGCTGGTCTGAAGCTAAAATTCATAAAAACCATCTTGAAAGAGCCAAGGAATTTCTCACTGCGCTTGGGCAATCCAAATTTCAAGTTTGCTTCGATAAAATTCAACAGCATACTGATTTTATTCTTTTAGATACTGATCCTCATTACCCTCAACAACTTTTGCCTTATCATGATCATCCCCCTATTCTGTTTGGTAAAGGTTCATTCCAAAATCTAAGTCAACCACAAATCGCCATAGTAGGTAGTCGAAAGGCCAGTCCTCATGGAAAACAAGTGGCTTATGATTTTGCTTACTATCTGAGTGAAAAAGGCTTTTTTATTACCAGTGGTTTAGCGTTGGGAATAGATGAAGCTGCACACATGGGTGGACTAAAACATCATCGAACTATTGCTGTGATCGGTACAGGCTTAGATCTGGTTTATCCGAGCCAAAATAGACAGTTACAAGAGCAAATTTTGCAACATGCAGGAACAATCCTAACTGAATACTTACCAGAAACTCAGCCTATTCAACGAAACTTTCCTTATCGTAATCGAATCGTGAGTGGTTTAAGCTTAGGTGTTGTTGTCGCAGAAGCCCAACTCGGCAGTGGTTCACTGATTACGGCGCAAGCCGCCGCCGAACAAGGCAAAGTGATTTTTGCAATTCCTGGGCATATTTATGGAGAACATCATCAAGGATGTCATCAACTCATTCGTGAAGGTGCTATTCTGGTCGACCATCCAGAACAGATTGTTGAAGATCTAGCACTTCCAACCCAATGGCACTGCGCACAACAACCTGAATCCCAATCCCCAATGCCACAAATTCCTGAGCATTTATTTAACCTATATCAGTTGCTGGATTGGATTGGACAAGATTTAGATACCCTCGCTCAAAGTTCAAATTTAAAAATAGCACAACTCACAAGCGATCTCATGGAATTAGAACTTCTGGGTCACTGTATTCAACAATCTGGGCTGTACTTACGTTGCCGAGTCAGTTATTAAGGTTCACAATAGTAGTTTATTCTACGAAATGGCAAGGTAAACATAGATGATTACAACCTCAGTTGCTGAAGCTGCACAAATTCTTCAACAAGGTAAAGTCTTGGCTTATCCAACAGAGGCAGTATGGGGGTTAGGCTGTGATCCTTTCAATGAACAGGCTTTTTTAGAAATTTTAAGGCTTAAACAACGCCCTATAGAGAAAGGTGTCATTTTATTGGCAGGACAACTCTCACAAGTTGAGCATCTATTGACAGAAATTGACCCTATTATTCGTGAACAAATCATTCAATCATGGACACAACGCTCTAGAGCAGAACGTGCAACAACTTGGCTACTTCCAGCTGATGATAAAATTCCACAATGGATTAAAGGCAAGCATGCTCAGGTCGCAGTTCGTGTAACCAATCATCCTTTGTGTATTGCCTTATGTAATGCCTTTAATGGTTTTATTGTGTCGACCAGTGCAAATTCGGCAGGTTTGGAACCTGCAAGGTCTTTACAACAAGCCAGTCAATATTTTGGTTCTGAATTGAATTATTTAAATGGTGATCTTGGTTTAAGTGGCGAGCCAAGTAAAATAATCGATGCATGCACTGCACAAGTGATTCGCGCTTAAACACTTTAAAATATCACTCAATCATGAGTTTAAATATTGCCAATAAAAAAGCAAAAAAAAACTCAGCCACATATAGGGTTGGCTGAGTATAAAAAAGGATGCGTTAAACACATCCAGAGGGTATGAAAAATTCAGTGTAGAACAATTTAATTAAGAAATTCTTAATTCGCTACGATGAAAATATTATCCTATAATTTTTTTTTGAATACAAATATATTCTTCTGAGCAATATCTGTTCATTTTAGTGAATTGCAAATAACGTCAATTTCAATAATAAAACTAAGTGTTTAAATTTGTTTTATTATTTGCATTTTCAATAGATAAATCACTAATTAAAAAACAAATTTTGCTCAGATTTAATACTTAAAAAGCGTAAAAAATAAGTTTTTAAATGAACATTTTTCACTCAAAATACTTTGAATTTTAACTCAATAATGTACTTTTTTTGACACTAAGTGACTTTTTTTGTGCCAATGCTATTCCTACTAAAATAACAATACCACCAATCGTATGCGACATCGTCCAAGCCTCATGCAACCAAAAGTAGGCAATGATTGCAGTAAATACTGGCATTAAATTCATAAAAATGCTGGTTCGATTTGGACCTAGATATTGTACAGCCATCATCCACAATAAAGGTGCAACAAGAGAAGGTAATATACCTGCATATAAAACGCTGGCAACATTACCTTGGTTAATCGCATCAATCCCATAATAAACTACAAACGGTAAATGGTAGACTAAGGTCAATGCAATTTGCACATAGAGACTCAGCAGTAATGGGACTTTCAATTGCCATTTTTTTAGAAAGACTCCATAAAAAGCATAAAAGAACACGGCCAAGACCATGATCAAATCACCAGAGTGCCCTGCCAATTGAGTCAAGTTGCTAAAATCCCCTCGGCCAATCACATATAACAAACCGAGAAAGGACAAGATACTGCCGACTACAGCAAAGCGATTGGGAATTTCACGTAAAATAAGAATCGAAACAAAAATGGTAAATACCGGAATAAAGGCGTTGATAATGCCCATATTGGTTGCTGTGGTGTAATGCGCTGCACTATATGCTAAACCTTGATACAAAAACATACCAAAAGCACTCAGCACCACAAATTGCATAAAATGTTGTTTAACCAAATGACGTTGCTTCCACACTTGGGGCAACATAAATGGAGTCAAAATAATAAATGCCACTAACCAGCGATAAAAGCTAATACTGACAGGCGAAATATAATCCGAAACATAACGTGTCACTGCAATATTCATTGACCAAATCAATACTGCAATAATCGGTAAACTGATTGCCCACCACATGGGTTTTGAATTGCTATACATAATCTTGACTATCGAATAGGATCTGGAAATAATTATCGATGAAGTCGGAATAAATTTAAATATGGCATTTCAGACATCTATAGGGCTATTCAGACAAATGCTATTTTATTCGTTTTAAACTTAGAATAATTCCCAAGTTTTGATTGCCAAAATCACTACACTTTGTAACTGTTCAGTACTCACCCCATCACGGGCTTGCATGGTTAAACCTTGAATCACCGTTGAATAATAATCTGTCATCGCCTGAATATTGGCGTGGGGATTTAAATCACCTTCTTTGACACCCTGTTGCAAACGTTGATAAATATTTTCTTTGACTTGTTGTCTTTTCAGCAAGAGATCATGCTGAATGGGTGCATGTTCTTGTGAACAATTCATGGTTGCGGTAACCAACATACAACCCGTCGGTTTATTCTGTTGAACCAGTTTTTTAAGGTTTTCATACAAATAAATTTCAATGGCGATTTTTGCCGTTTTGGCTTGTTGAAAAATCACCTCCAAAGGGCATGCCTCATGCTTTAAGTAGTATTCTAAACAGGCATGAAACAACTGTGATTTATCACCAAAACTACTATAGATACTGGGCGCAGTAAGATTTAAGGCTTTGGTTAAGTCGCTCATCGATGTGGATTCATAGCCATATTCCCAGAACAACAACATAGCTTTTTGTAGCGCTTGTTGTTCATCAAAACATTTAGGACGACCACGCCCACGCTTAGGTGCTTGTTTTTCAGCGACTAAAGCATGTTTTTCAGAATCAGCCATAACTTTCACATATATTTTTATAACGAACACTATTAAATTAATTGACAACACAAAATTAATCAAATATTTTATTTTTATAACGATCGTTAATGAATTAAAAAACACCTCCATATACTTTCGCTTTACAGCAGGAATATATTTTCATGAATATGATGCAATCAGAAGTTTCAGAACCACAGTCGTCTGAGATTCCCCCCAGTAGCCAAGGGAGCTGGTTGGCGCTATTAACCGTTGCAATTACCGCTTTTGCTTTGGTCACCAGCGAGTTTCTCCCGATTGGGGTACTCAACAATATTTCCAGTGATTTACAAGTATCTGTTGGTACAGCAGGTTTGATGATCACCCTCCCAGGAATTATGGCCGCCATAGCAGCACCACTACTTCCCGTTCTAGTCAAAAATTTAGATCGGCGTTACTTACTTCTAGCACTGTCTGCAACGATGGTGTTTGCCAATGCCATCACTGCAATTGCATCAACTTTTGAGATTTTGCTGCTGAGCCGTTTTATTCTTGGATTTGCGATTGGTGGATTCTGGGCGACTGCAATTGCCTTAAGTGGTCGTTTAGCGCCAACCCATTTACCTATTGCTAAAGCAACAGCAACAGTCATGGCTGGTGTGACTTTAGCTACTGTTCTTGGTGTACCGATTGGGACATGGTTAAGTGACGCATATGGCTGGCGAACATCATTTGGAATTACTTCCGCCATCGGCTTCGTTGTTTTACTGTTGGGAATTAAATTTATCCCGAGCTTAAAACCTGAATCCGCCATTCATTTTAAAGACTTACCCGCATTGCTAAGAATCAGTAAAGCCAGACAAGGTTTGATTATTATTTTGTTGATTGGTTTAGCTCATTTTTCATCATATAGCTATCTAACCCCATTCTTTAAAAATTCAGCAGGCTTTGACAGCGCTACCATCAGTTCTCTACTGTTATTATTTGGTATCGCAGGTATCTTTGGTAATGCTTTTGCTGGCTATAGCGGTAATTTGAATGTGCGTTATACCTTTGCATTCGTTGCCATCTGTTTTGCGGTTGTATTCTTTGGCTTTCCTTTATTTGCCATACATACATCAGGCGCATTTGTTCTTACAGCGCTTTGGGGTTTTGCATTTGGCGCATTTCCAACCACTGCCAATATTTGGATGTTTTTACATGCCCCACAAGCTGTAGAAAAAGGCATGCCGTTATTTGTCGGTTTCTTCCAAGTTATGATTGCAACAGGTGCATTAATCGGTGGCTATGTTGTTGACCATTTTAATGCCAACATTTTATTGTATAGTGTATTGAGTTTTATTCTTTTGGCCTTTATTTCAATCTTCACGCTGAGTCGTGGATTAAATAATCCCAAAGCTGAAAACAATGCCATCCAATGTGAGAGTTAAGTCTTTTCAACTATGTATTCAGCGCTGATTTCTGTAGAAGAATTTTTCTACCAAAAGCATGATGTGGTTACACCCCATTCAAATTTGTGGGGTGATTTTAATTTGAGTCTAAATGGGACTCTAGAACTCAACGTCGCAGAACAAACCTATCTATCTCCTCCAAGTTATGGTTTATGGATTCCACCGCAAACCGAACATTGTTGTACTGCTGTGGATGATCAACTGACGCATTATATCTGTATCCGTATTCATCCCCGGCTTTGTCAAAGTTTGTCCCAAAGCACGAAGACTTTAAGTATTCGCCCTTTTTTACGCCATACTATTGAAGAGGTTTTAGAACAGCAGAAACAAGGGATTCCATCCTCTCCCTATTATCAACACTTATTAGAACTGTTGCTGGATCAAATCCAAAATAGTGTGTGTTATGAGCATTATTTACCGCAGACCAACCATCCAACACTCAAGCCCATTCTTGAGCATTTGTCAGATACAACACGCTTTCCCCAAAGCCTTCAGGAAATTCTCGATACTTTCCAAATTACTGAACGGCACGCTCTTAGACTTAGCCAAGAGCACCTTAAACTTTCGCTGTCTGAATGGCGTAATCGCGCCAAGATTATTTATGCAATTTCATTGATCCAACAAGGCATCTCAATTAAAAAAATTAGCTTAGATCTCGGCTATCAACACACGTCCAGCTTCATTGAGTTTTTTAAACGTTATACCCATCAAACCCCAGCACAAATGCGAAATCTTTAAGATTAGGACATTTTTCAAACAATCTATTTCCACTTTATTGATAAGTTTATATACAAAAATACTATGGAAAATTGCCTTAAAATTGTGCATTTTGCATCTTATGCTCTAGATTAAGCATATAACTTTTTGAATTTGTATATATTACCGTCAAATTCATAAGAATTTTAAATAATGAAGGGTTCGAATAAATGAAAAAATTACTACTAGCTACACTATGTGCTTCAGCGTTTGCTTTAACTGCATGTGATAAAAAACCAGCTGATTCAGCTTCAGGAACTGAGAGCAAACCTGCTGCAGCTGCGGTTTCCTTAAGTACCAACAATACTGCTGATATCAAAAGCGATTTAACTGCACTTCAAACAATGTCTACAGCGAAAGCTAAAGAAGCTTTGAACTTCCAAACAGAAGTGATGCAAGCTGCACAAAAGGGTGATAAAGATGCACTGAAAGGTGTTGTCGATAAAATGAAAACTTATGTGGACGGTTTCAACAAAGATCTTGATGGTTTAGCACTTAAAAGTACTGAAGTTGCAGCTGTACGTGACAAAATGAAAGAGTCAAATAACCTAGGCGTTGAAATGTCTGAAGCTGGTTTAGCGACTTCACCAGATCCACAAAAAATCATGGAACTACAAAAGAAAGGTACTGAGTTACAACAAAGTCTGTTAACTGAAATGCAAGCACTTCAAGCCAAAGCAAACGCTGCACCATAATCGATTAAATTTGATACATTTTTTAAAAGCAGATCGTATGATCTGCTTTTTTATTACACTTATATACAAATGTAACTTGCTGAGATCTTGGAATATCGCTAAAACATTAGACATATTTCTAATCACTGTCTTTTGATTTTTAAGGATACCCCTATGAGCAATTCCGTTTATGACATCCCAGTCAATACCATCAAAGGTGAAGCGACGACCTTGAATCAATATCAAGGTAAAGTTCTTTTAATCGTTAACGTTGCATCTAAATGTGGCCTTACTCCACAATATGAAGGTTTAGAAAAACTATATACTGAAAAGAAAGATCAAGGTTTAGAAATCCTCGGCTTTCCTGCAAATAACTTTCTTGCACAAGAGCCAGGAACAAATGATGAAATCGAGCAATTTTGCTCTTTAACGTACAATGTCGACTTCCCACTTTTTGCTAAAATTTCAGTTGCAGGTGATGATAAGCATCCACTTTATGACAGCTTAATTCATGCAATCCCTGAGCGTATTGGTGAAGGCCCTTGGTGGAAAGACTTAGTCGATTATGGCCTAACACCAAACCCAAAACCTGAAGTCCTTTGGAACTTTGAAAAATTCTTAATCGGTAAAAATGGCGAAATCGTGGCACGTTTTGCACCAGATATCACTGCTGATGATCCACGAATTACATCTGCGATTGAAGCTGAATTAGCAAAATAGATCGAGCATTAAAAGCACTATGCTTTAAATAAATTTATATGTTTTGCAGTTTTGATCGAAAATTTTATATTTTCGATCAAAACTGCCTCTAGCTTTATTCACAATTTTTAAATTTCAACAACCTTCAATGGCGTGCTAAAAATGCACTCTTTTTTTGCTTTTGTTTGAGTAAAAATGAATCTCTAAAGTTACAGACTGTATGCCCTTTGCAACAATCCTCAATCTCTACACTTTTGCAAATTATAGTTAATTCTTAACAGATTAAATTACTTTTGGACAACGATGAAAAAGCTTTTACAAGGTGCGGCTTTGCCTTTTGTTATTTTTATTTCAGGCATGTTACTGCTAGGCTGCAATCAAGTAGCTGAACAATCACGGCAACAAGATGACGCTCAAGCGATTGAATCTGCGCAAATAAGTGAAAATACATCCGACTCAAACAATAATAATCAATCAATAGCAAAAACTACTGAAGATTTAAAACAAGGCAATATGTTTTATATCGCACGTGATGTTGCCAACGTACAGCTGAAAACTGGTGATTATGTTGAAAAATTACAGCAAAGCCAAGCTAACTTACAACAAGCGATACAATCGCAAAATCAAGCTGAGCTGCAACAATCTGTCAAAACATTGACTCGTGAACTACAAGGCTTTAACACAGCATTGATTTCATTAGATTTAAAAAGCCAAGAGATTGATGGTATCCGCCAACAAGTGCTACAGGCCAATAAGCAAGTGCTTAACTCAGCACTGTTAAACGGTGATTTAGACATTTCAAAAGTTGATTTTAAGAAAATCGAACAACAAATGAATACCATCCAATTAGATATGCTTAAACTTGCAGGTATGATAATCCCTAGATCAAATACAGAACAAGCCTCTGAGCAGAGTTAATTAGATTTGAACAGACTAGTCTTAGCTTGGCTTTGCGACATTACATGATGGGTCTAGTCCTAGCGCGCGTTTAGCATCTAACTTAAAACGAGCTTGAGCAGACTTATAACTTGTGGGCAAAAATAGCGTTAAACGGGTTTTATTCTTTCCAATCGATTCCACCAAGGTCTTTGATAAATACGCCCCACCCTCTGTACGGGTAAACAAGGTTCCCATTTCTAAATCTCTTTCTAGTCGATTATCCGTAAATACAAAATCTTTTTCGCCAGTAAACGCAACACATTGCCCATAGGCCATTTTCAAATTTTTAAATGCCACAACATAATCGATATCTAATTCGGTTTCTAAACCATTTCCCACTGAATTTGCCACCAAACTTGCTTCAGTGGGTGCATTAGGTTTAGTGACAAATTGACTTTGACATGCTGAAACAGCACTCAGTAGAAGTACAGAAAATAAATACTGACATTGAACTAATTTTTTCATTTTAAGTTTATTGGTTTTCTACAACAATGAATGGATTGTAGCAAAGTTCATGAACATGATTTAATAGCCGATTAACCGTATTTTTGTAGTGTTTCATGCAACTGATTTTATTCACAGGCGTACAAGCTTCGGGTAAATCTACTTTTTATCAACAGTATTTTTACCATACACATCTACGTATCAATCTCGATATGCTAAAAACACGCCATCGCGAAAAGATACTGTTTGAAGCAGCTATAGCCTCTAAAACCAAAATCTTGATAGATAACACCAACATAAGCAAAGCCGATCGAGCCCGTTATATTCAACTTGCCAAAACTGCTGGCTTCGAGGTCATTTCATATTATTTTGAAACGGATTTAGACAGTACTTTACAGCGTAATGCACAACGTGAGGGAAAAGCCAATATTGCTGAAAAAGGCGTTAAAGCCACCTTTTATAAATTAGAAGTCCCGAATCGTTCAGAAGGGTTTGATGCGCTGTTTAAAGTAAACATAATAGAAAATAATGGCTTTTCAATTACTGTCATAACTGAATAAAAAATTTAATCTTGAGCCAACCGCCATGTCTTAAATGCGGTTTGCATCTGTTGTTGTATTTCTCTAGGTACTTTCCGAGCTGCTAAATTGGAAAAATCTCCACGATAGGTTTCAGCCACAATTGAATTTGCCAAGTCTTCGATCACAATTCGACCTTTGTTGTGATACGCCAGAATTTCTACTTCGATTAAATAAATATCCCAACATGAAACAACAGAACTCATATCTACAGCAATACTGAGATAGTAGTCATCTTGCGTTTGATAAAGTTCCCAAAAGTGCGCTTGTTGTTCGATGAGGTGCATTGTCTTCTATATCTCCTTTTTTATTGTTTAGATTATGCTAAAACTAGTCAGTGATGAAATATAACTTTAGCATGAGAATAACGAAGAAGTTTAACCATGAGATTTGATGATCTAGATACACGATTACGTGTTTATGAAACAGCTTATGATTTCTGTGTACCGCCAGAACAATATATTGTTGTGCGTTTGGATGGACGTGGCTTTACCAAACTCACCAAAGATATTTGGAAATTTGAAGCGCCCTTTGACCTCCGTTTTAGGGACTTGATGGTCGAAACAACAGCTCACTTAATGCAATGTGGCTTTAATATTATTTATGGCTATACACAAAGCGATGAAATCTCCTTACTGTTTCATTTAAAAGATGATAGCTTTAATCGTAAAACACGAAAAATCATTTCTATTTTAGCCGCAGAAGCCAGTGCAAAGTTCAGTGTGTTACATGATGAGATGGCAACTTTTGATGCTCGAATTTGTATACTGCCCAATGCAAAAGCTGTTGAAGATTATTTTCGTTGGCGTCATGAAGATGCTCATCGCAACGCACTCAATGCACATTGCTATTGGATGTTGCGCAAGGAAGGAGAAAATATAAAAAATGCAACCGACCAAGTAAAAGGATTATCTCGCCAAGAGAAGCATGATTTACTCTTTAGCCGTGACATTAACTTCAATGAATTACCTGCATGGCAGAAGCGTGGTACAGGTTTATATTGGAAAGATATTGAAAAAATTGGTTTTAATCCAAAAACTAAACAGTCGACAGTATCAACTCGTCGACACATTTTTAAAGACTATGAATTAACTTTAGGTGAAGATTATAGTCAATTTATACAAACACAATTTTTATTGGATACTCCCCAAGGATAAGTTTCTAGCATGATGAGTTGTTAAAAATTTGAACCATCCATAAATTAATCGCATAAAAAAACCACCCTCGCGGGTGGTTTTTCAATCTTAAACTGCGTCTTATAGCGCGCGGTTTTTGATTTTGCGGATGGTTTCCAACTGAGCAGCAGTTTCTGCAAGAGCAGCCAAAGCAGCAGCAGAGTCCAAATCGCTTTTTTGATTTGCAAGCAATTGTTCAGCATTTTTACGTGCTTCAAGAATTGCAGCTTCATCTAAGTTGTCAGCACGAACTGCAGTATCTGCAAGCACAGTAACAACATGCGGTTGAACTTCTAGAACACCACCAGATACATAGATTAACTCTTCTGTACCGTTTTCAAGCAGAACGCGAATTGCGCCCGGCTTGAGTAAGGTGACTAACGGAGCGTGACCAGGCATGATACCCAATTCACCGCCAGCACCTTTTGCGATAAGCATTGTCACAGTGCCTGAGTACAAAGACTCATTAACACTTACAACATCACATTGCATAGTCGACATGTGAATCTCCTAAATTAGAGTTGCTAATTAAAGCTTCTCGGCTTTAGCGATCACTTCGTCAATACCACCAACCATATAGAACGCTTGTTCTGGGATGTGATCGTATTCACCAGCTAGAAGACCTTTAAAGCCACGAATTGTTTCTTTAAGTGGTACAAGTTTACCAGGAGCACCAGTAAACACTTCAGCTACGTGGAACGGTTGAGAGAAGAAACGTTGGATTTTACGCGCACGGTAAACAATCAACTTATCTTCTTCTGCTAACTCGTCCATACCCAAGATTGCGATGATGTCTTTAAGCTCTTTATAACGTTGCAATACGTTCTGTACAGAACGTGCAATTTCATAATGCTCAGCACCAACAACAAGTGGATCTAACTGACGTGAAGTAGAGTCAAGTGGATCGATCGCTGGGTAAATACCAGAAGATGCGATGTCACGGCTCAATACTACAGTTGCATCTAAGTGAGCAAATGTAGTTGCAGGCGATGGATCTGTTAAGTCATCGGCAGGTACATATACCGCTTGGATAGATGTAATCGAACCAGACTTAGTCGATGTAATACGTTCTTGAAGAACACCCATCTCTTCTGCAAGCGTCGGTTGGTAACCTACTGCAGATGGCATACGACCTAAAAGAGCAGATACTTCAGTACCAGCCAATGTGTAACGGTAAATGTTGTCAACGAACAACAATACGTCACGGCCTTTACCGTTTTCATCTTTCTCATCACGGAAGTATTCAGCCATGGTCAAACCAGTTAACGCTACGCGTAAACGGTTACCTGGTGGCTCATTCATCTGACCGTAGACCATTGCTACTTTGTCAAGAACGTTAGAATCTTTCATCTCGTGGTAAAAGTCATTACCTTCACGAGTACGCTCACCAACACCAGCAAACACAGATAAACCTGAGTGAGCTTTCGCGATGTTGTTGATCAATTCCATCATGTTTACAGTTTTACCAACACCGGCACCACCGAATAAACCAACTTTACCACCTTTAGCAAACGGGCAAAGTAAGTCAATGACTTTAATACCAGTTTCTAAAAGATCAGTAGAAGCAGCTTGTTCAGCATAAGAAGGTGCTTGACGGTGAATCGGCAAACGCGCTTCAGTCGCAACTGGACCAGCTTCGTCGATTGGGCGACCAAGAACGTCCATGATACGACCTAAACATGCAGTACCTACAGGTACAGAAATAGGTGCACCAGTATTAGATACGTTTAGACCACGTTTAAGACCTTCTGTAGATCCCATTGCGATGGTACGAACTACACCATCACCAAGTTGTTGCTGAACTTCTAAAGTAGTTTCAGTACCGTCAACTTGGAGAGCGTCATAGATCTTAGGAACGCTATTGCGTTCAAACTCGACGTCGATAACCGCGCCGATGATCTGAATGATACGACCGCTACTCATTGCTGTCTCCTCAATTCAAAATAATGTTAAACGGCAGCGGCACCACCAACGATCTCAGAAATTTCCTGAGTAATCGCGGCTTGACGCAGCTTGTTATAAATGAGTTGTAGGCTCTTGATAAGATCACCTGCGTTGTCAGTTGCAGCTTTCATTGCAACCATACGAGCAGACTGCTCACATGCGATGTTTTCAATCACACCTTGATAAACCATAGACTCAATGTAACGAACCAATAAACCATTTAAAAGCTCTTCAGCTTCTGGTTCATATAGATAATCCCAACCATATTGGCGGTTAAGATCCTCGTCCGTATCAGCCGCAGCTAAAGGAACAAGTTGTTCGATTTTTTGGTTTTGAGTCATGGCATTGACAAAGCCGTTTGACACAAGATAAATACGATCTAACTCGCCTTTATCAAATGCATCTAACATCACCTGTACAGAACCAGTTAACTGTTCAAGACTTGGAGCATCACCTACTTGCGTAGTTGCGCCAAGTACTTTACCGCCGTAGTTTTTAAAAAACGAAACCGCTTTTTGACCAATTAAAGCAAATTGAACTTCAATTGACTGCTCTTGTTGCTGTTGTACGTGTTTTACCACTTTTTTGAACAAATTAATGTTCAAACCACCAGCAAGACCACGATCTGAAGAAACAATGATATAGCCAACGCGTTTTACAGGGCGTTCAACCATATAGCGATGTTTGTATTCAGGATTCGCTTGGACCAAATGAGCAATTACACGGTGCATATTTTCGGCATACGGACGGCCCTGAGCCATGCGCTCTTGCGCACGACGCATCTTAGAAGCTGCTACCATTTGCATCGCGCGAGTAATCTTTTGCGTGCTCTTGATACTAGCTACTTTGGCGCGAATTTCTTTTAAATTTGCCATACGCTTAACCTAGTATTCGAAAGCCCTTTCGAGCTTCCGAAGGTTGATCCGTGAACCAAACCATAACTAACAACAACATACATTGAAATTAGTAAGTTTGAGTCGCTTTAAAGCTTTCAATACCTGCTTTGATTGCAGCTTCGATGTCTTTGTCGTAGTTACCAGTTTCATCGATGTTTTGCATTAACGCAGCATGTTCTGAACGGAAGTAAGAAATTAACGCAGTATCAAAGTCTACGATTTTCTTCACTTCAACGTCAGCCATGTAGCCTTCGTTAGATGCATAAATTGAAACAGCTTGGTCAGCAATTGAATATGGAGCATATTGTTTTTGCTTCATTAATTCAGTTACACGTTGACCATGCTCAAGTTGCTTACGAGTTGCTTCATCAAGGTCAGAAGCGAACTGAGCAAATGCTGCCAATTCACGGTATTGCGCCAAAGCAGTACGGATACCACCAGACAATTTTTTGATGATCTTCGTTTGAGCAGAACCACCAACACGCGATACAGAGATACCCGCGTTCACAGCAGGACGAATACCTGCGTTGAATAATGATGTTTCTAAGAAGATCTGACCATCAGTAATCGAAATTACGTTTGTCGGTACGAATGCAGATACGTCACCCGCTTGAGTTTCAATAATTGGCAATGCAGTTAATGAGCCAGTTTGGCCTTTAACTTCACCATTAGTGAATTTCTCAACATAGTCAGCAGATACACGAGAAGCACGTTCAAGTAGACGTGAATGAAGATAGAACACATCACCTGGATAAGCTTCACGACCTGGTGGACGACGAAGAAGCAATGAAATTTGACGGTAAGCAACAGCTTGTTTAGACAAGTCATCATAAATGATAAGTGCGTCTTCACCGCGGTCACGGAAGTACTCGCCCATTGTACAACCAGCATATGGAGCAAGATACTGCATTGCTGCAGGATCAGCTGCAGCAGCTGCTACAACAGTTGTGTACGCCATAGCGCCAGTTTCTTCAAGCTTACGTACTACGTTTGCAATTGTTGATTGTTTTTGACCAATCGCAACGTATACACACTTAATGCCTGATTGTTTTTGAGCAATGATCGCATCGATCGCCATCGCTGTTTTACCAGTTTGACGGTCACCGATGATCAACTCACGCTGACCACGACCAACAGGGATCATTGTATCTACTGATTTATAACCAGTTTGTACAGGTTGATCCACTGATTGACGCCAAATTACACCTGGTGCTACTTTTTCAACAGCATCAGTAAGTTTTGCATCAATAGGGCCTTTACCATCAATCGGGTTACCCAAAGCATCTACTACACGGCCTAAAAGTTCTGGACCAACCGGAACTTCTAATACACGACCTGTGCAACGAGCTTTTTGACCTTCTTGAAGGCTTAAGTAGTTACCTAAGACAACGGCACCCACTGAATCCTGTTCTAGGTTCAGTGCCATACCAAATAAGCCGCCGTCGAATTCGATCATTTCACCGTACATTGCATCAGCAAGGCCGTGAATACGCACAATACCGTCGGAAACCATAACAATGGTCCCTTCGTTCTTAGCGGTCGCGCTGGTGTCCAGATCGCCGATACGCTGTTTAATGAGCGCACTGATCTCGGATGGATTCAGTTGTTGCATTGCGCTATACCTCAATCTTTTTAAAGTTCAGTCTTCTTTAGACGTAGTTATTTTTAACAATTACGCTAGAAGACGAGTCCGCATTTTTTCAAGCTTGCTAAGCGCAGAATCATCTATCACTTGGTCGCCTGCACGAATAACAACACCAGCAATCAATGCTGGATTTACTTCAACTGTAACTTTCACAGCGCTGTTCAAGCGTTTTTCTAACGCATGAGCCAACTTCTGTTCTTGTACTGAATCCAATGGAAAAGCGGATTCAATCACAACATCTACAGTGTTGTTATTTTGCGATTTGAGTTGCTCAAATTCTGTGTCAATTTCAGGTAACAATGCCAAACGGCCATTGTCTGCAAGAAGTGTCAAAAAGTTTGACACAGCCGCAGTTTGTTCATTACCTAAAACTTTCGCAAAAAGATCAACCTGCTCAGCAGGTGTCAACTCAGGGCGATTTAAATAAGCGGAGAATGCTTCATCTTGCACCGCAGCACTGAGCAGTTGTAATGCATTTGACCAAGCGTCAGTTGCATTTTGCTCAGATGCATAAGCAAATGCTGCTTTAGCGTATGGGCGTGCCAACGTCAAGAATTCAGCCATATTCGCCTCTCTTAAAGTTTAGCAGCCAGCTGATTCAGCATGGCATTATGAGCTTCTGCGTCAACTTGTTGGTTCAGAATTTTCTCTGCACCAGCAACTGCAAGAGCAGCAACTTGTTGACGTAATTCTTCACGAGCAGAATTGATGTCTTGGTCAACAGCATCTTTCGCTTGTTGACGAATACGCTCACCTTCAGCAGATGCTTGAGTACGCGCTTCTTCGACCAATTGTGCCGCACGACGGTTCGCTTGTTCGATCAATTGAGCCGCTTGTGCTTTCGCCGCATCAATTTCTTGCTTAACTTGTGCTTGTGCATCAGCAAGATCAGCTTTCGCTTTCTCTGCAGCATTTAAGCCATCAGCGATTTTACGCTGACGCTCACTAATCGCATTGATTAGTGGTGGCCATACAAACTTCATGCAGAATGCGACAAATATCGCAAATGCAATCGCTTGGCCAAACAATGTGAGGTTGATATTCATTGCAAATTCCTCAAATAGTGAATTTCGGAATTAAGCTGATTAACCTACAAATGGATTAGCGAAGATGAAGAACAAGCCAATACCAACACCGATCATAGGCACAGCATCAAGAAGACCTGCGATTAAGAACATACGAGTTTGAAGTTGTGGAGCCAATTCTGGTTGACGAGCAACAGCTTCAAGGAAACGGCCGCCTAAAAGACCAAAACCAATCGCAGTACCTAAAGCACCAAAAGCGATCAAGATAGCAGATGCAATTGCAACTAGACCTAAAGTGAGTTCCATGATAATTCCTCAGAGGTTAGGTTTATACCAAATTAAAGTAAAAAAATTATACCTAACCACCGGATGACAGTTAGGCAATACCATTAATGTTTTTCGCTTGCCATGCTCAAGTATACGATTGTTAGCATCATGAAAATGAAGGCTTGCAATGTAATAACAAGAATGTGGAAGATAGCCCAAGGCACAGACAACGCCCACTGGATCCAGAAAGGTAACAACGCGATAAGAATGAAGATTAACTCACCCGCATACATGTTACCGAATAGTCGGAGTGCCAATGAAATTGGACGTGCAAGGAATGTTACTAATTCTAGAATTAAGTTCACTGGAATCAATAACGCTTTTGCAACTGGGTTACTTGGATTAAATGGGTTAAGTGCCAATTCACCAACGAAACCGCCGATGCCTTTTTCACGAATACTATAGAACAAGATCAGTGCAAATACAGACAAAGACATACCAAGGGTAATGTTAGGGTCTGTAGATGGAACAATCTTAAAGTAAACGTGGTGAGGATCCATACCAAATACGTTTGAACCAATAATTCCTGCAAGATGCGGAATGAAATCTACTGGAAGTAAATCCATCGCATTCATCAAGAAAATCCACACAAAAATTGTGAGGGCTAAAGGTGCAATTAAACGTGATTTACCATGAAACGTATCACGAACACTTGAGTCAACAAACTCGATAATCATTTCGATTGCAGACTGGAACTTGGTAGGAACACCAGAGTTTGCAGCTTTCGCTACACACCAGAATATCAAACAGAAAATCACACCAAGGCCAATTGACCAACCCATTGAATCCAAGTGAATAGCAGTGAACCCCATCTGTTGAGCTTCTGCACCACTTTCAGCCAATTTCCAAGTACCATCTGGCATTTTGCCATAGGTCATATTGGTCAAGTGATGCTTGATATACTCGGTCGAAGTCAGGGCATGTTCTTCAGCAGCCATAAATCACACCTGGTCAATGTCAAATAATAAATAGAGTTAACGAATATCGCGTGCTGCATGATATCTCGTTAATCCCCAAAAAAATTTTCAATTTCTGCTGCGCTTATACTCGTTTTTGTTGTCGTGCTACCCAAAAAGGAGCAATCCACGACATCGCTTGAACGAGAATAAAACCACAAAACAATGCCACCGGAGATAACGGTTTGACATTGCATAAAATTAAAATGAAACCAACGATCACAATTGCAAATTTGCCCATTAAGCCTCTATACATGTTCGAAAGAACTTGTTTTGAAGCACGTGCCCCTGCTGCTCGAAACGACTGCCAAGAAAAATAACAACTGGCAAGCCAACATATCAGTGCACCTAACGCTGCACTCAGAGCCGCAGTCGAGTCTTTCAAGACCCACGCTACCAAGGCTGAAACAGGAATCATAAACGCTTGCAAATAGACCAAAGCTTTTGCTAATCGTCGGTCAATCAAGCGACTAGTTTGGCTCATTTTTTATCCACTCACAGCATAAATGCTTGACAAGTTTAGCTGATGATCGTTTTTAATCGCAGGCATTATAGAGTTACACCCCTGAACATGCAATCTTTTCCCGACCTTAGTCGTGTTTTTTTCGATATACAGGTTGCTTTGCATATGAACAATTGTTGATTATTTTTTGCATCATTTCCGTGCATTAAGTACGCAAGCTTGTGTTTGTTGAGCCAAAGTCTGCCATGCAACCACAAAATCTTGTTGTTTAGCCAAAGTTTCGTCTACCGCTTGAAATGAAATTTCACCCAATTTTCGGTACTGACTCGGGCTTGCACTGCCTTCTGCAAGTAAACACATTTTTTTGTAAGGTCGCGTGTCATTTAAAAACTTAATTTGGGTTACAGTTGGTGCAACATGTGGATCATCTGTCATCGCCCCTGCAAATTTCAAGTTTAATGAACGCTCTAAATATTGGTAAGCATCATGATAAGCCCAATATGGACGTGCCGTACCCGCACTGATACTTTTCTGTGAGACTCGCAGCATTTCACTGGCAAACTTCTTAGCGTTATTCCAGTATGCTACTTTGTTTTCAGGATGTTGTTGTGAACGTAAGGCTGCAATAAAGAATCCAATACGTACGGCATTGTTAGGGTCTAACCAGACATGTGTATCAATGGTATCTTTAAGTGCAATACCTTTTGGACTTCTTAATGGAAGCGCTTGGATAATGCCTGAATTGAGTATTGAAATGGCCTTAGCATTTTCTCCCAACACCTTTTCCAAAGGCGCTTCATGTTCTTTTCCCAGCCAAATCACCAATGAAGCATCCATAATCGTTTTACGATTATCTGGTGTAAGTTGCACATCATGCCCTGTTTGATTTCTCAAAAGTAAAACTGGCTCTTCCACGCCTTCTGTTATTTCTTTTGCAATCAAATAAATAGGGTGAGTTGATACCACTAAAGGCGCTTGAGCCCAAGTAACACTAGTTAATAATGCACATAAGCAAAAGGCAATAATGCGATTCATGGAGTGTATTACCAAAAAAAATTTATGTTATAGTATAACAGAAGTTAAAAAATACCTACGCTATTCGTAAGTTGATAGAGCTTCATGTTAATATTTGCGATTCTCTTCCATTCAAATAACAAGTTTTGAGGTCTGATATGAGCTTATGTTCACACGAACAGCATGATACTTTGCATGGTGTACACGATCATCTCAATGTAGAAGCTCGTTTATCAGAAGCAGAAAACCTTTGTGCAACCTCAGGTGCCCGCCTTACCCCCTTACGTAAAGAAGTACTTGAATTAATTTTGAATGCCTCAGGTCCTGTTGGTGCTTATGATCTGCTAGCCAAGATGAAAGGTGCTGCAGAACGTCCAGCTGCGCCACCTACTGTGTATAGAACCTTAGATTTTCTTTTAGAAAAAGGTTTTATTCACCGATTAACTTCTATTAATGCTTATATCCCTTGTTGTCACCCACGTGAAGGACATCAAGCCGCATTTTTAATTTGCACTGAATGTCATACAGTGAAAGAAGCTTCAGCAAAAGGTTTGATTCAAGAATTAGATCATTTAGCAAAGTCAGATCACTTCAATGCACATCACAGTATTATTGAGATTTCAGGAATATGTCAGCAGTGCTCGAACAAAGCCTAAACTCCCCTCTCGTTCAACTGCAACAGATTAATGTCCGAATTGATGATCGTGACATTCTAAAAAATATAGATTTTTCATTACAAGAAAAAGAAATTGTCACGCTTATTGGTCCGAATGGCGCAGGTAAATCAACCCTGATCAAAGTATTATTAGGTATTTTAAAACCCAATGCAGGTAAAATTATCAGCCAAAAAAAAATTAAACTGGCGTATGTACCACAAAAATTTAATCCCTCTCATAGCTTACCTTTAAGAGTTAAAGATCTACTTGATCTTGAGAAATGTGATAAGGCCATTAAAGCTGAAATCATACGAGATACTGGTATTGCCAAATTAGAGTATGCCAAAGTACAACAACTTTCAGGTGGTGAACGTCAGCGGGTTTTATTGGCCCGTGCTTTATTACGCCAACCCGATATTTTGGTTTTAGATGAACCTATGCAAGGTTTAGATATCCAGTCTGAAGCTGAACTGTATGAATATGTGCGTAGCCTGCCACAACGTTATGGTTGTGCCATTTTAATCGTGTCTCATGATTTACAGTGGGTCATGCAAGGCACTCAGCGAGTTGTCTGTTTAAATAAACACATTTGCTGTAGTGGTTTACCTGACAGTATTCAACAACATCCAGAGTATCAAGCTTTGTTTGGCGATACTTTTGGAAAATACCATGCTTTTTACCAACACCATCATGATCATTGTGCGCATGGTGACTCGGCCAAAACTTGTGAACATGGCCCACATCCACACATTCACCCAGAACCGGAAGCTTAAACCATGATGGAATGGTTAGAATTACTGTTACCTGCATGGATTATGGGAACACTTTTAGTGTTTCTAACCGCTCCGCTAGGTTGTTTAATGCTATGGCGCAGAATGTCTTTTTTTGCTGACACCATGGCACATGGTACCCTGCTGGGTGTCGCTTTAGCTGCTGTTTTGAGTTTACCTCTTTGGGTCGGTGTTAGCTTTACCGCAATTCTCTTGGTGGCTGTACTTTGGGTTCTACATGACCCTCGTTTACCCAATGACGCCTTACTTGCATTATGTGCTGCCACCTTACTTTGTTCTGGTCTATTGTTAATTCAACATTTACCCGCATTACGTCCTGAATTATTAAGTTATTTATTTGGTGATTTGTTAACAATTGAGTGGTCTGACCTGCCTATTTTTGCAACTGTGATTATTGTTGCTTTAGCTGTTCTCTACCGTTACTGGCAAGCACAAATTCAAATTGCGATTGATCCTGATATTGCAGTAAGTGAAGGCGTAAACGCCAAATGGCAGCGCTTAATTTTTATGTTGTTATTGGCTTTATTCACCGTACTCGCTTTACGTGCCGTTGGTTCGTTATTGATGGGGGCGTTATTGGTCATCCCCGCACTTGCTTCACGTCTTATTTCTCACTCACCGAAACAAATGGTGATAGGGGCATTTGTGATTGCTCAAATTGGGGTGACGGTGGGGTTATGGTCAAGTGCTGCGTTGAACATCTCTACAGGGCTAAGCATCGTATTAACCATGTCTTTGCTATTTGCGGTGATTTTCTGTGTAATGAAAGTAAGAAAGATCGCTTGATGGATCAATTCCATCTTTAGGCCCCAATCAATATTTAAACCATGCTTTTTAACGAAACATATAATCCATATACAGCAATGACAATCAGAATTAATCCGCAAAGCCCTAATATTTTTGGATAAATTTGACTTTTAGAAAGCTTATTAAACGACAGATAGACCAAAGATAACGTGAGAAAATCTAAAATAATCCATGTCACGACTAAGATAACCAGACTGGTATTTATATCAGCATGAATATGAATAAACTGCGGAAAAAATGATGAAAAGAAAATGATATCTTTAGGATTTGAGATACCCACTAAAAAACCTTTGCTAAGACCACCATCTACAGGCGACAACATTGTATTGAGTTGATGCTCCTGCTGAGATAATACTTCTTTTAGAATTCCATAACCTAGATAGGCAATATAAAGACATCCTAAAACTTTAATGATCAAGAAAAGTGCTTCATTGACACTAAACATGCCCTTTAAAATTAAAATAGAAGCTGTGATCAATACCAAAGAGGCCAAATTTGTCCCAATAATGGTCAGTAAAGACTGTCGGTAGCCACCTTTTAAACCTGCACTTGCAACCAAGATCATGACTGGACCAGGCGTTGCAATCATGATAATCACACTAATGGCATACAGATAAAATTCTAAATAATTCAAAGCATCCTCGAAACAATGGCTTATTTATATGATCAAATCTCTAACATATCAAGCAGTTAATCGCCTATATTTTTATTGGTGAACCAAACTCAATAAGCCAGCGGCACAACTAAACAATACGGCAAAAGTACGGTTCATATATTTTTGTTGTTTGGGTGATTTTAATAGTCTTAACACTTTGGCTGCCAATCCCGTATAACCAGCCATGACTATCAAATCAATCATGATCATGGTCACTGCCATAATCACATATTGAATCCATTGTGGTTTAGACAAGTCTAGAAATTGTGGCAAAACAGCAAGTAAAAAGACGATGGCTTTTGGATTACTGATATTGACAATAAAGCCATATAAGATCAGCTTGGGAATAGATTTTGTCGGTTGCTCAGTCGGGATATCTATCGACTGTGTTTTCGTTGTCCATTGTATGTAAGCTAAATACAATAAATATAAAACCCCAAACCATTTCACCACGAAAAATGCCAATGGTGTGGTTGCAAATAATACCCCAACACCTGCTGCGACAATCGCAATTTGAACCAACAATGCCAGTTGTAAACCGATTGCATTCCAATAACCACGGCGAAAACCATAATTAAGACCGCTCGACATAGACGCGATCGCACCCGCACCAGGTGAAATACTGATCACCCAGCACGCCAACATATAGGCAAACCAGACTTGATAGGACATAACAAAAGAATAGAAAACTTTGAACACGCTATTATAGCGGTTTTAAAACGATACATTTCGATTAATTTAATTGGTAAAAAGTATAAGACTTTACTATTCAGCTGTTACTTGATCATGCACAATAAGAGTATTGATAAATAAAAATTGAGGAGCCATCTCGATATGACAGCCCAATCTGTAATTTTACCTTTACCCTCTGACCATGCGCGTTTCATCGTTTTAAATTTAAAAAATCTGTCTATTGATGGCTTAAAAAAGCGTCTCAATGCCTTGTTAAGCACTCGTGATCGCCTGATCACGCAACACCCCGAAGCTGAGATTAAAACTGCAATCGCTTTTGGTCCAGAACTATGGTCAAAGCTTTATCATACTTCACCTGAAGGCTTTAAACAGTTAGAACCAATTCAGGGCGCATTTGAAATGCCCGTTGTTCCTGCAGATGTTCTAATTCACATTGCTTCTGCACGTACTGACATTTGTTTTGCACTGAGCCAATCCTTTTTTGATGGTATCCAAGATCAAGTTGAAGTTTTAGACGAACGTGTATGTTTCCGTTATCTCGATGGTCGTGACCTAACGGGATTTATTGATGGTACCGAAAATCCTCAATTTCCAGATGATCGTGCGGAGACTGCTTTATTGGGTGAAGATTCAGGTATTTTCGAAGATGGATCTTTTATTTTTGCGCAGCGTTATGTCCATGAACTTGAAAAATGGAAACGCTTAAAAGTAGATGCACAGGAAAATGTGATTGGTCGTTCTAAATTAGAAAGTATTGAGATGGACGATGAACACAAACCTGAAAATGCCCATATTGCTCGTGTTGTTATCGAAGATAATGAAGGTGAAGAATTAGAAATTCTGCGTCACTCTCTTCCTTATGGCGATGGACAAGGTGAGCAAGGCTTATTTTTTATTGCTTATACCAAAGATTTAACCCGTATTGATCGTATGTTAGTCAATATGTTTGGTACTCAAGGCGATGGAATTCATGACCGTTTATTACACTTTGTGACTCCTGTCGATGGTGCGTACTTCTTTGCACCGAATGAAGAAGTATTGGAAGAGATTTTGGAAGATTGATAGAAATCCATTAAATAAGCAGCTTTATAAAGCTGCTTATTAATTTAAAAAATAATCTCAACATTCTGAAAATTATATTATTTTTCATTAATCAAGGTGTTCATTTTCTATTAAGAACAGCCGACTATCAAAAATAAAATAAAGAAAAAAGGTTTTTCCCTAAACTAAATATCATCAATAGACTTCTTTCATAAGTGCTTTTTAAAACCATAAATCAACATAAAAGCACCCTCATCCTAACCTTCTCCCATAGGGAGAAGGAACTTTCAATACCAATATAATTCACTCCACATGATCATTTTTTTATTTATGAAAGATCTTTAATATAGGCTTCCTATAAATGTAAATAGCATTGAATAACTGGGCTCCTAATTTACATTAAAGCCCAGAACTTTTATAATTTTTCTTTTATCGTTTTTCCATTTTTGATATAAATTAAATTATAGTTTTTATCTATAATAAACTTTGTTTTTTCAGATAAACTTTTTTCTGTGACAACTCCAAATTTATCAACAATGTTTATATTTAAAAGTGTTTCGCTTTCATCTGAAAAAGGCGAAATAACTATCAACTTCCGATCACTACTTTCAGGTAGAACAACCCCACGCCCATATTGAGAATTTATAAAATTATAAGCATGAGTAAGTTTACTAGAAGAAATTAAATTTACTGATTGGCAATTATCTTTAGAGTTATTTTCCAAACATTTCAAATGATCTTGAGAGTTATAAGGTAAATGCGTTATATCTAAACCATCACTATTTTTATCATTTCGCTTAATATTATCCGCACCAGCATAAGTGCTAAAACTTAAGAAAATAATAATAAATATCTTTTGGTAAATACTTTTAAACAAGTTGAATTCCTTCGAAATATTTAGGATCTGTTGACATTTAGGGTTCATAATTTAACCTACAAGTGGAGCCATAAAAATATGCAAGCTAATGCAACAGAAATTTCATAGTTCCGTTTTAATTTGTCATATCAAGTGGCTATTTCTCAAAACTACTTTAATCTACAAAACATATTTTCTACTAAATGCCTGACTTTATATAAATAACAATCTATATGCTATATGGTCATTGTTTGATTAGCTATTGGATTTTTTCTTTTTACCGTTATACAACTTAATTTTTTTGTTTAGGACGTTCTATCTCAGATTCTGTTACCTCCACAATAACAAAGTCATGATCTGTAATGTATTGATTTCTTTTAGGTAATAAAAATACTCTAGACTGTATAAGCCAGTTCTCAATTTTTTGGATGGTTCGATTAACGTTGCTTTCAGCTATTGCAAACTCAGCAGACAATTCAAGCTGAATACTATAAGATCATAAGTACTTCAATGTTAATAACAATTGATCTTCAATTGCTAAGTTGTGAGGACGGCCAAATTTTTTTCTTAAAACGCTCAGCCTCTTGTAAAACGAGATCCATTTTACAAAATAAAGGACATGTCACTCCGACTAAACGTTTGAACTCAATATCATCGAACTTTGTTAAATTTTCATATCTCATAAAGCTATTATAAACAATTTATACTTTCGCAAGAAGTCTAATATAATTTTTGTACTCATAGCAAAAGCATCAACATATGATGCTTTTTCCTTATGGCTATTCATTGAAATTATTAATTAAATTTCATTTTAAAAAAAGTAATATCTAGTATTTTAGACAACTAATTGAAAGGACTTTTACTTTTCATAATAATGCCATCATCAGAAATTTTATAATAGTTTATTTTAGCTAACTTACCATCATAGCTTTTAACCTTAATATTATATTTTTTATCAATCCAGAATTCTGATCCCGTTCCAAAATTCACAGAATGTCCCTTACCATCTTTAAATACATTAAGACTATAATTTTCCACCTCTCCTTCATCAGTAAAATAAGCAATAAAAACCGTTTTATTACAAATATCTGGTAATCTTATCGCTCCTCCAAATGGCACAAAATCACCATGATTTTCTGAAAGTTTTTGTAAAAAACTATTAGAAAATTGAGAGAAGGAAATTGTATTTTCTCTTTTTAATTTACTCTTTGATGAAATAGGCAACATCACAGGGAATGTCTTTTTAAAATTATTTGCTACTATGTTATTTGTATTACATGATTCCTCACTATCATTTGGCTTAGCTAGCGAATTAGTCATATAAATCGAATTCAAAACAACAAGAAATATAATAAATATTTTTTTCATTTTATACTCCAAAATTAATATTAAAGTCCAGTTACCAAAACCCTTAAAAAGATATAACAGTCATAAATAAAAAGGCAAAAGACATCTAACCTCTTTGGTTTATACGTCTTATAAAATTCATTTATTGAGCTAAATAAACTTTATTTAATCGTTTAAGTTCGTCTAGTCTTGCTTTATCAATATCGAGCAAACATGATTCAATTATTATGGTTGCACCATCGCCTTGAGCATTGGTTGCTTCTTCACCCATAAAATCTTTACAGTATGCATTTTTATAAGCTAACCACTTCAATTGAGATATTTGAAATTTTTGCAGATTATCAGTCGATTCCTCAATATTAAGGATCACTTTTTTCATTTCATTAGTGACAGCCTTTGAACTACTTCTAATACATATGAGGCTTTCATCATCATTTTTACAGGAAGTGTTAGGTTGAGCAAATGCAAGACCACCCATACTGAATAACAGCAAGGATATTAAGATTAATTTTTTCATAGACACCCATTATAGCAATTAAAGATAGAAAGCCTTCAGTTTAAATTTTATATGATCGAAATCGAAAGTTTCTCTATATTTTAAATGAAAAAGCAACTTTATGAAGCTGCTTTTCATCCAGAAATTAACTATAAATATTATAGATTAATTTAATTTTATATTTTTATTATTCCCCGCAGAATCTTTATAGCTTAAGTTATATTTACCATCAATAGCATAGCTTTCTTAAAGATTATAAACTTCTATCTTTGGCTTTATTTTAATCAAATAGAATAAAGTCGTCGATCCATTATCTGTGTCATGATATTTTTCACCAATCACAAATTGTGAATCTCCTATATCTGGTATAAATTTAACTCCATCTAAATTTAAATTATTAATTTTATTCTGACTTAAGATCGTATGAATTTCTGGCGACATATTTTTCACATCGTTCAAACTATATACATGATTTTCCAAATCACTTAGCTTCTCACATTTACTTTCAGAGTTGCTTTTTAAACACTTCAAGAAGTAATTTGAAGCATTAGGAATTAATATCTTTTTTAAATTGCTTTCTTTAGTACTTTTGGGTAAATTTTCAGAAATATTTGTTTTTACAAAACTTCCATTTATCACCTTAAAACACAACTTTGAATGACTGTAATCATCTCTATATGCATAAAAATCGCCTGTAACACACAAGCTATCATTATTCACCGAATAATCAAATTTAGACTTATAACCTATTTGATAATTTAAAGGGTAGACCTTTAAATCCTTCTGATTAAGTGCAACTAGTCGATAATATTTTCCATCATTTATTTTAATTATCGTATAATTTTTATTAAAATCCACTTTATTTCCAACACTCTTCTTATATAAGTCTAATTTATCTGCTTTGCAATAGTAATTCTCTATATCATAATCGAAACCACAACGTTCAACTTTTAATTTTAATACCGCATCCTTTTCAACTGATTTTGCACTACAACCTGTAATAACAAATAAACTTAAAAATATTAATACACTAAACTGTTTTTCCATTTTCTATCTCACTTTTTTCTATTGATAATTTTTATAAAATTTTTCCTAGAATCTGGATTTGCATGATTAGCAGTAATCTCATAATCTAATTTAAATCACCTGAAACATAATAACCATATTATTAAGTATCTCATTTTTTACAAAAATTAATATCAAAATAATTTATTATTTTCCATTGAAAATTATGACAAAAAATTTATAAAAATATTAAAAAAAAAGAGTATTCTTAATACTCTTTTTAATGCTAGAATCATATTCTCTCTTTGACTCAATCCTTCTGTTTCAATTTTTCTTCCAAGTTAGATCCATCTGGATAAATAATATTTGAAATCAAACACTTCCCATCACAATCTAATAAAATTATTAATTTACTTTTATTATCAAATAAAACATTTACAGTTTTATCATTTTGCTTTGTGACATTTGACAATACGATTTTATCTTGACTATTATAAAATGGGTCCATATCCAAGTTACAGACATAACCTTCTTGCGTACATTTAATATCCTCTAAAATCAATAATTTCAATTTTTTTGTTAAAAATTCATCACCATGCTTTGATATAAAATCACTCAATTTATTTTCGTTATTTCCACCCAAATCAAAAGGAGAATATATTTTATAAAAGTTTAAAATAAAAGATACTATATCAACTTCATTATGGTTTATACTTTCTTTACTTATAGAATCCAATTTTTCTTTAGACTCATGTGCAGCATGTTTTGAATCACAACCAAAACAAAAAAAAGTTAAAAAAATTACATATAGCAGTTTTTTAAAATCAGTAAGCATATTTATCCTCTAATCATAATACCGAAAAACTCTGTAGCTAATGGCAGGTCGCCCTCTATAGATATTTATTCCATTTTGTCTAAAGTCCGATATCCATTGAGATCCATCATAACCAGAAATATGTCCATGCACGTGTGATCCAAATCTATCAATAATATATATATCACCTATTTGTGGTGTATATCCCTCTTTATCTACTTCTCTAAATTCATTTTCCTGCATAACTCTTACATATTGATAAGCAGAACCAGGTCTAGGATTAACTTTTCCGCCAGCTGCTTCAAAAGCTAATCGTACATACATTGCACATAATCCACGACTTTTTGCTGTAGAATTTGCTCTTAAAGTTTGGGCAAAAATTGCTTTATTAAATTTACCTTTAGATTTTGTTATATAAATCTTAATAGGAGACATATTTTCAATTACAGTATACTTCTCAATTAATATTTTATTGCCACTTTTATACTTTATACTTATTTCCTGATTTATCTCACATTTATGTAATTTACGCCCATTACTTCCACTGATATGAACACGGGATTGCCCTTTATAAACTATTTCATAACTTAAATTAGATGCTAGCGCTTTTGTAGTGTCTAAATAAGTTTCAACTTCAAATGTACCTTCTTTACTGACTAATTTAATAGGATGTCCGTTATTTCCACGCACATCATTTTGTGATATTGGGGCAGTTTTATTTTTTGAAACAACAATATCTCCATCTGTTTTTAATGGTGGAGTTGTTGTTGGTTTAGTCAAAATAGGTTTTTCATATTTTTCAAACAAAGCTCGCTTATAAAATAAAACTTTATTATCAAAATATGTTTCTGGCAATACAATCTGACCTGAAGGTATAGTTAATTTCACTCCAAATCCAGCTAAGCCTTTTAAAATGATTGTACCGTCATTTCTTGTGTATTTATTTTTCTTTGAACCTCTATATTCTGAAATAATATGATAATTTTCCATTGCCTTTGTTGAAGAGTGGTCCATTACCAATACTTTTATTTCTCTAATAGGAATTTTAATGACTTTTAATACATTTTCTTGAACATTAAATTCTTCAATTTTTTGATTTAATTTTCCAAAAGAATCTTTAACGTAAATCACTATTTTTTCACCAGATTCTGCACGAATCTGTTCTTCACCTTTACTATCAGCAACATGTTCTTTCATTTTATTTTTGTAAAAAATTCCATATGAAAAGTTTTCAATACTTTTATTAGTATCATTTTCTACAAATTTTATTTTAAAAGAAGTCAGTCCCTTATCAGCACTTGATGTTGGTGTAGAAGTTTGCGTTTGCCTTGAAGTTTCTACAGCATTTTCTCTCCTAGAAGGACTACCATTATGTTGGTCTAATTTATCAGCTATAGGAGTTGATGCTTTGGTAATTTTAATATTTATTGGAGCTTTAGCTGAAGGAATTTTAGCTGGAACAATAATATTATCTTTCTTAAAGCTAATAGTTCCATTTGGCTTTACAACTATACCTTTAATAATCGCATTACTATCCGTGATTTTCGTTACCCTGATATTTCCATCTATAACAATTTCAACTTCTTTATTTGCTTCTTTGCTATTATCATCATCCAAGAATACAGCATTCACAATAGTGCATTGTCCGTTAGATTCACCTCTGGCTATCGCCCTTCTCATTGAAGGTCCTCTAAACACTTCTATTAATTTATCTGCATATACTAATTCAAAATTCCCCGTAGCTTTATTTTTTTCTTTATGTGTAGCATATCCTGCATCTTCTAATGCTTGGGCTTCCCTTTCAAATATACCTCTTACACCATTACTGAAAAATTTATGATATCTTTGATTTTCTTCTAAAAATTTAACTCTATCTTCAATTGCTTCATCAAAATCTTTATAATTTCTAAAATCATGGTATTCCTGCACACGCTTTCCATTAGGTTTATCTTCCCAGACTAAATGTTTACTTTTAGGACCCTTCCAACTCCTATCTGCTTTTATATTAAATATATTATTAGTACCTACTAATATATTTTCTCCCCATCCAGTTTCTTGGGCTGCTTGAGCTAATATAGTCTCCCAACTCACATTTTTTTTGAATGCTATCCTCCTCACAGAACAATAGATTGAGGAAATAAAGTTTAGTTTATCTTCGTATGTATAAGCCATTTATTTTACCTCAGTCGCATATTTATTATATTTCAAATTTTCTGACTTATCTGCACAACTATAAAGGACTTCTAATTTATTGTTTTTTTTATAAAAACCATCATCAATCTCACAAGTCCATTTTTTATTTATAAATTTATGTTCATTTAAGCTTCCAAATTTATCAAAAATACTTACAACCAAGATTGATTGAGCTAATGTATTTGCAGGATGAGTAATTGAACTAGATAAAATATAATATTTATTATTTTTAAAAGCGCAATCCTGTATAGTAGTTTCAAAATAATCAGGCTTAACTTCAAATTTCGTGTAGCCTTTAGCTTTCCCTAATTTTATGAAGGAGACATTTGCAGGAATCGTATCATCAAACTGAACTTTATAATCACACTTTTCAGCTGCTAAAGCAGAACTAGCTATAAACAATAATAAAATCGATACTACCTTATTCATTACTCACCCCCATTATTTTCATCAATATCGTCTTCACTGCCAACTTCATTTAGGCAACTGAATAACTCATCATCCGGATCTAATAAACTTATAAACATTGTTCCATTTTCTCCATTTTCGCTATCAATAAATCTAAATTCTATATGATCGGAAGTGTCTGAAAATAAACGATTTGTCCTAAATTCATCTAATTCACCAATATATTCTACTTTTTTCGTTTGATTAATAATTTTATAGTTTAATTCTGTATTCAAGAGATTTTCTGGTACAAGATTTTTTAAATCAATGCGTTTACTATACATCCCACTCTCAGGCATTTTCGGCAATTGCGCATTCACCGTTGCTCCACTGGTAAACAACTGTTGTCCAGATTTCACCTCAAACTTTCCACCAGTTTTAATAAAGACACCACTACCATTAACCACAAGCTGAGTCCCACCTGCTTTTAAGTCAATCTCTTTAGAGCTGGTGAGCTCTATTTTGTCTTCAGTCGCAATCAGTTTAATCACTTTCTTCGCAATGATTTCAATCAAGTCATCCTGCGCCTGAACTTTGATCGGACCCTTTGCAGCAAAAGCACTTAAACCTTTCTGTGCTGCAAACAAGCTGATCTTATCTTGTGCATGACCGACAATATTCTTCTGTGCACTCAAATTAATTGAGCCTTGCGCACTTTCAGCAATATCTTGTGAAGCTTGTAAAACAATGTCTTCTGGGGTTGTCAATGCAATCCCATTGGGTGAAGCCAGTAACATCAATGCCTGACGAAAAATCTTACCTTGCTCTTGTTTGGCACTATCACCGCTATTTTCTAAGTCTTTTGTATAACTTTCCATAAAGCCCTGTAAGGAGCCTAAAGCCTGCATCGGATTCACATCCAATTTGCTGCCTTTATTAAAAGTTCCACAAACACTGGTTAAATCAAAATCCTTAATTTCAACATTGGCAATTACCTTACCCACGTCTTTTAAAGCGGATAAAGGCTCTGAATCAAACTTGTCCTTTAAACTGGTTAATTTTCCTTTTAAAACATCCGAACCATGTTCTTCAATATTTTCAATAAAACTCTTTAAGTTCTCAATCGACTCTTTGGAATCATTAAAAAAGTCTTTAAATTCATCTACAATATTCTTGGTATCTTTACCAAATTTCTGGATGTCCTCAATAAAATCACCACTGTTTTTCAGTGCCGAAATTGGATCACTACCTACAGCATTTTTAAATAAACCCACGGTTGCCTGTAAAGCCTGATTTGCACCTTTTAGTTCTAAAGAATTAATCAGTTTCGGCAAACGATTGACAACATTCAAGGCATCCGTTTGTTGTTTGACTGCTATTTCACTCAGCACTTTCATACTTTCTGCACCTTGATTTAACAAGGACTGCGCTTGTGCTGCTTCTAAGTGGTCTGCAATCGCATTTTCTTGGGCATACGTCGTGATAAGCATGCCTTTTCCTGCACGCATGGCACCATAAGCATCGGTTCTTAACTCAAAACCTTCGCCACGCCCATTGCTGGTTTCCTTATCTTTCGGATGGCTTAAGTTCCCGAGATTAAGTTGTGTCGCTGCATGACTACTTTGTAGCTGCGTACTGATTTGGCCTGTTGTATCATCAAAGCGGAGTTGGTTAAAACCTGATCCACCCACTTCCGATGAGCGAATACCACTTAATTTTTTGGTATCAGGCAACTGGCCTTTGACATCAAACATGGTTTGATGACGTTCTGCTTCATGTAAACGTCCCATCACAAATGGACGGTCGACATTGCCATCAAAGAAATCAATCACTACGATTTCACCAATTCGTGGGTGGAATCTTGTGCCATAACCTTCTCCCGCCCAAGAGGTCAATACATCAACCCAAGCTGAGTCTGTATCATTGTCATTCGAGCCTGCACCACCATCATGACTATTGTCATCGGTACGGGTAAAGAGGAAACGAACTTTGATTCGCCCCCATTGATCGACATAAATCGTTTCGCCTTGCGGGCCAACCACTTTGGCACGTTGTGGAAACGCAGAAGGTCTATGCGCTAAAGGGTTATACTCGGGAACAATCGGGATTCTACGGCGTACCAAAGACAACTCATTGGCTTGACGCTGGTCTTTAATTAAATGATTCCAGTAATTTAAATTAAGCAGCTTGGATAACTGATCTTGTAACTCTTTAGGTAAGTTATTTTGATTGTAAAAAGTCTTACCTAAGATTAAGAACTCACGATCCGAACCATCATGTTGATCAATTTCAGGGTGTTCTCTTAATTCAAACCAATAGCCAACTTGCGCATCGCGCACTGAACTGGTTGCGGTAAAATATTTGGACTGTAATTCTTGGTATTGTGTTAGTTGGGTATTTAATTTATCAACTTGAGCTGAACTGGAAACTGTGGTTTGGTCTTCACCATTGAGATCACTGGTCCAAGCTGGGCTAATTGTCCAAGCCTGCTCTAAACTTAAAGTTTCATTATCTTGTTGATCACTATGTTGGTGATTACTTAACTGGCTATCGCCCTGATCTTGTAAAAGGCTATCCGCTTGCCAACGTTGTACTTGTATTGCTGTTGATTGAATTGAGCGCTGGGCAATGAGGCTGATGATCGTGTCAAAGCGTTCTGTTGCATGACTGCGATGGAAGCGAATACTTCGTCTAGGCATTGCCTCATATTGGGTATTGTCATCAATCAGACGTAATTTCTGTGCCTGAATCTGCGTTGCCGAAATAGGCACAATTCGTACAGACTCATCAACTAACCAGTTAATACCTTCACTGCGCCACAAGCGAGTTAAAAACTCATAATCCGTTTCATTGGCTTGCATTACAAAAGGACGGATATCGTATTGTTTTTTTAAACCACTACTGTCCAGACTTAGACTGGCAGAAAATAAGGCGCTTTTCGCTTGCCACTCTTTAAATAAGATTTCCGATATTTCCAGAACACTTTTGTTCATAAAAACACGGCTATTACGACGCTTATGCCAAAGACTGGTTGCATCTTCAAGCGTTAATTTATAAACGCTTAACGCCCCATCACTCTGCCCTTGGCTTGCCCCTGTCACAATTCCAGTGGTTCGGTACAATTCACCAAAATCGGTGACTTGATCAACTGCAACCTGACACCCGATAAATTGTTTTAAAGCAATATGCGCATTGGTTGAAAGGCAGAGTAATTCCGCCTTTAAGCCTTGATTAATCTGTTGTTGCCCCTGAATGCATTGCAAGAATACACTGCTGTTTAAGGCTTGATTTGAGAATTGAACGTGGATCGCTCGTGTTTGTAGTCCCAGGCCAAAACTTTCAAGTAAGGCATTAATATTTCTAAGCATTTTATTTTTTAAATGTTAAATTTTGTATAATACTATTATAACTAATGTTCAAAAATATAAATATACCTAAATTACTTTTTATAAAAAAATTACAAATTACCAAATAAACAACATAATAAATTAGATTAATAAAAAAGGGCGTATAGCCCCTTCTTTACAACATTTAAAAATTTCTAGAACGGAACGCGTTTATAGTCACGATATTCTGGTTTCCAGAAGTTCTGTTCAATACTTTCCAGCAATTGCTCATCACTGATCATCGGTGCTACACCATCTTGAATAGCCGCTTTAGCAACTTTAAACGCGATAATTTTAGATACTTGCTGCAATTCATTTAAATCAGGCAACAAATCTGCGTGGATATCTTGCAACTTCGGTGAACAATCGGCCAAAGCTGAACTTGAAGCCATTAACATATTGTCTGTAACACGGGTTGCTTGAACTGCTACCACACCCAAACCAATGCCAGGGAAGATATAGGAGTTATTGCACTGCGAAATCTGGTAGGTTTCACCATGATAATTTACAGGTGTAAATGGGCTGCCTGTCGCAATCAATGCTTTACCATCTGTCCATTGAATAATATCAGCCGGTACGGCTTCAACTCGTGAAGTTGGGTTGGATAAAGGCAATACAATCGGATATTCACAGTTTTCAGCCAGCGTTTTAATGATTTCTTCTGTAAATAAACCTGGTTGACCGGATACCCCGATCAATACGGTTGGTTTGGCATTTTTCACAACATCAAGCAGTGAAATGATTTCCTCAGCATTTCCCCAATGTGTAACATCTTCAGGTTTCTGCGCAAGTTTACGTTGGAAATCTAATAAGTTTGGCTGATTTTCAGTGATTAAGCCAAAACGATCCACCATAAATACTTTGGCACGTGCCTCAGCATCCGTCAGGCCTTCAGCAACCATCTGTGCAATAATTTGTTCTGCAATACCACAACCTGCGGAACCAGCCCCTAAGAAGGTAATTTTCTGGTCTTTGAGCTGTTTACCTGCGGCTCTACTCGCTGCAATTAAAGTGCCGACGCAAACTGCGGCTGTTCCTTGAATATCGTCATTAAAGCAACAAATCTTATCACGGTATTTTTCAAGTAAAGGCATGGCATTTTTTTGCGCAAAATCTTCGAATTGGATCAGTGCTTTTGGCCAACGACGTTTAACCGCAGCAATCACTTCATCGACAAATTCATAGTATTCATCCCCGCTGATACGAGGTTGCGACCATCCCATATAAATCGGATCATTCAATAACTGTTGATTATTGGTTCCCACATCAATGGTAATCGGCAATGTGTAAGCAGGACTAATGCCACCACATGCGGTGTAAAGAGATAGTTTTCCAATTGGAATGCCCATACCACCAATACCTTGGTCACCTAAACCAAGAATACGCTCACCATCTGTGATCACAATCACTTTGACATTTTTACGGTTTACGTTGTGAATGATTTCATCAATGTATTTACGGTCAGGATAGGAAAGAAATACTCCACGATGACGGCGATAAATATCGGAGAAACGTTGACATGCTTCACCCACTGTCGGTGTATAGATAATTGGCATCATCTCACTTAAGTGGTTTTCAATCAGGTGGTAAAACAGCGTTTCATTGGTGTCTTGAATATTTCGTAAATAAATATGCTTATTGATCGCTTCACTGAAAGAACAGAACTGTTGGTATGAACGTTGACTTTGTTCCTCGATACTTTCGATCACATGAGGAATTAAACCGTGTAAGTTAAATTGAGTTCGTTCTTCTTCTGTGAAGGCTGAACCTTTATTTAATAAAGGCAGCTCTAATAAGGCATTACCTGCATAATGAATATATAGAGGATATTTTTTCAGGGTTTCCGTTGGCATTTCCATTCTCATTGAAGCAGACTGCCTGCTTCTATCTTTTGCTAAGCTACGACTTTGGTCTGATACAAGCTTAAGCCTATTTTTGACTAAATGGGTATTTAGATACGTGATAATGATATTCAAAGTATTTTACAGAATGATAAATTATTCTCAGTTTTACTGATCAAATTCTCGTTTTTATGCAATTTAATATTTTTCCATAAAATAATGAGTCATGATCCCGCCATTAAAACTGCATATTTGTACGCAATTTTGACCAATCATTGATTTTTTTTCGGTTTAGATTTATTTTGTTTAAAATACGATGAAGCTAAACCAATAACAATGAACACAAAGATCTCTCTACTCCTTATTAGCACAGTCATTGCATGTACTGGCTGCCAAACTGCAAAAAAAGTCTCTTCTGGTGTTTCCAAAACCACTGAAAAAGTCAAAAGTATGGTGGGCTTAGGCGAAGCCAAAGTTCCAGAAGTTGATCAACAAGGTGTGGTTGATGTCAGTAAAGCCACCCTCGAAAAACTAGAGCAAATGAAGATCAATATGCCCACTGGACAATGGGTTTATATTGAAAATGATCTTCAAGGCATTTACACCTTACAAAACAAATCCAGTGATGGAAACGTCCTATATTTGCGTTTGAATTGTAAGATTCCTTCGCAGAAGCCTGGTTTTACGATAGAAGATAAAGATGGCAAAGAGCTGCTTAAAGCACATGATGCGCAAATGGGTCAAGTTCAATTCTTAATCGACAATAACAACTATGGCAATCCATTTGACTTAGTCAATGCAAAAAAAATGCCGACATTTAAAACGGCATTGCACAAAGCCAAAGTGATTAAAATCTTTAATAATTCCAAACTTTATACTTTTACAAATGGTCATGCTGAATTGCTTAGCAAACCTGTCACATGTAAAGAGTAGATCCATTATTTAGGCATATCCACAAATACGGCAGTTAAACGTCGTACTAAGGGTAAAACAATCAGAACCACAGGATATGCCACAGCCCATGATACCATCCATGCAGCAAGCCATTTGGCCCAAAATCCGTTAATCAAACCCACATTGATCAACATATTAATCAATGACACCATGCCACTCATTAAACAAGATAAGAACAACGGCATAATCCATGCTGCAAATTTTGCAGGGAGTTTTGGGATATTGCCAATAATGGTGGGCGGAGTATTTGACATATATCGCTCTAAGTTTACCAACAGGACACATTTTATTCTTTTAATGGGCCTGAAACAATTAATCCTTCCACATAACATCGGCCACATTTTGCCATTTAATTTGATTAGACAAATTTAAAGGCTGATCATAGAGCTCAGATATGACATTGATTGCTTCATTGAGTGAAATAATTGAATTTAAAGGGAGCCACGTGTCATCACCCACATCAAATAATGCTAAGTTCAGATCTTCATTGCAAGACAACCACGACTCACCTTGTTGGACAGTAGGGATATTCTTATCGTAACGTAAAATCAAATGAGTCGTATCTACCCACCAAAACAATAAAATGATCTGACCTTGTTTTGGCATATTTAGCATAAGATAACCTGAATTTGAATATTCAAAGTCTGTGGCCTGAATCTCCAGAAACAACTGTATAACTTGGTCTTTTTCTATATTCTCATGATCAATTTGATCTAAAAAATTCACAAACATATTTTTTTATCCGGTGATTAAAGCAGTGTAATCCGTCAAGTCCATTTGAAATCTAAACACCAATACACAGTGAAATCGAGCATACTGCCATTTTTCTTATCGAATAAGTTTTATTCTATACAAATGCATTCACCTAAAAGGCGCAAAATTTGCTATATTTAGCGTTTTTCTGCGACATTTATTTCTCTATAGATTATGAATACGGCCATACAAGCAGCTCTTGATCATGCAGTGCAATCCCTACAAGCTGAAGGGACTCTTCCATCTGACTGGAAAAACACGAGTGTTTTAACGCGAACTAAAGACCGAAGCCACGGTGATTTCGCATCAAACATTGCCATGATGGGCGCTAAAGTTGCTGGTATGAAACCACGTGATCTTGCAGAGAAAATTTTGGCAAATTTACCTGAAGTGGTCGATATTGCCAAAGCTGAAATTGCGGGTCCGGGTTTTATCAACTTCTTTTTAAATGCCGATCAGCGCTTTACCGTGCTGGATCAGATCCAAGCACAAAAGGAACAATTTGGTAAAACCCAAGCAAATGCAGCCAAGAAAATTCAGGTTGAATTCGTTTCTGCAAACCCAACCTCTAGCCTGCATGTAGGTCATGGTCGTGGTGCTGCATATGGTATGACTGTTGCAAACTTACTTGAAGCAACAGGTGCCAAAGTTGAACGTGAATATTATGTCAATGATGCTGGCCGTCAAATGGACATCCTCGCTACATCAACTTATTTACGTTATTTAGAATTAAGTGGACAAACTTTAGTTTTCCCTAAAAATGCTTATCAAGGCGACTACGTTAAAGAAATCGCCCAAGGTATCATCGACAAACACGCTGATGCTTATGTGCGTAGTGTGGCTGATGTTTACAAAGATGTTCCTGAAGATGTGCAATATGCTGAAGAGCTTGATGCTGATGGCAATAAAGTGGTTATTTCAGGCGATAAAGAAAAACACATTGACGGCTTAATTCACAACTCACAAGCTTTAGTGGGTGAAGGTTATCGTGTATTCCATCAAGCAGCATTACATGCCATTTTAGATGATATTAAAGATGACCTTGGTGAGTTTGGCGTAACCTTTAATCACTGGTTTAGTGAAGCATCATTGGCTGAAAAAATTGATGAAGCCTTACAAACCTTAGATCAACGTGGTTTTCTTTATGAAAAAGATGGCAACATTTGGTTTAAATCAACTGAATTTGGCGATGAAAAAGACCGTGTAGTCAAACGTCGTAATGGACAAACCACGTACTTTGCCTCTGACATTGCCTATCATTTAAATAAATTACAACGTGGCTTTACTGACCTTGTTGATATTTGGGGTTCAGACCATCATGGCTATATTGCACGTGTTAAAGCTGCAATTGATGCGATGGGCTATGACTCATCTAAATTGACTGTACTTTTAGTGCAGTTCGTCAGCTTATGGCGTGGTGGTGAGATGGTACAAATGTCATCTCGCTCAGGTCAATTCGTGACATTACGCGACCTTCGTAAAGAAGTTGGCAATGATGCAGCACGTTTTTATTATGTAATGCGTAAATCTGAACAGCACATTGATTTCGATTTAGATTTAGCGGTATCTCAAAGCAAAGACAATGCCGTGTATTATATTCAATATGCGCATGCTCGTATTTGCCGTATGTTAGAAAAAGCAGCAACAACAAATATTCAATTTGATACTGAAAATGCACGTCAATTTGCTGCAAAATTAGAACTTGATGCTGAAACTGAAATTTTAGCGAAACTCGCGGCTTATCCTGAAGTCCTTATTCGCGCTGCAAATAATTATGAACCTCATCAAGTCGGTAATTATTTGAAAGAACTTGCTGCTTTATTCCATGGTTGGTACAACGAGAATAAAGTATTAGGTGATGATGCCGAATTAACTCAAGCGCGTTTATTGCTTTCAGCAAATATAAAACAAGTCTTACATAATGGTCTTGAATTATTGGGTGTATCTGCACCTGAAAGTATGTAAGTCAAGAGTTGCTTTACATTTTCCCAAGACCCAGGTCTGGCTCAAAGTAAGCATTGAAGTGTGTAATAAATCATTACTTTACATCGTGTTCATGCAAAACTATGCTTGAACACGATCAAAGCAATACATAATAAGAGGGTTCCACGTGTTTGGAAAAACGCAACGCGGTGTTTCAGAAAGGCCAACCAAACCTAAACAACCATTGATTCCTAAATGGTTAGGGATGCTTGTCGTCATTTTAATCGTGTTAAGTTTTGGTGTCGCACTGATGCTCTGGAAACCGTGGGCGCCCGTCCAACCCAAAAATGAAATCACGTCTGAGCATTATCAAGAAGATACCAACAAAGACTATCGTTTTTATGATCTGTTACCACAACAACAAGTTACCCCTATTCCTGAACAAGCTGTTCCTGAAAGCAGAAATCAACAACAACCTGTAATTGTTGAAGCACCTTCTCAGTCTGAAAATGTCAATGTTGGGGTAAACGCTGAAAGCACAACGCCTGTTCAACCTGAATATATTCTACAGGTTCGTAGTTATGATGATCCTGATGCTGCTGATGCACGTCGTGCTGAAATTATCTTAAATGGCTTATCTGCTGATGTGATGCAAAGTACAGAAGGTGGAAAAACTTGGTATCGTGTGATTTCAGGCCCTTATGAATCACAAAATGCAGCAGTGATTGCACAACAAACCTTACAACATAGCGGTATTGACTCTATTGTAGTTAAACGCTAATCCTTTTTTATGGCATTGCCTGATCTATAAATCACAAAAAAGGATGCTTCGGTATCCTTTTTTATTCTTCAAAGTCTTTTTCACCTTGCCTATATATCAGAATAAACTGAGTGTTTTTTACTCAAAAGAAACATGTTTTGATGAAATACTTACCCAAATTGATCAAAATTAGAGTAATCTATTTTCCGCAATACATTACCCATGTTGTTGCCGAGATATCAAAAGTCACCAATACTTTTGATTTGCTGTCCTGTGATTGGCGTGACGATCAAATCCGAAGATTACAGGGCGCTCAGAAATTCACATGGGTAAAAAAGCCCACATCCATAGGCATTCAGCTAATTTCAAACAATAAAACAGTTCATCTAAACTTCACTGAAAATTCATTCGCCTAATTATTTCAATTTGAGTACACTCCTATTGAGATTATGAGCTTTTAAATGCAATGAATAATAAAAAACAGATTTTATGTGTAGAAGATGATGCTGCTATTCTTATGCCGTTACGTTACGCACTTGAACGAGAAGACTGGCAAGTCACTTGGGCCAACTCAAGCCTGCAAGCTATTGATTTTATTAAAAATAAACCATTTGATTTTATTATTTTAGATGTTGGATTACCTGATTTAAATGGTTTTGATCTCTGCAAAAAAATTCGTCTCTTTAATCATACACCACTACTATTTTTAACCGCACGAGATGACGAAATAGATCGTATTGTGGGTTTAGAAATTGGTGCAGATGATTACTGTAGCAAGCCATTTAGTTCACGTGAAATTGTGTCTCGAATTAAAGCCATTTGGCGCAGAATGGAAATGCAAAATCAGTTACAGCAAAGCTCACAGCCAAACACACACATTTCTACAACCCCGTCTAAAGTTTGGCAATGTAATGATGAAGCTTTGCAAATCCATTATTTAGGCACACTACTGCACTTGACCCGCTATGAATATCGCTTACTTAAATTATTGATTCAACGCCCTGAACAGGTGTTTAGCCGTCAACAATTGATGGATCATGTATGGGAACACCCTGAGCATAGTTTAGAAAGAACAGTCGATACACATATCAAAAGTATTCGCAATAAACTCAAGCAGATCTCTCCCGAGCAAGATCCAATCGAAACCCATCGAGGCTTTGGCTATAGTTTAAAAAGGCAAGAATAAACCATGTCCATTTTTATTCGTATTTGGTTCTTCTTTGGATTGATCATCTTGCTGGGTTTATGGTTTATGTCATATACCTTCAATCAACAAGTAAAACCCAATGTTCGACAGGTCGTAGAAGATACCCTTGCGGAAAATGCCAATATTATCGCGATGTTAGTAGCTGAAGATGTCTATGAAAATAAAGTCAGTACTGTTCAGTTTGATGAAAAAATTCAAAATGCGCTGAATCGAAAACTCAATGCCACCATTTGGAAACATAATAAAAATGAGATCAATCAGCAAATCTATATTACTGACAACAACGGTATCGTCATTTATGACTCACAAGGTATCGCCACAGGACAAGACTACTCACGATGGAATGATGTTTACCTGACCTTAAAGGGAAAATACGGCGTTCGCTCTACACGCAGTTATGAAAAGGACAGCAATAGCAGCACCATGTTTATTGCAGCGCCAATCTATTATCAAGTTGGTCAACAACAGCAATTGATTGGCGTTGTCAGCATTGGAAAACCCAATATTTCAGTACAACCTTATATTCAGCGTGCTGAAAATCAGCTGATCCAACAAGCCGCTTGGATTACATTACTCAGTCTTTTTCTTGCCAGTTTGGTGGCCTATTGGCTAAAACACAGTATTGACCGTGTCCGTAAATACGCGCAAGCACTTGCACCTGTCAATCAAACCCCTTATTTTCGTTCGGCAAAAGAACTCAATCAAGTTGCTCAAGCAGTTGAAAATATGCGAGAAAAACTTGAAGATCGTGCTTATGTAGAACACTATATCAACACACTGACCCATGAACTCAAAAGCCCGCTTACCGCCATTCAAGCCAGTGCAGAACTACTCCAAGAAGATTTACCACTAAATGATCAACAACAATTTGCCACACATATTCATGAACAAAGCCAGCGCTTACGTAGCCTGATTGACCGGATGCTCTTATTGACCCGTCTGGAAAAATCTAAACATCAAATTGAAATGCAAGATTTCAATTTATCTGAACTGATTCAACAGACTTTAGACCAGCATACCAGTCAAATTCAGGCCAAAAAAATTCAGTGTTTACTGGATATTGAAGCCAATTGTATGCTTCGGGCAGATCGATTTTGGATTCAACAAACCCTTGCCAATATTTTAGATAATGCCCTAGATTTTTCCGCAGATTCAGCAAAAATCCTGATTCGGCTTCATCATCAAACACACCAGCAGGTAGAATTACAGGTTTTTAATGAGGGCGAATGGATTCCAGATTATGCACTCACGCAAGTGTTTGATACTTATTTTTCCTTGCCTCGCCCGATTAGCCAGCAACGCAGTTCTGGTATTGGACTGAGTATTGTTAAACAAGTTATTGAACAACACCATGGACAGATTCACATTGATAATATTCAAGGAAATGAAATCACCATCTTACAACCCCACCAAAAGGGTGTATTGGTAAAAATTCAATTGCCTTAGCACAGCCAAACTTCACTTAAAATTCATATAAAAAACCTATACGCCTCAAACAAAGCACATTGCTGTTTCGCACACTCAACACTGACAAAAAACAACGGCGAAGGAAAACAGTGATGCGCTCTAACTTTCTGACATTCAAAATTATTGCAATCGCAATTTTAGTTGCCTTATTTTGGATAGGCTTACTCTTTATTACCAGTCTGGTCTCAGAACGACAAGATTACCAACGGGCATTTCTGAAAGAAATTGCACAAAATAATATTAGTCCTCAAACCGTGATTTCACCGTATATCCGCGTGCCCTACAATGAGCAAAAAAACTGCCTCGATGAAAAGAAAGTGGCCTATTTGTGTACTGAGGAACAGTGGATGTATATCAGTGCTGACAGCACGCAATGGTCATCCAACTTTAATGTTTCTGACAACACTTATAAACGCACCATCTATCGAGCAATTAGCTACACAGCCAATCTCATGGCCAAAGGTGTATTCCAAAAACCAACACTTGAAAAGAAAGATTACCAATGGGAACGAGCTGAAATTATCTTCCCTGTACATGATCCTCGCGGCTTAGATACACAACCGAGCTTAAACATGCTCAATAAAACCTATGTCTTTGAAATGAGTGCGCAAGGGAGCAACAGTTCTGGTTTTGACTTTATGTATGTTTCTGCAAAAACATATCCTGAATTAATCAATGCCATACAAAATGGTTTTACTTTTGATTTGACAGCCAATATTACTGGTCTGGGGAAATTCACGCTGATTCCAACCAGTCGTAGTGTCACTTATCAGGCCAAAGGCAATTGGGCTGATACCAAATATTCAGGACAAAACTTACCCTTTGCAAAAACCAGCACACAACAACAATTCACCGCACAATGGAAAAATATTGCTCTAGGTCATCAAAACATCAGCAAATTGATTGATTGCGACAACAATGATTGTATTCGCCAGTTTAGTAATGGTTATTTTTCACAAGAACCAAGTTATATGGGTGAACCTAGTCAAAGTATTGGTTTATCAACAGAATTCTTAGAGTCAGTCAATGTATATACACAAACGGATCGTGCGATTAAATACGGTATTGTGATTATTATCATCACCTTTGCTTGTTTCTTTCTCTTCGAAGTACTCAAAAGCTTACGGATTCACCCCATTCAATATTCTTTGGTGGCGATGGCTCAAGTGGTGTTCTTTGTCCTACTCCTTTCGATCAGTGAATACTATGCCTTTGCATGGGCTTATTGCGTTGCTGGAATTGCCTGTGTCGGGCTCATGAGCTGGTACTTATACTATGTGATGAAAGGTTTTAAAGCCGCTGGCCTATTCAGCCTCATCCTAAGTTCACTTTATGCCGTGATGTACATGCTGTTGCAATCTTCAGGCAAAACCTTTCTGATCGGCTCTATCATTTCATTTGTTTTACTTGCTGTAGTGATGTTTATTACACGGCATATCGACTGGTATCAAATCAGCAATAAACCTGAGCAAAAACTCAAATCCTATACGCCTCCGCAAAATTGATAACGACACAGTGAATAGCTCAAAGCTATTCACTGGCTTAAAAATATATTCTAAATAATAGGTATTACAATGAATATTTCCATCCTTCAGGAGCAACAGCACTTTAAGCGATTGCAACAACTTTTTCCTCTGCACTGTTCAATTGCGTTTTGTTTAAATCAGTTACGTGGCGCGCAGATTCAATTTTTAAATTTAGGCAATCTCATTATTTGCCCAGAATATAACTGTTTGATTATTTTTAAGTATAAAATTCTCATTCGTATAGATACATTCACCAACCAGCAACAAAGTTGATTTGCAGATTGCAAATCATGACGTAAAATTTAAAGCATAAACAAACTTTGAGAATGATCATGACTGTACAACGTTTGCATGTAGAAAAACGCTTTTCTGAAATCGCAATTTCGGGAAATTTAGTTCACTTGGCAGGTCAATTGGCTACGGATTTAAGTTTGGATATCAAAGGGCAAACTCAACAGACCTTAGATATCATTGATCGTTTTCTTGCAGATGCGGGCACAGATAAAAAACACATTATGTCTGTGATGATTTTTTTAAAAGATATTGAAAATGATTATGTAGGAATGAATGAAATCTGGGATGCATGGTGTTCAGATATGCAGGCTCTGCCGAGAACCTGTGTTGAAGCAAAACTTTATCGACCTGATGTTTTAGTTGAAATGACGGTGGTTGCGGTAAAACCAGAATAAGCTCAATACTCAAATTTTTTGAATAAACTAAAAAATGCATGTTTAAACATGCATTTTTTGCTTAGCTATATGCGCGATTTGAGTACAGATCAAACTTCCCCAGTACATGTTCTTCCAGCATTTGCGAATGGCTCATTTCAGAAAATTCTGTTAAAAAATCTTCTCGCAAATCTTGGTACTCTGGAATTCCCATATAACGAATCACGCGATAACCTGCGGATCTTAACAAAGCATCTTCATAAGTATTTTGATTCGAGCGCTTAATCGCATTGATATCATCTAAAGCCATCACCGCTAAAACTTTATAATCTTTGTCCAGCACAACAAAATTTGCAAACATTTGCTGATACTTACGGCGTGTATGTAAATATTTTGTCGTTAATAAGGCATCAAAAGAAACATGAGCCAAGATATTGGCTTCAGGTAAAATTTCTTTTAACCGCGTAAACGTAATTTGTTCATGTGAGTTAAATACTGCTCTTCTTCGTAAAGCACTATCTGCTTGTTGCTTATTTTTCAATCCTTTATAACTAGCACCAATCACGACAGCAAGTAATATCAAACTCGCAACGATTATCATATCCATTTTTCATTTCCTAATTCTTTATTATAATTTGGTCTAAGACCAGTTCATGTGTACCAAAGATACTATTTTTAATCAGTTCAATTTTGTAATATACAAGACGGATTTAAATATTTACTTTTTCAAAATAATCAAATAAATCACATTTTTGACTTATTTCTTGAACTATTATTTGTATTATTCATTGAGTATTTCAACCAAATGAATTGATTTAACCACATTTATACCGTGTATTTTTTACGAATACAACTGAATTTAATGAACTTTGAGTACTATTGTAGGACAATCACATTTGAAAATTGTGTGTTTTTAGTACACTAAAGTTTTCAACAGTTTACAGAGAGTTATCCACAGTAGCGTATTTTTATTATTCAATTGCTGATTTAAGAAAGGATGTTTAGGCATCCTCTCTTATTACTATTTCAAACAGCACCTAAGCTCTACTTTTTGATGTAGACTTTGCTTTGCCATTTCCACCAAATGGTTTTTTATCACCCGTTTCACGCGGCGGCAAACCTGTATGTTGCGTCAATATTTGACCACGTTCAGGACGCTTTTTGGTATTGGAAGGACGCGATTGCGTTTTCGCCTGCGAATTACGACTATCCCCAGTACGCTTTTGCGAATCACCATCAACAGTCGAGTTTTTCTTACGCGCAGATTGATATTGCCCTTCTGTTCCTTGCGGTTGATAGGTTGGAATCAGATGATGTTTAGAATTACCAATCAAATCTACCCGGCCCATTTCACGTAATGCATCACGTAGTAACGGCCAGTTGTTTGGATCATGGTAACGTAAGAAGGCTTTGTGTAAACGGCGACGCTTTTCACCTTTTACAATATCCACACTTTCGGTATAACGAGCCACTTTGGCCAACGGATTTTTCCCGGTGTGATACATCGTGGTCGCAGTCGCCATTGGTGACGGATAAAAGGTTTGCACCTGATCGGCACGGAAACCATTTTTCTTAAGCCAAATCGCAAGATTCATCATGTCATAATCCGTTGTTCCCGGATGCGCAGCGATAAAGTACGGGATTAAATACTGTTCTTTACCCGCTTCCTTACTAAAACGATCAAACATCTGTTTAAAGCGATCATAGGTCCCGATTCCTGGTTTCATCATCTTCGACAATGGACCTTTCTCGGTATGTTCTGGTGCAATTTTTAAATAACCGCCAACATGATGTTGAACCAGTTCTTTGACATACTCAGGGTTCAATACCGCAAGGTCATAACGTAAGCCTGAACCAATCAAAATCTTTTTGATGCCTTTTAATGAACGTGCTTTGCGATAAAGTTGAGTAAGTGGCGCATGGTCAGTATGTAAATTTTGACATACACCTGGGTACACACAAGAAGGTTTACGGCAGTTCTTTTCAATCTCAGGATCTTTACACTGCAAACGGTACATGTTTGCAGTTGGACCACCTAAATCTGAAATGATGCCTGTAAAACCTGGGGCTGTATCACGAATTTTTTCAACTTCACGTAAAATTGATTCTTCTGAACGGTTTTGAATAATACGACCTTCATGTTCGGTAATCGAACAGAATGTACAACCACCAAAACAACCACGCATGATGTTTACAGAGAATTTGATCATATCAAATGCAGGGAAACGCGCTTCACCATAAGCTGGATGTGGTAGACGCGCATAAGGCAAGTCAAACACATAATCCATTTCTTCAGTAGTCAATGGAATCGGTGGTGCATTTAACCATACATCACGTTCACCATGCTTTTGTACCAATGCACGAGCGTTCCCAGGATTGGTTTCAAGATGCAAAATGCGGTTAGTATGTGCATAAAGTACTGGATCAGTTGCTACTTCTTCAAAGGCAGGCAAACGAATCACTGCCAATTCACGAGGTGGTAATTTATGTTTAATCGCTTTAGAAGCCGGCAGTAAACGTACAATCTGGGTATTCTCATCCAGTTGATCGCCTTCACGAACGACTGGATTCGCTACCAATTCTTTTTGGAAATTTTGGTATTGGGTTAAAGAATTTCCTTTACCCTGTTCTATTTCGCAACCATCTAAATCTTCAGTCATCACATAAGGATTGATGATGGGATCAACACGACCAATCGCATCGACATCATTCGATGCAATTTCAACAAACTTAGCTTTAGACACACGATTAATTTTATTGACGATGAATGCAGTACCACGAACATCGGTGATTTCATGAATTTTTTCGCCTTTGGCAAGACGATGCATGACTTCAACAACAGAACGCTCACCATTGCCATACATCAATAAATCCGCTTTTGAATCCATCAGTACTGAACGACGAACTTTGTCTGACCAGTAATCATAATGCGCAATACGGCGTAATGATGCTTCGATACCACCTAATAATACAGGTACATCAGGAAATGCTTCACGGCAACGCTGACAATATACAGTTGCAGCACGGTCAGGGCGTTTATTGGGTAAATTATCCGGTGAATAAGCATCATCAGAACGGATTTTACGGTCAGCCGTATAGCGGTTGATCATAGAATCCATGTTACCAGCGGTCACACCCCATGCAATATTCGGTTTGCCTAGCACCTTAAACGCTTCCGCAGAAGTCCAATCGGGTTGTGCAATAATCCCGACACGGAAACCCTGTGCTTCAAGCGTTCGACCAATAATTCCTGAACAGAATGATGGATGATCGATATAGGCATCACCACATACTAGGATAAAGTCACAACTATCCCAACCGAGTTGATCCATCTCCTCGCGTGACATTGGCAAAAATGGTGCTGGTTCAAAGCACGATGCCCAATATTTGTCATAATCAAACAACGCAGTAGGCGCTGTCTGAGCAGTATAAGCGGTCGACATGGTGAGTTTCTCGATTGGCAGTTGGCGATCGGGAGAGATCTAAAATGAAAGTTGATCATTTTACCATGAATTTTACTCATGTTGTTTGATTAAAAAGTAAACATTGTCTCTTGGTCTTCTATTTGGTCTGTTATTGATAGCTTTTTAAGATGTTCAAGGTATTCGTCATAAGTTAAAGAAAAATTTACCCGTCATGATGTATTGTTTACAAGCACGGAGAAATTGAAAAGAAAAGGTTATTTAAATAAACACTATTTAGCCGCAGTCTCTCATACTTTTGCCTGATCATCATTCTGTGTTTGATTTAGTTTTAAAGCCACCAATAGCCCGATACAAAGTACACAAGTAATCGTAACCGTTAGGCCAAACCATCCATATTTTTCCCAGACTAAACCACTACTGCTACCCAAGAAACTTGAACCAAGATAATAACAAAATAGATAAAGTGAAGAGCCAACTGCGCGATACTGTAAGGATTGTACTGATACCCAACTGCTTGATGTGGAATGGGCGGCAAAAAATGAGAAAGTGAAAATCAATAGGCCAATCAAAATCACCCAAAGTGATGGAATCAGCATAATCCATAACCCCAGAATCATGCTTGAGAACATCACAATCAGCACTTTACCTCGTCCAAATTGACGACTCCAACTGGCAGCGCGAGGTGAACTATAAATGCCTGATAAATAGGCTATCGAAATTAAACCAATCCACGTTTGCGACAGTTCAAAAGGTTTTTCTAACAGATGATAACTCATGTAATTAAACACGGTCACAAAGCATCCCATTAGAATAAAACCTTCTACAAACAATAATCTGAGTTTTGGGTCAGAAAGATTTTTCTTAAAGGATTCGATAAAACGTGTGAATTGAATGGGATAAGATTTAAAATGTTTAGAGGTGGGTAAGGCAATATAAAATGTAATCGCGATCAATAAATTGAGTAGACCAATAATCATCGTCGCAGTTTGCCAAGAGATATAATCCAGCAATACTCCTGCAATCAAACGCCCGCCCATTCCCCCTATTGCTGTCCCTGAAATATACAGTCCCATGGCAAAGCCAACATCTTTTTGCGCAATTTCTTCACCAATATAGGTCATTGCAACAGAAGCGACACCACTAACAGCCAAGCCAATCATCATGCGTGTTGCAAGAAATATTTCCCAATAAGGTAAAAACGAACTCAGCAATAACAAGCTTGCTGTGGAAAATAAAGAAATAGCCATGATCTGCTTACGACCATAACGATCTGAAATCAACCCTGCAAAAAGAAGCCCTAAGGCTAAGGCAATGGTGGAAAATGAAAGCGGAAAACTACTATGGGTTGGCGTAACATGAAAAAAACTTGCCAAAAATGGCATCATCGGCTGAACACAGTACAATGATGAAAATACAGCAAAGCCAGCTAAAAACAATGAAAGTAAAATTGCGATAAAAGGCCGAGTGCCATACTCAATATAAGCTGTAGATTCAGGTGCTTCAGACATAATTATTCCTCATGTCCGTTCAGTATACGCCTATTTTTAACTCTTGATAAAAGCTAAAGTTTTATTACAGACAATGCTTTGATGATTCAAGTCAGGTATAGATTTTAAATTTTTGATTTAGAGTAAAATTACACTAGAAAATGCAGAAATCAGAAAATAAAAAAGAGCATATTTTTTAATACACTCTTCTGTTAATTTTTCAATATATTGAGGTTAAATTTAACCATTAAAATCTTAAACTTTTCGTTCTTCAATATTTAGTGCATTGATTGCGAGTACCGCTTGAGTACGGTTCTGTACACCTAATTTACGGAAAATTGCCGTCACATGCGCTTTAATGGTCGCTTCCGAAACATCAAGTTCATAAGCAATTTGCTTATTCAATAAACCTTCTGCAACCATCATCAATACACGGAACTGTTGTGGTGTTAACGATTGAATACGTTCAGCTAAAGCTGTTTCATCTGCGGCACGTGGGTCAAAATTCATATTCGCTGCGGGTAAGTTTGGCGGTAACCAAATATCACCATCCAGCACTTGGCGAATTGCTTCCCCAATATGGCTTGGATGTGCAGATTTAGGAATATAGCCCATTGCGCCATGTGCAATTGCACGTTGAATAATGGATGCATCTTCGTGAGCAGAAACCACAATAATAGGAAGTGCAGGATACTGTGCACGAACATGTACCAATGCAGAGAAACCCGATGCGCCTGGCAGATTTAAATCCAACAAGACGAGATCTGGTTCTGGACCATTTTCCAAACGCTCATAAAATTCATTAACAGCCGCAGTTTCACTAATTTGAGCCTGTGGCAAACTATAACGAACCGCCTGAATTAACGCATGGCGAAACAGTGGATGATCATCAACGATTAAAATATTCATAAGCGAAGCGAGAGATCTCTAGCGCAGTTATTTCATTCTAACCGCACTATTGCTATTTAGGATACGTAAATATTAACGAATTTTTGAATAATTTGTCGGCTTTAATTAAAATTCCCTAAAATCTTTAAGTCATTTATCGAAATTAAGATTTGAATATCACTTTTAAATATAAAATAAACAGTTAAAAATGAATTACTTATTCATTTTAAGAATATTATTTAACTTCAAATACTTAAAAGAGGAAATCGTGCATTACTCAAAGGCTTTCTGGTTTATCTTAAAAACAGATAACCAATCTGTTTTTCATTATTTTACAGCGCTTCGTCAAATATAGATTAATGAATGGCATTCCGAGATTCAATTTATTAGGTTGCCAACATGTCTATTTATACTCAACAAAAACCATTAAATATTGTTGCTGTTTCAGGGGGATTAAATAACCCTTCAAAAACCGAAAGTTTAGTGCAAGCGATTTTAGATGAGCTTGGTCAGGCAACACCGATTCATGTTCATTTTATTAAATTCAGTGAAATAGGCCATTTATTAGGGGGCGCAATTTATCGCAACCAACTGCCACAACGTGTTCAAGATGACTTAGCTGCCGTAGAAGCAGCAGATGCGCTCATCGTGGGAACTCCTGTTTATCGTGCATCATTTACTGGTTTATTTAAACATTTCTTTGATTTTGTTGAACAAACAGCGTTAGTCGATGTTCCTGTATTGCTTGCTGCATCGGGTGGTAGTGACCGTCATGCTTTAGTTCTAGAGCATCAGTTACGTCCATTATTTAGCTTCTTTCAAGCGCAAACTCTGCCTATTGGTGTCTATGCAACAGATCGTGACTTTACGCCTGAGTACACCATTAAAAGTGAACACATCCAAGACCGTATTACTTTAGCTGTCGCACGTGCATTGCCAATTTTAGAATGGGCGCCTGCAAAAGGTCAGCGAGCAGAAGTGGTGAAAGCCAAAACAGAACAAGCCAATCAAAATTTAGGCATCAACAAACAGATTGAGCAAGATGATGTGCTTCCTTCCGCGGCGATACCAGACTTGGATGCTGCAGAGTCTCGTCTACATGCAAAATCCAAAACACCACAATCACAGGTTGCTTAAACGTAACCTTGTTATGAATAAATCATAAAAAATTGAGGGTTATGATATGTCACAGTTTTCATCGAATAATGGTCAAGCAATTCGATTTGCCTATTGGGTTCCCAATGTCAGTGGCGGCTTAGTGGTCAGTAATATTGAACAACGTACAGACTGGAGCTATGACTACAATGTACGTTTGGCACAAGCTGCCGAAAAAAGTGGTTTTGAATATGCCCTCACCCAAATTCGTTTTACCGCAGGGTATGGCGCTGAAAATCAACATGAATCTGTGAGTTTTAGTCATGCACTTTTAGCCAAAACTGAAAAATTAAAAGTAATTGCAGCAATTCTTCCAGGACCTTGGAAACCGGTTTTAGCCGCAAAACAGTTGGCGACCATTGATTATCTGACCAATGGACGTATTGCGATTAATGTAGTAAGTGGCTGGTTCCGTGGCGAGTTTGATGCCATTGGTGAGCCATGGCCTGAACATGATGAACGCTATGTTCGTTCAGAAGAATTTATTCGTACGTTAAAAGGTATTTGGACAACAGATAACTATAGTTTTGATGGTAAATATTATCAGTTTAAAGACTACACTTTAAAACCAAAACCTTTGCAGAAACCCCATATTGAAGTATTCCAAGGTGGAAGTTCACGTGCTGCACGTGACATGGCTTCGCGTGTTTCGGATTGGTACTTTACCAATGGCAATACACCTGAGGAACTCAAAAAACAAATCGATGATATTCGTGAAAAAGCCAAGCTAAATAATCACTCAGTCAAAATTGGGGTCAATGCGTTTATCATTGCTCGTGACACTGAAGAAGAAGCTAAAGCAGTGCTACAAGAGATTATTGACCAAGCCAATGTTGAAGCGGTCAATGCCTTTGGCGATGCAACCCGTGAAGCGGGCGCGGCATCTAAAGAAGGTGAAGGTAACTGGGCAAAATCAACATTTGAAGACTTGGTGCAATATAACGATGGCTTTAAAACTAATCTGATTGGCACACCGCAACAGATTGCAGAACGTATTGTTGCACTCAAAAATGTAGGTGTAGATTTAGTGTTATCTGGCTTTTTACATTTCATTGAGGAAGTTGAATATTTCGGTGAAAAGGTCTTGCCTTTGGTTCGTCAAATTGAAGAAGCACAAAAAGATCAAATTACTGCAAAATCAGCTTAAGGTTTATCTCTTCATCGATGGTGCTGTGAAAACAACAATAAATAACTAAAACAGCTTTGCAGCTTTCCCTCTTGACTCGGCTTGAGGGATTTTTTTTAGAATAAATAAAAAGTATTTATAAAAAATAGAATCGTATAAATCAGTACAATTATCCTTATATAAATTAGCAAACTTTTGCTTTTTGTTTTATTGAATCATCGAGTGTATTTGTTCTATACATATACTCAACAACCGCAATCTTGGAAAAAATTTCTTTCAACCTTAAAATACGCCCTTTTTGTAGCATAGATGGAAAAAGTGGGTATGGTAGTTTTAAATAAAACAAAAACGATATTTTGCGTCCTCATCGGCAGCATGAGCTTGACGACCTATGTAAACGCCAACGAGATACCTGCAACGTCTATAAAGGTTGAAACTGCGATGAATACTGCATTTCAGCCATTAATGAAAACTTATGCAGTGCCCGGTATGGCAATAGGTATTTTGTATAACGGAAAAAGTTATGAAAAATACTACGGCGTACAATCACTTGCGAATGCAAAAGCCGTAAATAAAAATACTCTTTTTGAACTAGGTTCAGTCAGTAAGATTTTTACTGTAACAGCAGGTACTTATGCACAAAATTTAGGCAAAATTTCTCTTCAAGACCATCCCGGTAAATATATACCCACATTAAAAAACTCAGACATTAATCAAGTCACACTCTTAGAATTGGCCACCTATACCAGTGGTAATCTTCCATTGCAATTTCCTGATCAAATAAAAACAGATGCGCAAACACTTAAATATTTTCAAGATTGGAAAGTCAAAAACCCGATTGGTCAATTTCGACAATATTCTAATCCAAGCATAGGCTTATTCGGTGAAGCGACCGCTAAAGCCATGAACATGCCTTTTAGCGCTTTATTAGAACAAGTGATCTTCCCCAAACTAGAACTCCAACATACTTATGTCCAAGTTCCTAAAGCACAACAAGGCAACTATGCCTTTGGTTATGATCAAAATAATCACCCGCTTCGGGTCACTGCTGGCGCTTTTGATGCGCAGGCCTATGGTGTAAAATCTAGCCTACCGGACATGCTACATTTTTTAAATTTAAACTTAAATCCAGATCAAGCCAAAGCAGCGATTAAACCCGCAATTCTAGCGACACATACTGGTTACTTTAAAATGGGTGGTATGACCCAAGCCCTTGGCTGGGAATCGTTCAGCTACCCAGCAACATTAAACACACTATTAGAAAGCAACTCTGATCGGGTTGTGATGCAATCCAACCCTGTTGAAAAAACCCTCGTGAAGACTGGTTCAAGAGTCTTTCATAAAACTGGCTCCACCAATGGTTTTGGGACATATGTGATTTATATTCCACAAGAGAACTTTGGCTTGGTGATGTTGATGAACAAAAAAATCCCCAATGCTGAGCGAATTAAGGCAGCGTATGAAGTGCTCAATAGCTTAAAGCAAAAATCCAATCCTTGATGCTGAAACATGTCAGATCTGGCTAGGCTTTTGCTTTGTACATTGTTAAATCATTCATACTGTATCTATTGCATGGCAACATAATTGTCGCTGTTGGTAGGGGTATAACCTACCCCTTATCCAACACAGATTTTTCAATCTAAGATAAGGCAATACCAACGCTAAAGCGCTAAGAATGAACTTCTATAAAATGTCATCGGTCGGCTTAGGTTCAAGCGTAAAAACTTGGATCGGGCACTTTTCCAGTCAATACCCATTCCCCTACTTCCTGATACTTATAATCAATCGGATCATGCAAAGTCTGAGTACGGACATTTCGCCAAAAACGATCTAAATTCAATTTGGCTGTTGTCGCTCTGGCACCCATCACTTGAAAAATATTCTGCGTTATAAACAGTGAGCTATTGGTTGCAGCAATTTTTGCAGTCGCAATGGCAATTGAGACTTCACCACGTTGTTCTGCTGTTAATTGCTCACCAATATTCCAAGCCGTTTGCAATGCTGCAATGGCTTTATCGGCAAGTAAACGTACACTTTCAAGCTGTACATAAAACTCAGCAAAATGCTTCTGGTTAAACGGATCATTCACCGCATTTTCAGCCAAAGACGTTGACCATGCTTTCTGACTTTTTATTGTTTGTCGCGCAAGGTCAAAGGCACCTTCAGCAACGCCTAAAAACAGATGCACAAAAATCAATTGTGCAATCAAAGGTCGTAAACTGGAGTAAGGTGTACTTAATGGTCCTGGATTTAACAGTAACTCATCTTTGTGAATTTTGACCTGTTCAAAATGACTGGTACCGCTATCTGTTTGACGCTGCCCCATATTATTCCAATCACCTAAAAAACTTACCCCTTCTCGACATGTTGGGATCACAGCTATCAGTAATTTTCCAGCATCATTAAAGCCCGAACAAAGCAGTATGTCTGAATCTATTGATCCTGAGCAAAAGCTTTTATCACCATGAAAAATAAAGTCGTTCTCAGTGAGTTGTTGTACCTTCGTGCGCTGATCTAAAGGGTTTAAAGTATTACCCCAAAACAAGTTATTGCGGGCGGTGTGTTCAAACCATGACGAATATTGTTCAGGCTGAGCAAATAACTGCACAGTGGCGATTAGTAAATGATGAAAGCCATATACATGTGCTAAGGAACTATCGACTTGTGCAATACTTTGAATGGTCTGGAAAATTGTTTTCCAGTTTGCTCCTTGCCCGCCATATTGTTGTGGAATAGACAGCCCCAATAAACCACTTTGACGAATCAAATCCCGTTCCAGCTTCGGATTACCACCTGCTTTATCACGCTCAGCAGCAGTCTGCGCAAATTGTTCTGCCAATTGCTTTGCCGTTGTTAAAGCAGAAAGGTTTAACGCCTGTTGAGGTGCATTCATCATATTTACTCTTATTCCCAGTGCCTTGAGCTTATCAAATCAAGTAAGATTTCCTTATCTCAATGCCTGCATTACTTATTCTGTGGTTTGAAAATCAATAACAAAAAATACCGCTAGAATTTCTCTAACGGTATTCAACTTTTGGCTAGCAAAATCAAGAGACTTCAAACATTAAGAATTGGCCTTAACCTCCGTAATTAACTGATCTACCACACCTGGATCAGCCAAAGTAGAAGTATCGCCTAAACTATCTAGCTCATTGGCAGCAATTTTTCTTAAAATGCGTCGCATGATTTTTCCAGAACGGGTTTTTGGCAAAGCAGGTGCCCAATAAATTGCATCAGGTGTTGCCACAGGTCCCAGCACTTTACGTACCCAACTGACCAATTCTTTACGTAATTCTTCAGTTTCAGCTTCACCCGCCTGCAAGGTCACATAGGCCGCTATCCCTTGCCCTTTAATCTCATGTGGCATACCAACAACTGCTGATTCAGCAACTTTTGCATGCGCAACCAATGCACTTTCAATTTCAGCAGTGCCCAACCGGTGACCTGAAACATTCAGAACATCATCTACACGACCCGTAATCCAGTAATAACCATCTTTATCACGACGCGCACCGTCACCAGTAAAATAACTTCCCGGATAAGTTGAGAAATACGCTTCAATAAATCGCTCAGGATCACCCCAAATGGTCCGCATTTGCCCCGGCCAAGAATTCTTAATAATCAAATTGCCTTCTGCTTCACCTTCGAGTTCTTGACCCTCAGCGTCAACCAATGCAGGTTGTACACCAAATAACGGACGAGTTGCCGAACCTGGTTTAAGTGGAGTTGCACCAGGTAGTGGGGAAATTAAAATACCACCTGTTTCAGTTTGCCACCATGTATCCACAATTGGACAACGGCTTTCACCCACAACAGTATAGTACCAATTCCATGCTTCTGGATTAATCGGCTCACCCACGGTACCCAATAGACGCAAACTGCTACGGTCACTTTCACGCACAAAAGCATCACCCTCACGCATCATGGCGCGGATCGCTGTTGGTGCAGTATAGAGAATGGTAATGTTATGCTTATCTACAATATGACCTGTACGTGCCCATGTTGGATATTGTGGGATACCTTCGGACATGACGGTGGTTGTACCATTGGATAATGGTCCATAAAGCACATAAGAATGCCCCGTAATCCAACCCACATCTGCGGTACACCAGAACACATCATCTTGTTTAATATCAAAAACTTCACGAAAAGTTGAATTTACATAAGTTAAATAACCACCCGTAGTATGTAACACCCCTTTAGGCTTTCCTGTTGATCCAGACGTATATAAAATAAATAAAGGATCTTCGGCATCCATCGGTTCTGGCGGACAGATATCTGTGACCGTCATAATTTCCATGTGATACCACAGGTCACGCCCCTCCTGCATTGTTATTGGATGACCTGTTCGATGCACCACAATCATTTTTTCAACGGAAGTGGTTCCATCCAACGCCAATGCTGCATCTACATTCTCTTTTAAAGGAATCGTTTTACCACCACGCATACCTTGGTCGGCTGTAATCACCAATTTAGCTTGACTGTCATCTATTCGACTTGCCAATGAGTCTGGAGAGAACCCACCAAATACCACACAATGCACTGCCCCTATTCGAGTACAGGCCAACATGGCAATCGCCGCTTCAGGGATCATCGGCATATACAAAATGACTCGATCACCTTTCCCGATTCCATTTTTCTTTAAGACATTGGCAAAACGACACACTTCATCATGTAGCTCTTCAAAAGAAATGATTTTATGGCGAGATGGATGATCCCCCTCCCAAATAATTGCTGGTTTCAGTGGGTGTTCTTTTAAATGACGATCTAAACAGTTGGCACTGACATTCAGTTGCCCATCTGCAAACCATTCAATTTTAAAATTATCTTTGTCGTAGCTGGTATTTTTTACTTGGGTGAAAGGCTTAATCCAGTCTAACTTCTTTGCAGCTTCTGCCCAAAACTCATCTGGATGGTCTACTGACTGTTGATAACGATCAAAGTATTCTTGTTCATTGGTCCTTGCTGTTTTTACAAATTGTTCTGGAACTGGATAGATTTCATTCATATTCTGCTTCCTTGATGTATCACCTCATCACGAGATGTATGCCTACTTTCTTGATTTTATTTGCTGCATGTCTTCAGTATTACGATAGCGCATTTCGGTTAACAATTGTGCTTTGGTCGTAGACACGGGGGTCACTTTAACCATCGGAAAATCTTAAGTCATTTGCCAAAATATTCGAATTTTCAATATCTATGGAGTTTTTTTGATCTTATAATTTGTATTCAGAAGTGCATATGGTTTTTTTCAGAAAAAAACATTTCCTTACCGAACTCATTCAACTGGACACGATCGTCATGCAAATACAAGAATCGTCGACATTTTTTTCAAAGCATCAAGTATCACCGGTAGATTATCCTCTTTCAACTCAAGGTCGTTTTAACCGCTTAAGTTATATTGCTTGGTTTGGATTCTTGCATCTCATTTTTACTGTTGCATTGCTTGCCCTCGGTCTAGTCTTTGGCATTGTGAATTTAAATTCACTGCAATTCAGTCAACATGCAATAAATTCGATTTCAGGATTAGGACAGTTCACTTACCTCTTACTCAGCTGTCTTTATTTTTATGCAATGATAGTTGTAATTATTCGCAGGCTGCATGATCGTAATAAATCTGGTTGGTTTATTCTGTTATTGCTGATTCCAATTGTGCAATTCTTGACTCTACTGTATTTACTCTTTGCGCGTGGTTGTAATCGTGCCAACCGTTTTGGCCACCCACGCCCATCGACTTTTATTGAAAAATTAATGGCTTGGCTCATGATAATAGGCTTTATCATCAGCTTATTGACCTCTCTAAGCGTAGTGTCATTTATGATGGGGACTGGAGAAATTGAAAATCCAACAACAATCATTGAAAAAGGAACTAAATATTTTTAAGGATAATTGGGGTCTGTTGACAATTCGTCTATGTTTGCGACTACGTGTGTTTTTTAGGCGATACTAGGCGCGAAATACGAAATTTAGTCATTCTAAATGATGAGAAACGTCGTTTCGCAAGGTAACGACGTAGCGGCAAAAAACACGCTAGTCCCCCGCTGCGCCTTGCGCTGCAAACAAAGCAGTGCTTTGTTCTTGCTCAGGGTTGTGGCTAAAATTATCTCAGCCTACGTTATGAAACTCGAAAATAGTCTCGCTATTCTCTTCGTTTCATGCCTTGCCTGCTCAATTTCAACCTACAACGCAAGCCATTTATGAAATGCCTACAGACCCCATTCCTTGATGATCCACTAACATGGGTTGAATATTGATTCACAAATATTATTTTTATTAGTCCGTCATAAGAAAAACTGTAATCAAAGCTTAACTTCTTTGAAATTTCAGGCAAAATATGCCAATTATTTTATTGGACATGATTGTGGCTGAAGAAGCAAATGCATTGAGTACCGTTGCGCAAGACACGACTCAATTGATCCATTCTGCAGGCGAAAAAACTGCACAAACAGTGATTCAACATACTGAAAAATATAAAGATGCATACTCAACCATCGACAAGTTTGTCGATGGTTTTTGGGAACGTATGCCATATTTATGTATTGCGCTGATCGTCATCACTATTTTCTGGTTGTTGTCTAAGCTTTTTAAATTCTTTGTCCGTAGAACACTCGAAAACCGTACTTATACTCGCCAAAATTTAGTTCTGGTACTGAATCGTGTCGGCAGTACCGCAATTATCTTTTTTGGTTTCTTAATTGCCATGGTCATTGCAATTCCAGGCTTTACTCCTGCTCAACTGATGAGTGCTTTGGGGATTGGTTCGGTCGCGATTGGTTTTGCATTTAAAGATATTTTCCAAAATCTACTTTCTGGAATTTTGATTCTTTTGGGCGAACCGTTCAAGATTGGTGATGACATCATTGTCAACAATATGGAAGGTACTGTTGAAGATATTCAAATTCGTGCAACTTTTTTACGTTCCCCTGATGGACGACGTATCGTGATTCCAAACGCAACTGTGTATACCAGTGCCGTGACGGTAAATACCGCTTACCAACGCCGTCGTTGTGAGTTTGTGGTTGGGATTGGTTATGAAGATGATGTACAGAAAGCCAAAGATATTATTCTTAAATTGCTTGATAAAGACCAACGTATTTTAAGCCAGCCGGGCTTTACTGTGAATGTTTCTGCTTTGGCGGATTTCTCTGTCAATTTAACCGTTCGTTGGTGGGTAGATACCACCCAAGTGGTTACTGCAGCATCAATCAGTGAAATTCAAGAACGGGTACTTGAAGCCTTTGCGGATAATAATATTTCGATTCCCTATCCTGTTCAGGAAGTCAAAGTTTACCGCGGTGATCCATCAGCGGATGACATTGAATCAGCTCGTGCTAAATAAACGCCCCAATACATAAGGGATCGCGGTTTCAGTACGCAAAATACGGTTGCCTAAGTTCACTGCTTGGCAGCCGTTTTTTATCAGTAAATCTACCTCGTAAGGTATAAAACCACCTTCAGGCCCAATGATCACAGTACATGAATGATCGATAGCAAATGGCATTTTTTGTTCGGTATACGGATGCGCAATATAAGCAGGATTCTGTGGCGTAATGAAGCTAGGTAAGACATCTTCAACAAAGGGTTTAAAGCGTTTATATAGTTCAATTTCGGGAGCAATTGTGTCTCCTGCCTGTTCTAATCCCAAGATGATGTAATGATCAATTTGCTGTAAAAAAGGACTTTGCCAATAACTTTTGTCAACCCGATAACTATGAATTAAAATTAATTTTTCTACCCCCAGTGTCACCGCATCCATGATTAAACGGCGTAAAACTTTGGGCCGTGGTAATGCCACTATTAAAGTCACTGGTAATTTTGCAGGAATAGGCTGTTCTTGAATTGGTCGAATTAAAATCCTATGTTCCGAGGTATCAACAATTTCAGTTAAATAACGACTGGCACCTCGAACGCCAACTTTAAGCATATCTCCGACTTTCGCAGCAAGATGTGTGTGCAAATGTTCAACTTGCCTTTTTGAACTGATTGTCCAAGTTTCAGCTTGTGTTTGATGAGGATCAAGAAGGACGATATTCATAAAATTCTGGTTCGTTTTACTTTTAGCTAATGGTGTTTATTCATCAGCAATGTATAAATTATAAATATTGATCAATCACTGCAATATGTTTGTATAAAGAACCCTGATTACGCTTTAAAACATCAATCGCATGTTGGCTTAACTGCTGGGCAAAAGCTTGATCTTCCAAACAACGCACCAATAACTGAACCACCTCATCGACTGTTTTCCCTACTTTTAAGGCATCTGCCTGTAAGAACTCATCCACAATCGCTTGAAAATTAAAATAATGTGGTCCAATTACGGTGGGTACATCTAAAACCATAGCTTCTAAAATATTATGCCCACCACCAGGTTCATTTAACGATCCACCAACAAAACAAGCTTGGCTCAATGCATACCACAGCCACATTTCGCCCATACTGTCTGCCAAATAAACTTGGGTATTCGACTCGATCGCTTGCTCTAAGCTACGACGCTGTGTGGTTAAATTTAAACTTTGTGCAGCAGCAAATACCTCATCAAAACGTTCAGGATGGCGAGGAACAACAATCAACAACCAATCTGGATATTGTTCTAAATAGGTTTTAAATGTGAGAAATAATTTTTCTTCTTCAGGTGCATGTGTACTGGCGATGGTGATGATTTTTCGATTCGCTAAATTCCAGTCCTGCTGCAATTGTTGTGCTTTATGAATAAATTGTTCAGGTGCAGAAATATCAAATTTAATACTTCCAAGTACTTGTGTTTTATCCTGTGGCATACCTAAATCTATAAATCGTTGTTGCGTAGCAGTATCTTGCGCCAATAACTGATCTAATTTCTGTAGCATTGGACGGGTTAGGCTTGGAACTTTGGCATAGCCTTTGGCAGATTTTTCTGAAAGCCGTGCATTCACTAAAATACAAGGCACTTTAAACTGTTGAGCTTGGTCAATAAGATTTGGCCATAGTTCAGTTTCAACCAAAATCAGCAATTTGGGTTGGTATTTCTGATAAAAATCAGCAACTAAATAGCGCTGATCGGCAGGCAAATATACCGCTTGAAATAATGCTTGATAAGGTGCTTTTAAGAATAACGATTTGGCACGTGCTTGACCTGTTTTTGTCGTATTGGTGACTAAAACACTATGACCTGCTTTTAAATAATGTTCTATTAAAGGCTGAGCAGCATTGGTTTCTCCGACTGAAACACAATGAAACCAAATGGCATGCTGATTCTTTACATCTTGAAAGGGGCCAAATCTCTCAACACATTCTTGTTGGTATTCTGTGCTATCTTTCGCACGCTTTTTGATACGCCATTGATATAAAGGCTTAACGATTTTAAGTGCTGTGTTATACCAAAAAGGAGTAGCCAAGCAGAATGTCTCAATATAGATGAATCGGCAAATATAACAGAGCCATATTCAGTTGTTAATGAATAATATTTAACGATTTGTTGTCAGCATGGTACTAGACCTTATGCTAGAGCAAATCTGATCTATCAACCAGCAATAACGCTGGCAAAACTTGGCTTTGCAGGGATGAAAAACGGTTTTTGGTTAAGAACTATGTTGTACGCCTTAACCAATGGCGATATCCATATCGCCATCCACTGGATCAGCGCTGTAGTGGTCAAATATTCAAAGACTAAGCCTTTGAATATACGATGTGGAATGTATTCCATGCATACTAACAGAGCATATAGTCTCAATATTATACTAAAGCAGGATAATCAATATAGCCTTCTGCAGTTTGTGAACCAATCATATTTTCGAACACCAATTCATTTAAAGGTGCATTTTGAATCAAACGTTCATACAAATCAGGATTGGCAATATAAGCCTTGCCGAAAGACACAGCATCTGCTTGACCTGATGCCAAGAGTTTGATGGCATCCTCACGGCTTAAACGCATATTGGCAATATATGGCACACCATTTGAACGTTGTTTCATATATTCACTGATACTGTCATCAGCTAAATATTCACGTGTAAAGAAGAACGCAATTTTACGCTTACCCAATTGTTCCAAGACATAACCAAAGGTTTCACGTGGATCAGCATCACCCATATCATGCTCATCACCACGAGGCGCTAAATGTATGCCCACACGGCCTGCGCCCCATACTTCAATTAAAGCATCCATCACTTCAAGTAAAAGACGTGCACGGTTTTCAATAGGACCACCATATTCATCTTCACGATGATTGGTTGAGCTTTGTAAGAATTGATCAATCAGGTAGCCATTGGCTGCATGTAATTCAACGCCATCAAAACCAGCCGCTTTGGCTTTAATTGCAGCCTGTTTAAACTGTTCAGTGATGGTTTGAATTTCGGAGATTTCCAAAGGGCGTGGCACGACATATTCACGTTTTGGACGTAGTAAGCTGACTTGTCCTGCTTGTTGTATTGCACTTGCAGATACAGGCGTTTCACCATCGAGTAGATCTGGATGTGAGACACGTCCCACATGCCATAACTGCGCCACAATCAAGCCACCTTGATCATGAACTGCTTGGGTTACAGACTTCCAACCTTCAACCTGTGCATCGGTAAATAGCCCTGGTGTATTTAAATAGCCATTGGCTTGTTCAGAAATCACTGTTGCTTCAGAAATGATTAAACCCGCACTGGCACGCTGTGCATAGTGTTCAGCCATGATTGCTGTGGGTACCCGATCAGCGGTAGCACGGCTACGGGTTAAAGGCGCCATCACGACACGATTTTTTAAATGTAAATCGCCAAGTACAAGGGGAGAGTTAAGTTCAGCCATATTTGCCTCATCACTCGCTTTCTGATTGAGATCAGGCGTTAAAGCGAGTTTTGTAGATAATCAATATATTGCTGAATGAGAGCTTCATTACGCGAGAAATATGACCATTGCCCATACTTTTCGGCCTGAATTAATCCTGACTGTTGCAAAACAGACAAATGATTTGACATCGTAGATTGAGAGACATTACCGAGCTTCTCGATATTCCCTGCACAGACACCACGACCAAAGCCACCGCACTGCTCTTCCGACAAATATTGTTGTGGCTTCTTGAGCCATTCCAATATCTGTCGGCGAGTCGGATTCGCTAATGCTTTAGAAATTAAATCAATATCCATCTTAGACACATTCAATTCAGAGCAAAGCTCCATTCAGCATCTTTGCATCTAATATATCGTATTTTTTCGATTTTAATATCGATTTTTTTAGATATATTGCAAAAAACGAATAAGGCTTTGCTTTTGTTAAAAATTTAAATTAAAGACCTTGTTTTAAGCTGGCTTCAATAAATTTATCTAGATCGCCATCCAATACTGCACCCGTGTTCGAGTTCTCAACACCAGTACGCAAATCTTTAATACGAGAGTCATCCAGTACATATGAACGAATCTGACTGCCCCAGCCGATATCCGACTTTGAATCTTCAAGTGCTTGAGCAGCTTCATTACGTTTGCTCATTTCCAGTTCGTACAATTTTGCACGTAACTGTTTCCAAGCATGATCACGGTTTGCATGTTGTGAACGCTGATTCTGGCATGCCACCACAATCCCAGTTGGTGCGTGAGTCAAACGTACTGCTGAGTCAGTTTTGTTAATATGCTGACCGCCTGCACCAGATGCACGATATGTATCTGTACGTACGTCAGCAGGATTAATATCAATCTCAATATTATCGTCCACTTCAGGCGATACAAATACTGCCGAGAATGAAGTATGACGGCGATTACCTGAGTCAAATGGTGACTTACGTACTAAACGATGTACGCCAGATTCGGTACGTAACCAACCATAAGCATACTCGCCTTCAACACGGATTGTTGCAGATTTAATCCCTGCAACATCACCATCTGATTCTTCCATTAATTCTGCTTTAAAGCCATGACGTTCGATCCAACGCATATACATACGTAACAGCATTGAAGCCCAATCTTGTGCTTCTGTACCGCCGGAACCCGCTTGAATTTCCACATAACATGGATTTGGGTCCATTGGATTACTAAACATACGACGGAATTCAAGTTTTGCTAACTCTTCTTCCGCTGCAGTCAATTCCGACTGAACATCTGCCAATAAGCTTTCATCATCTGCTTCAACAGCAAGATCAAGCATCGCTTGTGCATCATCAAGCTGTGTCGCCAAGCCTTCTAAAACGTTGATCACGTTTTCAAGCTCGCCTTTTTCTTTTGCCATCGCCTGTGCACGGCTTTGATCATTCCAGATCGCTGGATCTTCTAACTCGCGGAGAACCTCTTCTAAACGCTCTTTCTTTAGATCGTAGTCAAAGATACCCCCGTAGTGTTAGACCACGGTCATTTAAGTCTTTTAGCTGAACTAGATAAGGATTAATTTCCACGAGTTTTAATCTCACATTTGACGTCTTTTAATTCGCAGGCATTCTACCACAGAGTGGAAAAAGTTGAGATATGGGATTTTATAGATCCATCTATAGCTCAATAACGCTATAACAAGAGAAGTGAAATGCATTGATTTTTTTGCAATCAGAAAAATCGTCATATCGTAGTCAAAGCTTGTGTTGATAAACTCTACAATTGATCATTTACTTAAAAGTATTTTAATTTCCGAATACTTTTTTATTACTAATTATGTCCAAGCCTTACTCAAAGCGTACCAATATCCACACTATCTACACAATTTTAATAAAACAAAACATAAGTTTTATACATTTATTTTCAATAAGTTAAATAAATTTTGTTACACAAACTCACCAATATTACATTTCAGTTACTATAGCGTGGTTGACGATTTTAATATTTGCCCTAGACTCGAAATTGTAACCAAACATGTATAAATCAATCAATTCTTCATAGGGGCGAATTCCATGAAAAAATTAGCAATCGCATCTGCAATCTTTTCCGTAGCCGCTTTAACTGGCACTGCACATGCTTACCAAGCCGAAGTTGGTGGTTCATATACATATAATGATCCAGATAATTTTGATGCAACTCATAGCTTTGGTGTAGATGGTACTTATTATTTTAAACCAGTACAAACTCGTAATTCACCGCTTAATGAGGCTGCATTCTTAGATCGCGCAAGTAATGTAAAAGCCAATGTAAATTATGCTAAAAATGATGGTGTAAAAGACAGCCAATACGGTGCAGGTCTTGAATACTACGTACCTAACTCAGACTTCTATGTAAGTGGTCGTGTAGGTCGTGATGAACTTGAAGTTGATAACACCAACATCGACAATAAAGTAACAACTTATGGCGCTGAAGTGGGTTATTTACCAGCTCCTGGTTTATTACTTGCACTTGGTGTGACAGGTTATGATGTTAAAGATGGTGATGACGGCGCAGACCCAACTGTACGTGCTAAATATGTAACTAAAGTAGGTCAATATGACGCTAACTTTGAAGCTTTTGGTGCATTCGGTGACTTGGATGAGTACAAAGTACGTGGTGACTTGTATTTAGATAAGACCTTAAGTGTAGGTGCTGACTACTACAACAATGATTTAACTGATCGTGATGAATGGGGTATTTCTGCGAAGAAATTCTTTAATCAAAATGTTAGCTTAGAAGGTCGTGTAGGTTTTGGTGATGACTACAACACTTACGGCGTTCGTGCTGGATACCGTTTCTAAGTTTAAATCTATTTAGCAATCGCTCTTTTGGAGCAACAAAAGCCAGTCAATTGACTGGCTTTTTTATAGGTGTATAAATCATTAATTCAATACGTTTTAGTAAATTTGTAGTAAATGTCAGAATATTAAAATTCTTTTAAACACTTCTAAAAATTGTCTTCATCAAACCGATCTTGATCTATCTTATAAATATTAAAGCTTCTTTCAACCTGAACTCCTAAACCAAATTCAATCATTAAAGAAGTCAATTTATCTCCATCAATTAAAACAATTCCCGATTTTTTTGCAGATTCAACAGCCTCTTTACTAAAATTTGAGGTTGTAATGAATACCCCTTTTTTAGCAACTTGATCTGCTAAAGCGCCTTTAAATTGTTGAATATCCGGTCTTCCAACAGTATTTTCCCAACGCTTGGCTTGAATATAAATTTTATCTAGACCTAAACGGTCTTCACTAATAATTCCATCAATCCCACCATCACTTGTTTTACCAATAGCTTGGGCCGCATCTTGATGCGAGCCGCCATAGCCCATAGCAACCAATAAATCGACAACTAATATTTCAAAAAATTGAGGTGAGTTACTTTTAATTAAATTAAGTAGATCTATCTTTAAATCATTTTTTAATAAATTAGATTGTTGAGTGATTATTTCTGGCGGAGTCAGCTCATCTGAGCTTAAATTTATTTCCAGAATATCCTCTTTCTTTTGCTCTTTTTCAACTTTGGGATTTATTTTTCTAAACTCATTAAATGAATCAAATTGAGAGAGATACTTTCGATCCAGCTTTTTGAGATTTTTGAGATTTATATTTCTACCAAGATCAGATAACTTAAAATGTGCTTTTTGAGGATATTCAATAAACTCAGCTTTTTTTAAATAGGTTTTCGCCCACTGTAACCGATAAAAAATAACATTTCGACCATCTTCCATCGTTTCATTTATTTCTTCGTCAGAACAATTTAATTCAAGAATCAGGGCTTCATACGCCTCTTTTAAACTATAAGTCACATCATTTGACTGCATAATTTTAAGTAGTGGCAACATCAAATCATAGTGGGTATACATAATTACTCTAATAGGTCTTTCATTTTTCAATTATATAAAAAAAAGAGCACCTAAGTGCTCTTTTTAAAAGTAATTTATCAAATTCTACCAAGAATAAGGCCCTTAGCGTAATTCAGGCAAGAAGCTTCGCTTCTTGAAATCCCTGAATTACTCCCATTCAATTGTTGCTGGTGGTTTAGAAGAAACGTCATACACCACACGAGAAACATCTTTAATTTCGTTCATGATACGTGTTGAAATTTTATCTACCAACTCATATGGAAGATGCGCAAAGCGAGCCGTCATAAAGTCAACAGTTTCCACGGCACGAAGTGCAATGACCCATGCATAACGACGGCCATCACCTACAACACCTACCGATTTCACAGGTTGGAATACTGCAAATGCTTGAGCAGTTTTGTCATACCAACCACTTGCACGAAGCTCTTGCATAAAGATGTCATCAGCAAGTCGAAGAATATCAGCATATTCTTTTTTCACTTCACCCAAGATACGCACACCCAAACCTGGACCAGGGAATGGATGACGATAAAGCATTTCATGTGGTAAACCTAAAGTTGTACCTAAACGACGTACTTCATCTTTAAATAGATCACGAATTGGCTCAACCAATTCAAAAGCTAAATCTTCAGGTAAACCACCCACATTATGATGTGACTTAATCACATGCGCTTTACCATTTTTAGTTGCCGCAGATTCAATCACGTCAGGGTAAATCGTACCTTGCGCAAGGAAGTTTACGCCATCAAGCTTACGCGCTTCTTCAGCAAAAACTTCGATGAATTCACGACCAATAATTTTACGTTTTTTCTCAGGATCAACTTCACCAGCAAGTGCAGATAAGAAACGCTCTTCTGCATCCGCACGAATCACACGGATCCCCATGTTTTTCGCAAACATGTCCATCACTTGCTCGCCTTCATTTAAACGAAGTAAGCCATTGTCTACGAATACACAGGTCAGTTGATCACCGATTGCTTTATGCAACAATGCTGCAACCACAGATGAGTCAACACCACCTGAAAGACCTAAAAGAACTTTTTGATCACCAATTTGTTCACGTAATTGTTCAACACGTAAATCAATAATGTTTTCAGAATTCCAAAGATTACGGCAACCACAAATGCTGTGAACGAAGTTAGACAGTAATTCTGCGCCTTTGGCAGTATGTGTCACTTCTGGGTGGAATTGCACCCCGTAGAAACGGCGCGTTTCATCACTCACTGCAGCAAATGGGCAGCTTGGTGTGCTTGCAGTCACTTTAAAGCCTGCTGGAATCGCAGAAACTTTGTCACCGTGGCTCATCCAAACATTGAGTTTGTCATCACCATCATTTAAATCACCAAGCAATTGATCACGTACTAAAACGTCAACCGCGGCATAACCAAATTCATGTACTGTACCTGGCTCTACTTTACCGCCAAGTTGTTCTGACATGGTTTGCAGACCATAGCAGATCCCCAATACAGGTACACCCAAGTTGAACACAACTTCTGGCGCACGTGGACTACCTTGCTCATGCACACTTTCAGGACCACCAGACAAGATGATACCGTTCGGATTAAACGCGCGAATGTCTTCTTCAGACATATCAAAAGCATACATTTCAGAATATACACCAGCTTCACGTACACGGCGTGCAATAAGCTGGCTATATTGAGAACCGAAATCCAAGATAAGGATACGATCTTCAGTAATTTGAGTATTGGTAGTCATGAGTCAACAACTATGCAGGCAAACGAATATAAGCGCCATATTCTATCATTTTTATAAGCCGTACGCACTCCATTCAATCAAGTTACTTTGCTTTCTAAAAAATCATTTTAAATAATCAGCTTATAGATTCATTTTGGCTTTAATGATGCCAATCAGTTCACTGGGAGTCATTGTTAAAAATGAATTGAATATTTTTAAATAGCATACACCAAGTGAACCATTTGAATGGCGCTAAATAAACACACACAAAAGCCAGATAGAGATCTGACTTTTCAAAACTGTATTTATGTTTAAATTATTTTTCTATTACATGATCGACACTCAATTTCCCTGCACCATGCAACATCAAGAAAAACAAACCGCCTGCCATTGCAAAGTTTTTCATAAAGTTAATTGCATCTGCTTCACCACCATGAAATAAGAATGCAGTAATCAAACTAAATACGCCCAAACCAAATGCTGCAAAGCGTGCCTGAAAACCAAATAGCAATGCCAGACCACCACCGAACTCAACCAGAATGGTTAAAGGTAACATGGCACCTGGTACACCCATTGATTCCATATAACCGACAGTTGCACTGTAAGCCGTGATTTTGCCCCAACCTGCAACAAGAAAGATATATGCCATAAGAATACGTGCAATCAATGCAATGCTTGCATTGGCGGTGGGTTGATTCACAATATTTTTAACAACAACATTTGGATTAAACATGGTGTGACCTAATTTGTATTTCGTTCTGAAGATGTATACATATTAATCACTAAAAATTTCAAGTTAAATACTTAAAAACTAAACTCATCGTTGCAAATTAAGAACAATAATAAGTTTTAAAAAATTACTTTTTAATACTGACTTTCATAACTCACACTGCTAGGATTTGTGCACCAATTCGCATAGTTTCTGCCTTATGGATCTGATTGACTTTATTTTGCACGTAGACGAACACCTGTTTGAATTTATTAGAAATTATGGTATCTGGGTGTATGGAATTTTATTCCTGATTATTTTTGTTGAAACAGGTCTCGTGGTAATGCCATTCCTGCCTGGGGATAGCTTACTTTTTGCTGCCGGCGCTTTAGCTGCTTCGACGGGTGCAATGGATCCTATGGTTTTAATTCTTCTGCTATTTATTGCGGCAGTTCTTGGTGATACCCTCAATTATCATATTGGGAAATATGTTGGACCTCGTGTTTTTGAAATTGATTCTAAATTTATCAACAAACAACACTTGTTGAAAACATCACAATTTTTTGAAAAACATGGTGGAAAAACCATTATTTTTGCCCGCTTTATCCCTTTTGCCCGTACTTTTGCACCCTTTGTCGCGGGTGCAGGAAGCATGAATTATAAGTATTTCCTAACTTATAATGCAGTCGGTGCAATTTGCTGGGTTGGCTCGTTTATTACTTTGGGTTATTTATTCGGTAATATGCCGATTGTGAAAGATAATTTTACCCATTTGGTTTTCGGTATCATTATTTTGAGTGTCTTGCCTGGTATTATTGGCTATATACGTCATAAATTTTTTAATAAAAATAAAATGCCCAACAATTAATAAACACTATGTTAAAAGTGATAAAAAGCCGATTTCTAAAATCGGCTTTTTATATAACATCAAAACAGTTATTTTTTGACATCCTGACGCTTAGGGACATAAGGACAATTTTTAAATTGAGCTGCCTGTGAAAGGGCATCTTGTTCACCATACAATCGGGAAAGCTCAGTATTTTTGGTATTTGAAGATTGCCCTAAATTTACAGAAATACTTGGACCAATGCCCCAACCCCAGCCACCGCTGCCCCAACCACCACCGACGCCTAATCCAACACCCACGCCTGTACGTTTCGCAGGTTGTACACCATTATTAATGTATTGTTGGATACGGTTAAATTCTGTATTCAATTGCATACAGTTCATTGCCTGATATTGCGTAGGAGATACATATGTAGGTTTAACCGTCGTCGTACAAGCAGATACGACCATTGTCGTTAAAGCAACGACTGATAATTTAACAGAAGTCATTTTCAATGATTTCATCACGATCTCGAAATTATTTTTTATCAATCTCATTGAACAATGATTGATAGGCTTGAGTCAATTTATGATCTGTAGCCAAATGAATTAATGGTAGATTTTTATGATGCGATTCTTTCATTAATACTGAAGGTGGCAACATATTTTCTAAAACAGGTAAACCTTCATCTTTAAGCTGTTGTACCACTTCACGTGGCAATTTAGCCTGAGCTTGATATTGATTGACCACAATCCCTTCAATTTCAAGTCGATCATTATGGTCATCTTGAGTTTCGATAACATTTTCAATGAGGGTCTGTAATGCACGTTTTGAAAATACATCACAATCAAACGGAATCAGGACACGTTCCGCTGAGATCAGTGCTGATAAGGTAAAAAAGTTAAATGCTGGCGGTGTATCAATATAAATACGATCATATTGGCTGGTTAAAGTCTGAATCGCATCACGTAACTTATAAATTTTATGCTTTGATTCTAAAGCATGCTCTAACTCACCTAAAGTGGGACTAGCGGGTAATACATCCAAATCTTTAAACGGTGAACGATGAATATATTGCTCGAAACCTTTATTTTTTGTTTTTAAAAGACTACCAATGGCATTACCAATCAATCCTTTTTGTTGATGATTCCCCAGCACATCATTAAAAAAATTTTCAATATTGGGTTCTAATGCGGTTTTTTCAGCCGAATAGGTGGCGTCATCACCCAAAAGATATTGGCTTGAATTTGCTTGAGGATCTAAATCAATTACCAGAGTTTTAAAACCCTGATATGCACTAATCGCAGCAAGATTCACTGTAATACTTGATTTTCCCACACCGCCTTTTTGGTTAAATACCACACGAGTTAGCATACAAGTTCCCTAAGCTATCATTATTTTTAAACTTGTATCTAGTTTAACCTAGACGCTATACAAGTGTGAAATTCATGTCTAACAATCAACTAAAAACTGGTTTAAGCACCACCAAAACTAAAGTTGCAAACAAAGCAATTCCGCCAATCACTAAACCCGCTCTGCGTTGTGTTAAAAGAACGGTATCATCCTTTTTATAGGCTTTTATTTGTGAGGAAAGGAAAACCATAAACAAAATAATTTTCGCATAGAACCAAGGCTGCACTTTAAACTCATTCATGATCAATAAAGTTAGCCCTGTAAATATAACCACCGTGAGGGAAAGATGTTGCAAGGCAACAAAAGCCACCCGCCCTTTAGGATTCGGCTGCTGGTTGTGTGTTCTAATAAATAATGTTGAAGCGCGTAAAACAAAAACCAGTATCAATAATGCAACACTGGTCATGTGAATGATTTTGATCAGCAAATGTATATCCATTTTAAATTACTCTGCACTTTATACTTTAGGTGCGTGAGCGCATTCTGGGCTTGCTGGTGCTTGACCTTGCCACTCACTTGGAAGATAAGCATGGATCGCTAAGGCATGAATTTTTCCAGGACTGAGTAAGTCTTTGGCTTCTGCGTACACTTTTTGGTGGCGTTGTACCAAACGTAACCCTGCAAATTGTTCACTGACAATGATCACCTTAAAATGCGACTCTTTTCCAGGAAAATACCCACCATGACCAGCAGACTCATTGATCACTTCTAAATGTGATGGCTCAAGTTGATTTAAACTTTCAATCAATTGTTGTTCTAAACTCATGCTGATTCCTTAGAGATCGATCAATGGATGAATGACATAGTATAGCGGATTCTTTGAGCATCGCTGAGTGTTCAACAAAGCTTTTGCTGTTCGATTTGATTTTTTTAAATTAAATTTTGATTTTTTTTCATAAAAATGTCTTTATTTTATGCAATTAGTGTTTTCCTTTGCAGAAAAATCTTGACCCTACCATCTGTTGATGTATTATACACCGCATGCGGGAATAGCTCAGTTGGTAGAGCATAACCTTGCCAAGGTTGGGGTCGGGAGTTCGAGTCTCCTTTCCCGCTCAAATTTTTTTATTCAGTTTTTTATTTAAAAAATTGGACAGACTCCGCGGGAATAGCTCAGTTGGTAGAGCATAACCTTGCCAAGGTTGGGGTCGGGAGTTCGAGTCTCCTTTCCCGCTCCAAATTTAAAAAGCCCTGATCGAAAGATTGGGGCTTTTTTTGCATTATTAATTTATAAATCATCAAAATACACTTACACACTTTATGCTGATTCATTCAATCAGTGTGTTGATCACAAAACGGTAAAAGCACAAAAAAACCAATCCGAAGATTGGTTTTTTAAAATAATCACCACATGATGCAATTATCTTTCTCTTAAAGCCTCTTTGGCTTTATTAAATGGTTTCAATAAATATTCAATAATTGTTTTTTGACCAGTACGAATATCTACCGTTGCCACCATACCTGGTGTTATTGAAAAGGATTTACCCGCTTTATTGGTCAACTTATCTTTATCTGTACGAATATAGACTCGATAGTAAAACTGATCTTGTTTAACTTCATCACGGATGGTATCAGGAGAAATCACTGTCACTTTCCCTTCCAAGCCACCATAAATTGAATAATCATATGCTGTGATTTTTACCAATGCAGGTTGACCAGGGTGAATAAACGCAATATCTCGTGGCGAAATCCGAGCTTCAATTAATAACTGCTCATCAATCGGTACAATAGTCATCAATTTGCCATTTTGTGGAATAACCCCACCAATGGTTGTCACCGCAATTTCTTTAACCACACCACGTACTGGTGCTTTAAAAGTAGAGCGTGTCACTGAATCATTACGACCAGCAACAACTTGCTGTAATGACTGAATATCAGCGTTGGCTTTTGCCAATTCTTCACGTGACTTTACATAGTAGTCATTACGCTTATCATTGATTTGATTTTCAAAATTATTGATATCTCGTTTTAAGCGTAGCACTTCAACTTCAGAAGCAGCGCCTTTTGCCACCAAAGGTTGTGTCATTTGCAATTCATTTTGAACCAAAGATAATGCATGTTTTAAACCAGTAATTGATTCGTCTAAATTTGCACGACGCGAACTATACAGTGCACTTTCTTCTCTCACTAACGCAGGAACGGCCAAAACCTGTTTTGGAAACTTGATCGCTGTCCCATTTACTTCAGCTTCTAAACGTGATGCAGTGGCCAGTGTGGCAAGTAATTTCATTTGGCTTTCACCCACTTGTGACTCAAATCGAGTAGGATCAATTTGCGCAAGCGTCTGCCCCTTTTGAATAATGTCTCCCTCTTTGACATCTAAGCTGGTCAACACACCACCATCTAAAGATTGAATCGTCTGTTCTTTTGATGACGGAACAACCTTACCCGTTCCTGTAGAAACTTCTTCCAATTTAAATGCACAAGCCCAAATTAAGAAAGCCAACAAGCCAATTGCAACGATCCAAATAATAAATGTGGATTTCGGTAAAGGCGGTTCTGAAAACTTTAATGCAGAGGGATTAGTTGGCCGTTGTAACACATTGGAGACATGATCAACTTGAGCAGGTTCAGCATCTTGAGCTGTGATATTTTGGTCATTTTTTTCTTGGCTCATGTTGAAGTCCCTCCTGCATTTGCCTGCTGGGCAGGATTCAAAATGGCATCACGTGGCCCATCTTTGATAATCTTACCTTCATGTACAACGATAATACGATCAACAAGTTGCAAAACCGCAGGACGATGCGTCGCAACCACTAAAGTCCGATGACCTAACCATTCTTTTAAATGCTGGATCAACACTTTTTCAGAAACATCATCAATCGAAGCAGTCGGTTCATCCAATAACACAATATTTGGATTTCGGAGCAATAATCGTGTGAGTAACAGTGCTTGTTTCTGTCCTCCAGAGAACCCCACACCACCCTCAAGAATAAGATGATCTAGGCCTTCCTTTTTTTGTTCCACGATTTCTAAAGCATTGGTGATTTTTAAGGCTTGGATAATTTCATCATTGCTTGCTAATGGTGCACCCAGAGTTAAATTTTCACGAATGGTGCCAAAGAACAAATGCGCGTTTTGATTTAGTAATGCCATATCACGGCGAATATCATCGGGATCAAGTAAAGATTGATCGACACCATCCAAACTGATCTTGCCCTGTACTGGCAATTGCATTCCTGAAAGTAACTGTAATAAGCTAGATTTCCCTGCCCCATTACGTCCAAGAATTGCAACTTTTTCACCTGCCTGAATTTTTAACTGTGGAATGACTAAAGTTGGGCGTGGATCATCTTCAGTATATTTAAATATCACACCTTTAAAATCATAATCACCTGAGAGGACTTTACGCTGAATCAATTGTGCTCGATCAGGACGGTCTACTGGCTTTTGCATCAGCTCATCTAAACCATTTTTAGCCACTTTGGCTTGTTGCCAACGACCTAATACACCTGTGATTTGTGAAATTGGCGCAAGCATACGTGAAGATAAAATCGAACACGCCACCAATGCCCCAGTGGTCATATCCCCTTTCATCACCGCAAAACACCCCACTAAAACCACAATCGCATAGGTCAGTCCTTGAATTTTTTGTGTCCAAGCATTTAACCAACCCACGATTTTACGTTGACGCATACTGACATCTGCAGACACTTCATTCATGTGATTCCATTGATTTTGAAATCTGGCTTCAGCACGTAATAACTTGATGTCCTCAATACCTTGAACCGCCTCGACCAAAATTGCGTTGCGAATTGCAGATTCACGCATCCCTTCAGTGGCTAAATGAGCTAACTTTTTCTGCACCAAGAACCCAGGAATAATCATCAGTGGTACAACCAGTAACATCACCCAAAAGATGTTGCCGCCAATAATCCAGAAAATCGCTAAAAATAGGAAGAAAAATGGTAAATCTGCAATTGCACTGATTGTTGTTGAGGTCACCAACTCACGAACACCTTCGAGTTCACGAATCTGTGATATGAACGAACCCGTTGAGCGGGCACGATCTTTATTTCGAATACGTAGTGCATGACCAAAGACGCGGTCTGAAATCTTGAGATCTGCGCGTTTACCAATAATGTCTGACAAATAAACCCGTGCAATGCGTAACACAAACTCAAAAACGGCTGCAATCAACACCCCACCTGCAAGCACCCACAAGGTTGGGATAGATTGAGATGGCACAACTCGGTCATAGACTTGCATAGAGAAAATAATGGTTGCCAATGCCAAAATATTGGCAATCATCGAAGCAACCATGATGTCTGTATAACGTTTCCAATCTTTTAAAACGATGTCCCAGAACCAGCTTTTTTCATAAGGTTTGATATATTCATCAACACGTGCATCGGGAATCGATGTTTCTGGTCGAAAAATATAAACACGACTGGCATTGGCTTGAAGTTCATGCAAGTTAAAAGTTTGTGAAAGGCCTTGATCACCACTTAACTGTAAGCTTGCATTACCCTCATTGTCGACTTTCTCGATAACCGCAACTTGACCATTGTTAAACTCTACAACAACCGGCAACCTCCATGGATTTAGTACATCCGTGGTGAAGTCTGCTTTGCGAACATTCAAACCCACTTGACGGGTAATAATGGACAACATGTCATCAATATTTGTGTATTTATTCCAATCCAGTTGCAGACGAATTTGTTCTTCAGCAGGTTGCATCCGATAATGCTGAGCAACCGTAATGATCGCTTGTAACCAGGGTTGATAATTTAATGTTTTTGTATTCATGGTTGAACTTCAAACCCCTGAATTTGAATGTTATTTAAATGATAAGCATTTCTACTTTTACCGGTTACCTTGATATACAAAGCGATCGTGTCATAGATATCAAAGCGTGCCGCTTCCCTTTCTATTCTTGAACTTTGATAAGATTGCTCTGAACTTAATAAATCTAAGATTGAACGCTTACCTAATTTATATTGTTCTTCATACAGCTCACGAGTTTTTGCTGTTGAACGTTCCCGATCCAATAAAACCCAGATCTGCTTATCTGTGTTTTCAATGCTTTCTCGCGCAATTTGTGTTTGATCCATAATATCTAGGTAAGTTGCATTCAACTTTGCACGTGCCGCTTGTTCAGCAAAATTTGCAGCCTTAACTTGAGATCCCAGTGCACCACCTTGATAAAAATTACTGGACATCTGCACGCCGACAGAACCATCAGTATCATTTTCTAAACCAGTATTTGGATTTTGACCATTCAGTGCTTTGCTGACTGATCCTACTAATGAAATTGTGGGATAAGCACTCAATTGGGTTTGTTTCTTTTGGCTCTGCGCAACATCAATCTCTGCTTTTGCTGCAATCATCGTAGGAATGGTATTCATTTCAGGGTCGTCATAAAGACCTGATTGTTTTACAAATTCATCAGGAATATTAAAATCCATTTGACTCACATCAAAACCCAATAATGTGCGTAATTTTTGTTCTTGTTGTTTTAAAAAATTTTGCTGAGTAATTAAGTAAGAACGAGCGTACTCAACATAGCTTTGTGCTTGTACAGGATCGGCATTACTGCTGATTCCTGCGTCTGCTCTTAAACGGGCAATCTCATGTAAACGACTGACCCCATTTAATTGATCTTGCGCTATTTTGATAATATTGCGATAGCGCAGTAAGGATAAAATATCTCGCGCTGTTTGTGTCGATATATCATCAATACTGATTAATACATTGGCTTGCTCAACTGCCAATTTATTTTGTTGCGTGGTGACACTGGATTTTACTTTGCCAAAGTCATAAAGCAATTGGTTGGCTTCAACTGAATACAATTGGCGACCTTTGTCATTGGATGTAAAATCACCCGTATTCATACCCGCTTTTAACTGTGGGTAATATTGTGCTTTTGCCACATCAATATTGGCATTTTGTCCTGCCAATGTTGAAATCGTTTGAGCGATATTGGGGTTTCTTTTTACTGCAATCTGAATCGCATCTTCAAGACTTAAGATTTTTGCTTGGCTTGAATACGCCTTGCTTGTTTGCGCTTGTTCTAAATATAAATTATTGAGTGATGCCTTTTGTCCAGTATATGGCTTTACTATAGGCAGTTGATTCTGATTGCCTATATGTGTATCGGGTTGATATTTAAAATCGGTCAAATCCTTGAGCTGTACGGTTCTAAATGACTGATCATCTTTAGGTTTTATAAAACCTGTCACACCTTCTTTGATATTTTTTAAGTAGCTTGTTTCTTGTGTATAACCATTGTTCTGCAATAGAACCAATAAACTGACAGCACTCAAACTTTTTAACAATATAGTGGGCTTTTTTGCTATTAACATTCGCGAATGGCACCTAGAAAAGCTTTTAATTATCGGTATTGAATTATTTTGAATTATTTCCCTACCTCATTTCTATTCTACACATTATAAAATCTAATCAAATGCTTATTTTTTACTTTTTAAAGTTAATTTTCTTTAATAAAATATTTTAAATTCAAAGAGTAATGATTATAAAACGTGACTCTTATCACATGAATTATAAGATTCCACATAAATCATCTCAAAAGCTATAAATTGGCAATGTGCAAATCATCACGGATGATCAAACATGATATTAAGAGTTCGGCTTGATGAAGTAGACACTTATTTAATTTCACACTTCAACTAAATTTACATCTTCCAATATAATTTCTTATACACTTTAAGGTTAAAATGATGTTTCACTACCAGCCAACCTTAAACAATATAAAGATGAACATGAATAAACTGACTTGTTTCAAAGCCTATGACATTCGAGGCAAACTGGGCACAGAGCTAAATGAAGAAATCGCTTATAAAGTAGGACGTGCTTATGGTCAAATCTATCAACCGAAAACTATTGTTATCGGTTGTGATATCCGTTTAACCAGTGAAGCATTAAAACAAGCAACGATTCGGGGCTTAAATGATGCTGGGGTAGATGTTCTTGATCTTGGGATGACGGGGACAGAAGAAGTTTACTTTGCTGCTTTTCATCTCGATGTTCAAGGTGGTATTGAAATCACAGCAAGCCATAACCCGATGGATTATAATGGCATGAAATTGGTTCGTGAAAATGCCCGACCAATCAGTGCAGATACGGGACTAAAAGATATCCAATCATTGGCTGAATCTGAACAATTCATTGAAGTCGAGAAAAAAGGCTCAGTCAAAAAATATAATATCCTGCCTGAATTTATTGAACACTTACTTACTTATATTGATCCGAGCAAAATTCGCCCACTTAAACTAGTGATGAATGCAGGCAATGGTGCGGCGGGTCATGTCGTTGATGCAATCGAAGAAAAGTTCAAAGCGCTCAATATCCCAGTAGAGTTTATTAAAATCCATAATCATCCAGATGGTACTTTCCCAAATGGTATTCCCAATCCAATCTTGGTGGAAAATCGAGATAGCACTCGAAATGCGGTTTTAATACATCATGCGGATATGGGAATTGCGTGGGATGGCGACTTTGACCGTTGTTTCTTATTCGACGAAAAAGGTCAATTTATTGAAGGCTATTATATTGTTGGATTATTAGCCCAAGCTTTCTTGTTAAAACAAGCCGGTGAAAAAATCGTACATGATCCTCGCTTAGTTTGGAATACACTGGATATCATTGAACAATATAATGGTATTGCTGTTCAATCTAAATCTGGACATGCCTTTATTAAAGATGTGATGCGTGAACACAATGCGGCTTATGGTGGAGAAATGAGTGCACATCACTATTTTCGCGATTTTGCTTACTGTGACAGCGGGATGATCCCTTGGTTATTGGCGATTTTGGTGGTATCAGAAACCCAACAATCATTATCAAGCCTTGTTGAAGGGATGATTGAACGTTTTCCGTGTAGTGGTGAAATCAACTTTAAAGTCGAAGATACTCAAAAAACTATTCAAAAAATCTTCGATCATTTTGCCGATCTAAACCCTGCAATTGATCAAACAGATGGCGTTAGCCTTGATTTTGGTGAATGGCGTTTAAATGTCCGTGCATCCAATACCGAGCCATTATTACGCTTAAATATTGAAAGCCGTGCAGATAAAAATCCTAAACCAATGCAAGACTATGTAGATGAGTTAACTCAGTTGATTCAGGGTAAGTTCTAAATGGCGATAAAAAAATAGGCGCTTAATGCGTCTATTTTTTTACAGTTAAATTTATGCTTGATAGCCTGTTGGATTTTGTTTTTGCCAATTCCAACTGTCTGCCAGCATATCTTCCAAAGTATACTTTGGCGTCCAACCTAATTCTTTAATTGCGCGTGCATTATTTGCAAATGAAGTTGCGACATCCCCCGAACGACGCGGTGCAATTTCATATGCAACAGAAACCCCATTCACCTGTTCGAAAGTGTTCTTCACTTCAAGTACAGATGAACCATTCCCTGTACCAATGTTCCAAGCACGGCAGCCTTGAGCCGCTAAACGGTTGTTTAAAGCACATAAATGCGCATTGGCTAAGTCAACCACATGAATATAGTCACGCACACCTGTACCATCGACAGTGTCGTAATCATTACCATAAATCGAAAGTTTTTCACGACGCCCAACGGCAACCTGAGTGACATAAGGCATTAAATTATTTGGAATACCTTGTGGATCTTCACCAATACGGCCACTCTTATGTGCCCCAACTGGATTAAAATAACGCAAGAGTGCAATTGACCAGCGCTCATCCGCAATGGATAGCTTTTCCAACAATTGCTCAACAATTAACTTGGTATAACCATAGTTATTTGAAGGCATGCCTGTCGGCATATTTTCATCTAAGGGAGAAATATTCGCTTCATCATATACAGTTGCAGACGAGCTAAAAACTAAATTAAAAACACCCGCTCTTTGCATTGCTTGTGCCAGCTGAACTGATCCTGCAATATTATGATCAAAGTAAGTCAGTGGAATTTGCTGGCTTTCACCTACTGCTTTTAAACCGGCAAAATGAATCACAGCATCAATTTTATTGTTTGAAAAAACTTGATCTAAATCATGTTGATAACGAATGTCGCCTTGAACAAATTTCAGTGTTTTTCCAGTCAATTGTTGGACACGTTTTAATGATTCTTCCGAGCTATTTGATAGATTATCTAGAACAACAACCTCATGCCCAGCCTCAAGTAACTCCACACAAGTATGCGATCCAATATAACCTGCACCACCTGTTACTAAAATATTTGCCATAAATTTTTTCCAGTATATCTACTCTTTACCCAGCAAGATCTTAATTAAACCTTGTGTTGAAGCATCCAGTTGAGACACGTCTTTTTCTTTACCATTGAGAATAGGGAGTAATTGATTGGCAATTTCTTTGCCTTTTTCAACGCCCCATTGATCAAATGGATTAATATTCCAAATGACCGCTTGCACAAACACTTTATGTTCATAGAGTGCAATCAGCATCCCTAAACTATAAGGGCTCAGTTCTTGTAACAACAAAGTCGAACTTGGTTGGTTACCTTCATATTGTTTATATACAGGTAGATCTGATAATTCATTGGCATTTAATGCTGTGTTACCAAAAGCCAATAATCGTGATTGCGCCAAGCAATTGGATAAAGCCAAATGATGTTGCTCAATTAAGGATTCCGCACTTTCTGCATAAGTGAATTGATTCGAGTTATAACGCTGTACCGGCGCAATGAAATCACAACTCACTGCATGGGTTCCTTGATGCAAAAGCTGATAAAAAGCATGTTGCGCATTTGGTCCCACTTCCCCCCAAACGATTGGACAAGTTTTTAAATCAACTTTTTCATTATTTCTTTGAATCGACTTACCATTCGATTCCATCTCAAGTTGCTGTAAATAAGAAGCAAAATATTTTAGACGGCCATCATAAGGCAATACTGCATGGGTCTGAATATTTAAAAAATTATTATTCCAGACCCCAAGCAAACCCATCAAGACTGGAATATTTTGTTCAAATGACGCTTTTTGGAAATGTTGATCAATCGCATAAGCGCCTGCGAGCAATTGCTTAAACCCATCAACACCGATCTGCAACGCAATTGGTAAACCAATACATGACCACAGCGAGTAACGACCACCGACCCAATCCCAAAGTAAGAACTGGTTTTCTGCTGCGATTCCCCATTCTGTCATTTTCTCAGGCTTGGTTGAAACCCCAATAAAATGATGTCGGATCACACTGTTTTGTGTACCCAAATCTTTTTCTAACCACTGACGAACTGTTTGAGCATTGGATAAAGTATCAATGGTACCAAAAGACTTGGATGAAATAATAAATAAGGTGGTTTCTGGGCGTAATTGATGTAATAAATCAGAAAGCTGACTACCATCCATAGTTGAAACAAAATGTACTTTTAATGGTTTAGCGGTACTGACTTTATAATCTGATAAGGCATGACTCACCATCAATGGTCCCAAGTCAGAACCACCCACACCAATATTGACCACGTCCTGAATCACTTCACCTGTCGAACCACGACATTGTCCCGCGTGGACTTTATCAACAAGCTGGTACATACGATCTAATTGTTGATGCACCAACTCAGCCAGCTCAGGGTAATCTTGATCATGTTTCGGTAAGCGCAATGCCCAATGCATTGCTGCTCGGTCTTCCGTATAATTGATCGATTCTTCTGTAAATAAACGTTTGATCCATTGCGTTAATTGTTTTGAATCTGCAAATTTAAACAAGGCATCGCATGCATTTTGGTCAATACGATGTTTACTATAGTCAAAACTCAGTTGATTAAAATGTACTGAGAACTTGTCAAAACGCTGTGGATCTTGTTCAAATAAATCGGTTAAGCGCAATTGCTGTTGTTCTGTAGCAAGATTTTGCAATCCTACTAAATGCTGATTTCTTTGATCAATATTTAATATAGAATTTGTCATACTCGCCCTACACCCTGATAAGCAAAACCTTGTGCTTTGACGAAATCTGGATCTAACATATTACGACCATCAAGGATCAAAGGATGGGCCATTTTCTGTAAAAGTTGCGAATAATCTGGACTCCAATATTGCTTCCAAGCCGTCAATAAACACAATGCATGTGCATTTTCTACGGCTTGGTATTGATCATGACATAAAATCAAATCAGTGCGTTCGCCATAGAAATTTGCTACCCGCTCCAAGGCTTGTGGGTCATGCAACTGGACAATTGCTCCTTGTGCCCAAAGCGCTGCAAGCATGGCATGAATTGGCGAGTTCTCAATACTGGAGGTATTTTCTTTAAAAGAAGCACCCCAAATCGCCACAACTTTACCTGTTAACTGCCCTTGATAGTAATTCCACAGTTTTCTAAATAAAATTTCTTTTTGTTGTTCATTGATATTCCAAACCTGATCCAGCAATTGGCTTTTGATCCCTGAACCTGCCACTGTACCTGTTAAGGTTAAAATATCATGGGAGAAATTTTCTCCACCAAAACCAACACCTGCAGATAAATATGATGCGCCAATTCGACTATCAGATGCTAATCCTTGCTTAACATTATGAATATCAATATTTAATTTTTCAGCGACTTGCGCCATATCATTCATATAACTGATGCGTGTTGCCAACATGCCTGAAATACTCAATTTGGTAAATTCAGCATCTAAAAATGGCATAAACAAATATTGATGTTTTAACTGAAAAAAAGGTCTTAACAATTCTTTGATAATCTGCTGTGTTTCAGATTGATCTACACCCACAATTACTTGCTTTAAGTCAATAAAACTTTGAATCGCATTGCCTTCTTGAATCGTGTCAGGCAAATAAGCCCAATGGTCAGTCACTAAAATTTGTTTAAGTTCTTCAGTGCCCTGTAAACCGAACGTAGAACCATTGATCATCAGTCTTGGATGAATAATAGGAAGTCGTTTTAATTCTTCAGCCAAGCGCTTAGCTTGATCAAACTCAGAAGGATTAAAACTAAATAAAAAAACTTCACTTTGCAATTTAAGCTGTTTTAACCCAACCAATTGAATTGCATTGTTTTTAATCTGTTTTTGAATAAGTTGATTTAAATCTTGATCTTGATAATGTACTGAGTATTGATGATCAGCGCCTACTTGAGGGCACCAATACACGTGGTGCCCATATTCAGCAAACAAGCCAGCGAGTACGCCAGCTTGAAGTGTTGTGCCAAATACACAAATATTCATATTATATCCAAATATTATAAATTCAATTCTTTGATAAGCAGTTTAAATTCTTCACCCAACTTAGGATGTTCAATACCATAGTGTAATACTGCTTTTAAATAACCAATTTTACTACCACAATCGAAAGTTTGACCTTTCATACGATACGCTTCGACATTTTCTAATTTTTGTAATGCAGCAATGGCATCCGTCAATTGAATTTCATTGCCTGCACCTTTAGGTGTCTGTTCTAATAATTGCATAATTTTAGCAGGAAGCACATAACGTCCCACCACAGATAAATTTGAAGGTGCTGTACCAACAACAGGCTTTTCGATAATCCCTTTCATCACGATACTTTCACCCTCAACAGGTGAAGATGCAACATCCACAATACCGTATTGATCCACTAGATGATCAGAGACAGCCTCTACCATAATCTGCGATGCTTTAGATGTATTAAAACGATGAATCATTCTCGCTAAGTCGTTTTCTGTACTATTTTCTTTCACCAAAACATCTGGCAATAACACAGCAAAGTCATCATTTCCAATCACTGATTTCGCACATAAAACAGCATGTCCTAAACCCAATGGTTGAGCTTGGCGTACACTGACCACACTGATATGTTGAGGTAAAATTTCTGTAATTTCTTTGAGTAGATCAATTTTTTTCTTATTTTCTAATATGGTTTCAAGCTCAAAATTACGATCAAAATAATTTTCTATGGATGCTTTTGAAGAGTGTGTCACTAAAATAATTTGTTCAATTCCAGCAGCTACCGCTTCTTTAACAACATACTCAATTGCAGGTCGATCTACAACCGTCACCATTTCTTTAGGAATAGATTTACTCGCAGGTAAGAAACGTGTTCCTAAACCAGCAACGGGGAAAATGGCTTTTTTGATCATGATTTACTTTAACAACATTATTAACGATTAGTAGGTTTGGTATCAGTCGTTTCCGAACCTGAAAAACGACTTGCCCCAACTGCTTGGTCTGGTGAATCTATGCCTTCTTTTTTAAACATAACCTCAACTGTTTTAAACATGATTTTAAAATCAAGAAGAGTTGATTGTTTTTCAACATACTGCACATCTAAATCAAACTTTTCTTCCCAAGATAAATTATTACGTCCACTCACTTGAGCCAAACCTGTCATACCTGGTTTAACATTATGACGACGCAATTGATGGGAAGTATAATGTTCCACAAATTCAGAAAGCTGCGGGCGTGGCCCAACGATACTCATATCACCTTTAAGAACATTAATTAACTGTGGCATTTCATCTAAACTTGTTGAACGCAGCTTTTTTCCAAAAGGTGTGATACGCTGATCATCAGGTAAGGGTTGACCATCCTTATCAAAAGCATTTTTCATAGAACGGAATTTAATCATTTTAAACTGTTTACAATCTTTTCCAGGGCGCTCTTGATAGAAAAAAATAGGAGAGCCTAAATTTTTACGTACCTTATAAGCGACTAATAGAAAAATAGGCGACAGTAATAAAAGTGCTATTGACGCAATAATGATATCAACAAGTCTTTTCATTTAGATCTTTTAAACCCATGATCTCTATAAGTTTGGAATTTACTTTTTTAGCATCAAATTTTTCTTGAGCTATCTGATAGCTTTTCAACCCCATTATACTCACTTGCTCGGGGTTCTCTATAAAGTAACACATTTTTTCTGCTAAAGCTTCTGGATTCCACTTAGGAACAAGGAAACCATTTATACCATCCACAACAGTTTCACGGCAACCAGGAACATCCGTTGTAATCACAGGACGCCCTATTGCCATTGCTTCTTGTGTACTCCGGGGTACACCTTCTCTATATGATGGCAGAACAAAGACACTTGTATCTGTTATCCAATCTTTTATATTTGTAACATAGCCTGGATACTCAAACAGTTTTTCTTCAATCAATTGATTAAGTTGTTCCTGCTTTAATGCGCCCATATTTTGATGATCAATGGCTCCGAGAATCGTAAAGCAAGCATTAGGATATTTCGATTTTACAATGCGTATTGCTTGAATAAGTTCAAAGACACCCTTCTCTTTTAGTAATCGTCCAATAAACAAAAACTTAACAGGAGAGATTTCTGCTTTTTTATATGGATAATCCATCAAATTCAAACCAATTCCACCTAAAATATGAACTTCAGGTACATTTATATCGTACTTTTTCATTAAATCATGTTGATCATCTGGATTTAAAAAAATCATTTTATCTAAACACGGAAACGCCATTTTATAGAGTAATACTTGAATATTACGAATCAATTTCGTTTTTATTGTCTGCCCTTCTGGTTGCTCTGTAAAGGTATAACCTAAACCTTCGAGCATTCCTATCTTTATCGGAACTTTGGCTGCTCTTGCAGCCATGCTTCCATAAATAACTGGTTTTGCAAAATAAGATAAGACAACATCTGGTTGAATATCTCTTAGTATTTTTTTAAGTTGTAAGAAAGACTGAATATCAGCAAAAGGATTTAAACCACCTCTACTCAGTTGATATCTTAAAGGTATAGCACCTAGTGCTTTAATTTTTTCTAGGCATTCTTCTGTAGATTCTGAAGTTAAAGCATAAACGATATGTCCTTGTTGAACCAACTGAAGAATCAGATCTGAACGAAAACCATAAAAACTTGAACCTGTCGTTCCAATTAATGCAATTTTCTTTTTATTGTTCATACAATTTAATCCATTGATCCACAACTTCACTTAAAGCTAATGAGTTTTTAACATATCTCAAAGCATTCATATTATTCTGGCTAATCTCTTCTTTATCTTTTAATAAAGCCTGTTCTATACCATAGGCAAGTTCTTCAAAGTCACTACTAGGTACTAAAATTCCAAACCCTCCCATAACCTCTTCAACACCACCACAGTTTGTTGCAACAACATAAGTCTCACACGCCATCGCCTCGGCTACTACTAAGCCAAAACCTTCGAAAGATGATGAAAGTACAAATATATCTGCAGCAGACATCAATTGAGGAATATCATTTCTTCTACCAATTAATTGAACATTATTTCCAAGTTCTAATTTCGCTATCATTGTTTCCAAATGACTTCTTAATCCACCTTCTCCAGCAATAATCAGATTTACTTTTGTTGAAATTAGATTTCTTTTTATAATTAAATGGACTGCTTGCAATAAATTTGGATAATCTTTAGCTTCATGTAAACGCCCTACCGCTAACAGCATTAATTCATTAGTACCAATGTTAAAAGATGACCGAATATTTACTTTAGATTTATCATCTTTTTTAAATTTATCGATATTTATACCATTATAAATTGTTTGTATTCCATACTTAGGAACTGCACCGAGATCTTCAAAACTTTTTGAAGCAGATTGACTTACATTAGTCGTTAGATCAGACAAATGATGAGTCAACCTATAAGCGAACATGCGTCCTTTTCCACCTTCATTATTACTATGAGCAGTACAAATAAGCTTTGGAATAGGATAAAATATTCTTAAAATACGTGTAAAAATATTGGCATGAACCATATGAGAATGTACTACATCTGGTTTAAATTCATTTAAAAGCTTTTTATAGTTTTTACAAGCAAATTTAAAGTCTTTAAAATTTTCTAAACCAAGATAGATTAATTCTATTTGACTATTTTCAGGACACACTACAACTTGTCCTCTCAAGTAGGCTATTTTGACAATATGCCCTAGTTTTGACATTTCATCGGCTAGTCCTGCTACAACTTTTTCAGCCCCCCCCCCGCCTAATCCTGTGATTATATAAAGTATTTTCATAATTTAACCTTACTTAAGAATATAATTATAATCATATACATTACAAGTGTGAAATAAGCGTAGAACCAACCATGAAACAAATAAAATATAGAAAAAATAGAAAGTACCAAAAATAATTTTCTATTGGCATACTTAGCAACAAAATAAAATGGGAAAAATAAAATCAAAAACAAATATAATAAATAAAAAAATACGTTATAGTCTAATATAAGAAACCAGCCAGCCATTCCAACATTAACAGTCCAACTTTGAGAAGGAGAAACATTAAATAAATGTACAGTGACAAACCTTGAAAAGGTTGTAAATGAATCTATACTAAAAAAATTCATAAAAATAGTTTGTGGAAGCCCCTCTGCCCAAAAATTAACAAAAAAATCGTTACTATATTTTAAGTTAAGGTATTCCCTATTATCCAATATTAATGCAACATGACCAACATGCTGAAATCTATTAAATATATAATCAATTGACTCTGATAAATAATTTAAGTATCCATAACTACTTACATTATCAATTATACTTACATCCTCCAACTTCCCTCTAACCAACCATTTTAATTCCATTAAATAAGGAGAAGACAACAATATCGACAACAAACCAAAAAACATAATAATAATATTTTTTACTTTTAATTTAATATATTCTTGCCTACAAAGAATTGCAAATAAAAGTAATAAAGGCACGCCCATCCAGCCTCTCACTAAATTTGAAATTAAATAAAGTACTGAATTAAGAAAAAAAAGTCGAGATGACTTTAAACAAATGCCTAATATAAAAAATAAAATATCAAAAGGTAGTAAAATAAAAAAAATGTTAATAAAAGCATTTCCTTTATATGATGAAGTATCACCAGCAATATTAGCACCAAAATACATATTTAATAAAAAATAAAACAGCTGTCCAAAAAAAAGGAACCATCCTACTTTATTTGATAATACAAAATCATCATAGCTTTTTAACTTTTTGGAATTCAGTAAATATACCAAAATAATTAAAGACATAGATAAAAATTGAAAAGCAAAAGCATAGATAAATGATATACTATCTATTACCTTTCTTTGGAATTCTATTTCCATTACGCCAGTTTTATATCCAACCATCGCGTAAACAAAGTTAACCACCAAGTAAAATATTGCAAGACAATAAAATGGACTTATTTTAATTTCTTTCATAAATCACCGACCATCCTGATTTTCATATAATTTTAAAATAACTTTCAGAAAATAAGGATTTATAAAAATTAAAATAAATAAAAGTGAATATATACTCTTACTAGCAACTAATGATTGTTTAACGAATTTTTTTGCAATTATAAAATCACCCCTTAAAGTATAATGATTTGCATATTGCAACAAAATATATGCATACTTTTTCTTAACTTTATTGATTTCATCCACAGAAAATTTTTGGCTGGGGAACTTATGATAAACATCTTGGATGCGTACAGGAATTATCGGATTTATCAACTTTCCTTCATAAGTAACACCTACAAACTGTCGATATACCCCTAGGCATTCACCTATAAAATAAATATCACCCTGTTTTGCTTGCTCAATATGCACCTCTATGTCTAGGGCATTTTCATTTAACTTACCAATATATTCATCAATTTTATTTACAAACATTTTAGACGAATGAATAAAAAAAGGATTAATTAAATACATATCCAATAAACTATATTTTTTCTCATCAAATAATGAAAAAGCTCTATTCATTTTTTGAGAGTTTCCATCTATTGCATTCATATTATGAACACAAATAGAGCAATCAGGATTCATCTCTAAAATATCAAACTGTTTTTGTAATTTATTTGGTAGCGCCAAATCATCACCATCCATGTGCGCAATATACTTCCCTTTGGCTTTTTGATATACACGCTTTAAATTTTCAACTGGTCCAACATTTTTCTCATACAACAAAGGCACAATTATATCTGGATATTGTTCCGCATATTTTTGAACTATTGCTCTTGTACCATCCTTAGAATAATCTTCTCCAACTATAATTTCAAACTTAAAATTAGTTTTTTGACTTAATAAACTATCAAGACAGTCAGCGATATATTTTTCTTGATTATATGTTACAACACAAACTGATACTTGAATATCCTGACTCTTCATAATTTACCGATATCTCTTTAATACTTTAGATTTAACTATATTTCTAACTTGCTCAGAGCTTAATATTGCGACAATTAAGCTTATCACACTTATCACGCAAATTTGTAAGAAGGCAATATCACGCTGTTCAGAAAACCCAATAAAATAATATAATAGAAATGCAACTACGGTAACACTACCTATACTTGGTAAAAAAGCTTTGAACCATATTATATTTATATTTGGCTCAATCACTTTATGTACATAACTGACCCAAAAAACAAGATAAATTGATTGAATTAGTGCCCAAGCCCACCCTGCACCAATTGCCCCATAATTTTTTGCAGCCCATATAATAACAGGTATAAGCACCATTGCTGTGACTAAGTTACCAATAAAATGTAGCTTTAAATTTCCTTTAGCATATTGTAAATAATATGGGAAAGCTCCTAATGTTAAAATTGAATTACCTAGTGCATACAACTGTAGAATTGGTGCAGCTTTTTCAGCAAGTAGGATATCACCAGTCCAAACATATAATACTTGTTTTGATAAAATTGCTAGGACAATACCTGCAGTTACAACAATACTAGTAACAAACTGTGTTGCACCCAAATAAACTTGTTTCAGTTCTTCTTGCTTTTGTTCACCATGCAAACGTGCCATTCTTGGCATAATTGCTGAGCTTATTGGTGCCCCAATTTGTAAAATTCCACCAGCGACTAAGACAGCTAATGTAAAATATCCATATTCTGATAATGGCAATATTCCTGATAAAACAAACTTATCAAGTTGAGTCAGCAATACCCAAACAGAAGAAGTAAATGCAATGGTTAAAGCAAAGCTTAAAATAGGTTTAACAGGCTTGAAAGACCAACCAATATTTTCATTCTCATCTATTTTTGGTAATAACAAATAAGCCTTAAAAGCTAAAATAACAAATTCAATGATAGCAACAATAAGCTGAAATATAAAAAAAATTGTAACAGTAAAACCAAAATAATACATATACAACAAAACACCTGGAAACCTTAGAGTAGCAATAATAATATTCACTACACTCAACCAGACAATTTGCTCAAATCCAGATATTACACCTCTGTATAATCCTGCCATCCATCTAAGTGCCACACAGATTGCCATGATCTGCAAACAGAACAATACATGTGACAGGACTAAATTTTCTAATTTTAACCAATGTTCTGCAATATAATGATTAACATAAAAAAGTAATCCACCACCTACACACGCTATTCCCGTAAAGATAACACTAAGTGACCTAAAAAGTTGCCGAAAACCTAAAGCAGTGTCCACACCAGCACTATATTGAGCGGTCTGACGACTAATTGTTGGTGTTAAACCAAAGTCAAGTAGACTAAATAGCCCCTGTAACATCGCAAAAAAGCCTACAAGACCATAAGCTTCAGCCCCCATATACTTCATATAAATAGGCAATATTGCAATACTAATAATTACCAAATAAATTTGGCTAGCGTAGCTAGCCAAAATATTTATTTTTAATGATGGCGTCGGCACTCAATTATTCCAGTAATTATTTTTTGCTATGTGCTCGTCATATTGAGCATGTGTTATACCACACATAACCTTATCGTGGAACTGCCCATTTCGATAGAACCAATCAGCCTTTTTACCTTCTACAACCCAACCGCATTTCCTCGTATAAAAGTCAATTGAGCGCTCATTATAAGAGATCATTTCACCATCTAAACGATTTAATCCTAACTCTTTGAAGGCATATCTCATTACCGTCATAACAGCATCTAATGCATAACCTTTCCCTCGGCTATCTTTGTCACCCAACATAATTCCATTAAATGCAGTTCGATTTTTCCAGTCTATATCGACTAAATTTGTCGTCCCAATGAAGCCCATCTCCTCAGTCTCAATTGCAAAGTTTTGAAATTTCATATTATTATTATTAATATTTTTAAGATATTCTTCAGTACTTAGACTTGAATATGGAAAATGCCATCCTCCCAAGTTATACCAAATTTCAGGTGAGTTTGACCATTTTGTTAAAAGCTCTAAATCATCCATTTCCAGAGCTCTTAAAGTAACAACTTTACCGTTTATGTTCATTTTAAATAATCCTGTACTTTATCTATTTGAAATTGCATTTCTTTCTCTCCGTACCTTTGATCACAAATCAAATGAGTAACATTAGAGATAAAGTTATTTTCAAAACTATCCTCTGTTACTCTTTTTAAACTGTCTAACCAGTATGTAGGCGTATAAATTTTAGACTGAATAAGTATGTTTGAAATTTTTTTATCTAATAATAGAGGATATGTTAACGGTGACTCAATATCTTCAATATTTACTTTTAACTGATTATACTTACCTAGATGAGAGTGCAAAAATTTGAAATTTTTTAACCTTTTTTCTTTAAAATTCGCATAATCAAAACTTTCAAGCATTTGCTGAGTAATTTTTGAAATTTTCTTTGGCAAACAATCTTCAAATGCATTTTCATTATCTTGAAAAACATTAAAAGCATGGGCTGCTGTTGAGACAGTTCGTAACAATCCATGCTGATATTGTTTGACCATTTCTTCAGCAGTTCTTTCGTAATACTTCGGAACAATACTTCGACTTGTAACTAGCAATCCACCTTCAGCGACTGGTAAATACTTTCTTGGTGAATAAATTGTGGCATAACAATCAAATGATTGAACAAAAAAAGCCTGAGAATGATCAAAAATAATTTGTTTCGCAGGATATTGTTTTAATATTTCTCTCTGTATTGATGTACATAGCCCAAAATAATTTACATATAGCAAATATTCGTTTGGTATTAATATTTCAGGAAGTATTGGAGAAAAATTAGGATTCAAATCATAAAAACAAATTTCAACACCTAAAAGAATTAATGGATCAATCATTGAGTCGCAAATAAATCTAGGCATCCATAATTTTTCTATGAATGTATTTTTCAATAGATCGTAAAATGCTGAACGGGCCGAGTTGTACTGAGTTGCATTTGGATATGGAAACTGATTTAGTCCAGATAAACCAAATTCAAAAAAACCACCTATTTCCTCATGCATTAAATCCACAGACCTTCCCTCTAAAACTTCAGATGCATCATTAAACAAGATCAAAATTTTTTAATTGTTCTTGAATTTCTTCAACATCATTAAACATCATTACATCAATTATTGATAAAAATGGAACAAACTCACCAGAAAATTGTTTATATATTGATTTATTAGATTGAATAAAAAATAAATCAATACCTTGCTGTAAAAAAACATTTTTTGAATATAATTCAACACCACCTATTGGGTTAATATATGTTATTGCATTTTCACTTTCACACATATCAAGCACACGATTCTGACCCGACAAATGAGTATTTTGATATGTTTCACTACTGACTTCAAACTCTGTTTTGATTCCCAAATACCGTGAAACCTCAATGATACTTCTAATCGCCAACTCTGAAATTGTTTTAGGTTTCTGGTCTAAGACACTATGAAGCAAAGTAGAAATAACTTCATAATTTTTGGCTTTTTTATAACTAAAAAATATTGAATTAAGAAAAGATTTTTTCCACTTTTCATAAGATTTCTCATTAATTAAAACATCTTTAATCAGCACATGTGAACTTGCATTCGACAAAGGCACACTAAATAGACTCGCTTGGTTATTAATCAATATTTGATTTCTGTTAATCCAACCTTGCTTAATAAATGTAACATCATCATAAAAAATAAATTTATCAACTGTATTAATTAACTGAAAATACCCAATATACGGCATAAAATACGGTTGCATAATTGCTAATTTCATTATGTATACCTATCTCACTACACTTTTAATCACATTCACGATCGATTGAATCTGCTCAGCCGTTAAAGTTGGGTACATAGGTAAACAAAGTACTTGTTCAGATAATTTTTTTGCATTTGGTGTATCTGAATCGAACTTTTTATACACATTTAATTCTGTCATCAAAGGATAAAAATATTTGCGTGCAAATATATTATCTTCTTTCAATTTCTCAAATAACTGATCACGAGTTAATGGATATGGTTGAGAAATGATGATAGGAAAATATGAATAACTATCTGTTTCAGTTAAAGGTCGCTCAATACATAAGATTCCATCAATGCCACTCAATAACTCACGATAATTAATATCTATTTGTTTACGAGCAAGCAACGTCTGATCTATCGTTTTTAACTGAAGTAATCCTAAAGCCGCATGAACTTCACTTAATTTCCCATTTAAAGAAATATCATCAATTGTGGTTTCATTCACGATGCCAAAATTTTTCAAACGATCAATTCGCTGCTTCATTTCTGCACTGTGGCAAACAATTGCCCCCCCTTCAAAAGTATTAAATACTTTTGTCGCATGAAAACTAATCACACTAACATCACCATAATTTAACAGGCTTTGCCCTTTATACTTTACTCCAAAGGCATGTGCAGCATCATAGATAAGTTTTAAATTATTCTCGGCCGCTATATTTTCCAATCTTTCAACATCACATGCAATTCCATAACAATGGACAGGAAGTATTGCAACAGTTTTCTCAGTTATTGCTAGTTCTACTTTTTCAGGATCTATATTTGAGGTCTTTGGGTCAATGTCTACAAATACTGGGGTCAAGTTATTCCAAACAATCGAATGTGCAGTTGCCACAAAGGTATATGGCGTTGTAATCACCTCACCCTCTGATAAATTAAGGGCTTGTAAAGCTGTAACTAACGCAATTGTCCCATTATTAAATAAAGAAATATATGGGACTTCCAAATAATCACATAACTCTTTTTCAAGTTGTTGATGTAAAGGGCCACAATTGGTCAAAACCTTATTTTTCCAAATCTGTTCTAGGTAAGGAATAAATTCATCTAACTCAGGTAGTACAGGTTGTGTTACATAAATGGGGCTATTCATTATTCAACCACCAAAGAAATCAAATACTGACCATAATCATTTTTACTCATGCTTTGACCAACTTCTAAAACTTGCTCTTTAGTTAGCCAACCATTATGTAGCGCAATTTCTTCCAAACAAGCAACTTTATAACCTTGGCGTTTTTCTATCGTTTCTACAAACTGAGCTGCTTCAAGTAAACTTGCATGTGTTCCTGTATCTAACCATGCAAAACCACGACCTAACAACTCCACGCTTAAATCGCCACGCTCCAGATACATTTGATTAACCGTGGTTATTTCCAACTCACCACGATCAGAAGGCTTCACGTTTTTAGCAATTTGAATAACATCGTTATCGTAAAAGTACAAGCCAGTGACTGCAAAATTTGATTTAGGGTGTTTAGGCTTTTCTTCAAGTGATATAGCCCGTTTCTGATCATCAAACTCAACCACACCAAAACGCTCTGGATCTTTAACTTGATAACCAAAAACAGTCGCACCCTTTTGGCGCGCTACAGCCTGACGTAACATTGGAGTAAAACCTTGACCATAAAAAATATTATCACCAAGTACTAAACAAACATTACTATCACCAATAAAATCTTCACCTAGAATAAAAGCCTGCGCCAACCCATCTGGGCTTGGTTGAACTGCATAACTAAGCTCTACACCAAACTGTGAACCATCACCCAATAGACGCTTAAAACCATCAATATCTTCAGGCGTGCTAATGATTAAAACCTCTTGGATTCCAGCAAGCATAAGCACGGATAAAGGATAATAAACCATCGGCTTATCATAAATTGGAAGGAGTTGTTTTGATACGCCTTTAGTAATTGGATAAAGACGTGTTCCTGAACCACCTGCTAAAACAATACCTTTTGTTGTTGTCATTATGCACTTACACCTAATCTTTCACGTTGATAGCTGCCATCTTGTACTCGACGACACCATTCTAAATTATTTAAATACCATTCCACAGTTTTACGAATACCTGTATCAAATGTTTCTTGAGGCTTCCACACTAAATCGTGAGCGATTTTACTTGCATCAATTGCATAACGTAAATCATGTCCTGGACGATCTTTTACAAAAGTAATCAATGTTTCATATGATTTATTATTTATCTGGGGTTTTAATTCATCCAAAATTTTACAGATGGTTTTTACCACTTCAATATTTTGTTTTTCGTTATGTCCACCAATATTATAAGTCTCACCAATTGCGCCTTCTGTAACAACTTTATAGAGCGCACGCGCATGATCTTCAACAAACAACCAATCACGAATTTGATTACCTTTGCCATAAATTGGTAAAGGTTTACCATCTAAAGCATTTAGAATCACTAAAGGAATTAGTTTTTCAGGAAAATGATAAGGACCATAATTATTTGAACAATTGGTCACAATAGTCGGTAAACCATAGGTTCTTTGCCATGCACGAACTAAATGATCTGAACTTGCTTTACTAGCCGAATAAGGGGAACTTGGCGCATAAGCTGTGGTTTCAGTAAAAAGATCTGTAGTACCTTCTAAATCACCGTACACTTCATCAGTCGAAATATGATGGAATCTAAATTGTTGTTGTTGCTGCTCACTGAGACCTAACCAATATTTTCGAGTAACTTCCAAGAGGTTATAAGTGCCCACAATATTAGTAGTAATAAACTCTGCAGGTCCATCGATTGAGCGATCCACATGTGATTCTGCAGCTAAATGCATTACAACATCAGGTTTAAATTCTGCAAAAGCTTGAGTTAGTTTTTCTGCATCACAAATATCAATTTGCCTAAATTGATAACGCGACTCTGAATCCACTTCTTTTAAAGATTCTAGATTACCAGCATAAGTCAGCTTATCAATATTTAATACTTCGTCTTTTGTATTTTTTATAATATATCGTACCACTGCTGATCCAATAAATCCTGCACCACCAGTCACCAAAATTCTCATTTCATACCCTGCAAATCATTTTTAATCAATGTAGTTTAAATATTCCAATATAAGTTTACTAAAGCATCTAAATTATGGTTGCAAAAAATGCTTTTATTCACTTTAAATATTGAAATATTATATCTAAACTCAACCTAAATTCATATATTAAATGCTTCTAACCTAGCCGATTTAGTTGCTATATCTAACATCGCCAATTTATTGAACACACTTTAATCTTTATATATTAAAAAATCATTGTGTAGATACAAGTCAACACACTTCTTTTTCGGTTTTAATACAATTACCCTCCAACAATAAGATACCCAACCTCCCTTTTTTAGCTTACAATTCACTTTCAAGATGAGATTCTAAGCAACAACGTAATATAAAATAAGGGTTTTGAATGTGAAGTATCCGTACACATCACTGTTTACAATTTTAGCGATTTCGATTTCGTTTTCTGGTTGTGCGATCACTTCAGGACTTCAAACCTATGATCTGCCTGAGCAAGGTCAATTTAAAACTGATCAGGGTGCGGAACTTTCAGTTGTACAACTGAATCAAAATAATATTCCAAATCTAAATACAACCAGCCAATTAAGTTCAAATAATCTTGTATCGTTATTCAATAGCTCACAAAATATTTATCGTTTAAGTGCTGGAGATGTACTTTCTATTCAGCTTTGGGCATATCCTGAAATTACCCCACCAATCCAAGATGCAACCAACATTAAAGCTGTGGGTTACCCCATTGATCCAAATGGCAATGTCCAATTACCTTTAGTAGGGTCAGTACGTATTGCAGGTAAAACTTTAGCTGAAACTAATCGCTTTTTACATCAGCAATTTGCAAAATACCTTAAACATCCAGATGTTGTGGTTCGCGTGCTTTCTTATGAAGGACGTCGTTATTTTGTCAATGGTCAAGTCATGCGCAGTGGGCAATATACCTTAAACGACCAACCGATCAGTATTTATACTGCACTGGGTCAAGCGGGTGGCGTAGACACTAAAACTGGTGATACCACCAATATCCAGCTGATCAGAAATGGACAGACTTATAATCTCAATACCATTCAGCTAGAAAAGCAAGGATTATCTCTGCATCAGTTATTAATCCAACCGAATGACACGATTTTTGTGAATACCAAACAAGATCAAAAGCTCTATGTCATGGGTGAGTCGAATAAAAGTCAAGCAGTTACCTTGCGAGATCAAGGTATGACCCTAAGCGATGTGCTTGGTGAGAGTGAAGGTATTAGTCCTTATTCAGCCAGTGCTGCACGTATTTATGTAATGCGAACAGACCTTAGCACTAAGCAGTCAACAATCTATCATCTGAATTTAAGCAGTTTAGGTAATTTGGCCCTAGCCAATCAATTTGCCATGCAAAAAAATGATATTGTTTATATTGATGCTACAGGTTTAACCCGTTGGCAACGTATTATGAATCAAGTGATTCCATTCTCAAGCGCTCTATACAGCTTTGATCAATTGGGTAAATAGAATGCAGATTCAAAACATCTTGGTGGTTTGTGTTGGCAATATTTGTCGTAGTCCAATGGCCGAGTTTTTTTTAAAACAAAGCCATCCTGATTTACATATATCTTCTGCGGGACTTTCTGCGATGGTCGGCCATTCCGCAGACAATAAAGCCATTGCTTGTATGGATGGTTTAAATATTGATATGCGTTCCCATGTTGCACGACAAATCAATGCAGAATTGATCAAGAAAGCTGATCTCATCCTAGTGATGAGTAAAAACCAATTACAACATATTGAACAAAAGTGGCCTTTTGCTAAAGGAAAAGTATTTCGTTTAGGGCATTGGCAAGCTCAAAATGTGCCAGATCCATATCAACATGATCAAGCTTTTTTTGATGAAACATGTAAAAATATCCAAGCTTATGCCAATGACTGGCAATCACATCTATAAATTTTAATTAGTTGTTTACCTATGAACCAAAATTCAAAAACTAATGATGATACGATTGACTTAAAAGAGTTATTCTTCTCTTTAATCGCTCAATGGAAAGTGATTGCGCTTTGTGTCATTTTATCCTTAATCTGCGCACTACTTTATTTACGTGTAACATCACCTGTCTATTCTACAGATGCACTGGTTCAAGTTGAAGATGGAAAAAGTGCTGCCTCTGCTGCTCTTATGGGGGAACTCAAAGATGTTGCTGGTGGCTTGGGGCAAAAGTCTCCTGCTGATGCTGAAATAGAAATCTTAAATTCGCGGCTTGTACTTGGAAAAGTGATAAAGAATTTGAATTTAAGTATTCAAATTCAAGATAATGTAGATACTTTCTTTCATAAATTAGTGTCCAAAGAAAAATCTAAAATTAGCTATAGTGCCAAAGCAGTTGATTTTCAAAAGAATCAGTCTAATTTTTCTATTTTAAAGCTAGATATTCCAGAATATTATTATGATAAAAAGCTCACTTTAAAATTTATAGATAAGAAGCAATTTAGTTTAGCTTATAAAGACCAAGTTGTATTTCAAGGCACACTCAATCAGCTTAACCAATCTCAAGACAATAAGGGATTATGGTCGGTTCAAATTAATAGCCTCAATCCATTTCAACAAGACTTTACCATCACTAAACTTTCTCTCCCTTCAGCTGTCAAATTAATTCAAACAAGTTATTCGGTGGCTGAAAAAGGAAAAATGACAGGAGTCATTGGCCTCAGTTATAATGGAAATGATCAACAGCATATTACTCAGGTTCTCAACAATATTCTGAGCGTTTATCATGAACAGAATATTGAACGTAAAAGCTTAGAGTCTAAGCAAACCTTAAGCTTTCTGGATCAGCAACTGCCAGAGTTGAAACAGCAACTTGAAGAATCCGAGATTAAATTTAATAAATTCCGCGAACAATACAATACCGTTGATGTCACTCAAGAATCAGAGTTGATGTTAAAGCAAAATGTTGAATTGGAAAAAATGCGGATTGAGTTAAAACAAAAACAAGCTGAATATTCTGCTAAATATACTCCTGACCATCCGCTCATGACGGAGATCAATGCACAACTCGCAGCAATTGATAAGAAATCGACTGAGCTTAATCAAGCCATTAAACGTTTACCTGAAACGCAACGTTTATATTTACAACTCTATCGTGATGTTAAAGTCAATACAGAGCTCTATACATCACTATTAAACAGCTACCAACAATTAAAAATTGTGAAAGCGGGTGAAATCGGTAATGTTCGTATCATTGATACTGCAGTAGAACCTGTTAAACCAATTAAACCAAGAAAATTGATTGTGTTAATTCTTTCCATTTTTGTTGGTGGCTTTATCGGAGTAATGATTGCATTACTACGTAATATGCTTTCATCGGGTATTAAAGATTCAAGTCGTATTGAAAATGAACTTGATCTCCCTGTGTATGCCACTGTACCCCGCTCTCCGATTCAAGAAAGCCGAGTACAATTGCTGAAAAAGAAAAAGTCGATTCCTATTCTTGCGGCTAAAAATAGTGAAGACATTGCCATTGAAAGCTTGCGTAGCATTCGAACTACGATTCACTTTGCGTTAAATAAAGCAAAAAATAATATTATTGCCATTTCAGGACCCGCTCCAGAAATTGGTAAATCATTTATTTCGACTAACCTCGCTGCGATTTTTGCACAGGGCAATAAGAAAGTCTTATTGATTGATGCCGATATACGCAGAGGCTATTTACATAAATATTTCAGTCATGACACTTCACCAGGTTTGACTGAGTACTTAGCAGGGCAAAATACTATTGAACAATGTATTGTTCATTCAAACACTGTAAACAATTTAGATTTTCTGCCACGTGGTAAAAATCATAGTCATGCTGCTGAAATGCTAGGTTCCAATCGTCTTAGCGAATTATTGGAACAGCTTTCTCAGCAATATGATCATATTATTATCGATACACCGCCTATCTTGGCAGTAACGGATGGCATCATTATTTCTCAATTTGCTGGTGTAAACCTTGTTGTTGCACGTTATGCAAAAACTCAGATGAAAGAACTTGAATTAACCATCAATCGCTTTGAACAAGCAGGAAGCAAAGTGAATGGTATTATTCTCAATGATGTTCGAGCAACCGCTGGAGGTAATTATGGCTATAATTATGCTTATGCCTACACCGCCTCTAAAGATGATTGATATCTAATAAGTAACAAAAAGCCAGATTGAATCTGGCTTTTTTGTGCCGAGTTTTTAAACAATATAACTGTATATTTTTAGTTGTCATCATCAGATAACTATATCGTTTACGATGAAGAAGTTATATGCTTGAGCAGATTATGCTAATGATCAAATTAGCCTCTTAAAAGATTAAAATTTGGAAATTTTTATGAGTAAAGCCTTACCCATCGCAATTGCTGTAATCTTAGGTGGTGCTGCACTTGTACCTGTTTATTATGCATCTCAACATCCTGCTGATGTAAACAGTCATTCAATGTCAAAAAATGCTAAACCTGTAGAAAAAATTAGTTATGCACTTGGTTATGAAGTTGCGAGCCAAACCCCACCGGAAGTCGATGTGAATACATTTATCAGTGGTATTCGTGATGGTCATGCTAAAAAACAACGTGCCTATACAGATGAAGAATTACAAGCTGCGTATGTTGACTTCCAAAAAGAAATGCAACAAAAGCAATTACAACAAAGCAAACAAACAGCTTCATCAAATGACTCATTCTTAGCTGAAAATGCGAAAAAAGAAGGTGTTAAAACAACAGCCTCAGGATTGCAATATAAAATCACCAAAGAAGGTACAGGTAAACAGCCTGCTGCTACTTCACAAGTCACAGTACATTACAAAGGTCAGTTGTTAGACGGCAAAGTATTTGACAGTTCGTATGATCGTGGTCAACCCGTTGAGTTCCCTTTAAATCAAGTGATTCCAGGTTGGACTGAAGGTTTACAACTGATGAAAGAAGGTGGAAAAGCAACCTTATATATCCCTGCAAAACTGGCTTATGGTGAACAAGGTGTTCCGGGCACAATTCCTCCAAACAGCACTTTAATTTTTGATGTTGAACTTGTTAAAGTGAAATAACATTTAAGAAAAGGAGAGATTTACTCTCCTTTTTTGGATTTAAATTATGAAAAAAACACTTTTTGTGCTTAGTCTTAGCATGCTGAGTACAGCAGCTTTCTCAGCACCGATTAACAATAAAAGCTCCCAACAAGATCAACTGGGTTATAGCTATGGTTATGTCATGGGCCGTACCAATGCTGACACCTTAAAACAAATTAATTTAAATGCCTTTATCCAAGGGATTAAAGAGGGTTCTACGGGTCAGAAAGCAAGTTTAACTGATGAAGAAATGGCAAAAGCACTTGCACAATATAAACAGCAAAATGAAGCAAAACAAATGCTAGAGTTTAAGCAAGCTGCAGATGTAAATGCCAAACAAGGTGAAGCTTTTCTTGTAGAAAATGCAAAGAAAGCTGGTGTGATTACTCGACCAAGTGGTTTGCAGTATAGTGTTTTACAACAAGGCACTGGAAAATCACCATCGGCAAAATCTAAAGTCTCTGTAAACTATGAAGGTCGTTTACTTGATGGCACTGTATTTGACAGTTCTTTTGCACGGAATGAAGCTGTTGAGTTTCAAGTTAGCCAAGTAATTCAAGGATGGACTGAAGGTTTGCAACTAATGAAAGAAGGCTCGAAATATCGTTTCTTTATTCCAGCAAAACTTGCCTACGGCGAGATTGGTGCGGGTGATGCGATTGGCCCAAACAGCACATTAATTTTTGATGTAGAACTATTAAAAGTTTTACCTTAGTTTCAATGCTAAATAGTTTTAAAAATAAAAAACATCGCTCAATTGCGATGTTTTTTATGCTCTAATAAAAAATCTTATTGCATTTCATAGACGTAAATTCATCCCTTGGTCAAACTTACAGTACTGTATCTTATATTCATAGTCAAACCACCTAATTATTCACACAAGTGATTTCTATCAAATTACTGATTATAAACTAAGCTTATGTTTTTATATAAACTTTTAGAAACTGTTGGTTATCAATTCATTTTTTTACTTTTGAATCATAGATGATTATCCCACCGTGGGGCGACATGGATGTCGCCGTTGGGCGGGGGTACAGGAAGTACCCCTCGCCTAACATGAGCAAAAACAAAGCACTGCTTTGTTTGCAGCGCAAGGTTTGGCATCCTCTACGAAAAGTGAGGCATTGCCTACACAAAGCTATTTAAACTTTCAATGTAAGGTGTGGCATTGCAAGATTTTTTATAATTAAATAATTTATTTTTCCATTTAGTTGATTTAATTAAAAATATTAATTAAAAGAAATTATGTTCTTGTGTCTGAGTTTTTTGACAGGTTAACTATAGAATTTAAATTCTATCCCACACACGATGGTGACATCCTTGTCACCATGCACTAGATACATCACTTATGTTTGAATGATGCTCAAAGTAAAAGCTATCTCATTTATATTCTGTTGTTTAGTCTTAATTTAGTGTTTTAAATGTCTTGGTCTAAAACCTGCTGCGAGCAGAGCAATACCATAAGCTACAATACCCACCACACATAACCCGACAACTTCAAGAATTCGAAGCCATTGCGACGCTGTACCATCATACCAATTTAAAGCAAACCATAGCGCACCAATCATCACGATATTAGCTATGGCAAATTGAAGGAATAATTTTTTCCAGTGCGCGCCAAAACGGAAAATATTTTTCTTATGTAAATAAAAATATAACATCCCAGCATTGACCAAAGCTGAACCTGAAGAAGCAATCGCTAAGGCCATATGCTCGGCTTGCCAATCAATCAATTTAAAAATACCAATAAAGATAATATTTAAAATCGCATTGGCTGCAACAGCCATTAAGCCGACACGTACAGGGGTTTTGGTGTCCTGAATGGCATAAAAGCCTGGTGCAAAAACTTTAATCAACATAAATGCCAGTACACCACCACTCATACATTGCAGTGCCATAGCGGTCATTTGCGTATCACGTGCATCAAAAGCACCATGCTGGAAAAGTGCTTGAATAATTGGCGTAGATAACATGAACAAAGCAATACTGGCTGGCACACCCACCAAGACAATCACACGAGCTGCCCAGTCTAACATTCTACGGAACTTGGCCTGATCTTGTTCTGCTTTACTCACAGAAAGAGACGGAAGAATCACGGTACCAATAGCAACACCAATCAATCCAAGTGGCAACTCGGTCATGCGTTCAGCACTATATAACCATGACACCGAACCATCTTGCATGAATGATGCCCAGATTGTATTTAACAATAAGTTAATCTGAGTGACTGATACACCAAACAAAGCGGGCAACATCAGTTTTAGAATCCGATCTACACCTTCATGTTTAAAATCAACTTTAGGTGGAATCAGTAATTTTTTATTCCATAATTCAGGGATTTGAATGGCAAGTTGTAAAACCCCTGCTGCAACCACAGCCCAGCCTAAAGCCATGATCGGTTGAGCCATATGCGGGGCTAACCACCAAGCACCAGCAATCATTGCCACGTTGAGTAATACAGGCGAAAACGCTGGAGAAGCAAAAGACCCATAACTATTTAAAATACTGCTGGCAAATGCAGTCAATGACATAAACATCAGATAGGGAATCGTTAAACGAAACATATCTACAGCCAGATCAAATTTTGCCGGATCATTATGAAAACCCGGTGCATAGACATACAAGATCACAGGCGCAATAATCATACTGATCAAAGTTAACAGCGACATCACCATTAACAGGCAGCCAAACACACGACTAATGAGAATCTGTACTTCTGCATGCAGTTTTGTGGTTTTATATTCGGTGAGTACAGGAATAAAGGCTTGTGAAAAAGCCCCTTCTGCAAATAAACGCCTGAAAAAATTGGGAATACGAAAAGCAACCACAAAGGTGTCAAAATCCTTACCTGCCCCAAACACATTGAGCAAAACCATATCTCTGACTAAGCCCAAGACTCGTGACAACATGGTCATTGCACTGACAATAAAGGTGGATCGCCACAGCGCCATCGTATTCACCTAGTTAAAATAAAGTCGCTATTGTAATTAAATATTCTTAAAATTGCGTTGTTAAATCATAACCAGACGCTTATTTACTTCACTTGTTCTATCTTAATTTTTTCTGATTCAAACTTTCTCTAAAAAGCTGCCATTGAAAATGTGGTCCAGGATCAGTTTTTCGTCCTGAAGCAATATCAGAGTGCCCTGTTAAATGATGATCAGTTTTCGGATAAGCATGTTGCAAAGTGGCAACCACATCAACCAGTTGTTGATATTGGATAGCTTCAAAATCGCGATCATCACTTCCTTCAAGTTCAATGCCAATTGAATAGTCATTACACTCAACTTTACCCAGATAAGCTGAACGTCCTGCATGCCAAGCCCGATCATTAAAATTAACAAACTGGATAATTTCACCAGTTCGTAGAATCAATAAATGTGCGGAAACCTGCATACCCTCGATGGTTTGGAAATAAGGATGGACTGACCAATCCAGTTGATTTTGAAAAAACTGTTCAATATAACCTCCACCGAACTGTGAAGGGGGCAAACTAATATTGTGAATCACAATCAGCTGAATCTCTGTATTTTCAGGGCGTTGATTATAGTTAGGAGATGGGACTTGTCTTGCGCCAATCAATTGACCATTCACGACCTGAAACTGTGGTGCAGATTGCATATCTTATTCCTACAGAATTTTTCTATTTTCAATAAAGCTGATTTTCAATATTTTAGTGTACTCTTATCTGTATAAAATAAAAACTTCTTCAAACTTGCAACGACAGTGCTAATATATCGCTCAGTTTTTAAGGGTGACTAAAATAGGGATATCCATGAGCATACCTGAATCTTTGCTTGAACAATCTATTCAAATTAATATTCAACAAGCACTCCAAGAAGATATTGGCGATGCTGATATTACTGCCCTACTCACACCAGAAGATGAGCAAGCGACTGCCACGATCATTTCGCGTGAAGATATGGTCTTGGCGGGACAACCTTGGGTCGATGCGCTGATCAAAGCGTATGATCCAAGCGTACAGATTACTTGGCTTAAAAATGATGGTGACTGGGTCAAAGCCAATGAAACCATTTATAAATTGGCAGGTTCTGCGCGTAGTTTGCTGACTGTTGAGCGTCCTGCATTAAACTTTGTGCAAACCCTGTCTGCAGTCGCAACCAAAACGGCTGAATATGTAAAATATCTAGAAGGTACAGCAACCAAATTATTAGATACACGCAAAACTTTGCCGGGTTTACGGATTGCACAAAAGTATGCAGTTGCTGTAGGTGGCGGTCAAAACCACCGCCTTGGTTTATTTGATGCGTTCTTAATTAAAGAGAATCACATCATGGCTGCCGGTGGTATTGCTCAAGCAATTGCCAAAGCGCATCAAATCGCACCAGGTAAGCCTGTTGAAGTCGAAGTTGAAACATGGGATGAACTGAATCAAGCACTTGAAGCCAAAGCCGATATCGTCATGCTAGATAATTTTAGCCAACAACAAATGATTGATGCGGTTAAACATGTTGCAGGGCGCTGTAAATTAGAAGCTTCTGGAAATATAACTCTTGAGAATTTAAGTGAAGTTGCACAAACAGGTGTTGACTATATTTCGATGGGTGTATTGACTAAAGATGTTAAAGCGATTGATTTATCTATGCGTTTTAATGGCTAATCACTCAATCATATTCGGTCATAAAGCAGTATCAATATACTGCTTTTTTTATTACAAAATATAACGATGAGTCAATAAATAATCAGCTAATTTTATGCAAAAGACCTTCTAAATAACAATCAAATTACGTGTACCAACAAAAGAGATAAACAATGAAAAAACATATTTTATATTCATCACTATTCACATTATCTATTCCGATCCTGAGCCATGCAGACACAGTCAATGTGCATGTGTTAAGTGCAACAGTCAAAGATCAAAATATTGCTAATGCTGAAGTAATTTTGCAAAAAAATGGTGAACGCTCTGCATCAAGCTCTACCAATACAAGTGGCCGAGCTTCAGTCAATAGTAATACTACAAACAATTCAGATGATTTACTGATTATCAAAAAATCAGGTTATTCAACACTGGTTGCAAAATGCCCATGTGATGGCATGACCTACGCCTTAAGTCCGGTACTCAAAGATCTCAACAGTATGCGAATTGTACTGAATTGGGGGCAAAACCCTTTAGATCTCGATTCACACTTAAGTTATAAAAATCAGCATGTATATTGGGACAGTAAACAAGGTTTGGCTGCAAATCTGGATGTGGATGACACCGACTCTTATGGTCCTGAAACCGTCACTATCGATAAACGTTTAGAAGGTCAATATTATGTGTATTCAGTACATGACTTTTCTGATCGCACTCAACCAACTACGACCAATTTATCCAATAGCCAAGCCAAAGTCATGGTGTATGCGGGTGAATCACTGATTCGTTCTTATTATATTCCAACTGGTCAAACCGGGAATTTATGGACTGTATTCCGCATTAGCCCTGAAGGTGAAATTCAAGACATCAATCGTATTTCAGGAACTACGGTTAACGCAAGCCAAGTGGGTTCAACAGTATCAAATTATCAAAATCAAACCACTCGGGTAAATATTGTTCCTGTCTCAGCCGATGCGCAAAAAAGAGCCAAGACACTTAATTTAAGTGCAGATAAAGCCTATCAAAATAACCAGATTGAACAAGCTGCCATGCTCTATCAACAGTCTATCGACTACAATCCAAATGTTGGCCAGACCTATAGTAATCTTGCCGTTGCTTATCAAAAGCTCAATCGTTCCTCAGAAGCTTTATGGGCAAATCAAAAAGCCATTGCTTTGGCAACCAATAACAATACCAAAGCTTATTCTCACTATAATATGGGTAAAATCTATGAAAATAATCAAGATTATGCCCAAGCTAAGCAACATTACCAATTGGCAAATCAATACAAACCAAGCGCGACTTATGATGAAGCGATACAACGTGTAAGCCAGTAAAAAAATTGCCCAAAGGATATCTACATTCTTTGGGCAACTTTGATGCTTTAGTTTGCTATTTTTTATTGATTAGTTTTAATTTTGCTTACAAAACAACCAGTTTTTACATAGAAAAGCCGTCTGAATAAGCCTATAATCTTTGGCTTCCAATACATTCCTGTAATTAGGCCAATGAAGACTTTGAAACAACAAGTTTTGTTTTTACTTGTCGCTTTTTTATCTGTATTTGCTTTTTTCTTATACCAAGAAGATATCACGCGTTTCTTTCAATTACGTGACATCTATCTAAAACCACGTCTGTATAAATATGGCTTTTCAATTCTCTTAAACTACGCCTTTATTAGTTTATTTTATTTAATTTTAAGAAAAACCTTTGCGACCATTTTACTCAGTCAATTTATTATTTTTTTGCTGAGCTTTATCAATATCAAGAAAGAGCAATATCTTTCTGCGAGTTTGGTTCCTAGTGATTTTTTATTATTTAAAGAAACCTTTATCGCCTCTCCAATCATGCTCAAAATTGCAGTCTTTGCAGCAATTGCTGTGTTTATTGGACTATTTGTATTTCTCTATAAAAAAGAGAAATTAGGGACAAAGCCGCTCCTCCTGACAAATAGCATTTTATCTTTTGCTATCCTTGGCTTCTTTATCACTGCGAACTTTAAAAATAATTTTAGTGAAGCGTGTGCCAATGCAGCAAAAAATTCAATTTGCCAATATGCAAAATATTTACCCAATACCCGTGGTGACTGGATCGGTGATCATTTAACCATTAAATACTTAGGTTTTTCGACCTTCTTTTTTTCCAAAACCGTAGATGGCTTAAACAATAAAATTTTCCAAACACAAGTTGTTCCTGAAGAAAAAGTTGCTGCTTTTTATCAACCAGTGACGGTTGAGCATGATGAAGAACCTATAGCGAATCTAGCATCAGATGATCAGTCACAACAAAAGTTATTGCCAAATATCGTTTTTGTGATGAGCGAGTCGCATTGGGATGCCACAAAATTAGATAGAAGCATTCCACGTAACATCACCCCAACAATTACTAAAAATCAGGTTTCTAGCTTATTGTCTCCAAGCTTTGGAGGAGGAACTGCTAACGTTGAGTTTGAAGTTTTAACCAGCCTAAATACCTATTTAAATCATAATGAATTGGCTTATGTATCAAAATTAAAACGCCCAACCTATTCATTACCAATGTACTTAAATACATTGGGTTATGAAACAACTGCAATGCATAACAACGGCAAATATTTTTATAACCGTAGCGCAGTTTATCAAAATCTAGGTTTTAACCGTTTTACTTCAATTGAAAATATGATCAACATGGCTGATCGCGCCAAATATATCAATGCTGCGGGTTGGGCTACTGATGATTTGATTTATAACAGCATTGAAAATCAGCTTAATAATACCGACAAACCTCAATTTATCTATGCCATCAGTGTTGAAAATCATCCAATGTATAGTGATGATCGCTTTGGTAAAGACCATTTTAAAATCACTAAAGATGGTGTGAGTGAAAACAGTAAACGTGCACTGAACACTTATTTAACGGGTATGCAACGTGCTGATGATAAATTTAAAACCCTGATTGAGTATGTCAAACAGCTTGATCGCCCAACAATTGTGATTTTCTTTGGTGACCATTTACCCAACTTACAAAGCGTTTACGATGAGTATGGCTTCTTTAAATCAGAGCAAGAAAAAGCTGAGAAAAAAGATGTGCGCTTCTTTGAAACACCACTTGCAGTTTGGGCAAATTTCCCGATTGATCAAAAGCAATTTAAAGGGCCTTTTGTGGCAGCACATTTCTTAGCACCCAAAGTATTAGAAGCTGCACATATTCCTCTTTCACCTTACTATGCTTTTGTAAATAAGGTGAGCGCTTGTTATACAACCGTTCATCAGACAGGTACGCAAACACAAAAATCTTGTGAATTTAACCAAGCTGAGATTCTACAACAGTATAAAGACATGAATATGGATGTGTTAAATGGTAAGAATTTCACTTATCAGATGTTAAAATCAAAAGCTGAAAGCTAGTCCTGTCCAAATGATTAAGAAGGTTCTCCAGAGTCTTCTTGATCATGCTGTCGTTCAGCCTGTTGTTGCGGTTCATTATTTTTTGCGTCAAATTCTTTGCTTTCGAAATCTTCACGGCGTGGATCTCCAGCCATCAATACAAAGGTAATCACCGCGAATAGAACAATGAGTATTTTCATAAACCTGCCATTTGCTAAAATTTTAAATATTCTAAATATCGGCTGATGAAAAGATTTGTAGAGTCTGTATACGAAACAAGGGATTTCAGCTGATTTATGTATCTATTGAGATAAATAGATGATTGGAATCTTAATCATGTAAGTTTGCGCAAATTATGTGAGCATTTATCAACTCAAAAATAAGGTGCAAAGCGCACCTTATTTAAATCATAAAAATTTAGCTATTTAAAATTAAGATTCTATGAATCCCATATAAGGGTCAGAAAATGAGTCTTTACCCGTTTCAATACGCCCAGCAAAACGGCGTTTAAAGGTGCTATCACCGTCTATTGTCACAGTAAAATCATACCAACCACCGAAATCAGACATATTCCAATTCAACTCCTTTTCTGTAGAAGCAGTTTCAATATTCCATGTCTTATTGGGTAGATAAGCATTGGCTTTCACCGTCAATTTTGCTGTTTTCGCAGCGTCATTACGAACTTTTAAATAGAGTTTAGGATCACACTCTTCAACACATACACGCACTTCTGGCAATGCATCTATTTGTGCAGACTTGACTAAATCTCCTGCAAAGCCACGATGGAAGCCATTTGGACCCAACACCCATAAATCGTATAGTCCATTTGAAGTGTTCCATACATCGTCCAATTGTTTGCCTGCTTCAACCATATAACGACGAGGAATTGCGTCTAAATTCAATTTGTCGTAAACATGGAAAACTGCGGCATGTGTTCCTGTATTGGAGAACATTAACTTCACCGTTTTTGTTGCCACATCAACTTTCGCACTACTATGTAAAATATAAGGTAATGCCCGAGACAATCGTGTTCCTAATTCTTGAACAGGATAGACCTGACTTAAAGGACGAGAGACCGGCGGCAATAGCGCTTGCGCATTACGAATCGTATCTGCATCATTTTTGGTTTTTTTACCCATCAAGTCCGAAATAGCCGTAGTATTTGGATTTTTAAAGTCAAAAGCTGTGGTTAAATCACCACATACAGCACGGCGATATGGACTAATATTCGGTTCTTGCACGCCAAAACGTTGCTCTAAGAAACGAATAACAGACGAATGATCAAAAACCTGTGAATTTACCCAACCTCCACGGCTCCACGGAGAAATCACATACATGGGTACGCGTATTCCTGGACCATAGACACCCACACCATTGCTGACTTTAGGATCAGTAAAATTAGGTTGCCCTGCTGAAGCTTTGGGATGTGTAGCGTATTCATATGAGATTTGTTCATCACTTAAGGTGGTTTTACCTTGCATCACACCTGAAGCATCTTTTGACGGTGCACTTGGTGACGGAACGTGATCAAAAAAGCCATCATTTTCATCAAAGTTGACCAATAAAACCGTTTGACTCCAAATCGCTGGGTTTTCCGTTAAAGCATTTAAAACTTCCTGAATGTACCAAGCACCTTGTACAGGGCTTGATGGTCCGGGATGCTCACTATAGGCCGCAGGTGCAACCATCCAGCTGACTTGAGGTAATTGACCTTTGGCAATATCATCTTTAAATGAAGCAAGGAATCCACCATCAGGCATCGTATTGGCAATCCCTTTATACAATGGTTGTGTTGCATCAATGGCTGGATCATAAGCAGGACATGTACTGTCATTGTTTACAGGTTTACCGGATAACTCATTGGCACGGCGATACTGTTTAAAGCCCGCTAAAGGATTGTCAGTAAAGTTATCTGGCATGTTTTGATAAACTTTCCATGTCACACCCGCTTGTTGTAGGCGCTCTGGATAGGTTGTCCAATCATAGCCTGTGCTTGATGCACCAATACTGTCCAAGTCATTTACGACACTGGCGACACCCGCAGCTTTAGGACCGTTTGAACCTGTCCATAAGAACATACGATTCGAATTGGTTCCTGTATGCATTGCACAATGATATGCATCACACAGGGTAAAGGCGTTGGCAAGTGAGAACTGAAATTCAACTTCTTTTTGTTTGTAATATCCCATAGATTGGGGTTGCTTATATTGTACCCAATTGCCCATACGGCCATGGTTCCAAGCAAATTGCCCATCTGTCCATGAGTGTGGCGTACCGCTAACACGTTGTGCATTGCCACGAGTGCTGTCTAAATGATAGGGAAAAATTTTGTTCTTATCTTTATCATATTGTTCCCAAATCTTACGCTTGTCGGATAGCGGAATCGTAAAACGATCACCAAACCCACGAACACCTTTTAATGTTCCAAAATAATTATCAAACGAGCGATTTTCTTGCGTCAAAATGATGACATGTTTTACATCTTTAATCGTGCCTGTTTCGACTTTGGCGTCAATGGCTAAGGCTTTTTGGATGCTGGCTGGAAAGCTGGCTAAAGCGGCTGTACCAAATATTGTTTTTGTTGAATTGACTAAAAAATCACGACGGTTCATCTCTATTTCCTTATTTTTTATTATGGTGCGCAATGTACTTTACACGCAGCGGGTGGCTGTGGATTCGTCGTTGAGCTTTCATTATCATCATTACAAGCACTGAGTAAGACACTCAGGCTGGTCACTAAAATCAGCAAAAAATTTCGCATTGTCCTATCCATGAAATAAAGGTAGGGATAGTCAATACAACTGGTATGACGCTAGAGTGAAGTTTTTATGGCAGTTTGATGAATATTTTTTAAAATATGATAAATATCAAATATTTGTTTTAATTTATAAATAAGCGACTTAGTTTAAAACAAGTTTACGGAATAAAAAACGCATCCGAAGATGCGTTTTGATTATAAAAATATATCAATATTTTAGAATTACCAACCAAGCGCTTCTTGTTGTTTTTTTACCAATTCCTGAATACCCTTTTCAGCCATTTCAAGCATTGCATTAGATTGAGCGCGTGTAAATGGTTTTTCTTCTGCAGTCCCTTGAATTTCAATAAATTCACCTGCTTGAGTCATCACCACATTCAAGTCAGTTTGGCAGTTAGAATCTTCTTCATAACAAAGATCAAGCAATACTTCATCTTGATACATGCCGACAGAAATTGCAGCAACGAGGCCTTTTAATGGATCGTGCTTAATTTTCTTTTTCTCAAGAAGTACATTCATGGCATCAATTAATGCAACCGCAGCACCCGTAATTGCAGCAGTACGTGTACCACCATCTGCCTGAATCACATCGCAATCAATGGTAATGGTGTTTTCACCCAATTTTTTCAAATCCACCATTGCACGTAAGCTACGACCAATCAAACGTTGAATTTCTTGAGTACGACCAGATTGCTTACCGCGAGCAGCTTCACGGTCGCTACGTGTATGGGTAGAACGTGGCAACATACCGTATTCTGCAGTCACCCAGCCTTGGCCCTGACCTTTTAAGAAACGTGGCACTGAATTGTCAATACTTGCAGTACACAGCACTTTTGTATGACCAAATTCAACCAATACTGAACCTTCCGCATAACGGGTGTAGTTACGGGTAATTTTAACTTCACGTAATTGATCTAATGCACGTTGGTCGATACGCATAGCTTGTCCTTATGGAATTCAAAAAATATTGCGACTTATTATAACAGATCTAAGAGAGATGGTTTTGTTACAAGAGGGTGGTTTTTGAAATTGTTCGCTGTAAAGTAGCGAATCATATTCAGATTCAAGTCATCTATAATTAGTGACAAGAGCCTCATAGACTACATTCTCATAATAATATGAGATATGTTCAGCAAATCCATTTACAATATCTTTATGTAATATCTTCTAAATTAAATAAATTCATTTTTGTATAAAGCCACATAAGTTACATCTCTATATTTTATACAATTGGCCAAAAAGTAAAGCTGACTCGAATTTAATAAAATGACGACTAATTTTCCTATTAATTTATTTCATAATTTTTTATATCTATACGATTGCCCCCATGATTGAATAAAATTATTTAATGATCCAAATTAATAAATATTTCATCTATTAAAAATACTTTTAGATACTATTTACTAGATTAATATCAATATAATTTTATTTTTCCTATTTTTTTATTTATATAAGAATAATTTTAGCTTTTAAATCAGAGTAAAGGTTTTATGAATTATTACTTCTCTTTAATAAAACTCACATTATGTATGGAAACATATGTGAAAAATATAGAAATATTTTAATAATTATACTTGTCTTAATCGTTCTATTTGTTATTCAATACTTTTATATAGATAATTAATACTTACAATTTAAATAATGTTTTTTTAATAGACAATACAATATTATCCTTTATATTTTATTTAATATTATTTTAGGAAAAATAAAAAAACATGAATAAGTCATTCGTTAAAATACTAAGTTATTGCCTAATACTTTCAGGGATCAACTCTTTCGTTTATGCAGATGATGGTATTCCAATTATGGCTAGTAGGGCAAATTGTAAAGCAATTTCTCCTGAAGGAGTTGGATATCATAATGAATCATTTAGTTGGACTCTAAGCTTCCCCAAAGCCATGATTGTAGAAACGAAACAAACTACTGCAAATGGAACAATGAGATCAAAAGCTTCTTCAACAGTTACAGATTTTCCAAATCCAGATATGGAGTATGGTTATAGAGCCTACGCTGGGTATATTGATAGTTTTTTTCGGCCAAATAGAAATTGGTCTGTTAAAGGAAAACATATTTATGAATTCGCTATTGGTGGAGATATTGGATATCGAGAAACTTTAGCAACAGACTGTAATCTTAGTCAGGGATGGCCTTGGTAATGAAAAATAAAAAACTAATCATTAGTATGTTACTAATTGGTTTGGTCTCTCTTTTTATAGGAATAAGATCCTTTTTCTTCGTAGTAAAAGAACAAGTTAATCAAAATAAACCGGAAAAGCAAAAAAATAATTTAGCTTTACCTGAGGCTATTTCAGACCAAGAGGAAAATAAAAAGGCTAGTAAAATAATTATATCTGAAACAAACCAAATTAAAAATATGTTTGCTGAATCAGCTTTTTTAACAGTAGTAAGCTTAAAAAATGCACCTCTAACACAAGAGAAGAAAATTGATTTATTAAATAAAATAAATAGCTTATATAAATATGGAAGCTTAAGTGGAGGGAAAATAACTCATGAATTTTCAAATATAGAAAAATATAGAAATTTTCAAAAAAAATATGGATACAACACTATTAAAGAGAAAGTTAGTTTTTCACCTAAAGATTTACTATTAAGCAATAGCACCTTAAAATTAACAGGTTCCTATTATTCTGGGGGATATACTAAAAACAAAGGATTTTATTCTTTATATCGCTTATATGAAGCACCTAATGGGGAAAAAATTGAAATTAACCAAACGAAATTATCTAAAGATGGAATGAAGTTATTAATTATAGAAGAGACATTAAATTATCGTTTACCCAATGAAATACCTGCAACATTTGAAACTTTCGATTTTGAACAAACCTATAGTCTTAGGTTTGTTCAAAATGGGTATAGATATGCTATTTCTACCCAAAATTTGGATAAAAATTACATTATCAATTTAGCCAATTATCTTACAGAAAACTAATTTAATCACTCTCCCAAATGCATATTTTAATTTATTTTTTTATCACTTGTTTATTTTGACAATTTTTTAACAAAATTCTTTCTGACTTTAATGCCATTTTAAGAACTTAATCTTACATAAGTAATCTAAATAATTTTTTTAGAAATCAATTTATTTGTTCTATTTTCAGTATTTTATTTATAATTTTCTCGTTCTTTTTAAGTTTTTTTGTATTAAGCCAGTTAAAAATAAATTAAAAGCACCTTGTTGACATCAACACGGTGCTTTGGAATTGGTAAAATTTCACAATCAAGATTTATAAAAAAGGACTTAAGCAAAAATACCCTTTAACTTCTGTAAAGACTGAGTAATGGTGGTTGTTAAACTATTTGGCAAAGAGCATTTGGCTAAACGAACCCATACACTGCCAAACTGTTTCATGAAATCTGCTTCATTATAGTTGATGCCATATTCCACACATAAAGCTCTAATTTTTGGAGCAGCTTCTGAATAACGATTGGCAGGCATATCAGGGAACAAATGATGTTCAATCTGATGACTTAAATTCCCACTTAAAATATGCAACCAGTCTGTTCCAGTAAAATTACTAGAACCACGAATCTGACGTAAATACCACTCAGCACGGGTTTCATTTTCCACATTGTCAGCTTCAAAAGTCTCTGCATCTTCAGTGAAATGACCATTAAAGATCACCGCTGAAGACCACAAACTGCGGATCACATTGGCAATGGCATTCCCAGCTAAAACAGGTAAAGCATTGGGTCCTGCAATCACAGGAAAAAATACATAATCTTTTAGAATTTGACGACGGGCTTTTTTACGAAATTTTGCAGCATCTGCCCAGACCTGCTTCCAAGTTTTTGTTTTATAAATCAGCGCATCTTCCAAATGTAAATTTTGTAAGCCAACATACCATTCAAAAAACACCATCAATTGAATCGCTAAAGGAATATTAAACAAAAAACGCGGTTCCCATTTCTGTGATTCACTAACACGGAGTAAACCATAACCCACATCATGGTCTTTACCCACAATATTGGTATAGGTGTGATGCACATAATTATGTGTGTATTTCCAATCATCACCTGTTGCCATGGTATCCCAGTCGTAATTTGCACCATTCAAACTTGGGTCATTTAACCAATCGAATTGGCCATGCATAACATTATGACCCAACTCCATATTTTCCACGATTTTGGAAATGCCCAACAATCCTGTGCCCACCACCCAAACAGGTGGAATCCATCCGCCAAACATCAACATACCACGTGAAGCAATTTCACTATAACGGACAAAATTACGGATTTTATAAATATACTTGGCATCTTGTTCACCTAAACTGTCCATGATTTCACGGCGGATTTCATCAACACGGCGACCAAACTCTGCGGTTTGCTCTGGGTTTAAATGTTTCGATTTACTGTTTGGAAAAGTAACTGACATATTCATCGTCTTGCTCCTCAGCGCTTCATTTCTAGAAGCCTTAGCTGAATTTAGGTACAACTTCCTAAGCCTAGGTTCAACAGACCGAGAAGTTGTTTAAATTTATTTAAATGATTGTTTTAATTTACAGATTAATAACCACAGGACTTATTGCTTGGCTGATACACAATTTGATCTGTGTATTTGAAGCATGGTCAATTTCTCCTGTCAGCATATTTTTGGTCGAACCACTCACTTTAGTACATGTACAAGTATTGCAGATCCCCATACGGCAACCATGAGTTGGCTTTAATCCCGCTTGTTCAGCGCTTTCAAGAAGATTTGATTTCGCAGCAAATTCTTGTTGTGAACGCAAAAACACCACGGGTTGTTCTTCTAAAGTTTCATCTACAGCGATCTGGAAAAATTCTTGTTTCAAACGATCTGCAATATTCAAATCTTGAAAAATTTGATTGATGCTTTGCATCATTGCACGAGCACCACACGCATAGCTTTGACGCTGTTGGAAATCAGGAACCAAACTTTCCAATAACTCGATAGTTAAATGCTGTTTTTGTTGCGCGGTATGAATATAGTGATAATTCAACAATGAATGTTGCTGATAAAGCTGTTCTAGATCTGCATGAAAAGCCTCATCACGACTAAAATAAATTAAATCAATTGGACGATTTGAATCTTTGAGTGCTTCAAGCAATAATGAATGGATTGCGGTAATTCCACTGCCTGACGCAATCAATAACAATGGCGATGCATCGGGAGCTAAAACAAAATCACCCTGAGCTTGTGACAGTTCAACAATGCTACCAAAAGCCATTTGGCTCAGCGCATTGGAGACTTTACCCTGTTGTTTTACAGCAATGATCATATCGCCATTATTCAAAAATTTAACCACAGAATAACTACGTTGTTGACGTACACCCGCAATTTCAACAGTTACAAGAACAGATTGTCCCGCTTTAAACTGTTGATGCTTAAAATTACGATTTGGACGTAATTGAATTTGATAAAAATCAGGGCTTAATGCACGAGTTTTAATAATCGTGGCTTTTACCTTTTTCCAAGCCCAAACAGGATTGATTTTTTCAGCGATAAAATCGACAAAATCCTCACGAACCCATTCTGGCTGATACTGCATATAGCTACTCATGTGACGTTCCTCTTTGTGCTTGCTATTTATTGAGTGAACAAACGTTCTTTTAGTGAACATATGTACACTATAATCATTTTTTAAATTCAGTCAACACCTGTACACTGACATTCGTCGTTTAATTTGTTTTTATTTTTGATAGACTCATCACAACAAAAATCTTTGGATACCAGAATGTCGATACGCGATGAACGAAAACAGCAAAGCCGTCAGGCTTTACTTGATGCTGCTTTAACCTTAAGCACTTCAGGTCGTTCATTTTCGAGTATCAGTTTGCGAGAAGTTGCCCGTGAAGTCGGTTTGGTCCCAACAGCGTTTTATCGCCATTTCCAAGATATGGATGAATTGGGGAAAGAACTGGTAGATCAAGTTGCGCTTTATTTAAAGAATGTCTTACACCAGTTGGGAAAAGGCCTAGCACATCCTGAAGCGAAAACCAAAACCAGCATGGTGCTGTTTTTTGAGGCGGTAGACAGCAGCTCGCAACAATGGATTTTTATGATTGCGGAACGTTGGGGCGGTTCGGAAGTGGTGCGTAAAGCCATTTCCCGTGAAATTGACTTCCTGAATGATGATCTTGCCAACGCGTTAAAAAAGTTTGAAGTTATCGCAAATTTTCATGATGAAAATGATTTAAAAGTGATCACCAATATTTTGATTAATTTATCTTTTACTTGGGCAATGTCATGGATCAACTTATCTCGACAATACTCTGGCATAGAACTTGAGTTGCAAAAAATGGTCCTTAAAAAACAATCGGTGACGCAAATCCGCTTAATTTTTAAAGGCATCGAAAATTGGGACCAAGATAGAGCTTAATTTATCTCCCAAACTCGCCTCTATATCACCCGCAATAAAAAACCCGCAATTGCGGGTTTTAAAAACATAAAAGCTTATTTGGCTTTACGTTCTTTATTGATGAGATAGTCAAGGACTTGCGTCACTTTACCGTCTTCACCTTGAACCACATATTTACCATTTACCACAACAGCAGGAACACCTGAAAGCTGATACTGTTGTGCCAATTGATTTGATTCAGCAATTTTTGCAGTAATCGCAAAAGAGCTATACATGCTGTTAAATTTCGCCTCAGGCACACCGTACTGAGTGAAGAATTTAGCAAAAGCATCTTTTTGTAGAACTTGCTGATTACCTGCATGATTGGTATGGAATAAAGGTAAATGCGTACGCTTACGTACACCCAATGCCTCACTCACATAATATGCTCGAGCACCTTGCTCCCATAATGGATTCATCGCTGCTGGGGTACGAATAAAGTTGACATCTTTAGGGATTTTCTTTAACCACGCTTGCATATGCGGTTCTAATGTAAAGCAGTGAGGGCATCCATACCAAAAAAACTCACGCACTTCAATTTTACCAGGAACAGAAACTTTTCCTGGATTTTGCACCACGGTATAATCTTTACCTGCAACAAAATCAGCAGCCATGGCGTTTGCAGAAAATGCCATTACCATGGCAGTCATGCCACCTAAAATAAATTTTTTCATTGACTTTATTGTCCTCGTCGTCATCTCGTATAGCTTATGCATTCACTATAAAACAAATATGGGAAAATCGTTTTCCTTCTGTGAAGTTTTTTACACGATTCATCGCTTTTTTTGGATTTATGGTTACACTAGGGTCTGTTGATATTTCATAAATAGACGAAGTGTTAACAAACACTAGCATAACTGAACTTAATTTTTGATTAAAACAATTTACTTAGAGGTGCCCGGCATGTCGCAACTTAATGTTGATCCACAGGAAATTGCTAAATTTGAAGCGCTTGCTGCTTTATGGTGGGATCAACACTCTGAGTTCAGACCTTTACATCAAATCAATCCACTGCGTTTAAACTGGATTGATGAACATGCCAACGGTCTTACAGGTAAAAAGATTCTTGATGTAGGATGTGGTGGTGGGATTTTGGCTGAAAGTATGGCACGTCGTGGCGCCAATGTTTTAGGTATTGACATGGGTGTAGCACCATTGAATGTCGCTCGCTTACATGCTGAACAGGAAAATGTTCAAAATATTGAATATCGCCAAGTCCCTGTGGAGCAACTCGCAGAAGAACAAGCAGGGCAATACGATATTGTTACATGTATGGAAATGTTGGAACACGTTCCTGACCCAGCTTCTATCATCCAAGCTTGTCAAAAGCTAGTTAAACCAAATGGTCATGTGTTTTTTTCAACAATTAATCGTAATCCAAAGTCTTATTTATTCGCAATTATTGGTGCGGAATATGTATTACGTTTATTGAAAAAAGGCACCCACGATTATCATAAATTTATTAAACCGTCTGAACTTGCTGATGACATTCGTAACTCAGGTTTAAAACTTAAAGATATGACCGGCTTACACTACAACCCACTCACAAAACATTACTGGCTTGCGCCCAATGTTGATGTGAATTACATGGTTTATACTGTGAATGAAGGTGTTTGATGCAAGCTGTTCTTTTTGATTTAGATGGGACACTGATTGATACGGCTGCAGACTTTATCCGTATTATTCAAAATATGTGTCGAGAAGAAGGACGTGCAGTGGTTGATGCAGATTTGATCCGTACTCAGGTTTCTGAGGGTGCACGCGCAATGGTAAAACTGGTTTATCCAGAGCTTGAAGTGGATGATCCGATTTTTTTAGCACATCGTCAACGCTTTTTAGATCTGTATGGTGATGACATTGCTGTAGACACAGATCTGTTTGCTGGTATGTATCCTCTTCTGGCAGAGTTAGAAAGCCAGCAAATCCCATGGGGTATTGTGACCAATAAACCACGTTGGTTAAGTGAATCATTATTGAACGCATTGAACCTCACACAACGTTGCGCTGTTCTGGTGTGCCCTGAAGATGTCACTCAGACCAAACCAGATCCAGAGCCAATGTATCTAGCAGCAAAGCAAATTGATATTGCACCTGAACAATGTATCTATGTGGGTGATCATCCGCGAGATATTGATGCAGGACGTAATGCACAAATGTATACAATTCTCGCAGCTTATGGTTATTTACCATTACAGTACAAAGATGATTTAAATGCTTGGCAAGCCGACTGTATCGTAGGGAATGTTAATGAATTACATCAAGTTATTCGAAAACTTGTAGATATTTAAATCCCAAAAAATCATACAATTTACCTAACAACATGATAAGTAACACTGAAACATCTTGAATATGATGTTTCAATGTTTTTATATAGAACATAGGCTGGTTGGCAGTTCACTTATTTATAATGAGCAGTGCATTTCCAACAGTGTAAGCTAAGACGTAAAAAATTTAATCATTCTAAATGATGAGAAACATTGTTTTATATGGTCAGGACATTGCGTCAAAAGCCTAAATTACATCATAACAATTATAGGAGGTCTCCCATGAAGTATTCAGAATATCAACCTCGCCCAGATTTATTGAAGGATAAAATTATCCTCATTACGGGTGCGGGAGACGGTATTGGACGTGCTGCTGCGCTCAGCTATGCCTTACACGGCGCAACAGTCGTGTTACATGGTCGCACGCTCAATAAACTTGAAGTCATTTATGATGAAATTGAATCACTTGGTGCCCCCCAACCTGCTATTCTTCCTTTGCAGCTTTCTACTGCCTCTTCACGTGACTATGAACTGCTTGTTGATACTCTAGAGCAACAATTTGGTCGCTTAGATGGTATTTTGCATAATGCTGGAATCTTAGGAGAGCGTGTTGAGTTGGCACATTATCCAGAAGAGATCTGGGATGATGTCATGGCGGTGAATTTACGTGCACCTTTTGTGCTCACCCAAGAATTACTGCCTTTACTGGAAAAATCTGAAAATGCATCAGTCGTTTTCGCTAGCTCTGGTGTAGGACGTGAAGCACGTGCGCAATGGGGTGCTTACTCGGTTTCAAAGATTGCGATTGAAGCGGTCAGTAAAATATTTGCCAAAGAAAATACTTATCCAAATATTCGTTATAACTGTATCAACCCAGGTGGGACCCGTACCGCTATGCGTGCCAAAGCTTATCCTGATGAGGACCCAAAGGTTTTACCATCACCTGAAGCCATCATGCCTGCTTATCTCTACCTCATGGGAGATGATAGCCTTGCGTTGAATGGTGAAAGTATTGACGCACAGGATTAGCTCCATCTTTCTTTCTCCACGCTTTTCGAAGTGTGGAGAAAATCATAAGAGATCCTCTCATTTAAACTATTGATCATAGAGTCAAACTAAAAATATTATAAAGACTTACATTAAAATCGTTTTACCCAATAAAAACTATAATTTTATTCAGTTTCTTAAATAACAAGAATTCTTCTATAGTGTTACTCAAGTTAAACAGATCAATTTGAGGCGTTTTTTATGAAAGATTTAAAACATAAAGTGGAGATGATTCGCTCTATCGAACAATTACAGCTCCCAAATCATTTTATTCAGGCCTTAGATGATGCGCATCAAGCAAAAGATATTATCAAAGCAATCAATTGCTTAAAGGAGATGAATCAGCAGTGGTCTTAATCTTTCATGCTGAATTTATAGCGGAGTCATCTCTCTAAGTATATTTTCATAAATATTTACATTTTTTAGCTACCTATTCCGCTTAAAAAAATTTGCTGCAATGCATTACAGGCCAAAGCTTTGCAATAATCCTTTTCACTTTTATATAAATATGTTTTTATTATGTCTGTCATTTTAAATGAAAAACTGAACTTTCTTCACAGTTTCTCTGCAATTTAGCAGTACATTAGTGAGGTCAAAATAAACATATTGAATAAGCGAGGACGATTATGAAAAAGATTTTAGCGATCATCGCCATCTCTTTATCAACACTGTTGACGGCTCAGATCAGCAGTGCAGGTCCTCATTTTGACGATGACAATGGTTTTGATCGTGGCAAAAGCGAACGTGGAGATCGTGGACGCAATCATCGTGATCGTGGTAATGATGATGACAACATTCAAGAACAACGTCGTGAACGTGAAGAACGTGGCGTAAAACGTTTGCAACAGCACAAATGGCAAATGGGTTATGTAATGCCACAGCATTATCGTGGTAATAGTTACAAAGTTGATTATAAAGACGAAAACCTTCCAAAGCCTTCGCGTAATCAACAGTGGTATAAGATTAACAATGACTATATCTTGGTCGATTCAGATAATAATAATATTGTGAATATCCGAGGGATGTAGTTTTTTAAATATTTTGCTTTCATAGGCTCAAACACCTTTTTTGTTTGAGCTTTTTTTTTGCCTAAATTTCAGTTTTTACACTCTGTTTTTAAAAAACTCTAGAAACCTCCATAAAATTGACAATCGAATGATATTTCTCCATTTTTTATCTTAACTTAAATTGTAGTTTGAATGATCGGATAAACTATCCGTCTTAAAAGGTCGAATCAAATGAGAAAGGTTATAAGCGCAATCACACTATCACTCAGTGCCTTAGTTACAACTTCGGTAATGGCCAACTGGGATCATGGGCGTGATCATCGTCCTGCTACATCACATGAAAAATTTGAATGGCGAGAGGGTGTAATTTTACCTGATCGTTATCAGGACAATCGATATTACGTGAATGATTATCGGACATACAAAAATCTGCATCAACCTGCTAAATTTGAACGTTGGTATAAAGTAGATGGCCGTTATGTACTGGTCAATGAACGCAACCATCATATTATTCGTGTCATTCGATAATATCTAAACTGCTAGATTTACAGCCCAAATTCATTTTTGGGCTTTTTTAATTGTGAAAAGAAAATGCCAATATGTCTCTTCATCAAGTCTTCATACATTTCACAATTCACCTAAACCATGCTCACTGTTTATCTCAAATGATTGAGTAATTTGATTACATCAAAGGACAAAAGTTCAATTCAGGTGTATCAAATGAAAAATATCTTAACCACACTAGCTTTATCAATGAGTGCTTTTATTGCAACATCGGCGATCGCTGCACCCCATGATTATCATCGAAATGATAACCAGCGCTATCAACAAAACCATTGGGATCATAAATATGACAATCGTTGGAATAAAAACAATCATTATGACAACCGCGTAAATTCGAATCAACGCTGGCGCTCAGGGCAGTACTTCCCGACTCAATTCAATTCTTCGCGCTATCATGTCAATTATAAAAACTACCGCCAGTTACCTAAACCTGGAAGATATCAGCAATGGTACAAAGTGAATGGTGACTATGTGCTCGTAAATGAGCGAAATAATCGTATTATTCGCGTGATTGATTAATGGCTATATTTTAAGTTTCAAACCCAAGTTAGCTTGGGTTTTTTCATATTTTGAGAATCCGCTTAAAACCTAATTGATTCAACAAATAAATAAAACACATACTTTCATTTATATCTCCATAGTTTCTCTATATTTTACGATTAGATTTAATGTGAAGGCATTAATTATTGAGTGAAATAGAAAAGCCAAATATCATCAGTAAATTGTTCAAAATGAAAGATTAGAATGTGTAATTTCGATGAACAGCAATCGTTAAAATATCTGGCTTTTAACTCAATATTCCAAAGTGAATCGTAAAATTAATATACCCTTTCGCACTCGTCCTCCCACGTTCGAGTGCTTTTTTTATTCAATAGCGTCTGTTGACATTTCATAAATGGCTTGTGTAGTCGAATATAATCGAGCATGAGACATAAACGTCATAAAACATGAAACTTGAGATCATTTTAGCTACAACCTGAGCAAGAACAAAGCATTGCTTTGTTTGCAGCGCGCAAGGCACAGCAATGGGGACTAGCGTTTTTTGCCGTGACGACGTTACATTGCGAAAGATGTTTCTCATCATTTAGAATAACTATATTTCGTATTTCGTGCGTTGTTTCACCTAAAAAGTCGCATAGTCGCAAACATAGACGAATTGTTAGCAGACTCTATTATTCTTACGCTATTTTTGTTTAGAATCGCGGTATAGCAATCATCAATACTGAGATAGGCATGCAAACCGACAGTTTAGAAACAATACAAAGCACAACACAAGAATACGTGCATTGGTTTCGTCACTCTGCACCCTATATCAATGCTCATCGTGGTAAAACCTTTGTATTGATGTTTGGTGGTGAAGCTGTTGAACACGAAAATTTTCAGCATATTATTCATGATATTGCCCTGCTCCATTCATTGGGCATACGACTGATTTTGGTCCACGGCGCACGCCCGCAAATTACTGCCAATTTGCTTCACAATAAAATTCAAAGTCCTATTCATATCAATCGTCGTGTTACTACACGTGAATCATTGCCTTGTGTCATGAGCGCTGTGGGTTCTATTCGTCTACAAATCGAAGCACTACTATCTATGGGGCTTGCTAATTCACCCATGTTTGGCGCACGCATTGATGTGGTCTCAGGTAATTTTGTCACAGCAAAGCCATATGGTATTCGTGATGGTGTCGATTTCCAGCTCACTGGCGAAGTACGCACAATTGATACTGAAGCCATTCAACGCCATTTAGGTAATCAAAATATTGTATTACTGGGACCCACAGGATATTCCACTACAGGTGAAGTATTTAACTTGCTTGCAGAAGAGGTGGCGACAAAAACAGCCATTCATATCAAAGCTGATAAATTGATTTTTTTAGGAAATCAACAAGGCTTAATGGATGAGTATGCGCAATTGAAACGTGAAATTACTCCACTTCAACTCGATAAACATATTGAAAAATATCAAGATTCAAATTTTGAAATCGCCTTACATTTGCACAATGCAAAAGAAGCATCGCTAAAAGGTGTAAATCGCGTTCATCTACTTTCCTACAGCGATGATGGTGCCTTGATCAAAGAGCTCTTCACCCGTGATGGGCATGGCACTATGATCACTGATGCACATTATGAAGAAGTTCGTATGGCAAATATTGGTGATGTCGGTGGCTTGATTAATTTATTACGCCCTTTGGAAGATGAAGGAATTTTAGTGTATCGTTCACGCGAACGTTTAGAAAATGAAATCGAGAAATTTGCCGTCATTGAGCGAGATGGAACCATTCTCGCATGTGCTGCACTCTACCCGATTCCTTCAACAGAAAATGAAGTCAAATCAGCTGAAATTGCCTGTGTAGCCGTACATCCAAGCTATCGTAAATCTAATCGTGGTAGCCAAATTCTGCATTTTTTAGAAGAAAATGCACGTCAAATGGGTATTCAGCAACTGTTTGTTTTAACCACGCGAACCGCACACTGGTTCTTAGAGCATGGTTTTGAAATGGCAAATGTTGATGATTTACCTGAGGCTCGCCAAGCGCTATATAACTATCAACGTAATTCGATGGTCTTTAAAAAATCAATTGCTTAAAATTGATCAAAATGATTATTTTAAACAAATTATCACATTTGCTTCTAAGCTTATCTCAATAGATTCCATCCACCAGAGTATTTTCTTATTCTTGAGGATGGAATCTATATATGGCGATTGAATAACACAAATAACATCATAATTTTCAAATTCTTATAATATTATATTTTTATAGAATATCAGCTTTATATTTCTCATTTACAGATAACCTTAGCAATTTATTGTTTATCTATTTTTTTCATTAGTAATCACTAAAAATTTATTTTTTTGAAAATACAAAGCCTTTTAAGCTGATGCTCATGCCTTTTTTAGACTTTATAGGAGCATCGTGACTCATGGCGAGCTTATTTCAACCTTCCTGGAAAAAAATCACCCTTGTTAGTGTTAGCCTTGCCACCATCATGATGCTTAGTGGATGCTCAAAACCACAAGAAACCACAACTTTAAATATCGGTTTCCAAAAATATGGGGTATTGCCCATCATCAAAGCACGTGGTGACTTAGATAAAGCCTTAAAAGAGAAAGGGGTAAACGTTAAATGGGTTGAATTCCCTGCTGGGCCACAACTTCTAGAAGGTTTAAATGTTGGTAGTGTCGCCTTTGGTGAATCTGGGGAAGCACCGCCTATTTTCGCCCAAGCTGCAAACTCAAATCTGGTCTATGTTGCTAATCAACCTGCTGCGCCCTTGGCTGAAGCCTTAATTGTGCCGAAAGATTCAGCCATTCGATCGGTCCAAGATTTAAAAGGTAAGCGTGTAGTTTTGAATAAAGGTTCAAATGTACATTATCTTTTACTCAAAGTTTTGGAAGCAAATCATTTAAAACTTGATGATATTCAAGTGGTCTATCTACCACCAGCTGATGCCCGTGCCGCTTTTGAAAAAGGTGCAGTAGATGCTTGGGTGATTTGGGATCCGTTCTTTGCTGCTGCAGAAAAGCAACTCAATGCAAAAGTCCTTGCGACAGGTCAAAACTTGGTGAATAACCATCAATTCTATTTGGCTGATCGTAAGTTCGCTGAACAACATCCCGATGTTTTAAAAATTGTGGTCAATGAACTGAATACAACAACGCAGTGGGTGTCTCAACATCAAACTGATGCGGCAAAACTCTTAGAAAAACCGACAGGCTTACCGCTTGATATTTTGAATACCTCAATTTCTCGTATGGGTTTTGGTGTCACTCCAATTTCTAACGATGTGGTCAAGAAGCAGCAAGATGTCGCAGATGCTTTTTATCAACAAAAACTTATTCCCAATAAAATCAATATTCAAGCAGCTGTTTTAGCAAACTAATTTCGCCAACAGCTCCGCTAAAGAGGACATCAATATGACCCAGCAAATCGCGCAACAAAACACATCATCATGGTTCAATGCAACGACTCATGCCATGACCACTATGTTGATCTGTAGCGCAATGCTGGGTTCAGCCTCTGTGTGGGCAATCGATCCAACGGTAAAAGAATTACGTATCGGCTTTCAAAAAAGTTCTATTAATTTTGCAATCGCCAAACAACAGAAATTGTATGAGAAAGAATTCCCAAATGCCAAAATCACTTGGAATGAATTCCCTGCAGGTCCTCAAATTTTAGAAGCCCTTGCTGTAGGTTCTCTGGATATTGGTGTCACTGGTGATACCCCACCAGTATATGCCCAAGCCGCGAATAAACCGCTGTACTACATTGCCTATGAAGCAGCCAAGCCATTGGCTTCGGCAATTTTAGTGCCTAAAGATTCAAAAATTACCAAACTCAATGAATTGAAAGGTAAACGCATTGCGTTGCAGAAAGGATCTAGTGCGCATTATTTACTGGTACAAGCTGTACGTAAAGCTGGTTTGCAATGGTCAGACATTCAACCGATTTGGTTAACCCCTGCTGATGCCCGTGCTGCATTTCAAAAAGGTGCTGTCGATGCTTGGGCAATTTGGGATCCATTCTTTGCATCTGCACAAGTAGAAGATCAGGCGCGTATCCTCGCCTCAGGACAGGGTTTAAGTCCGAATTATACCTTCTATTTGGCATCACCAGATTTTATAAAGAAATATCCTCAAGCAGTTAAAGGCATTATCCAGCAAATTAATACTGCTGATAAATGGGTACAAGCCAATCGTGTCGCAACAGCGCAAGCCATCGGACAAAGCACCGGTTTAAAACCAAAAGTTAGTCAAACTTTTATTGAGCGACGCCCAAGACCTTCTGGTGCAGCACCACTTTCAGCAAAAGTAATTGCAGATCAGCAACAGCTGGCCAATCGTTTTAGCGAACTCAAAATTATTCCAAACAGCATAGATATCAAACAAGCGGTTTGGACAGTGAAATAATATTTTTCTAAGGATGAATGAAATGAAAATCTTCTGGTTTATTCCTACTCACGGTGACAGTCGTTATTTAGGTACAAGCAAAGGTGCTCGCCAAGTTGACCATGCTTATATGAAACAAATTGCTGTAGCTGTGGATAATCTGGGCTATGAAGGTGTACTCATTCCCACGGGACGTTCATGTGAAGATCCATGGATTACTGCTGCGAGCTTGATTGATGCGACTAAAAATCTAAAATTCTTGGTTGCGTTACGTCCTGGCGTAACAACACCAGCGCTTGCAGCACGTATGGCTGCAACTTTTGATCGACTATCCAATGGTCGGGTTTTACTCAACCTCGTTACAGGCGGCGATGAGCAAGAATTGAAAGGTGATGGCGTATACGAAGACCATGCTTCACGTTATAAAACAGCAGCTGAATACACCACGATTTGGCGTGAAATTTTAAAACGCTCACATACGGGTGAATCATTTACCTTTCATGGCGAACGTTTAAGTGTAGACGATGCTAAGTTACTTTATCCACCCATTCAAGCGCCTTACCCACCACTTTGGTTTGGTGGATCTTCTGAAGATGCGATTGAATTAGCTGCTGAGCAAGTTGATACCTATTTAACTTGGGGCGAACCACCTGCTGCAGTAAAAGAAAAAATTGCAGTGGTGAAAGCCAAAGCCGAGACTAAAGGTCGTCAACTTAATTATGGTATTCGTTTACATGTCATTGTTCGTGAGACCAATGAGCAAGCATGGCAAGCTGCCAATGAACTAATTCAATATGTAGATGATGCGACGATTGCAGCTGCACAGAAAAAATTTAAACAAATGGATTCTGTCGGGCAACGCCGTATGGCTGAGCTACATAATGGTGATCGTAGTAAGCTTGAAGTATCACCAAATCTTTGGGCAGGGGTCGGACTAGTTCGTGGTGGTGCGGGTACTGCTTTAGTCGGTGATCCTCAGACTATTGCAGATCGCATTCAAGAATATGCCGATTTAGGCATCAATACCTTTATTTTCTCAGGCTACCCACATTTGGAAGAATCCATTCGCTTTGCTGAACTGGTATTCCCATTACTGCCATTGGAAACACGTAAGAAACTCACACAACCTAATTTGACTGGACCATTTGGTGAAATCGTAGCCAACAACTACACACCTGAAGAAAATAAAAAACCGTTACAGGAGCCTGCATGAATGCCATAATTAAAAATGCTGCTCCAACCAAAAGCAACGCAGTTTCACGTGGAACTAAACAAATCGGGCAGCGTTTACTGCCTTGGTTTGTGCCGATTTTACTGATAGTCATATGGCAAATTGCCTCTAAAACGGGGCTACTTGAAAGCCGTGTTTTACCTGCACCGACAGCGGTAGTCTCTGCATTTTGGACACTTTTAGTCAGCGGTGAGCTTTGGCAACATGTCAAAGTTAGTGCTGGTCGTGCGCTACTTGGCCTCTTCGTTGGTGGTGGGCTCGGCTTATTTTTAGGACTACTTAATGGTTCATCAAAAGTGGCATCCAATTTACTGGATACCACCTTGCAAATGATCCGAAATATTCCAGCATTGGCCCTGATTCCATTGGTTATTTTATGGTTTGGAATTGATGAGTCTGCAAAACTATTTTTAGTGGCTGTCGGTGTCTTTTTCCCGATTTATATCAATACCTATCACGGAATTCGCTCAGTTGATCCTCAATTGATTGAAATGGGAAAAAGCTATGGATTAAGCAGATGGCAACTTTATAAAGAAATTATTTTACCGGGCGCAATGCCTTCAATTTTAGTGGGTTTACGCTTTTCACTGGGGTTGGTTTGGGTACTACTGATTGTGGCAGAAACAATTTCCGCACAATCTGGAATTGGTTATATGACCATGAATGCGCGTGAATTTTTACAAACAGATATCGTGCTGGTGGGTATCTTGCTGTATGCCCTTTTAGGCAAACTTGCAGATGTATTTGCACAATTTCTAGAAAAATACCTATTGCGTTGGCACGCAGGTTATCAAAAATAGGAGTCTGATATGACCGATTTAAGCATTAGCCAATATGCCAATGACTTGGTGGCAACAACCGAGATTGTTGAGGAAGAACAAGCAAAAATTGGTGCAGAAATTTCGATAGAACAACTGCATAAATATTATGGTGAAGTTAAAGTTCTTGAGGACTTAGATTTAAACATTGAAGCTGGTGAATTTGTTGCAATTGTGGGACGTAGTGGTTGTGGTAAAAGTACCCTACTGCGTTTAATTGCCGATTTAGAACAACCCAGTTATGGTGAAATCAAATTTAAATCTTTATTAAATTTCCGTGAAGGGATCATTGCAGATGATATTCGGGTGATGTTCCAAGATCCACGCTTATTGCCATGGAAAAGTATTCTAAAAAATGTGCAATTGGGTCTAGCCAAAAACCAATTTTCTAAGGCTGAGCAATTATTAGAAAAGGTGGGATTAAAGGAGAAATCTGGACTTTGGCCATCACAGCTTTCTGGTGGACAACGTCAACGAACGGCGCTTGCTCGTGCTTTGTCACATACACCGCGGGTCTTATTACTGGATGAACCTTTAGGTGCTTTAGATGCATTAACAAGACTAGAGATGCAGAGTTTGATTGAAAAATTATGGTTAGAACAAGGTTTTACCACCATTCTTGTTACTCATGATGTCAGTGAAGCTGTTCAACTCGCAGATCGTATTATTCTTTTGGATAAAGGTCATATTGCCCAACAGTTTCAAGTCGATTTGCCTCGTCCGCGTCAAAAAGGGGTGGCATTTGCAGAACTCGAACAACAAGTTCTCAGCGCTGTGCTTGCAACATGAACAACAACGCAAGGTATTGCATCAAAATATTTTTGCCCTTGCAGATTTACCTTGCGCGACATGTTCCTGATCTTGAATAATTAAATTTTTAGATTGGGATGTTTAGATCGCATAGAAAATGTTCGCTGTCATAAACATGTTAAAGTTTTTAACTGTTTCTATTGATTAAAAATAATTTGAATATTTTAAAGCAAGCGCATTTTCTTAAATGAAAATTAAATAATGCTATTTAAAATTATTTAATTTTTAAATTAACCTTATACTAAAAAATGTCACAAAATTTAAATATTAAGTCATAATTGACATAATTTTAATATAAGATTTGCTCCAGTTTAGTGCAAAATTATATAATAGGGATCTACGATCGACTTAATAATAAAACTTCATCATTATTTATCAGAAATATACCAAAATAATGCTGCTTTCTGTGCACAAATCAAACATTTTACCGTACAATTTAATAATCAGTTTTTCGATTAAAGATGCGATGGAACAAAAAAAGAGTGCTCAAAAACGCCAGCAGCTGCTCAATGCTGCACTTGATGTATTTTCTGTCTATGGTTTCAATGGCGCAAGTCTAGATGAAATCGCTCAGTTAGCAGATATGCATAAATCCAATATTTTCTACTACTATGAAAATAAAGAAGCCTTATATGTTGAAGTGCTAACGACAGTTATGCAGAAATGGTTAGCACCGTTGCAATCGCTTGAGTCAGAATTGGAACCGACAGAAGCATTGTCGCATTACATCATGACCAAAATCGAAATTTCTAGAACTCAGCCAAAAGCTTCAAAGCTTTTCGCGTTAGAAGTGATTCAAGGTGCACCACATATTTTACCGATCCTAAAAGGCCCGCTTAAAAAGCTCTTTAAACGCAAAGCCAAAGTTATTTTAAACTGGCAGGCGCAAGGTAAAATATCAGATCAAATCGATGCTGAATTGTTGATTATTAATATTTGGGCCCTGACCCAAAATTATGCAGACTTTAGCACTCAAATCGAAATGGTTACTGGTAAAACTTTGCGTAATAAAAGTATGTGTCAACGCGCAATTGAACATACCATCCATATGACTTTATATGGTGTGTTACCGCGCAATTAATCATCCAATAGACATATTGGTTATTTTGGCAAACGGCCATAGAGTTCTATGGTCGCCAAGACTCAAATTTAAACTTTTTCTATTATTCACACAAACTAAGTCTTTAATAAATAGACTGATATAGTTTTAACAACTTTTGTGCACCCAATAATAAATTATCTTCCCAATCTAAATGTGCTGTGTCATTTGCACCGTCAGTAATATATTTAATCGAAACCAACCGCACATCTAGTTTTTTACAGACTTTAGCTAATGCGTAGCCTTCCATATCGACTAGATTACAGGTCACTTTGGGTTTTCCTGTTTCAAAACTATCACCTGTACCACAAACACCCTGTGCTAAATGTGGAAAATACGATTCTAAATGAATTTCGCTTGGCAAATACTCATCCATTGGTGTAACCCCCACATCAAAACCGAGTGGAGAAACATCCATATCGCGTTGCACAAAAGTTTTTACTTCAATCAACTCATGAGCATTAAAGAAAGAACTACCGGCACTCCCTAAGTTTAATATGGTTTTACAGCCAGTTTTCTGAATGACATCAAATGCAGTATAGGCCGCGTTGATCTTGCCAATCCCACTATAGTGGACGGTGATACCTGCTTGCTCAAACAACCCTTTAGATTCATTGGGTAAAGCCATAATCAATGCAATATCGTCTTTCATATATATTCAGAATTAAAAATTTTTCTTATTAAAATTGAAATTCAAATCCTGATCAATCTTATTGTTAACTCAAAATTTTAAAATCATATACAAATCACTACTGTACCTATAACTTCGATTGCTCATAATGTTTTAATAGAAAAATAGAGATGAAAATAAATGAATATCCAAATTATCGTGGGCAGTATTCGAGATGGCCGTGTTGCGATCAAAGTCGCAGAATGGTTACTTAAAGAAATCCAAAAACTCGACTTTAGTACCCTCAATGTTGAAATTGTAGATTTAAAAGAATGGGATTTGCCTTTCTTTGCTGGGAAAAACTCACCCGCCTCAGGAATCTATGATCAGCCCAAACAGCAAGAATGGGCAAAAAAAGTTGCTTCTGGCGATGCCTTTATTTTCATTACACCAGAGTACAATCATGGCTATAGTCCTGTACTGAAAAATGCCATCGACTTCGTTTATAAAGAATGGCAGCGCAAACCTTCGGCTTTTGTCAGCTATGGTGGTACCAACGGTTCACGTTCAATTGATCAAATCAAACAAGTCTGCGCTTTTATTGGTATGATTGACTCCAATGCAGTTATTGAACTGCGAGATATTGGGCAACGTGGTAAGAGTGAGACCTTTGAGGGAAATGAGTTTGATAATAAAGCAGTCAAGTCTGTGGTAAACAAACTCATCCAATATGCCAATGTCTAAAATCACATTGTACGCTTTAGCTTACATCACTTGCATGCATTGACGGCTAGGTAAGTTTAAGCAAATACCCTATTCTACTGACATAGGGAACAGGAAGTTTCCCAGACGTAAAACAATAATAATCGGTCTGTACATCAGGAAGTGAGGTAGAACAGGAGTTTACCTAGCGAACCAATATGAAAAAGCCCCGTCAGGATGATGGGGCTTTTTTTATACTTTAAACAATTTAATTTTGCCCAACTGTTAATGACTGATCACCAATACATTTACATCCGCAAGATAAAGGTGAATTATGCTGCGCAGCGGGCTTTCCCATCACCAACATATGATTATCACCTGCAACAATGCTGGCGACACACTTATGTTTGGGACAAGTCGCCTTATCGCCTACACATGCAATCGCTTTACCATCAATCAGAAAAGAAGACTGAGCAGAAATAATTTTTCCCCCACCTGTCGTGGGTGATCCTAACGTGATATATGGAAGTGCCATAGTGCCTACCTTTTATTGTTTTGTTATTGAATAAAACTTATAAAACATCGAACTCAATACGGCGGTTCTTTCTACGACCCTCATCCGTTGCATTATCAGCAACAGGTTTGGTTGAACCCAGACCAGCTGTGCTTAAACGAGTCGGTGCAATGCCTTTCGTAGTTAAATACTGCTTCACCGCTTCAGCACGTTGCAAACTCAAATCCTGATTCTTCTGTGGATTACCTTGGCTGTCAGTATGACCCACAATTTTAACATTTTTACCTTGCACTTTATTTAATGCAACCACCATCTCGTCTAAGATTTGTGTACCTGTTGGGGTAAGTACGGCTTTGCCAGATTCAAACTCAATAATTCGATTTTTTAGTGCATTATCAATCACAGATTGCTCAGCAGCATTCACTGAAATTTGAGAATTAAAGCGATAAGGTGGCTGAACTAAGGATTGGAATAAACTGGTGGTTGGCTGAATATCAGTTTGTACACCCATTTTTCCAACCAATTCAACTTGAGTACCTCGTACAGAGAGCTTACCTTGGCTAATCTTCTTTAGATCTGGGGTAATCACACGTGTAACCGAATCACTCCAGCCATTTGGTGCGGATACGGCTCGAATTTGGATTTTATCTACAACCTGATCATCACCATAAACCGCTTTTAATTTCGCCAAGATTGCTTGTTTGGTCATGTCATTCGGCACAGCACCTTCCACCACAATCGGTGCAGCAAACACATTGAATGAACAAAATAAGCTAGAAATAAGCGCAAATTTTTTCAATATTTTGACTTGTTTATTTTTCATATCATTATTCATCTATAAATGTTTGTCTAAAAAGTTTCATGCCTTGAACCAGACTCAATTGACGTTCGCATAAAGACTGTTCAAGCGCTGCTAGACCTGCATTCTGTTCCAAATAGGCATCAATCCATAGTGGTTTGACCAAAGATACCCAATGATCATTTTGCATATTTTGAGTGAAAATATTACTTAAAGCCGTGATATCTGCCCCTTGGAATCCAAATAATAAAATTGGAGACTCTTGGTGAAGAATACCAATCAAGATCTCTGTATTACTTTTTTCTAAAAAGCGTCCGATTAAGTTGACCCAAAACGCGGCAATTTCATAGCAATAATTATGATTATTAATTGGTAAAATAAGTACCTTAGATAACTTACTGGTACCGTGTTTAAGCACAGGCTGAAGTAACAAGCCCAAGCCCAGCATACTTTGCGCCAACTCATAAGGCGTGATCTTCATCATTTGTGCAAATGAATGCATGGTATGATTTTCAAAAAAGTCCTGCGTTTTTAATTCAGGCAAGACCTGTATTTCATGATCAATTTCACCCAGCTTATTGATCAATACTTCAGGATCACGAATGGTTCGGATGCTTCGATTTTTTTGAAATAAATCAATCAATACCGGTTTATATTTAAACGGCGCATAGAGTAAGTTTTGAAAAGGATGATCAACTTCTAATAACTGACTTAAGACCATTGGAAATTGACGACCAGAACTGTCTTCACTGGTCACCATATTTGCCGCAAGAAACATTCTTTCCTTAGGGTTTGCGATAAAGAAGTCTAAAGGCGCTAATGATTCATAAGCTTGATTAAAATTTTCTTCTCGCATTGCAAGCTCTAAAGCTTCCGTAATCCATTGATCAATCACTTGAATCAATGAATATTGCCCTTTTGTTTTCAGAAAATCACCACGTGCGGGACATTTTCCATAATACAACGGTGTAGACTTTATCGTTTGCATACTTTAATCCCTCGCGTCAAATCGTTTCCTTGAATCATTGAGCCACTCCTTTTCCAGCAGCATTTGCCGCATTGCCAGCAGGTGCTACAGTTGAGCTTGCTGGTGCGGTTGTCTGAGGCTTAGGTGCAGCTGCTACCGGTGCAGTCGCACCGCCAAATGGTGAAGCCGCTGGTGAGTTTGCACTTACGGTAACAGGCGCTGCCTGTGCTGCAACAACCAATGGTGCTTTAGGACTTGTGACTCGATCAACCAGTTTTAATCCAACATAGCCACGATTAGAACCAATTGGATTTGAAGCATTACCACTAATTAAACGGAATTGAAGTTTCACAAACAAATCACTGTTTTGTTTGCTTGCCCATGTCATTTCAAAGCTTCCATTCAATGACTTACGTTGTGCACTATCGATTAATTTATTGATTCCGTATTCACCCGGCTCATCAAATATAGTATGGGTTTGTCCATCTAAATCGATTGCCGTAATCCGTGCTCCTGGTATTGCACCAGGATTTGGCCACATGAAGTTGACCCATTGTTGGATGCCATTTTCATAAACCAAACGCTGTCCATCAATATCAATGGTATAGGACAATAATTTATTGTTAGGGATCGGATAGAATTGGAAGTTTGACTGATTGGTTGCAACCGGCGCACCCCCTGCTGCTCCAGCAGATGCACCATTAATTGGCGTAGTATATTGCTCAAAATTCATAACGAATTCAGGATTCAAGCCAATCCCCATGTTTTTCCATGTCTTCGATGACAATGTATAACCACGACGAATAACAAATGGATCAAGAGTTTCTTTTACAAATTTAGCAATGCTACCGTTATCACCAAAAATTTGACTAATTTCACTACTGGTCGCTTGAATCGTTCCAGATGAGTTAAATGGCACTTTTTGTGAAAGTGTTTGGCTAAACGGTTGGAAAGCTTGCAAGGTCCAGAGTTTATTTATTTCATCCTGTGCTGGAGTCAACAAACTATCAAAAGATTGGGTTAACGGGCTCACCAACAATTTCTGAACCATTTGCTGATCCAACTCACCTAAACCTACCGTCAATTTTTCATCAACAACTTTTTGAGTGGTGTTGAAAACTGAAGTTTGATCATTAATAGTAAGTTTTGCTAGGGCCAAAGCATTTGGACCAAAGTCACCTGCACTACGTAGATCATTCAATTTACTTCTGACTTGTGCCATATTCTGTAAATAATCATCTAGCAGTGATTTGTTCTGTAAATCATCACGTTTACGAACCAATTGGTAGAATACTTGGAATTGTTGAGAAATCTGCCCTTGTGCTTGATTCGATGCACGTTGGATATCATCCGTTTTACCTTGTCCTAAAACTTTACGCTTAAACCAAGCAACAAATCCGGTTTGTGGCGCAGCAAGTTCAGCTTGAACAATTGGATTATCCCAACTGGTTTCTTTTGCAACACGGTCAATATAGGTACGGATTGGAGAGTTTTGTGGCTCACCCAATACATCCATGACCTTAGCTTGTTGAACAAAATCAGGCCCTTTCGCATAGTGAGTGGCATTAATAAACTTTTTCCATTCAGCAATATATTCTTGTTTATACAACTGGGTTAACTGTTTACGAATTTGGTCAGGGCTACCACTAAAAGTTAAATCGTCTGACTGGGTACTATTCAACACCCAATCTTTGGTATCCGTGGGTTTATTCGCAGCTTCTTCAATGGCTTTATCGACATATTCATCCCATGCTTTTTGGGTAAATATACCAGGCAATGCATAACCACCCAGCATGACATTCCGATTGGTTTCACCAACAATTTGGGCCACGGTCACAGCTGGGAATCGAACCGCCGCACGCATTTTAATTTCATTATAAACGCGATCACGGGCAGGCATCCCTCGTACAACAGAAAGCAATACTTGACGAGTTTGATCTACCAACTGCGCATCAGACTCTAACACTGGAAACTTTTTATCATTGGCTAAGGTCATTGAATAGCTCAATATTTTTTCAGCTTTTTGAATCATTTCTCCACGTGGCATTTGCCCACGATTGGTATCTAGCCATGAACGCCAGAAGCGAGTGACTTGGTCACTTAAATGACTCGCATCCATATATTGTGGATTGCTCATCATCAAATAGGCTTTTAACGCATTGTAAGCATCTTGCGGATTGGTATCAGAAGGTTCTGATGCAATTTGTGTCGAAGACGCTTGCTTAATTTCAACATTGACATGATTTTGTTTAAGCGTCTGCTCATTGCCTTTTACACGTTGTAGATATTGCGCAATGTTTTGCTGACTTGGTGCTAAAACAATCTGTTTCACACCTTTTAAATATTCAGCTTTTAATTTTTCTTTTAAGTCATTGCCTTGATATAAACCAAATGAAAATTTCAATGGACGATGCTGATCAAAATCATCCAATTGCTCTAAGCGTTGTTGCAAAATCAGTAAAGCATCGATTTGGGTTGAAAGCTCTTGACCTGAAGTTTGCTCCATTTGCACAACTTTATTTAAATCGGCCTGAACATCTGCAATCAATTGTTGATTATTACGATAAGACCATACCCATAGACCCAAAATAATGGAAACACCTAATAATGATGCAATAAACGCCAAATAACGTTTACGTTTTGTGGTCGGGTTAATATGTTGTTTAACTAGGTTTTTATCTTTGAGAATGACTTCTGAGAATAGCCCTTTTAAGAAATAGCCATGATTCTGAGAAATTGAATTTTGTGGAATACCATGTTCACTATTGGGGATTTTAGTCAGCTGAAAATCATCAACAATCTGTTCCGTCATCGGACTTTCTATCACGCCTTCTTGTAAAGCACTCGTAAAGTAAAAGCCACGGAAGACTGGTTTAAACTGATACGGATTTTCTTCAAATAAAGTACCAATAAACGTTTTTAATACAGGTTTTAAAGTCTTAAATTCAAGTGGGAAAGTCATCACACTTGGCGAAATATTTTGCGCATGACGGCGACTTAAATGGGTGGTACTGACCCCTTTTAGTCCATCATATAAAATATTGTAGTGCTTCTCGAAATGTTCCACAGCATTCTGTGATGATTCAGAGTCATAAGGTAAGGTTGCGCCCCAAACTTGATCAAACTCAGCAGATTCATAACATTCAAAAAATTCAGTGAATCCTGCAATCAAATCCATTTTAGAAAAGACCAAATAAACAGGTGCAAAAATTTCTAAACGTTCAGTTAAGTCTTGAATACGCGCTCTTAAACTTTTCGCTAATTTGATCGATTTCTCAGGGCTTTGACTAACCAACTCAGCCACACTAACAATCACAATTAAGCCATTGATCGGCGCTTTAGAGCGGTTCTTTTTCAGAATGTTTAAAAAGCCTAACCATTCTGAATGGTCTTCTGAATACACAGAGTATCGACCAGCAGTATCCAACAATACCCCTTCTGTTGAGAAAAACCAATCGCAGTTTCGGGTACCACTGAGTCCTGAAGACACCACTTTTTGATGGGTCTCTTCAAAGGGAAATTTTAATCCAGAATGGTAAATTGCCGAGCTTTTTCCCGCAGCAGGGTTACCAATCACCATATACCAAGGCAACTCATAGAGTGCTGCGTTACCACTTTTATCACCCAATTTAGACTTACGAATCAATTGGATCGAATCTTTCATCTGCTGATTGATCAGATTTAATTCTTCTTTATCTTTTTGTTTTCCATATTCAGCAGTGGTGTCTTGTTGAATCGCTTCAGCCAATGCTTCACCTTGTTCTGCATGTTTACGACGCTGGATCAACCAGTAGATGCCGTAAATCACCAACCCAAGAATGTAAGCTGCAACCATCATAAAGAAGTACTGACGCGGTACTACACTATATGAAGAAACGATCGCAACCAGAATCGAAAGCGCAATCACCAGTTTCGGATTTGTGATGTACTGCCATGCATAGCTTAAAATTGTTTGTATCATTTTCTCTATTTCTTTCTAAATTTATCTGTAAGTTCTATGCAAACTCAGTCCCAACAATCACTTGGGTTTGCTGATGTTCAGCACTATAAACATAACCGTACAACTCATCTTTAAAGTGCAAACTCAACATAAAACCAAAAACTTTGGCTAAGGGTTGGGTATGGCCTAGGCTATTTTTACTGTAAAGATAATGATGCGCTTCAATAGCTGTTTCGGCAAAGTTTTGTTCAAGTTTCTTTAACAGCTTGATCTCTGCTGGGTCGTCTAAGACCAAGACAAAGGGCTGTTCTTGATCAAACTGTTCTGCTTGGTCTAAATTCAACTCTTTTAATGTTTTAGATGCCTGATCAGAATTTAAAGCAATTCGAATATACTTTATTGCTTGTAAATTTTGCAATTCGACCTGGGTATTTGTCATACAACAAGTACTGATATACTCAGATGGAATATATTTTTCAGTCATCCACGTCCGATCATCTATGGTTTCTTGATCAATTTCTGAATCTACTGCAATAAACAGTGATACCTCAGAATCCAAAAGTTGGGTTCTTTTTAGCAACTTAATCCAGTCTTTATACGCAGTTGTTTCACCCCAATAATGATATTCAGTGCCAAATTGCTGATCGAGAATGCCCAGTTCAGTAAGATAATGGTGAACCAATTCTGAAGCTGAACTTTCATCCCAGCTATGGAATAAATTTTCTGGCAAAATAATTTGAATATTCAAATAATTAAGTCGAGGTACTGCTTCTGCGACCTGTTGTTCAATCGGCTCATCTTCATAGTCATGATGAGGGTCAATCCAAGCAGGATGCATACGATATTCATGTGCAAGTTTGGCATCATAAAAGAGTGCGGAGTTTTTTAGGTGCTCTGCAATTTGATATAAAGTTTCAGTATTCTGTTCTAATTGCTGCTGAATTAATGCACTTATACGCTTTTGACGACTAGAAAGACTAGATGCCTCATCCTCTAACGGTTCTTCAATATCTTGAACACGGAATGAAAGAATCGGTAAACCATAACCATTGACCAATTGCGAATCAAGTTCAGGACTTGCCACATCTTGAAGCTGATCAAGCTGTGCTTCATTTTCGCCTAAGGCACTTAAGCTTGTGGCTGAATAAACTTTCAAGTCTACCCATTCAATTTTTTCTTCAACTTTAGCTTCAGTGATTTGTTGTTCTGAACGTTGCTCTGCCTCAATTCTTTGTTGTTCTTTCTTCTCTTGGTGGCTTTGATAAATCTTTTTGATCAACATTGGGCTCAGGATTAACAAAGTAATCGCAGCTGGAATCACGCCAAAGAAAATCAGAAAATCTTGCCCATTTGGGTCATATTTAATATCACGCCAATAAAACACCACGATTACCGAAACTAGTAATATGGTACTGATTAAAGTTCCTAAAATTATTTTGATCACTTATGACACTCCAATCAGTGCATAACACGTTTCATCATTGTCACTTTGAGTTTTTGGCATCACAAAAGCACCTTGTGCCAAACCAATTTGTGTTGTTGAGCTTAGTTGTAAAGGCTGGACTTCCTCTTTTGCCAAGACTAAACGTAAATCGACAAATAAGGTTGGACTACACCAACTTTGCAGAATTTTTTTTAACTTCTTACTTAATTTTTTCTTGGGTAAAAATTCTAAATACTGTGCATGGCTCAACGGTCCAATTTGAATCTCGATTTTTCCATCTATTTGTCGAATCGTCTCTCCACAGAATGTATTTACACCTAACAAGAAAGGTCGGTCCCCTCCCAAAGTAGTTTTCTGCTCATTCCCGAGTTTAAACTTTTCAGTAATATATTCTTTGACTTCAACTTGTTGATTGAATACACAGGTCAACATTGTCTTTAATGCATGAGCTGTATTATTTTGACCCTGCATAAGCCCAGAAAACTCAGCAAAATAGTCATCTAGATCACTCTGTTGATGTTGTGTCCTAATATAACCATTTAAAGCATGCAAGATTTCTAAGTAATTATTTTCTTTTTCAACTTCATAACGTACAGGCAAGTTATAACTTAAACTTGCTTCAACAAATTGAGCCGTAAGCTTATGATTAAATAAACCTAGAAACTTTTGAACTTCAACACGCTGTTTACGCGGTGTTTGTTTCACTTTATTAGTATAGGTATACGGCATTGCACCTTGCATACCGGTTAAACCGACAATCAAATTTGTAAGATGAATTTTTTCGTCTTGTTGTTCGAGTAATTCAATTTCATGTTTTGGAAAGTTCAAGTTTAATGAACTTTCAAAAAGAAAATCGTCAGACCAATTCTTTAAAAAAGCGGTATTGGGCGCATGTCTAAATAATCGTGTGGTTTGTATAAATTCAAAAGCTGTAGGGGTTTTAAAAAGCTCATCAATTACAGAAGCTTCTTGCCACCAACGTTCTGTACGCATTGGTATAACTCCTGTTTTGTATTTAAATCTCGAACAAAAACGTCAACAAAGCTGTTCATCTGTACTTTTAAGTTAAAAATATGACTGATCAATTCGCTGAAAATATATAAGCTATGCCCTCTAAAGACTTGGACATCGACATCCATTAAAACCTTAACCCCGCGTACAAACATTGGAAAGGGTTTGGCTTCAACGAGTTTATTGGTGATTTCAAATTCAATTTTTTTAATTGCATCAATAATTAAATGATTTTCTTTAGATTTAGGTAAGTTATAAAGCTCTAGCAATTCTTTAATATGACTTACAGCATCACCTTTCATTAAGGCTAAAGTATTTAATGAAAGGTGCGAAATAATACGCCATTGTTCATTCTTATTTTTTTCAAATTGGAAGGGTGCTGTAGGTCTCTTTAACACCAATGCACGACGAGCAACGGTACTGTCATTCAAGTTCAAGACGTTGTTTGACTGACCCAAAGCTTCGTGCGGTAACTCACGATTGGAACATAACAACTTACAACTAACAAAATCAGACTTAATACTGTGTGGTTCTAATTGTTTAGAAATAATCGAATAGCCCGTTTCTACATATTGATTTTGTAAAACCGTTGGATTTAATGCATAAAAAAACTGAATATCGTCACCATGATAATGACTCATGGCAAAGAAAGGTAGAATTGGGTAAACCACTTGATCTTGATTACTTTTTTCACGGATTAAATTCATTTCAACGATTGAATACACTTGATAGAATTCAGGATGATGTGCATCTGTCATTAAAGGATATTCTAAGTTTTTATGATTGATTTTTTGTGGCTCAGCTTGTTTCTCAAATAAATTAACGACAGGGCTGGTAAATAACTTAAAATTTGCCACATTCAATTCTGAATAGTTGCGGATGATGGCTTGATCATTTAAATTCAGTTTTAAATGGATTTGAATTTCAAAACTCAAATTTTCTTCTTTTAATAATTTTAAAAAATCTAAATTCAAATTTAAATAACTAAACTTTTCAGGAAAACAGAAATATTCGATTAATAATCGATAAGCATGATGTGTATGTTGATCAACGGGCAATAAACTTTCATTTTCATCAAAACCGATCACTTCAAACGGATTTTTTATCGGCACAACCTTGTTATTGATGCGAAGACTAAAACTGGTTTCTTTATGGAAAATATGATCTAAAACTTGCAAAGGAAAGTTTGAAATGGCATCCAGATAAATGGGCAGCTTTTCATTTTTTAACCAATTTTTAGCAGGGTTTAATAATTCAAATTTTAAATTTAATGTCGCATTTTGGTTTAAATGAATATGTGCACTGGGATTGGTTTGAAAACTCAGACTTTCCAGTTGAATAGGCAATAATTTAACTTCAGCACTGGTATTAAACTCACATTGGACACCTTTGAAACTTCTTGACTTTAAAGTGGTTCCTTTGGGAATAATGTGAACATCCGTCAATTGTTTTTGCTTATTTAAGTCTTCAAAACTCACCACTGAACACGCTGGAAAATGACGTAAATATTGAGGAAACATTACCTCAAATAAAGAACGGGTAAAGATGTCGTAACTATCAGCTAACTTTTTATCGATACGTGCAGCAATTAAAGAAAATGCCTGTATAAGGCGTTCAATATGAGGATCATCAATTTGTTCTTGATTTAAAGATAATCGTTGTGCAATTTTCGGGTATTTATCTGCAAAAGCACGAGACTGCTGTCCAAATTCTTGTAATTGCTTTTCATAATACGGTAAAAGTTCTTCTATCACGACATACCTACTTTATTTTAAGATCTGGCAGAAATCACATATTGCTGTGTTGTTGGCTTAAGTAAGGCATCAAAAATTACAGGTTCATAAAGTGGGTGAATATTTAAATAAGCTTGAATGCTTAAACATAACGAGCCAACATTTTGGTCATCTAACTGCATTTCTACTTTAATTTGTTTTAAGCGTGGCTCATGAGCAGCAATCGACTGTTCTATAGATTGACAGATAGTATCCCGATCAGTTGGATTTGCGGTTGAAAGTCCAACAAAATCAATAATACCAAACTGTATGATAGACTTTTTGACTAAAGGGAAATCATCGATTTCCAAATCCAGTTTGGCAATTCGTGTATTTAATAAGTCTTCTAAATCATGGGCAACAGACTCTCTTAACTCATGAATAGAAAGCCCTTTTATATAATCATCTTCAACAATTAAACGATCAAATAGTGTAGATCGAAATCCATAGGGGTAAAGTTGATCTAAATTCATAATGTATATTCTAATAATATGAAACAGATAGGGACCCAAGTCCCTATCTGTTTCAACAAACAATTAAGCAGCGTAAGATGCAGTATTGTTAGAAAGAGACCATTTCTTAGTAACGGCACCTTTAGCAGAACCGTTAATATCTTGTTGATTATAAGTCCACTCAACCGCAGCATATTTTAGACCAAATGCTTCAGTTGGAACACCTTCTTCATTTACCGTAGGCGTTACACTTGAAACAAGTACATGCTTAAGTTTGATTTGAAGGTACTTAATACGTTTGTCACCATTTGCGCGGTAGAAGTCAATTTGAACTTCATCAAATGTATAACCCGCAGAACATGCTTCCCAAAGTTTTGGACTAGTTGCATCCAAATCTTTAACAAAAAGCATATCTGAGTGTTCTACACGTTCAGCAGTATGACCACCAACGCTTGAAGAAGTCGCAGATTTTGGCTGACGAATATTATGAGACCAAGAATTAACTTCTAGCCAATTTTTGTGCTCAGAATCACGTGACTCGCCATCAACTTTGTACTTACCTTGAAATTGAACGTATATATCTTTCATTGGATTTACCCTTATTTTTTAAAGTTATTATTTAGCCACGCTCTATTTTAATTCGAGGACTGAGGTAACTCAGTGACAAGTCGCAAAGAAACCGACAACTCATCTAGCTGGAAATGCGGTCTTAAGAAGACCACAGACTTGTAGTGCCCTGGCTCTGCAGGATTCTCTACAACTTTTACAGAAGCTTCACGCAATGGATACTGCGCTTTTGCTTCTTGTGAAGCACCATCATCAAGCAATACATATTGTGATAGCCATTCATTTAAAAATGCTTCTACATTACCTGCTGAAGCAAAGCTTCCGACTTTATCTCGCATCATTGCTTTTAAGTAATGTGCAATTCGAGAAACAGCCATGATGTATTGGATCTGGCTAGATAAGGACGAATTCGCATTTGCTGTATCACTGTCATACTTCTTCGGTTTTTGCGTAGACTGCGCACCAAAAAATGCTGCGTAATCTGTATTTTTACAATGAACTAATGGAATAAAACCTAAGTCACTCAGCTCTTTCTCACGACGGTCAGTGATCGCAATTTCTGTTGGACACTTAAATACAACTTCACCGTCATTGGTTTTAAAAGTATGTACTGGTAAGCCTTCGACCATACCACCACCTTCAACACCGCGAATCGCAGCACACCAACCATGGAGATCAAATGCATTGGTCAAACGGGTACCAAACGCATAAGCTGCATTCATCCACAAATATTCATCATGGTTTTGCCCTGAAACTTCTTCTACAAAGTTAAAGCCTTCAGTCGCCCAACCTTCTTTTGGATCATAAGGCAAACGGCCTAAAACGCGTGGCATTGTCAACGCAACATAACGAGCGTCATCACTTTCACGGAAAGAACGCCACTGTACATATTCTGCTGTTTCAAATACTTTTGAAACATCACGTGGACGATCAATATCAGTAAATGATTCAAGACCTAACATATTGCTGCTTGCTGCCGAAATAAACGGAGCATGTGCTGCTGCTGCAACATGTGAAATCTGTTCTAACAGATACATATCTGAAGGTGTGCGGTCAAACTCAAAATCACCGATCAATGTCGCATAAGGTGCACCACCGAATGATCCATATTCTTCTTCATAAACTTTTTTAAACAAGGTGCTTTGATCGAAATCTGTTGCACCTTGAAAATCTTTGACCAATTCTTTTTTCGTTGTATTTAACATACGAATTTTGATCAATGGATTTGATGGGGACTCTTGACAGAAGTAATACAAACCACGCCAAGTTGATTCAATTTTTTGAAACTGTTCATTGTGCATGATTTTACTGAGCTGTTTTGAAATCAATGCATCTATTTCAGCAATACGTTTATCAATCGACAAAGACATATTTTCTGAAACAGTGATTGTTCCTGCCATTACTTCTTTGGCCAACTCACCAATCAAGCTTTTAGCACGGTCATGCTCTTCGTCATTGCGTGCAATTCGGCTGCGTTCCACGATAGAATCAAGTAAACTTACTTCTTCTACGGCTGCATCTTGCGCAGTATTGGTTTGTAAATTACTCATTTTCAGGACCCGCCTCAGCACTTAATTTACGAATCTGATCAGTATTTTGTAAGACTTCATCCAGTAAATCTTCCAAACGCTCACTATTTGAAATTTTGTTTCTCAAATCTGTTAAACGTTCACGAGCTTCAACTAATTTTCTCAATGGCTCTACTTGTTGTACTACTTGTTCTGGTCTGAAATCTTCCATCGATTTAAAAGTTAAATCGACTGACATACGCCCACCCTCTTCAGTTAACGTATTTTCAACTTGATATGCAGCTCGTGGAGACAATGATTCCATCACTTCATCAATGTTTTCTAAGTCGACATTGATAAATTTTTTATCTTTTAATTTGGTTTTTTCTAACTCAGAAGCAGCTGAAAAGTCACCTAAAACACCCACAACAAACGGTAGTTCTTTAATTTCTTTACCATCACCGACTTCAACATCATAAGTCAGTTGAACACGTGGTGGTCGGATTCGCTGTAATTTCTTCTGTACACTTTCACGTTTTGACATTTTTGTTATCCATTAATTTGGGCAATAAATTATGTTGGGAAATTCGGTCTTGGTGCTGATGACGTAGACTTCGGTTTCGCTGGCGTCGCAGTAGGCTTTGTAGCTGGTTTTGTAGCAGGCGTTGAGCGTGTTGGTGTAGTACGACTCTTCTGAGGGCGACTTACCTTCTGAGGACGAGCACGCTCTACAACTGGAGCACTTTCCTGATTTTTTTCAACCAAAACTGCTGCTGGCATTGCTTGTCTAACTGCGTCAGTAAAACTTTTTGCAACAGGATAGGTTTTATCCTCAGTCAAATATCTCATTTCACGCGTACGCATTTTATTCAATGCGTCAGAAGCTAAGCCAATTCCTGCAAGGAATTTGACATCCGTTAACTCATTGCTTTGTATATTTTGCGCTTCTAAATAATTAACAATTTGGATGGCTTTATCATTTTTCCCAATTTGCTGAAACTTTTCTGCTGCTGAGACCAACAGTTTGTTTTTATTGTCTTTATTTTTCTTATCACACAATTGTGAATAGACCGCCAACAACTCAGGATTAGTTTCTCCCTCAACCATTGGGTAATCTTTTATACAGGATCTTTTTAGTTTGATTTCATCATCCGCGTAGACAAATGTAGTCGCCAATGATGTGCCAAGAACTAAAATATATGGAATAAAATTCTTCAAAATCCAACCTCAATATTTACTTGATTCAGTTATTCAATAAATTTACTTTTGATGTTTTATAAATATGTATAATTAAGCAATTTCGTTAAAGACTTAAAAATAAGACTAAAAAAACGTGCTCTCGTCAAGTTAAATTTCGTATCAATATTTTAACCGTTTGATAAAAATGACTTTTTTAATTGGTTGTATAATATACATAATATCCTATCTTCACAAAAGTTTTTTTTTATGTAAAATATTTCCAGTGATTTTTAAAAAATTATTAAATATTTGATTTCAATATACTAATTTTAATGCCAAATTTATAGGCTAGAAAATTTAGAATTTATTTGCCTAGAAATAAAGTTTTTTGAGAGAGACAGAAAATGACAGATCTAAAAGTTTTGATTAAAAAGTTATCAGCATCCTCACGTACATCTTTAGAACAATCCGCCAATTTATGTGTAAACCATCAAAATTTTGAAATCGAAATCGAACATTTTTTTGTCAAATTATTAGAACAACAATCCAATGATCTTGAACTTATACTTAATAAATACAAAATTTCAAAAGATGCACTTTTAACGGATTTATTAGAGTGTATTTCTCAACTTCCTAAAGGCAATACCCGTACACCTATTTTTTCCAAATCAATTGTTAGACTCCTTGAGCAAGCATGGTTACTTGCTTCAGCTGAACAAGATCCAGTGATTCGAAGCAGTCATTTATTGATTGCTCTTTTAACAGCATCTGATCTTTACCAAATTGCCATTCGAGCATCAAGCTTATTTGATCTGTTTCCCATCGATACGATGAAACATAAATTCTTGGAAATTTGTGTAAAGAGTACCGAAAATATCCCAACAAATGATCAAGAGCAAGAAGCAGAACTTAAAAATACCCTAACAGACAATCATGCTTCGAACAACAAGACACCTGCATTAGATCAATTCACCATTAATTTAACTGAAAAAGCACAAAAAGGTGGGATTGATCCGGTCATTGGACGTGAATATGAAATCCGTTTAATGCTTGATATCTTAATGCGCCGTCGTCAAAACAATCCTATTTTAACGGGTGAACCTGGTGTGGGTAAAACGGCAGTTGTGGAAGGTCTGGCATTAAAGATCTCACAGAACCAAGTGCCTGATGCATTAAAAAATGTCCAATTACACTCTTTGGATATGGGGCTGTTACAAGCAGGCGCAAGTGTTAAAGGTGAGTTTGAAAACCGCTTAAAACAAGTTATTCAAGAAGTGCAACAGTCTTCACATCCGATTATTCTGTTTATTGATGAAGCCCATACCATGATTGGCGCCGGCGGCCAGGCTGGGCAAAATGATGCAGCGAACTTATTAAAACCTGCACTTGCGCGGGGTGAATTACGCACCATTGCAGCTACAACTTGGGCCGAATATAAACAGTATTTTGAAAAAGATGCTGCTTTAAGTCGTCGTTTCCAAGTGGTCAAAGTAGAAGAACCGACTGAAGAAGTCGCGATCGATATGCTACGTGCCATGATTCCAGTGATGGCCAATCACTTTAATTTACGTATTGATGATGAAGCGATTATCACCGCTGTTCATTCTTCACATCGTTATATTAGTGGCCGCCAACTCCCGGATAAAGCCATTAGTGTGCTTGACACCGCTGCAGCTCGTGTTGCGCTAACCCAAAATGCTCAACCAGTCAAACTCGATCAACTCAAAGCACAACAACATAATTTAAATCTTGAATTCAATATTATTGAAAGTGAACACCGTCACCAGCCAATTCATGAAGAGCGTTTAACTCAGTTAACATCATCATTGGAATTACTTGATCAAGAAATTCAGCAAACAGAACAACAATGGCAAGCTGAATTGGCTCTGATTCAAAAAATCCAAGCATTAGAAACCGCAGAACAGGCCGATTCAAACAAAGATGAGATCTTCAATACACGTACGCAGTTATCTGTGTTACAAGGTCAGCAACCACTGGTCTTTGAACGTGTAAATGCCCAAATTATTAATGAAATTATTTCAGACTGGACTGGTATTCCTGTTGGCAAAATGGTCAATGATGAAATTAAGCAAATTCTCAGTCTGGAAGAAAAACTTGAAAAACGGGTGATGGGACAAGATTATGCCCTACATCAGTTGGTTCAAGGTATTAAAACCTCAAAAGCACGTTTAGAAGACCCAAATAAACCACAGGGTGTTTTCATGCTTGTTGGTCCAAGCGGTGTGGGTAAAACAGAAACTGCCTTAGCACTTGCCAATGAACTTTATGGTGGTGAGTCACATTTAATCACTATCAATATGTCTGAATACCAAGAGGCGCATACGGTTTCTTCGCTTAAAGGCGCGCCTCCAGGATATGTCGGGTATGGTCAAGGCGGTGTTTTGACTGAAGCCGTTCGACGTAATCCGTATAGCGTTGTGTTATTAGACGAGATTGAAAAAGCACACAGCGATGTCCAAGAGCTGTTCTATCAAGTTTTTGATAAAGGTACACTCGAAGATGGTGAAGGTCGTGTGATTGATTTTAAAAACACCACGATATTACTGACTTCAAATACAGGGTCAAATGCCATCATGCAAGCATGCCTAAATCAACCTGTCGAAGAATGGCCAAGTGCTGAAGAGCTGACTGAACAACTCAAACCAAGCTTATACAAACAATTTAAGCCGGCATTCTTAGGCCGTATGCGAATTGTCCCATACTTCCCGCTACATGATGATCTTTTAGTCAGAATTATTGAGCATAAATTCGGAAAAATTACAGCACGACTCGAAAAACAGTATGAAACGAAAGTGACATATAGCGATGATTTAATCGAATTGATTCTAAGTCGTTGCACTGAAGTTGATAGTGGTGCACGTAATGTTGATAATATTTTAAATGCCTCTGTGTTACCTGCTTTAGCCACTGAAATATTGGTGGCTTTGGCTGAACAAAAAATTCCAAAAGTCATTCATATTGATACGAAAGATGATGAAATCATTTACCTGTTAGATCCACAAGCGAAGCCAGCAAAGAAAAAGTCGAGCAAAAAGTCAAAAGTTGTGGAAGCTTAAATATATACGAGTATAGAAAATGGATATAAATTTAGACGTCTTATTAGAGCCTATTTCTGATGCTCATCCGTGTGGAGAAGATTTGTCTTTTTCCAATGAGTTTCACGAAATTAAAAAAGCACGTACCCATGATGATCCTTTATTAGACCAAGGTGATTGGATTTCTGAACCAAAGCAAGCCGACTGGTCATTTGTTGCAGAAAAATCAATCCAATTACTCACGCAAAAAACCAAAGATATTCGTTTATTAACATGGCTTACAGAAGCTTGGACAAACCTCTATGGCTTCGAAGGGCTAATTAAAGGGCTAGAACTGAGTCACCGTGTTTTAGAACAGTTCTGGTTGAAGATTCATCCTGAAATTGAAGATGATGACTTAGATCAACGCCTAGGATTACTGCAAGGTTTTACCACCCAATTACCGAGCTTGGTAAAGAATGTTCCGCTCATCAACATTCAACCGTTTTATTCACTTGCCCAATACGAAAAATTCTTACATTTACAGAATAATCGTCGTAAGCAAGCCGAAGATTCTGACAGTGTAGAAGCGTCCTTAGAATTAGATCAATTCAATCAGGCGCTATTCAACACCTCACGGACTTTTCAGTATCAAAATTATCAGCAATTTCAAGAAATTTTGCAGCATTGGAATATTATCAAACAAACATTAGATGCACTGATGGAGCTGGAAGCACCAAGTTTTGCGAGTATCGATTCACAGTTTGAAAATATTCAAATGAACCTGAAAAAAATCTATAAAGCAGACTCATTTGGAAACAACACCAATACAGCTGCAGTTGAAGATACCCCAGCTCAAATGACAATGCCAGTAACAGAAACAACGCATTCAGCTCCAATTCCACAAGCGCAAACATTTCAACCTCAACCACAAAGCCATTTACAAAACCGTGAACAGGCAATGCGGGTTTTACAAGAGATTGCCGATTACTTTCAAACCAATGAGCCGCATAGTCCTGTGAGTTATATGCTGCAAAAAACAATTAAATGGAGCCAAATGCCTTTACATGAATGGTTAACTCAAGTCATTAAAAATGATAATCCCCTTGATTCTATTCAAGAATTATTGGGCGTAAACCAAAATAATGAATCTTCTGAATGGTAATCATCTATGTTTAAAGCAGAAAAAGTTCTTTGGGGTGAAGGTTTATTTTTAAGACCACAACACTTCCAATTACAAGATACGTATCAAGAACAACGACTTAACCACACCATTCGTTCAACGATTCCTTATCCTTATGGAATTAAAAATCTTCGATTTGACGAAACACAACTGGGCACACATGTGCTTGCTTTAGAGCAAATCGACATGATTTGGCAGGATGGTGAAATTTACCAAGCGCCGGCCAAAGATCTGTTACCACAACCAATTTTATTGGATGAACTGAACTTGCGTGGGGAAATGTTAATCTACTTAGCATTGCCTATTTTACAACCCAATAAGAAGAACATCTCTGATGAACAGGATAAACAACCTGCTCGCTACCATTCATATTTGAATGAAACTCACGATCTTTTTACTGATGCATCCCCTGCTGAAATTACATTTCTTCGACGCCGAACTGAATTTAAACTTTTTGATGTTCAAGCAGATCCAAATCAAGATTTAGATGGTTTTTTATATCTTGCTATCGGAAAAATTCGACGTCATAGTTCAGGGAATTTTGAGATTGATTCAAAATATATTCCACCAATTTTACATATTCAGTCAAATGAAACCTTATTGGCAAATTTGAAGCGAACATTGAACGTTGTTCGTGCCAAAATTAAAATGATTCAAACCAATAACCGTGAAAATGAACAAAAGCTCATTGAATTTAGATCGGGTGATATTGTTTCATTCTGGTTGGTCAATGCACTAAATACTGCTCATGCGACCTTGAATCATCTGTTACAAAATCCGCAGATTCACCCTGAAAAACTATTTTTTGAACTTCTGCGTTTAACGGGTTCATTGCTGACATTCTCTACCGCATATGAAGTTGAACATTTGCCACAATATCAACATCATAACTTGCAAGATAGCTTTAGCCAGCTTGATAAAATTTTACGCGAATTGCTCGATACAATTATTTCAAGCCGTTATATCAGTATTGCACTGAAAGAAATTCGCCCATCTTATTGGGTGGGAAGTTTGGAAACAGATAAAATTACTAAAGAATCAAGGCTTTATATTGCTGTTTCTAGTAGCATGATGCAAACCCATGAACTGATTCAAATTGTCCCGCTGCGTTTCAAAGTCGGGAATACTGTTGATGTTGAACAACGTGTTGTTGCGGCACTTCCTGCAATCCCAATTCATCATTTAGTCCAAATTCCAACTGCTATTCCGGTACGTTCTGGTGTGAATTATTTTGAAATTGAACCACATCATGAAATGTATCAACGTATGCTTGATTCTGAAACCATCTGTATTTATGTCCCTGCAGGTTTCCAAGATATCAGTATTGAATTAATTGCAGTGATGAATGGTTAAGCGAGGAGTATGTCATGAGCCAGAATAATATTGCCCCCTCACTGTTTGATGATGGACAAATTGGTGGAGGTTCTTTACCTCAACAATCCAAAATCACACAAGCAACCAATTTAGTCGATCTTCTACATGACGGATTTTATATTGTATTCTTATTGAAGAATCAGTATGTTCCAGAAAATGCAAACGGCTTTAAAGACAAAATTTTAGACTTGTTGAATCGATTTGAACATCAAGCAAAAAAACTGCAGTTTTCTCCTGAAGATATTCATGATGCAAAATATGCATATTGTGCCTTAATTGATGAAACCATTGTTACCCAACAAGATCCATCATTTTTTAACCTACAAAATCATTGGTTAATCAGCCCACTTCAATTAACTTTATTTGGTTCACAACTTGCAGGTTATCGTTTCTTTGAGTTTCTCGAACTGATCCGTGCTCGTGGTAAAGAACGATTGGCTTCACTCGAAGTCTATCATTATTGCTTATTACTTGGCTTTCAAGGTAAGTATCGTATTGAATCGATTGAAAGTTTAAATCATCTTGTGGCTCGGGTCGGTGATGAAATCGATTATTTAAAAGGCAAAAAGACCGCTTTTTCTCCTTTTGCAGCTTTACCAGATCAAATCAAAAATATTATTCATAAAGAATTACCCTTTGTTTGGATTTTAATTTTCCTGTTGTTATTTGCTGTACTAGCTTTCGCTGGCCTAAAATTTATGTTGAATAAAACAGAAGATGCTTCTATTGCGAAATTTAATAATGTGATTTCTGCACCTGCTGAACAAGCACATATCACTATTCAATTGCCTTGACAGGTTGAATTATGACACAAGAAAAACAAACATCTATTCGAATATTACAAAGTAAACCCGCTAAAAAAACATTGGGGAAATCATCTGTTTTTCTACTTGGTTTAATTGCTGGGATGGTTATTTCTGCTATTTTCTTTTTTGTTTTTATCAATATCAAACCAACAGAAAATACCAGTACCAATACAGATTCGGTTGCAACACAAGAACCTGAGTTACGCGATGTGCATGCTGAAGAAACAACAACCAATCATCACGATGAAAATGTCGGTGCATATAAGCAGCATATCAATGAGAAAGATTTTAATCAGATTTTTAAACATGAAAATAAGGTTGCTGCTCAAAAAAATCCAATTCCGAATGCCTCCCCATTTGAACAAATGCTAAAACCTGAGGCTAAACCAGTGCCGCAGTCAGCTGCAACTAGACCACAAGCTGCAATAACCGCAAAACCAATACCAAAAGCGAAAGTAGAAGCTAAAGCAGAAGCTTCTGCTAAACCCACTGAAAAAGAAGCCGTACCTAAAAAAGAAGAAGTGCAAGAGGCTTCCCCTGAAGGTACAGTGAAAGTGACGATAGACCGCAAAGTCATAGAAAACAAACCATGATTTTGTTTGTTGTCATTTGTTTTATCTTTTTGGTGCTTGGTCTAACTTTTCTCATGTCTTATGAAATTAGACATAAAACTTTAGACTACCTTAAAGCACTTTTACCACAAGGTAAGAGAAAGCTAGCTTCTGCAAAGCACTTTGCAGAACAAATGAACCAAGCGGCTTCAGCCAATCAAACCCAAACCCATTGGCATTTACAGCAATGGTGGATTTTGATTGCGGGTTTCTTTTTGCTTTCCAGTATTCTTGTTTTTGCATTTACACGACCAATTGATCCGACTAAGGTTGAAGCAGAATATTTAAGAAAAACTGACCCTCAAATTTATGCGCTATTAAATGGCGAGGTTTTAACCCCTCCTCCAGCAGTGGAGGAAAGCTTAATTGATGCTGCGATTGTTCAAGCACAGATATTAGAAAGAGAAAACCCTGTTCCAAATCATCAAGTCCCGAGTGTAAATCCATCGGTTATTGATAATGAAGGGATTGGAGATCAACGTAGCAGCTTCGATACAGCTATGGTTGACCGGAAATGGGATAAAATGCATCCAAGTTATAAGCAACGTTTACTGATGGTCTTTAAAATCATGAAAGAACGTCATGGCTATGAAATGGTGCTTTTAGAAGGTTATCGTAGTCCAGAGCGTCAAACTCGTTTATCTGGCAATACAGCCACGACTTTAGCCAAAGCTTATCAAAGTTATCATCAGTTTGGTTTAGCAGCCGATGTTGCCTTTAAACGAGATGGTAAAGTTGTTATTTCTGAACGAGATCCTTGGGCATGGAAAGGCTACCAATTATATGGGGTAGTTGCTGAATCTGTAGGTTTAACATGGGGTGGACGTTGGACACGAATCCACGACTATGGTCATACTGAGTTCCGTATGCCTGGACTGCGTAAAAACCGTGAATCTGCTGAGCGCTTGATTGCAGAAGCACAAGGCAAAGGACTTATGGCAAATAATATCGATGTAAATTAATTGCCATGTTGTCTTTGTAAGAAAATGCTTACATCAATCACAGCGATTGTCATCTATACGATCAAAGCACATTCTTATATTCTATAGTTATAGGGAACAGGAAGTTTCCCAGACATAAAACAACAATAAAGCGTCTGAGCATCAGGAACGTGAGATTCGACAGGAGTCAGATCTAACACACCAATACAAAGAAAACCCCATCAGGATGATGGGGTTTTCTTTTTATATCTATAGAATATCTGATTTACATCAAGTTGTTTGAGAATCTACAAGCTATTTAAATACACAATAATCTGTTTATTTTCAGCCATTTCCGCAAGTTCTAATGCTGTAAATTGGCTTTTATAGTCTTTGTCTGCACCTTTAGAAATTAATAATTTAACGATATCTAAGTGATCATTCTCCGCCGCAGCTTGTAGCGCACTATAGCCTTCATCATCAGTTTGATTAACGTCAATACCTTGTGATAACAGTTGTTCGACCTGTTCAAACTCTCCTAAAGATGCGGCATAGACCAGTTCAGGAAGATGTAATTCTTCTTCATTATCAGCAATAGGTGAGAAAGAGTTAAGTTTCATAAGAAATACCAAATTTTTGTTCAATTATTATTTAGCTAAAAATTTTAAAGGTCAACAATTCATTATTAACCGAATTCAGTCATCAATTTACTTAATATGACTAGATCTCTTTCATTCCGATAATAAGCACCGCGCATAAAAAACACCCCGTTCTCGTTAGAGACCGGGGTGTTTTAGATTTAAAAGCTGGCGATGACTTACTCTCACATGGGTAACCCCACACTACCATCAGCGCTAAGAGG
>NZ_JBBCMP010000010.1:0-127155 GCF_037152175.1 Acinetobacter sp. AS167
AAAGAGTTGAGCGAACGGCTCTTAGCGAAAGGGAAAACTAAAATGGTAGCGATTGCTGCTGCTATGCGAAAGTTAATTCATCTTTGCTATGGTGTTCTTAAAAACCAACAACCTTATCAGGCAAATTATAAGGCATGAATCCTTAAATAATTTGCTTGACAGTTAAGACGGTATCTTTTCATCTGAGCAAGAACAAAGCACTGCATTGTTTGCAACGCTAGAGTGAGGCATCGCCTAGGCAAAAATATTTAAACTTTGAAACTAATGTGTGATATTGCAATCTTGTTATAATCAAACAATTTATTTTCCAATACAATTGATTTAATTAAAAATATTAATTAAGAGAATCTCTATTCTTTTGTCTAATTTGTTTGACAAGTTGACTATAAAACCAATCTAAACACGCTAAGCTTTATCCACCGTAAAATAATCGGCTTTGCACAAAGAAATAATTTAAATATCAATCTCAAACAAATAAGTTTTAGCGTTCACTAAAAGCATTTTTCTTACACTTATTGACCATTTGGCATATAAATTGCTCTTTGTAATGCATGGATGGCAAAATCATAAAGGTTTTAAGATGAATACTGAAATTAAAAAAATTCAACCTGAAGATGAAGTTTTAAGTGCAGGAAAGAACCTAACATTTGGTTTACAACATGTACTCACCATGTATGGTGGTCTGATTGCAGCACCTTTGGTTGTAGGCACGGCGATTGGTTTAAATGCAGCTGAAATTGCCTTATTAATTACGGCATCTATTCTTGTCGGTGGTTTGGCAACATTACTACAAACGCTTGGAATAAAGTGGTTTGGTGCAAAACTCCCAATTGTACAAGGCACTTCATTTGCTGCTGTCGCAAGCATGATCGCGATTGGTACAACTGGGGGCAATATCCAAACGATTTTTGGTGCTGTGATTGTCAGTTCTATTTTCGGGATATTGATTACCCCCTTTTTCTCAAAAATAGTGCGTTTCTTTCCACCGATTGTGACGGGTTCAATTATTACTATTATTGGGATTTCACTTTTACCTGTTGCAATCCGCTGGATTATGGGCGGTAATCCTAAAGCTCCCGAATGGGGCTCACTGGAAAATATTGGGATTGCGGCCTTTACCCTCGGTATACTACTTGTGGTGAGCCGCTTTGGTTCAGCTACAATGGCGCGACTAGGCGTACTCATTTCAATTATTGTTGGTGCAATTTTTACCATCCTGCTTGGTGTTGCCGACTTTTCAAAAGTGAGCGATGGTGATTTATTTGCTTTTCCACACCTATTTGCTTTTGGTCTACCCAGCTTTGAAATGTCCGCTATCTTAACCATGTGTATCGTGACCATTGTGATCCTTACTGAAACAACAGCCAGCCTATTAGCGATTGGTGAAATTGTTGATACAAAAATGGATAGTCATCGTTTGGCAGATGGTTTAAGAGCCGACATGCTATCTTCTGCGATTGCGCCATTATTTGGTTCATTTATGCAATGTGCTTTTGTTCAAAACGTGGGACTGGTTGCCATTTCAGGTGTGAAAAGTCGTTTTGTAGTAGCAACGGGTGGCGCTATTTTAGTTGTGCTGGGTTTATTACCGATTTTTGGACGCTTAATTGCTGCGATTCCGATGCCTGTTTTAGGTGGAGCAGGTATTGTTTTATTTGGTAGCGTTGCAGCAAGCGGTATTCGTACATTGTCTAAAGTGGATTATCAAACCCAATCCAATCTCATCATCGTTGCTGTGTCGATCTGTGTCGGCTTAATTCCTTTAATCAGCCCTGATTTCTTTCATGCCTTTCCCAAAGTATTTCAAACTTTATTTCATTCAGGAATAAGCGCGACGTGTATAGCAGCAGTATTACTCAATATTTTCTTTAATCACCTTTCATTTGGTAAAAAACCTGTTCGATCTTCGGTAAAAAATGTACAAACGGCCATACATTGAGATAAAAAAAGCAGAGCTTTAATAAAAGCTCTGCTTTTTTACTTACCATGCTCTATTTAACCGCCAAGAAAAGCAAATGACTGGATGCTTCTCTTAAAACCATTATTTTGTGGTTGGCATATGCTTTTTAATAAAGGCAACCAATTCAGGATTTTTTTCAACAATCGCTTGAGTATGGCTGGCATCTTTCACAGGTAAGAACGTTACATCTGTACCCATATCTTTTAAACGTTGTTGCAATCCTTCCGTCACAGGATAAGGCACTGCCATATCAGCAGTCCCCTGGATAATCATCACAGGACTATTAATTTTTTTGGTTGCAGGTTGGTTCTCAGCTAAGAATTTTTTTACTGTCGGATTTTCTTGGAAATTATCGACCAATCCAGGATAGTCTAAAACAGTTTTTCCGCCATTCTTAACAATATAATCACGGATATCATCGGCAAATTTATTATGCAATTCATCTAGACATAAGCCATTTTCACCTGTGGAACCTTCCGCAAATTCTGCAATATTTTTTGAACGATCTTTAAAAACTTCTCGATAATTAAACTTAGGCTCATAAGCGGTCACACCAACTGTGGTATAAGCAGCGTATGCCAATAATTCTGCATAAACTTCAACAGCAGTCCCTACTGGAGCTGTTCCAGCTTGTTCCTTTTGAAGAATATCTCGAATTGCTTGTGGCGCAACGACAGAAATAATATAACCCAAACTTGAGGCAGGTGCGCCTGCGACAGCACCTCTATAATTGGCATCACTATTGGAAAGCTCAGCAGTTCCTAAAGAACCATGCCCACCCTGCGATTGCCCGACAGACATCCATTGACCATTGATCTGATTACCATAGCGCTCTTTATATGCTTTCACTGCATAAATCGCTGAGTTAGCCTCACTCTTTAGATTTAAATACGGATGCATACCTGGTGTACCCAAGCCTTCATAATCTGGAGCAATAATCACATAACCTTCATTTAACAGGCTTTGCGCCATATTTTTAAATCGTGGGTTAAATTTATTTCTACTTGGGGCGCAACTATCACCAACGCCCACCGTGCCATGCTCCCAAACCACAACTTTCCAACCATCTGCAGGTCGTGTTGTTTTGGGGATGAAAACCATCGCTGTGGCTTTCTTGGTTTCACCAAGTACATTTGGCATATTATAAGTCATGACTTTGACCGATGTAGCCTCATTGATTACATCAGAATTATATGTATTTTCAGATACATAATCCTTATTTGAACCCCAATTATTCCAGTTATTATCATCATCATTACATGCAGTTAATAATAATGCTGAACCGCAAGTAATAGCTAATAGTGTCCGTTTAAATCCTACTTTCATTAAAAAGTCCTCAGTTTTTATTGTTTGAACAGCTCCCTGTTCACCACTAATTAAGCATAAAAAAAAGCATCTTGCTAGAATGCTTTTAACTAAATAGTAAAATAATAGATAAATATAGATTGTAATCTTAAATTTAAATTCAAAAAATCAAATTAATGCAATAAAAATTCCAATAAAGATGATTAAACCAACCCAACGATTGTGCCTAAATGCCCAAAAGCATAATTGTGGATCACGATCTTTAGTTTTTGACCATTGATAAATGAAATCAGCAACAACCAATAATAATGTAATCAGGCCAAACGGAATCAATATGTTTTCTAAATATAATGCCGAACCAATCAACAATACACTGGTCAATTGCAACAAAGAGATGATTTCAATATCATATTTTCCAAAAAGAATAGCTGTTGATTTGACCCCAATTTTTAAATCATATTCACGGTCTGTAATTGCATATTGAGTATCGTAAGCCACTGTCCATGCTAAATTCCCAAAATAAAGCAACCAACAGGTCCAATCTAAGGGTTTTCCCATTGCAGTAAATGACATCGGAATCCCCCAAGAAAATGCCATTCCTAACACCACTTGCGGTAAATGGGTATAACGCTTCATAAATGGATAAATAAATGCAAGCACTAATCCTGCAAGTGCGCAATAAAAAGTCGCAATCGGTAAGAAGAATAATGTACAGGCACTCGCTGCAACCAAGCCAATAAAGACCCAAATCGCTTCTTCAGCAGAGATGACTCCAGTTGCGAGTGGACGATGTTTAGTCCGCTCTACATGGGCATCTACTTTACGATCAGCAAAATCATTGATTGCACAACCCGCAGCACGCATAAAGATGGTTCCTAAGACCATTGCAACCAGCGTTACAATATCTGGAATTCCATCTGCAGCAATCCATAATGCCCACATGGTGGGCCACAAAACCAATTCTGTTCCAACGGGTTTATCAAAGCGACATAGATAATAATAAGCTTCTAACCGTTGTCGCCAAGTGGTTTGTTGCGCTATCGACATGACAGTCCTTAAATACTCTATTTTGAAATATTCTGTTGATGTAAAAATTGCTCAAAAGCAGGTAAAAAAGTTTCTTGAACAATAAATTTACAACCATGCCAAGTATAACAACTTTGCCGCGTCCAACCTTCTTCTAATTTTAAAACACGGCGTTCACATAACGGATTGGTACGTTGAAATAAATATTTTCCAATTGGCTGCGTTCGGATGTGCTTAAACAAACGTGCTTTGCCATGGATACTTAAAATGGGAAATATACTTTTTGCCTTGACCCAAGGTTGTTCATCACAACCAAATAAATAACTTTCACGCACCCAGGAGGTGTGTTGATGCGACATTAGCATCCATTGACTATCTAACAAGGTCATTCTTTGATAATGCTCATGAATCGGTTGAACTTTAAATCGCCCACCTGCTGCCTCAGTCAATTGTTGAGTCAGCGAACCTTGTGCATACAACCATGCTTTTAATTCAGGAGGAAATTTCTTATCCCGTATTGTGCATGATTGTTTCAATGTTCAGCCCTTCAATTTTTGGATGACTCAGTGTAACTTAATTTTTTTAATTTGTTTGACTTGATCTTGCAATTATTCAAAACTAGCTGAAAAATCCATCAAGTTAAATATAAATAAGCTTTCTCTTAGGTCTAAAATTTAGCCAATCCTCAATACTCAATTACGTTCAAGCATCCTTAAATGCTTATATCACTATTTTGATTTGTATGACTTTCTGCTACATTTTAGCTTTAAAATTAATCGAATGTATTTTAGGGCCCCTCATAATGAATATAAAAACAGCACTCCAACTCACTATTTTATGCGCTCCTTCAACATATTGTTTTGCGCTTAACTTATCCAACGCCCCCATTCAACAAGTCACCCTGTATCCCACACTGGCAAAAATCGAACGAAGCTTTCCAGTACAAGCAGGAGAACAACTCATTACACTAAATGGGCTTGCAGCAAACTTCAATATAGACCAATTGCAATATCAAAGTAGCAATATTGAAGTCAATGCTGTGTCTCATACAGATAGTGCAATTGATAAACCTGCAGGAAATGAATCTGCTCAATTACGTCATCACATTGAAAGCATAAAAAAACAGATTTCTGAACAAAACTCGATTATTCAAGCTGCTGAATTACAAAATAAGTTCTTAGAAAATGTCATTAAAGGTTCCGCGCCAAAAGTCCGTAAACAGGCTTACGAGGCTTTTATTGCCATTGACCAAGCCAAGGCCGAGAAAGAAAAATTACAACAACGCTTACAAGAGCTTGAACAGGATCTAAATGCCATTGGAGATAGTGAGTTTAATCAGCGAACACTAAAATTTTATGTCAATGCCCCACAACGGGGTGAAATTAAAATTAGCTATATGGTTCCTTATGCACGCTGGCAGCCGATCTATAAAGCTGAGTTAAACACCCAAACCAAGCAAATCAAGCTGACACGTATGGCAATGATTGCTCAAAAAACTGGTGAAGACTGGAACAATGTTAAATTGGCATTATCCACAGCAACCCCACAAAACTATATTCAACAAGTTCAACCCCAACAATGGTGGGTAAACTATTATGAACCAGAACCAGTACGACCAATTTATCCAGCACCCGCACCTATTGCAATGGCTGAAATGAGTTATGATAGAAAGTCCACTGCCGCAGTAAAAAAATCGCCCCCTCAATTTCCACAGTTTCAAACGGCTGATTTAAATTTTAGTACTGAATTTCGTTCAGAAACCAAAGCATCCATTCCAAGCAGCCAACAACAAATCTATTTACCTTTAAGTACGGAACAATATGCGGCTAAACTTTCAGTTTGGGCGATTCCAAAACAGAGTACTCAAGCCACAATTAATGCTGAAATTTCAAAACTTGATCAAAATTGGCCTTCTGGAATTGTAAAACTATATCGTGATGGCGACTATATTGGGCAAAGAGCTTGGAGCAATAGCGCAGATGAAGCACTTCAAATGAGCTTTGGTACAGATGATCAAATTCAAGTTAAAGTCACTGATTTAACCGACAAAAAAAATCCAGTCAAAGGTACTCAATCTGAAACCATACGAAAACAGCAATATTCAGTACAGAACCTGCATAACTATCCAATTCAGGTTACGATTTTTGAACCTGAACCACAAAGCCAGAACGGTAAACTCAGCACTCAATCGACCTATAATATTCCACCGACTGCAACACAATGGAATGGACAACCCAATATCAACCAATGGCAAATTGATTTAAATCCGAAACAGATTTATAAATTAGATATTCAACATCAATTTAAATATCCAAGCAAAGGGAGAACTTCAGGGTTTTAACTTTCGGTTTTTATACAAAATTTAGCCCAGTGATTACTGGGCTTTAATTTGGTCACGTAAATATCATTAATTTTGACATTTATTAGAGATAATCGCCTTCTCTTTCTGGCTGATACAATATTTTTTCAATTTTTACTTTCATCAAATGACCATCTGGCTGTGGCCATTCAATTTCCTGCCCTTCTGCCAATCCAAGAATTGCAGTACCTACAGGTGCAACAACATTGACCTGCCCTGTCTCACCACGAAAATCATGTGGATAAACCAAAGTAATTTCGGTTGCTTCCGTCGATGGTGCAATGGTGATTAAGACTTTTGCATTCATGGTTACTACATTTGGAGGCATATCTTGAGGCGCAACCACATCTGCTCGCGCCAATTCCTCTTCTAAATGTTGCATCGTCACAGTCAACTTCGACTGATGTTCCAACATCGTTTCTAAGCGATGTAAATCTTGTTCTGAAATAATAATATTTGGTTTACTAGCCATGTGCCTAATTCCTTCGATCTTTCACATCATTTGGGTATAGCAGCGATGTTTATAATGGGTCTGTTGACATTTTATAAATAAATTAAGCCACAAGCCGTAAACTACAGCATGCAACCTATATGTCGGAAACATGAAACGAAGTATCAATAAACTCCCATAATCTACTTCTTTTATAACAGATATTTACTTCGATGTTTAAGCTTATTGAACAACCATAAAAAAAGCCCCCTTGAGAGGAGGCCTTCTCAAGTTAATGCTTATTTAGCATAAACGGGGAATTTTGCACAAACCGTTTCAACTTTTGCTTTAACCGCATTGATCACAGCTTCATCACCTTTTGCATCGAGGATATCCGCAATCCAACCCGCCAAGTCGCGAACTTCCGCTTCACCAAAACCACGTGTTGTTACTGCTGGCGTACCGATACGGATACCTGAAGTAACAAATGGAGAACGTGGATCATTTGGTACAGCATTTTTGTTTACAGTAATATGAGCAGCGCCTAACCAAGCATCAGCATCTTTACCTGTCACATCTTGCTTAATTAAAGACAACAAGAATAAATGGTTTTCTGTACCACCAGATACAACATCATAACCACGTGAAATCAATACTTCAGCCATTGCTTTAGCATTTACAACCACTTGTTTTTGATATTCTTTGTATTCAGGCATCATTGCTTCTTTAAAGCAAATTGCTTTTGCTGCTATAGCATGAACCAATGGACCACCTTGGTTACCAGGGAATACAGCAGATTGAAGTTTTTTCTCAATTTCTTCGTTTGCTTTTGCAAGGATTAAACCAGAACGAGGGCCACGCAAAGTTTTATGCGTAGTCGTCGTTGTTACATCAGCAATTTGCACTGGGCTTGGATACACACCTGCTGCAACTAGACCAGCAACGTGAGCCATATCTACAAATAAATATGCACCAACTTTATCCGCAATTTCGCGGAAACGTTGCCAATCTACAATTTGGCTATATGCAGAGAAACCCGCAACAATCATACGAGGTTTATGCTCTACTGCTAAACGTTCAACTTCTTCGTAATCAATTTCACCCGTTTCTGTATTTAAACCATATTGAACAGCATTATATGATTTACCAGAGAAGTTGACTTTAGCACCATGGGTCAAATGACCACCATGTGCCAAGCTCATACCTAAAACAGTATCACCTGGGTTGAGTAAAGCAAGATAAACTGCTGAGTTTGCTTGAGAACCTGCGTGTGGCTGAACATTTGCATAGTCAGCACCAAATAATGCTTTAGCACGATCGATCGCCAATTGTTCGATCACATCAACATATTCACAACCGCCATAATAGCGCTTGCCAGGATAACCTTCCGCATATTTGTTAGTGAGTTTTGACCCTTGTGCTTCCATAACAGCTGGTGAGCAATAGTTTTCAGATGCGATTAACTCAATATGAGCTTCTTGACGGGCATCTTCTTGAGTGATTGCTTGAGCAATTTCTGGATCAAATTCAGAAATAGAGATATTGGCGAACATTAGCGAGGTCCTATGAATTAGGGCTTTTAAGCCGTGCTAAGATTGCGCGTATTGTAGCATGAAGTTTGTAATTAAACAGAATGAAGTTTACTCCGTTTTAAATAAAAATGGCTCATGTTGAAAACATAAGCCATTTGCTAAAACCTACAATTTAAAATAGTTATTGTGCTGCAAACATTCCTTTTACATCAGCCACAATATTATCGATATTTAAGGCATAAGCTGTACTATGATCCCAAGCAGGATTGGTAATATAATTCACAGGTGTTGCCAGTGCTTTAGCTGTACCATATAAGGTATCTGTTGCCGCTTGAGGTACAGTGGTATCGGCTCCACCTTGGTAGATAATTACAGGCGTTTTAACTTGAACTTGTAAAGGTTGAGAATCTTTATTCAAGAAAGTTTGAACCACAGGTAGGGACATAAATGTATCTGTTTTTCTTGGATAATTTTTCAATGATCCATTGATTGCAACATACTGTCCCATTGCTCCCCCGAACTTATCGCCTATTTGAGAAGAACAAACAGATTCTGCTTGTTTAGCAATCGCATCAGTCGGCACTTTAAAGACTTGGCTATAGTCTAAAGTTGGGTTTGCATTACGTAAGCCTGCCGCGATCAGAGCGGTAAACGTATCTAAAGATGCATAAACTGGAATCTGTTTATCAGGCGTTGCATTTGCCACGCTAGATTCTCCAGCATTTAGGATCAAATTCAGTTGTGACGCAGGTGCGACAGCAACCGTACCTTTATAATCTAAGCTTGCACGATCTGCGTATTGTGCAGCCCCCAAAGCAGCTTGACCACCTTGCGAGTGTCCAACAGTCACCCATTGTTTCGAAGCTTTATTGCCTAACCAATTTCGTGTTGCAACCACAGCATCTGTAATTGAATAAGCTTCACTTTTTACATTTAAGAATGGATGAAGTTCAGTTCCACTTGGCTCCCCTAAACCTTCATAGTCTGGTGCAACAACCACATAGCCTTCCGCAAGGAATTTAGAAATCATTCCTTTAATATAAACATTTGTCTCATTACGGCTTGGCGCACATATATCAGCGACACCGGTTGTACCATGCGCCCAAACCACAATTGGCCAACCTGAAGCTGGTGGCGCAGTTTTAGGAGTAAATACCAATGACGTTGCTTGTACTTCTGTGCCCTTCACTCCCTTCATCTTATACGTCATCACCACACTATCTGCAGCAACAGCAGTAAAATCAGTCTTGCTATATGCTGTAGGTGTGCCAACAACAGGATTTGTAATGTTATTTACATCAGTATTTGACGGCGATTCATATGAACCTCCCCCACTACCACCATTCTTACATGCTGTTAAAACCAGTCCAGAACTTAAAATTAAAACCGTTAATAATTTTTTTTTCATGTGAGTTATCCTTAAAACACAATTTTTTAAAATTAATTTATACGAGCTTAAGCGTATAATTATTTTATCAATACGTCAAAAAAAAATGTTAAGCAAGTTTTTTAATCCCGATTTTAAACATTGATTCAATATCATAAAGACCTGTAGCTCTTCAGCACTTAAATAAAGCCAAACAACTTTCTTATCAATTAATGTAAATACTACAGTTGGGAAGTGTTACATGACACACAAAAACTAAAACATAAAATAGAATACAACTTTGATTTCCCCCTAATTATTTGTATTTTTCACCTTATTCCCATAGCCCCCCTTGATAGATAAAAAAATGATCATGTTGGGTGAAGACTTTTGGTATTGAAAATTTCTTCTCATTTTAAGAGAAAGCTAGGATGAGGGGATTTTTATATTGATTTATAGTTTTAAAAAAGCTTTATCAAAGAAGCCTAATGCATTTAAGACAATTAAATTTGAATATTTTTCCGACTGCATGTATTTAAAAACCATAATTGAATAGGATTTAAGCAAAATCCAATGTTGATCTCGAATTTATATGACTTTAAATTGTATTTAGGGCCTAAAAAAGCTAGTTTAAGGAAGCTTTCCATTTATATATTGGTTGAGGAACAAAGGCATGCAAGCAATCATTTTAGATACTGAGACTCATACACTCAATGGCTTACCCATTGAAATTGCTTATGCGCCGATTCAAATTCAAGAAGGGAAATTGAGTCTAGATCGTGAACAAATGTTCGATCAGCTTTACAGTATTGGAAATGAAAAGATTTCTTTCGGCTCAATGGCTGTTCATCATATATTAGAATCAGATCTTACGAATCAACCAAATTTTTCCTGTTTTGAACTTCCTCAACAAACCCTTTACATCATTGGGCACAATATTGACTATGATATTCGCGCAATCCAACAATGTGGCGTAGATACAGCTCATATCAAAGCCATTTGTACACTTGCGCTTGCTCGTCTTGTTTGGCCTGATGCTGAAGCACACAATATATCAGCACTGATCTATATGATAAGTAAAGGCAGCGAAAAAGCACGTGAAATGTTAAAAGGTGCGCATCGTGCTGATGCAGATATTATTTTAACTGCAAACATCCTTATGCATATTATTTATCAATTGAAAATTCAAACAATTGAAGAATTATATGAAGCTTCAGAAGATGCACGTATCCCACGTAGTATTAACTTTGGAAAGCACCGTGGTACCGCTATTTCAGAATTACCTAAAGACTATGTACAATGGTTACTTCGTCAAGATGAGCTTGATCCATATTTACGCAAGGCTTTAGAGAATGCAAACATAGTCACACTTTAAGCTTGTGATTTGTAACAAGAAAGTCATATTAGTGTAATTGTCATTCTTTATTCTAGGGTCAATTTATTGGGGAATAATTTGACTCATGGATCACTATTTTAAAACTGACTTGGGAATTCAGGCATTAAAAAACCGCTCATTTCAACTCACTGCTCGCCAAAGACAGTTACTACTTCTGATTGGCACTGATGATTTTAAAATTTTAAAGAGTCCACTCAAACAAAGACTCGCAACACCAGAACTTATTCAGCAACTTGAAGAGTTAGGTTTAATTTTTCAGAATCATGCTGATCATTCATCTGAAATGAAGACAAAAATAACGCCTGAATCATTCAAGATAGAACACTTACATCATTTAAATCAATGCACTAACCTTACTCCCCTACCTTTCCCAAAAGAAGTTGATAAATTAAAAAGTATTATCACTCAAAATCTGAATGAAAATACAAAATCAGCAGATTCACATACCACTACGCATGCTACCAACACAGTAATATCTGAAGAAGAAACACATGTTGAATCTACATCTGAGCTCATTTATATAAATTTTGATGACATCAAGCAAAAAATGTCTACCCTTCTACAAACTCATTGTGGACTGATGACAAAACAGTTGGTAATACAAATACAACAGGCCAAATCCATTCGAGATATTAAATTTTGCCAAATGCAGTGGATTACCGCGCTTCAAGAAAGTCGAATTTCGCCACATGAATTAAACCTAACTATGCAACAGATCAATTATTCCTTACAACACCTACAATCATCTTAAAGCAATCATAAATATTGATTTCAATTTTACCCCTTAGAATGACAAATTTAGTGCTTTTAGCGTCATTCTAAGTCTTTTATCCAGTTTGGTATTTGGTTTTTTATATTGCGCTAATGATACCCAAAATAAGCTAGAGACAATGACAAATTTTAATAAATTAAAGAGTATGCTCAGTTTAGTAAGCATGGGGATATTATTTCAAATCAGCTCAACTAGAAATTTTTTTGTTATGATTTTAAACAACTTCCAAAGATTCATATCTATTTACAAAATCAAATTGTCTGTTTTACAAGCATTCTGTAGAATCAAAAGCCAACCTATTATTTAAAATAATTAGACAATTATGACGCAATATCTTACAAAATCGACAAATCAAACAGCTTTAGAACTTTCAAATTTTTATCCAACTTTTGAACAATGTTTAACGGCTGTATCCAATATTAAATATCAAAAAGATCTACGCATCAAAAATGATCCTATTTCTTCTCAACATATATTGGTCGAAAGCTATTATCTTGGGACGCTTAAAGATAAGTTAAAAATTGAAAAAAATGCAATTCAACATGCCAACCAAAATCGTTTGGCTTTGTATCACCTTGTTGCTGTGGTACTTAATCATTTTAAAACTGCTTAATTAATTTTATCCGACTATTAAAAACGATGACAAATAAAAACGTGTTAAGCTTTCAGCCAACACGTTTTTTAATTCATGGTCAAAATTAACTCACTTGTTCAATAATACGATATATGCTGTCACTTTCCTTGCTTTCAAAAAGCAATTCAATACTGGGTAGTATTTTTTCACCATCCACAATGATGTGATCAATTTTTTGGAACAAAGATAAATTTTCTGTGTCTTCATGCTCTTGTAGCTTGTTTAACCAAGCCATTGCATTCAGCTCATTGCTATATTGATCCTTGACCCTTACTGTAATCATTTCAGTCATTTTTGTGTCCTCTTTTTTATATACTGTTTTCTTATACCATGACATCACGCAATAATTATTTTGAAGTTGTTAGATTTTATGGCAATGTTAAAAAATAGCTACATTATAGTTTTTTATATTTATAAATCAATGAATTACTTTAAATACTTTGTGTAAATACAACCAAATTCAATTATTTCATGACATTTCAAAAAGAAAAGCCCGCATTTCTGCGAGCTTTTTATGTTGGAAAGCTAGTGCTTATTTTTTATTTGAACTGGAGTCACAAATTCAATAAGCCGTCATTGATCTGTCCAACTACTTCGTAGCGTCTTAGCGACCTACTGTAGTTTTAATATAGTCAGATGCATTTAGATCTGCAAGATGTAGCAACATTATTGAACGATATGACAGCAATTATTAAATTGAATATTTTTTTTATGAGTAGATAATAGGAAAGTTTGATTGATTATATCTATTGCGCGTTCAAACATGAAAAATCTAAATTACAATATTTCGTTAAAAAGGGTCTTATAAATTTGACCTACTAAATCGTCTATTCTGTTGATATTTTATCGATAATATTCTCTCTCATAAATCATTAAAAGCATCTATTTATAGCAGATTTCGTATATGGATTCTTATACTTAACAGCTATAGGATTTTTACAATGACTTCCCCCTCCACGTGATCTACACACTTTTTCTAAGCTTCCCTGCTGGTGCTATAATTCAATTAACTTTTTCAACATGTGGGATACTGTCTAGGCTGTGTGTACTTTAAATTTTCAGTTATCTGAATACCAAAACCTTCCCTTTCAATGTGATCATTCTTTGAAAAGGAAATTCAGCTTTTCTGAGTAATCTGATTAAAATGCTAAGTCCTAATGCAATAAGCATAACAAATATGATTAAAGCCTTATAATCGAGGATGTTCTTGATCATACGTGATCAAAATTTATCAAACATGACGTTGCTCATTCTAGCTGCAACTTTATGGTTAAAGATATTTTTTTATATTTGTAAATGATATTTTTATTTTCTAAAAACTTGAGAATTAAAATAGCCTCTCAACTCATCAAAATACTTTAAAAAAACATTGAGACTAATTAATTTTCATTTTTTAATAAAACTTTAATATTTAAACAATACTTTTACTATTAATTATTATCAATTTTTCAATTTAAATATCGTCACAAGGCTATCACGACAATATTGAAGCAATAGCCAAGTCTATATTTTAAGCGAAATCTAATTCTTTTTCAAAAATTCTAAGTTCATGTCGCGCCATAGCTAAATTAGATTTTTGGCGATCTAATACTAAATATAAAAATAGACTACTGTTTCTATCAAGTGGTCTCAATAAGTGATACTGCTTTCCTAATGTAATTAAAATATCATCAATCGTGTCGCGTAAATTTAAAGCTTCTGCTGTTTTCATTTTAGCTCTTAAAACTTCAGTATTTCCAGCAGCGGCAAGTTCCAAATCAATTCCTGTTCCATGTGCTGCTAAAGATAAACCACTTGTACTATCTACAAGCGCTGCTGCTGTGAATCCGTCAATTTCTGTTAAAGCTGTTAAGTCAATTTTAGCCATTTATATGTGCCTTTTATTAAAAAGAGATAATATGAGCCACTTCTAAAGCACCCTCATGTTTAAAAAATACCACAAAATTATAATAAAATATTATTTTATTATAATAATTTGTAACTTTTTTTAATATAAACAAATAATTACCTCTATATTACTTCACAAGTGAAATATTTAACTCAACACAAAAATTTATTAATATGAATTTATATTCAATAAAAACAATGAATAGAAATATAAATAAATACTTATTTATAGATCAATTTAAAACACCATAATTTAAAAACAATAAAACCCTTCAAATACAATGATTTGAAAATTAAATAAAATAAAAAATCAATGTTCCATAGACAATATATTTCCATATATACACTACTTATCAATATATTTATTATATTATTTTTCACCAATATACTAGACATGCCTTAAGATGAGCATTATCCTAAAATTAAGAATAAAATTCTTAAAATATGGACTATACACAGTATTTAATTGTAAAAATAATTAAGAACAAAAAGCTCTACAATTTTCTATCAACCGTAGTTTTTTATAATTTACAAGAAAGGATGTTAATTACATGAGGGCTTGTTGATTTATTTAAAAAGTTATTAAGGTCAAAGCAACTATTAATTTTTGACAATGCTTTTGGCTATAAAGGAAAATCAATAGAACAGCAGAGTTTACTTACCCAAAACCCTATCAGGCTTTTGAATGCTTTTAAGCCTTGAATATTAGCTCATTTTTTATTAAGCCATTAACCAAATTTTATAAAATTCCTGAATATCTGACTCAAAAAACTCATCACAATCACTGTCATATACAAATGTTTTTTGTTCTAATAAATATTCAGCTTGATGTTCAATCAAATACTTTTTTAAAAAGTTTTTAAATTCATTGGCACGCTCAGGAAAAATATGCTCCCCATCATAAAAAATCATCACAATTACCTGTATAAAGCCGTAAAACACAGATACAGATTATACAAAAACGCATATAATTTCAAATTAAATTTAAATACCATGACATAAATCACATTAATTTTATAGTTTTTATTGTTCAATTTTCTTCAGATGACTGAACTAAATTTATAATTTTTTAAACTAAGATATTGTTTAAATTATTTTTTCTCTTGATTCAAATATTGAGTTGATAATTTAAGGTGAATACTTTTCAAGTATAAAAGAATGGAAAGAACTAAATATCCAATACAAAAAACTCAAAATATTCCAATAATTATTATTTTACTGACTAGTTTTAGCTATCAATTGAGTAGCGTTGATTTTAGCGATATTAAAAAGATGAAACAAGTGTATGGTGATTAAAATACAAACCAGTTGAAAAAGCTAACATGAAATTTGAAATAACAACCGAAGTTTTGATCCATGCACCCATTGATATTTTTTGGAAAACTCTTACAAATTTTGAAGATTATAAGAATTGGAATCCATTTATCCTAAACGTGTCTGGAGCGTTTCAAAAAGCTGGCAAGATCAAGCTAAGCATACAAAATAATGCAATAAACAAAATGTCTTTCAATATGATTGTGTTAGAAAAACAAGAAAACACAGAGGTCAGCTGGTGTTGAAATGTAGTCGTTAAAGGAGTATTTAATGTAGAACATAAATTTAGATTACAACAAATAAGCACGAATCAAACAAGGTTAATTCATAGTGAAGCCTTAAGTGGAGTTTTGTTAAAACCTTTCTTAAAGAACTTATAGACTAAAACCAAGCCGAATTTTGAACGAATCAATCATGCAATTAAAGTAAAATTAGACAAACCATAGCACAAATCATTTAGAAAATTGACTTTAATCAGTAAAATATTAGCCCTTAATCGCATTATGCTTTGTATTATTTAAAATACGCCCCATCTAGCATTAAACTATAAAATCAATCGAAGGAATCCAAACAATTGGTATTTAAGGAGGATCATAGTGGAGATCAAGTTTGACCATTTAAGTACTGTCAGTAAGACCGAGATTATTGAATTAAACACAAATGATCGCGTCCTCAAACAAATGCCTTTAGCCAAAGGGACGATTTTTAATGAAGATCAATGTATTGCGTGGGTCAATGATAAAGAAAATCAGTGGACACAATACGGCTATGGCCCATGGGCATTTATTGTTGATGGCAAATTTGCAGGTTGGGGAGGATTACAATATGAGCATGGAGATGCTGACTTAGCTTTAGTTTTGCATCCTAATTATTGGGGAATTGGCAAACAAATTTTTGATAAAATAATAAATAAAGCATTTAACGAAATGGGTTTTGAATCAATCACAATTTTATTACCGCCAACACGGAAAAATTTAAAAGGGATCTACTCACTTGGATTTAAATTGGATGGTGAAGTCACCCTAAGCAATGAACATTTTATCAGGTATCGTCTATATAAAATGCCTGTCGTAAAAGTCGAGTAAGTATGATTCAAAAAAGTCTTCTGCGTGGTCATCTTACTGAGTTAAGCAAAATAACTGGATAAATATTCGAAATTCTCATCTTGCTTAGTTTCAACTATAGCTCCTCAATTTGAAAAAAATGAAGCGTGCTTGAACTAAAGTAATAGTAAGCAATGACGTACTTACTTGTTTAAAAAGTGTGGCCGTTTTAGTCCATGCTCACTGGTCAGCAATTCTCTACTTTAAGCGTTCTAAAAAATTCTCAGTATGAATTGTCATTAAACACTCACTTTACCCTGTCTTATAACACTAAGCTTTCAAAGTATGATTTTTAAGACCTTACGTATTTTACTTTATTGCCTTTTCTTTAGATAATAAAAATAGGTCTTCATTGAGATGAGCAAATCTTTCTGCCAACCATTCATGGGTATCATTGAGTGCTTGATTGTAAAAGTGATGACCAAATTCTTCTACGATGAAATCAAACAAAAACTGCGCTGGAAAATTTCCTAGATCCAAGTCTAGTTCCTTTAATACATACTTTTTCAACGAATAGATTAATTGTTCACGCGTAAAATCATCAAATGTAATTATTTGCTTTTTAGCCATAGTCTTTGATTCTGAAAATAATGAGAACACATTACAATACTAATTCAGTTTTTATTCAATCTCATCGCGTCTTAAAATGACGTACATCTTGATTTTTCATATTTGTAAAGAGCCTCAATAGACCTATATAACCAGATTAAAAAATTTATACACTCAACTCTAAATAAGTGACGCCACAGTAAGCCTATTTTTAATTATCTTATTAGATAATAAACAAGAAAAGATATTCATTGATCCTAGACAAAATAAAATTGGGCTAGACATCATAAAACTTAATAATTGCTAGTTTTTAAACAGCTGATCATACTCCGCCTATTGAACATAAAACTGAAAATTCTCTTTTTATAAAAAATACTTCCCTTCAACAAATATAGCAAGTCTAACATTTATATTCACTATATATCACGAAATATGATTAGAGTGTTCTCTGTTGAAAGGCTGGATCTTCTTCTACAAAAAAAACCTCATCAGTGCCAATTAAAGTCCACTGATAGGTTCCAAATATTCTGATTAATTCCTGATTGAAAGAATTGAATAGCCTAACTAAATTAAATGACTCATCATATTCACCTATATATTGTATAACTGGAAACTGTTGAAATTCTGCATACATTTTATGTACCGTTACTTTCTTAATCATTACTTTAACTCCTTAATAAATTGAAAGAAGTTTCATCCTTACAATTTATTCTTCACGCATTGAAACACCTAGTGCTATTTTTTTTGCACTCATCTTTCTTCAACTTTCTTTTGCTGTAGTTGAAGTGAATTAGCATGATTAGCGTCAGGTTGCTTATTCTGATCCTTATTTGACTGTTGCTGTGGCGCTTGAGATTGATGACCATTAGCATCAGGTTGTTTACCCTGATTGCTACTCACTTGCTTGTTAAATTTTGACATAGTGATATCTCTTTTTTACCATTCATATTAATGGTACATTTAACATGCACCTTTATGAACTGAATAGATAGTAGCGACATGTATCAAGGTATATTTAAAAATTAATATCATTGGTTTATATTTATTATTACAATAAAAATTCATAAATATTGTTTAGACAATGTCCATTAAAAATGTGCCCCTAAAATAAATACTTTAGAAACAGATGTAGAATCCATTACTTATTTAAAAATCTGAATTCTAAGATAAACTTAATATTTTTAGTATTAGCCACTAAATTTATATTTCATTATATGCATAGATGACCATAACATAAATACAATAATTAATATTTTTAATAAATTAATGTAGAAAATCTTAAATAAAATAATTTCATCAACATTATGATATAAAAATTTTGAAATTAAATGATATTTAATAATTATTTATATATGATATTTGGTATTATTTTAAATAAAATAGTCTATGCTGAAAGCTTCATAGACTCCTTTGATAGTCATGAAAAGTCAAATCTTAACTTATACACCTTTGCCGCAGATGTGGATGAGCCAATCAAAAAAGAGGAAATTAAATATAATATTGATCAACGTTTCAAAGAAATAGTAAAAGAGCTAGACCATTCATTTATGGCACATGCCGAACTAATTAAGGGAAAATGGGGGATTTATGCTAACCAACAAATTATAAAACCGTCTCAAGAAAAACAAACAAGATACTTACCGATCTCTATAAATAATCAATTAGATCAGGGCAGTTCTGGAACTTACTATCGAGCACACATATCACCTGCCTTTAGCTTCAAAAATCTACCAAAGCCGATTATAGAACCTAAAATTGGAATGCATTGCACCAAACCCAAAGCTAGTACTTTAAATCAATCTACAGACATAGGTAGCGTATGGAATGGTTTTTTAGAGGTTCTCGCTTTAAATACAATTTTGATTCACCTTGGAATTTAGCTTCAAAAATGACCTTGAGGGGAGAAAAACGATTTCTGCCTATGTATATACAGGATATCGAATTTCTATTTTTGAATCGAAATCTAAATTTAACAACTGACTACAGTTATTTTGAACAAAATTATAAATGCAATAACTTCCATTGGGATATTCGACAACAAGCCCCTGTCTTGGACATTAATTTGCCGTTTTTTAAGAGGAAATGATGATGAATAATGCTTTGAAAAAGATATTACTTGCCGCGGGAATTCTCGTCGCAGCAGAAGTTACCACTGCTTGTACACGTGTCGTATATTTAGGTGACAATGAAGTGATTACAGCACGTTCTATGGATTGGAAACAAGACGTAGGGACAGATTTATGGATTTTACCAAGTAATGTCAAACGTACAGGCTTAGCTGGTCCGAATTCTATTCAATGGACGGCTAAATATGGTAGCGTCGTTGCAACAGGTTATGATGTTGCCACAACAGATGGCATGAATGAAAAAGGTTTAGTGGCTAACTTACTTTGGTTAGTAGAATCTGATTATCCAGATACTAAGAAGAATAGCAAACCACCTCTGAGTATTTCTCTATGGGCTCAATATGTCTTAGACAACTATGCAACTGTAGACGAAGCAGTACATGCTTTAGAAAAGGAACCTTTTATAGTTGTTACAGATACTGTGCCAGGTGATACACGTTTAACGACTCTACATCTTTCTATATCGGATGCAACGGGTGATAGTGCAATTATTGAGTATATTGGCGGTAAACAAGTGATTCATCATAGCCGTAAATATCAAGTAATGACCAATTCCCCAACCTTTGATCAACAATTAGCGCTCAATAGCTATTGGCAGCAAATTGGCGGAACAATCATGTTACCCGGAACCAATCGTGCTTCAGATCGCTTTGCAAGAGCTTCATTTTATATCAATGCAATACCTAAAAAAGCGTCATCAGAACATTCTATCGCAAGTGTGTTTGGTGTGATCAGAAATGTCTCTGTTCCATTTGGATTAAATACCGCAGAAGAACCAAATATTTCTTCTACGCGTTGGCGTACTGTCGCTGACCATAAGAGAAATCTTTACTTTTTTGAATCTGCTGTATCACCAAATATTTTTTGGGTAGACTTAAAAGAGATTAACTTCAAAGATGGGCAAACCAAAAAACTGGCTTTAGGTAAAGACCAAGCAATAACCTATTCTGGAAAATCAAACTCTTATTTTAAAAGCTCAAAACCATTCCAGTTTTTAGGAATAAATTAACTTTAAGCAAAAGATAAATGCCTTTTATAAGTATTAATTTACATAAAGACTTCAAACAAAAGCCCTCTCAATGTGGGCTTTCATTAACAATTTACGGTCTAGCACGAAGTTTTGTAAGTTTCCTCTCACGTCAGGCTTCGTTTACCCATTTTACAGATCAAATTCCATGAAAAGTGTTGAATACTTGAGCTAAATTTATTAACGGCTAAGAATATAATGCTTTAAATATACTATTTTTAGTGGTCAAAAATTTCTGCCCAGGCCAAGCTTAACCCATCTATAAAATTCTATTCATCTTTAAAAATTACGTCTATGGGTGAATTAAATAATTTAGATATTTTAAAGGCCAAAGGTAAGCTAGGATCATAGCGCTCTTTTTCAATTGCATTAATTGTCTGGCGAGAAACTCCCAAATATTCTGCTAATTGTTGCTGAGACCAACCTTGCTGCGTTCTCAATTCAGATAAGATATTTTTCATCGATAACGCCAACTCCCAATTGCAATACCAACACCCCACAGCGTTGCCATTAAAGGCCATACCAAAAACATAGAAAGATGTGGAAAGCCAATATTTTCAAGAAATCCATAGCTAAATGTGATGAGTGCGGTACCCACAAATGCCAGCGCAAAAGCTTGTAATTGGATGTGTTGTTGCATTTCATCTAGGCGCGCTAATTGCCTGAGCACACTCCAGCCCACCAAAATACAGGGAATTATAGGCAATAATGTCACAAAAATTTGTGTTGAATAACGGATATTATCATTCTTTAAATAATTCAATGTACAGATAAGCACAACAATATAAAGCAGTATTGATGCGCTAAACTCAATCAGAGATCTATATTTTTTCATACGGTACTCATGTAAAGTAAACTTTACACAAATTTAGATCAAATAGCGCACTATGTAAAGCGTGCTTTACATATTATTTTTATTTTAACTTATACAGCAACCTCGAAATGCGCCTTCAATTGAAAATTTTTCACAGCATTTATTTGCACTTTGATTATAAATTTATGAAGCTAACTGATTTAAAAGCATAAAAAAAACCTAGTAAGCATGAAGCAAACTAGGCTATAAACTTTGAATCTTTTTTCGTTGGTAGCGGGAGCTGGATTTGAACCAACGACCTTCGGGTTATGAGCCCGACGAGCTACCAGACTGCTCCATCCCGCATCAACGAAGCACCTTTATACGCCTTAAAGACGAGAAATACAACCTTTATTCAATATATGTTTAAAAGAATTATGAATGAGAAGCCGAACCACTCAGAAGACACTTATTGTTGGTCCATGATCTTAACTTCAAAATATCATAAAAACATCCAAAGTATCAAAGAAATACACTCACTAAAATGAGGGTATGTTTAGGAGAATATGAATAACGTAAGCGTCAGACAACAATTTAAATCCAGTATATCAATCTTTATTTATTATTTTAACTAAACTATGTAATAAAAATAAAAAATGAGAATATATAAAATGATCTGATTAATAGTTGATAATAACTATAAAATCCTAAAGAAATAAAAATTTGAATATCTATAATGTAAACATTTTATAAATAATTGATCAATAAATCTCAGACTGATTCACTTAACTACTCGTTTATTTTTTAATAAAAAGTCATGTTTGCTGTTATTGCAAAAGTTGCTATCAAGTCTGGCAAAATCAATAAACCCAATTTCGTTCAATATACAAAACTAATAAAGTAGGTTTTTTAAATATAACCACTATGATTTGTAAGTTTTTCTTCACTTTTTAATCACAGCATAAGTCGACTTGATTATTCAAACGATACTGATCATGATAATTTTAAATAAATCCAAGAATGTAAATATAAATTTTATCAATTAAAAAACCACCCGCAGGTGGTCATATTTAAGCTATAGATTCCAGTATCTTATAAATTTTTCCGTTCTTAGTACTTTCAAAGAGCATTTCAAAGTTAGGCCGTAAAAGTTCATTTTCAACAATAATATATTTTATACGTTCATGGGTTTTATTTGGATCTACCACAACATCATCCAATGTTGCTTCTACTGCATAACACGTACCAAATTGATCCTTTACATTTATATCGAGTTTATTCATAAAAAACACCTTAAAAATTAATTAAAAAATAGCTAAAACTGTGTACCTAAACATTCAATGATTATTAAATTTATGCTTGTTCATCGAACGCGATTTAATATACTGCAAAAACATTCAATTGTTATTATTTTTTTTATTTACTTACATTTTAAGTGTTTACCCAAAAGATCGTTTTAGATGTTATTCAGCGCTTTTCATATCTATCCTTTTATCTCCTTTAAATCATCAAGATGAAGATCAAAAAATACTTTCAATTATTTTTACTTTAGATTCACTGGTCTCGTTGGAATTCTCAATCAAATATTTTTTCGTTTGTTGAATAAATTGAAAATAAACCTCACATCTCACAGTTCCACTTTCCATCAGAAAGCCAACTAAAATTTCGATTAACATTCTTGTGACATGGTCACCTTCTAAAGTTGCCTCAACCAATTACACTGCTAAAATTAACTTTTTCCTTACATTCATCTCCTTGGTACCCATCAATTAATCTAACAAATTCATTTTACTTGTCATCGTAATAAAATTTGGCTAATAAGGTTCAATTTTATAGTTTCTAATCTATAAGCTTAAAATCCGGTTATGTTCTCAAGATGCTATTGTTCAATACAAAAGCCTGATATTTTTGTAAGGCTTGACCTTAATTTTGCGCTGATTAAGGTTTTTTTGTTATTTATTTTTAGTAAAATAACAATGTAAAGTTAAAGTTAAATCAGCCTTAACCTTCTTATAAAATGTATAAAAAATAACCAACAATAAGTAGTTGGATCTACAAAAACTGTGATGCAAGCTTAATTTATATAAATTAAGTATTACTTCAAGATCCTTCATCGAATGTTTAATTTCAAAAGAACATAAATATGATACTTAATTAAGGTACTAATCAGCACTTAGTACACTAAATATTGTCCAGAAGATAAAAATAATAAGCAACAGTAACATACTCGACACAACCAGTGCAGAAAGCCAATCACAGCTAATTTACTTTAAATAATTGAAATTAAAAGTAGAAAATCGAATTATCATTTCGAGCCTAACGATTATCAAAATTTATCTCGACTATTTTACTGCGTTTTTATTATTAGTGAGCAGATGTATAGTAGCGATGACCATTGGAGAGAGTGGTCTATATGACAATAAAGAAACTCGAAACTAACCTGCATGATGCAGGTTTCTTTTTTCCTGAGCGATAAGTGGAACAGCATCACATTCCACAGAATGTAAAAGTCTAGGCACATACATCAAATCGTTAGATATGCTTAAACTTTCAAGGATAAGTGAATGATTACAGAGATGGAATGTTCATAAAAAGGGAATGTATTTATATAATTTTCCACTTAAAGTACATTGAAAAATCATTTCAAAATCTGGCAAATATCTTCTACCCTAATTATGATAAAGCATAAATTAGAGTAAGATTGGGTATTGCCGAAATCACCATCAACTGTGGCTTAGATATAGTATTGAAGACCTAATTGATCTTTGATATGGACATTGTGATTCAGTATGAACATACCTAATAGAATAGAAAATTTTATCGAAATAATTAAAATGTATAAATTTTAGTTTAAATAAAAATGCACAGCTAAAAAAAGCACGATATCGTGCTTTTTTTAACTTACTACTAATTATAGAGCAGTAATGTTTACAGCGTTAGGACCTTTTGGACCTTGAGTGATACTGAATTCAACTTGTTGACCTTCAGCAAGAGTTTTAAAACCAGAGTTAGCGATTTCGCTGAAATGAGCAAAAACGTCTGGACCTGACTCTTGTTGAATGAAACCGAAACCTTTAGTTTCGTTGAACCATTTAACAGTACCTTTAACAACATTTGAGTTTGACATAATCAATCCTACTGAAATTTAAAAATTTTAAGTCATTTTATGACTAGTGATAACGTCGAAAATAATAAAGAATTGAACTTAAAATCTGAATAAAACGAAGGATTATGACTAAAACTGCGATACTTAGAGAAGATTTACCAAAACATGACTTTTTTCTAGTTGTCTTTACTTTACAGGAAAAAAAAAAATAATCAAGCTTTCTTATATATATTTAACTTCTTTTAAGCTTAAAGAGGAACTTATCTACTTAAATAGCTCTCAAACGAGAGCTTTGCCAAGTAACTTAAGCTTTCTAAATCACTTTTAACAAGTGATTTAGTTTTGGCTAGTAGGGATTAAAGTAAAAATCATCTTTAAGATTATTTTTTAAAAGGCCAGCGCAATTGAGCCAGATATTGATTTGGTATTTGGATACGCACTCCGACTTGATCATGTTTAACTTTTTTATCTTCATAAAAAAAGCTTCCAAAAATAATATCCCAAAATATAAAAACTTCTCCAAAATTTTTACGACCAAGACCATGTTGATGATGACTACGATGAACCTCGGCAACAGCAAAAATATATTTTAAAGGACCCACCCGATAATCAACATTGGCATGCTGGAAAAACAAATGTACAGCCATAAACATCAGCCAACATCCAATCAGCAAACTAGGTGCCCCGAAAAGAGCCAATACAGTTAAACTTGGCCCAGCAAGGACAATTGCACTCAGCGGATGCCTCTTTTCAGCATTTAACCAATATAACCGACGTGAATGGTGATGAATCGCATGTAATTTCCATAGAAATCGATACTTGTGGCTCATGTAATGCATGAACCAAAGTCCAAAATCAATGATTAAAGCAACAATTATAATCTGCCAAAATACCGAAATTTGGTCAGGCCATAAACGAGGAATAAATCTAAAAAGATCCAACCACTCTATCATTTTTGCTACAGAAACAATCAAAAATAAATTAAAAACTGCATGAACTATATCTGTAAGAAAATCTTGATGTGTATCTAACCATTTGGGTTGATAAGGCAAATAATATTCAACCAATGCAATCAGTAAACCGCTTAGTAAGATTAAAATTATTGAACTTGGCCAATACGGAATTTGCCCAGAGACGACCAACATCACGATCCATACTGTAAACATCATACAAAGCGGATAAAATAAATATTGTAGAGATATTTTAAAAAAAGCGCTCACTTATTACTCCAATCATCATAATACGCTTCAGTAGTATGCGGATTGGAATACCCTAAAAATTGAACGAAACCGCTATAATGTCTTGTTAATATGGTTTATATGGCACTACTAATATCGGCATCTGTTCAATGAATGGAATAAATTTTAATAATGAGGGTTGAATACCAAACATTTGTTTACACGTTCTACTAAAGTGTGGTTGATCAGAAAAGTGTGATTGATGAGCTATGCTTGTTAAATTAACGTCCTGCTCTATTGCTTGTAAGGTTTGCAATAAGCGTATCCACTTCCGATAACTACGATAAGAAATACCAAAATTTTCACTGAACCAATGACTAAAACGGCTTTCTGAGATATTGAGCTTTGCTGCAATTTGTTTAACTGTTAAATTCTTTTGATTATTGAGAATAAGATATTCTGAAAGATGTCTTGCTCTGATGTTCTGATATTTGAAGTCATTCTGACTACAATAACTAATAAGTTTTTGAAAAGATTCAATAGCATGATTTTGTTCTAGAAAGAATTCTCTAAGTATAATCACCAGACTTTCAGGCAATACCCGAATGGGCGAGTCTGATTGTAGGTACCCTTGTAAATAATGCTGTATGACATCTGCAAGGAAATGTGTTTGATCAATATAAATCGAACAGTAGTTTCCTGGTCGCAAATGATGTGATGTATTTGCTGCGATATACACCCCACTACTCATTATACATTTATCTCCATCCTCATAAACAACCTGAACACGCTCTCCCTCTTCCTTTGCAAAGCTTAATTGATGTGCGTGATGACGATGTGGATAATTATCACCGACAGCCCCCTCAAAATATCCAATACCATATCCAATCGATATCTTTCCTTTCCAATATTTAGCAGGCAATTTGTATAGATTAGATTGGACCATAGAAAATGTAAGCACAAGTGAAAACTCAATAAATACCATTATTTTATTTATCTTCAAATACAAAAAATAAATTAGTGGCTTAATTTATCCCACTTTCATGCCGTCTTTTTCTATAACTTTAGAGTTTGATCTTGTTAAATTTTAAACATAAAAAAACCTAGTAAGCATGAAGCGAACTAGGCTATAAACTTTAAATCTTTTTTCGTTGGTAGCGGGAGCTGGATTTGAACCAACGACCTTCGGGTTATGAGCCCGACGAGCTACCAGACTGCTCCATCCCGCATCAACGAAGTGACTTTATACGCTTTAAAGATAAGGATTACAACTATTATTAAATATATATACTAAAAAGACTGATTTAACAGCTATATTCACACAATTTTTATACTTTTATATATGTTTACAATTTTTCTCAGAAGAATATCATTTTTTAGATTAACTATATTTTAATCTTTTTAGGCATCTCTATACACTGACACTTAACAGTGGTTAGACGAGGTGGCATTCCAAATTTATAACTAGAAAGAATAATTTAAATAGACAATTCAGCTAATTAGTCAACATAAACACAACATCTTTCTGGATATATTTAGTATTAAAAAACTCATAAAAGCCCATCTTTTGATGAGCTTTTAGATCCAGTTGTATTTACTTATACACCCATAACCCTGAAGGGATATTACCAAATAAATGTATAAGCAAAGTAAGAACAATAAACATAAAGAAGAAAAAAGCGATGTTTATAGATTTATATATCATGTAATCACCTTATTTTATTTTTGTACATTAATTATACATTAATAAGGTGGAATTTTCAACATTTATTGCGACCAAAATTAAAAAAATGTAGACCTTCCAAATCACCATTACTTTTAAAATGTTAAATAAGAATTATCATTTTAGTCTGATGACAGCCTTTCTAGAATAATACATAAATATCTTTATCAATTTTTGGGATTAAAATGACATCTTAAGCACTTGACTCACAACTTTATTGCGCACAAATGATTTCATAAAGCTCGATCAGTTACTCAATCTCAAAAAAATGCTTTTCGGTCACTATTTTTATTTTTATTTCTTTATAATATCTAATCATTGGATCATTTGCGTCTTTGCTAATTTTATCTAAAAACTTACTCTCTTTCATCAATTTAGAATAAGTTTTATAGCCGATAATTAATTTTTGTGGCTCCTTATTTTCTTTAAAATCAGCAATTTGCTTGTTTAGTTCTTTTAGATTAATGCTCATGTTAGCTCCCCTCATTTGTTTTATTCAATATAACACCCATTTATGACATTTTTTTGGCGAATTAAGAAAAATTAAGAGATGAAGAATGCCTCGCATTTCTGCAAGACAATCTTAAAGCTTTTAGCTAGGTATTCAAACCATCTTTAAACAGCTGCGAGTTAATTCTAGCTACAATATAAAATTACAATTCAGTGATAAATAAGGGATGATTCGCTTTATAAATAGCTAATTTTTTTATTTCATTTTCTAAATAATCTGCTGGCTCGTCTTTCCACGTCTCTTTTCCACTATCAAAATCTGAGTTACTCAAAGCCCAAGAAGAAATTAAACTATAAACAAATGTATTATCAGCAAAAATTAGTTTTGTTCTATCACTTTTATCGCTTTTAAACACTTTATGTGTAGGTAAAGAACCAAATATACCCACATGGGTATACAAATATTTAAATGTTTCATTCATCATAATGACTACTCTTGTCGTTAATTACTATACTACCGCATTCAGGCTTACTTTATGAACTTTGAGCAAAATTCTAAATTCTTGTGATTTCTATGATTTTCAACACAAAAAATTTGAAATGATATACAGAAAAAACTAAACAATGAGGTAAAAAAAACCTGCATCTTTGGGGAAAGAATACAGGCAAAAACCGATTATTCGGTAACAGGAGGAATACCTACTATTTTACTAGGGTTTGATTTTACTTGTCAGTGGCAATATATAACAACTATTAGAGCTTTCTTTTAATCGGTGAAAAACACCCAATATGCATGTTGATACGAAAATTTAAAATCTATAAATACTTAGCTTAATCATTCGACTAAAAGAAAACTGATAGACACATGTTATATTTCGCTGACTTATAGTTGACTACTCATTTATGCTTTTTAGGATCCCCTGCGCCCTCAGCTCTAAGGATTGAACTAAAAATAACAATGCAAACAAAAAAATATTTAAAATTTATTTTATGCTTAATTAAAATCTCATTTTTCAATGTTATTTGAATAAAATTATGCTTCATGACATGAGAGATTTAGTCTCACAGCATCATTTAGAATATTGAACAGAACTTTTCCCAATCTTTTTTCAAATTTATAAGATCAAATCACCTAATCTTTCTTTTGAATAAATCACAAAAGTTGTTTCAGGATAATTATTAATTTTAATACTTTTTTAAAGTATCCATCAGTCATTTATCATATTCACACAGAGTATATCTTCTTCTTCAAATTTAAAGCGATCATTACTTTTTGAGGCTAAAACACTTTATGTTTTAATCTCTACAAAATAATTTAATTTTTTCATAAGCTTACTCCCTACCACCTAGCGACAATATTTTTAAATATTGAGTTTGATTTGCTAAATTCTTGTTGTAAATCTCTTCATGGGCAAACTGTTCTAATATGGTAAAGGATCTCTTCAATAAAATTTCTCAAAGTTTGTTTGAGATAAATTTTAAAATTACGGAAAGTAAATTTTAGCTGAGAACAGTCAGTCTTGATCCTTCAGCATTATTTGAGATATAGCGAGTAATAAATTTAGTTTGGTAATTAAATATTACTGTCTCTCTATTTTTTATACATTAAATTTCAACTGCCCTCACGGAAGTAAGGTTTTTTATTAAAATGGTATGCAGAGTGGCCACAACAACCATCTTATATCTATATGATTTAATTAATTTTAAATCATAGTGTATTAGCTACCATAAAAAAGAGATTAGGCTTCAATTCCTTAATATTGCTATTTTAACAAATCCGAAAATTATAACAAATAGCCATACTTCTACATAAAGCCAACTGTACAAAACAATAAAGATGAATTGTCTCTAATTTGGAAAAATGATCTAAATATAAGCGATCAGCAACCTTACTTGGATACTTTGATCATTCCAAGATATTTCCATAGTTATGTAAATTGTTATGCAAAAAATGCATAGAAAAATATAAAAATGCATTAGAAGTATGAAATACATCGCTTTATCTTTGAACAGTGCATTTATTCTGTAGTTTATATTAATAGTTTTCATCTTAATCTGTTAAATTAAATCACAATGCTATAGAGCACAACAAACTAATAATTAAGGATATTTAATGGATTTAATACTTAATCCAACGTATACGCTCATGCTAGCTGTGTTGGTTCTATATACAGGACGTATTTTAAACAAATATATTCCCTTTTTAACAAAATACAATATTCCAGAACCCGTGGCAGGCGGATTGGTTGGCGCAATTATTTTTTATATAATTCATCAATTTATGGGATACACAATCTCAATAAATAAGCCGATGCAAGATACATTCATGTTGATGTTTTTTGCATCAATTGGATTAAGTGCTAATTTCGTAAAGCTAAAAGAAGGTGGAAAACCTTTAGTTATTTTCCTGATCGCAATATCTATCTTTGTTTTAGTGCAAAATGGTGTAGGTATGGCTGTCGCTAAGATGGTTGGTTTAGATCCTCTTATGGGCGTAATTGCGGGTTCAATTGCTTTAATCGGTGGTTTGGGGACAGCAGGTGCCTGGGGACCGATTTTCGAATCAAAATATGCCGTTGAAGGTGCATTACCTATGGGAATTGCAAGTGCCACATTTGGTATGGTAGTTGGCGGTCTAATGGGTGGACCGTTAGCACGATATTTAATCCGCAAGCATCAATTGGCTTCGCCTTTAAATACAGAAGTACGTCAAGACAATAAAAGTGCACCATTGACAGATAGTGAATATGCATTTGAAGCCCCGCAAAAGGTTCGTCTCATTACAGCAGATAACGCTATTATAACTTTGGGAATGTTTGCTTTTGCTTTGGCTTTTGCAGAGATTATGAAGAACTTAACTCTTGGTACTGCGTTTGAATTACCTACTTTTGTATGGGCTTTAGGTGGTGGCATTTTACTTCGTAACGTGATTGAAACTGGCTTTAAGCAACCGATATTTGATCGTTCAATTGACGTGTTTGGCAACACTGCGCTTGCCCTATTTTTAGCGATGGCTTTAGTCTCATTGAAGCTTTGGCAATTAGCAGATTTAGCTGTTCCAATGATTATACTATTGATTGCTCAGTCTATTACGATGTGGTTATTTGCAGTATATATATCTTTTCGTGTTATGGGAAAAAACTATGACTCAGCAGTTTTAGCTTCGGGTCTATGTGGTTTTGGAATGGGTGCAACCCCTAACGCAATTGCAAATATGCAGGCGATTACTAATATGTATGGTCCATCACACAAAGCTTTTTTGATTGTTCCGCTTGTTGGCGCATTTTTTATTGATCTAGTTAACGTTGTGGTCATCCAATCTATTTTGAAAATTTTTAGTTAATACTTCTAGCCCTCCAATTCGAGGGCACACCAAACCATCGCACTACATATATTCACAATGTAATGCAAATATAAGCACAAGATACAATTAGCAGCTTTATAAACTTTTAGAGGTTAATATGCTAATTAATAAAAGCCAAACACGCTCTCAAGAAAGGTCAGAGAAAGCTAAAGAAAATCGCAGAATACCTATATATATTTTGATTTTAATAGGATTATTCTTACTCGCAATTGTGATCTATATGCTTTCAAGCTGGTTGAATTAAATATTAAAAAACCTCCCGAGGAAGGTTTAGTTAAAATCTTATTAATATTTTTCAAACCGCTTATATTGTACTGAGCAAACTCTTCTAGTAACTTTTTTAATCTAAAACAAATACTTCCAACGATTCTACATATGGTAAAATGATATAATCATAGTTCGTTAAATGCTCCTTCAACTGTGTACTCATTGTTTGATTAAAATTATAAATTTTTTCCAATTCTTTAAATAAGTCATCTAATTTACTTGATGTAAACATTGGTGTTTTAGAAAAAAATAATAAACTTGCCCCTAGACCAATATACTCTAAGCCAAAATTTTTATCTAAAAATTGAATTAAACTAAAAGACTCAAATGGGTTAAAATCACAACTAAAATAGCCATTAGGCTGGGCTGCAAATTTTTGAGTTTCAGTTGTATTTCTTAATACTTTTACCTCAATACATTTATCCAAAATTTTCTCAGGATGCATATTTATCTGTATTAGAATAGATAAATCTTGATCGCTATAACTGAATTTTCCATACAAATCACGAACACTTACTTGATTCTCAGGCTTTAAGAGTTGTTTAATATGATACTGAACTTCAAGAGGTAAAGCATTTTCGTAGCTAATATTTTCGCTTTCACCCTCGTCAAGGTATTCAGATAAATCAAAGTAAAGCCCATCACTCATAGAGGCATGCATCGAAGTATAGTTACATTGTCCGATATCCTCTAAAAGCAATAAAACTTTTTTAGGAGCAATTTTCTTTTTTAGTTCTATATACTGATTCTGAACTTCTTTCCAAGATTGGATATCACAAATTTTTGCAAAACATATCAGCTCTTGCGCCTCGTCGGTAAATTGAACATTTTTTTTGTTTTCCATTTGAAGTCTTGCCATACTGATTTCTTAAAAGTTGATCTCATATAAAGAATTATGTCATAAAAAAATATTATGCTATTTAATTTAGCCTCTTTTTCGTACCAACTTTAACTTCATTTAATAAAGTACGCACAGGTGCGCGAAACTCATCGTCTGTAGTCTCACCATTATTGAAGCCTAGATTTTTAAAGGCCTTATTTATTGAGATCACTAAGAATTCTTGTTTTGCCCCCGTGGTTAGCTAAACAATATTCACTATGCCTTGTAATTACTTTCAGTTCTTTAAAAAGAGACAAGACTTGCTTTAATAAAAAGGTACAACCAATTTTGAGTGCCTAAAGCATTTTCGGTTTGAGATGGTGTATAGGACCATTTAGAATTTTCAAGATCCACATCTTCCCATTTTTAATTCATCAGAGCGAGCAAACCTTGATAAAGTATTTGTAAAATATAACAAGTGATGATGGGTCCATGCTTGTTATATCCATCATTATTTATTAGTAAATGTTGCACGTTTCTTAGAGATTGAACGAACATAGTAAACGCGCCAGCAAGTTCCTCACTTTTTATCTATATAAGTTTAAGCCGTTTTCATTCGATAACTTTTTAACTTTATCAGGCGATTTTTTGAGCTGAGATTTCAGCTTTTATCTTTGAGTCTGTAAGACTTAAAACGAGTTTTGCCATTTTTTACGATACATTTTTATTGGGTTTTGCGGTATACCGTTAAAAACTTGAGAAATCGCGGTACATCATGCGACAAAGGGATTGTCTAGATGCTTTTAATATAAAGGGTTTTGAGACAAATTGAAACAAAGATGGTACGCCCAGCGGGACTCGAACCCACTCCACAGGCTTCGGAAACCTGTACTCTATCCAGTTAAGCTATGGGCGCTTAAATTGAGATGGCACATCATAACAAAAAAAACCGCTAGGTAAAGCATTTATAAAACAACTCTTTTGCTTGATGCTCATGCTTTAAACAATGTCGCATATTTGCAATGCAGAATTCCTCCTAACTTACTTGGTTTATTTAAAAAGATCGCTCACAATACACACTCCATAAACCAAGTGAGAATTTCATGACTGATGCTCTGACGTTAAGAGATTTATCTAAAACCTATAGAAATGGATTCCAAGCACTCAAAGGAATCAATTTGACAGTTCCAGAAGGAGAGTTTTATGCACTTTTAGGACCAAATGGCGCTGGTAAATCGACAACAATCAGTATTATCAGTTCCTTGGCACGGAAAACCTCGGGTACTGTGGAAATTTTTGGTCATGATTTAGATACGCATCCTTCACAAGCAAAACAATGCCTAGGTGTCGTTCCCCAAGAATTTAACTTCGGTCAGTTTGAAAAAATCTTCGACATCTTAGTTACTCAAGCAGGTTATTACGGAATTCCGCCTAAAATTGCACAACAACGTGCTGAAGAATATTTAGAAAAATTAGGTTTATGGGATAAGCGTAATACTCAAGGGCGCATGTTGTCTGGTGGTATGAAGCGCCGTTTAATGATTGCGCGTGCTATGATGCATGAGCCTAAGCTTTTGATTTTAGATGAACCTACTGCTGGTGTGGACATCGAATTACGTCGTTCAATGTGGGATTTCCTTACAGAGATGAATGAAAAAGGAACCTCGATCATCTTAACCACGCATTATTTAGAAGAAGCAGAAATGCTATGTCGTCAAATTGCGATTATTGATCGTGGTGTCATCAAAGAAGATACCTCAATGAAAGCATTCTTAAATCAATTGAGCGAAGAGTCTTTTATTTTCGATTTAGAAAATCCAATTGAACCCATTACAATCGATATTATTGGTGTGAAATTCAACCTGATTGACCCAATGACTTTAGAAGTCACGATGGATAAAGCACATTCTTTAAATGATTTATTCCAACTTTTAGAAGCTCAGGGCATTCGTGTTCGCAGTATGCGCAATAAATCAAATCGTCTTGAAGAGTTATTTGTAAAACTGGTTGAGAAAAATCTTGAAGGAGTTGCAGAATGAATTTTACTCAACTACGTATTGCACTCTATACTTTAGTTCAAAAAGAAATTCGCAGATTTATGAGAATTTGGCCGCAGACTTTATTACCGCCTGCGATTACCATGAGCTTGTACTTTGTGATTTTTGGAAATTTGGTCGGTTCTCGTATTGGGCAAATGGGTGGATTTAGCTATATGCAATTCATCGTGCCGGGTCTTATCATGATGGCGGTGATTACAAACAGTTATGCCAATGTGTCTTCAAGCTTCTTTAGTGCTAAATTCCAAAAAAGCATCGAAGAATTGATCATGAGTCCAGTTCCATTACATATGGTCTTGTGTGGTTATGTGATTGGCGGTGTTGCTCGTGGTGTTCTTGTTGGGGCAATTGTCACAGCAATGAGTTTGTTTTTTACTGACCTTTATATACACAATATTTTCGTTACAATATATACCGTTATTATTACCTCACTCTTATTCTCTTTAGGGGGTTTTATCAATGCTGTATATGCAAAATCTTTTGATGATATTTCCATTATCCCAACCTTTGTATTAACACCGCTGACCTACTTAGGTGGTGTATTTTACTCAATCAGTGCTTTAAGCCCATTTTGGCAAAATCTCTCTTTAATTAACCCAATTGTATATATGGTCAATGCTTTCCGTTTCGGAATTCTAGGTCATAGTGATGTCAATGTTTCTCTGTCTTTACTGATAGTGACTCTTTTCTGTGGCGTACTTTATGGTATTGCTTACTATTTACTTTCTCGTGGTTCAGGAATGCGTGAATAATGTCTGTTGAAAAATCTTTATTGGGTAAAGAAACCGATTACCCAACTACCTATCAACCCGAAATTCTTTTCCCGATCGCACGTGCACAAGCACGTGAGCAATATGCGGATATAGCGGGTATATATAAAGGTCAAGATTGGTGGCATGTATTCGAAATTTCTTGGCTAAATACCAAAGGGATCCCGCAAGTTGCCATTGGGCGTATTGCGCTTCCTGCAACATCACCAAATTTGATTGAATCGAAGTCGTTAAAGCTCTACTTTAATAGCATGAACTTTACCCAGTTTGATTCTCATCAAGCTTTTATCAATACTGTTGAAAAAGACTTATCTACTGCTGCACAAGCAGCAGTGACTCTAACTTTATTTCAAGTTGATGATTTAGAGATTACCAAACCAATGGGTATTTGTATTGATGATCAAGAACCTGACCAGCTGGTCAATCATCCAGATGCAAGCCTTTTGACCTTTGATCAAGAAAATACACAAGACGGAGAAAACGTTGAAATTCAACTGTATTCACACTTATTGAGAAGTAATTGCCCTGTGACGGGACAACCAGATTGGGGAACTGTTTTTATCCGATACCAAGGCGAAAAACCTTGTTATCGTAGTATTTTAGCTTATATTATCTCGTATCGTCAGCATAACGGTTTTCACGAACAATGCGTGGAACAAATCTTTGCCGATATTTGGCAAAATTTAAAACCTGAAAAGCTGATGGTGTATGCAACGTATACACGTCGTGGCGGTTTAGATATTAACCCCTGCCGTGTATCTGATGAATCATGGATGCCAAGCCCAATTCGATTGGCGCGACAATAAACATTGAGGTTGAAAACATGCCTTTTTTTGGTTTTGTACCTTCTGAAGAACTATTAAAGAACATTCAGACTGGTATTGAGAAAAAAAACTCTAACGAACCACTTTATCCTTTACGTGATCAAACTGCCTTACTCATTAATGAAGAAATTATTGATACGCTTTTGATTGAACTTGTTCGTCGCTTCCCTGCAAGCGACAAACGAGATACTGCTGAAAAATTAGCAGGCTATGTCAAATCAACTGTTGCTGTTTTACTTAAACAATTGTTAAGTAAGGCAGACAATGATGTGGTTCGTCAGTCTGTAGATTTTTCCGAACGTAGCCTATTTAAAGATCCACAAGGTCAATTCCGTGTGGGAGTGAATTTAGACTCAAGTTTAGTCATCAATCTTAAAAATAGCTTTGCTGAAGTCAAAGCAAATGGTGATGTAAATCGTGCAGTTTTGTCTGAACAATTCAAACAATTCTCAGATGCGACGATTAACCATTTTATGCGCGATTTCAATAAAACGCTCGATTTGGGTATGATCAAACGTAAAGCTGCAGATATAGGGGCTTCCGCTGTAGGTAAGGCAGTCCACATGGCAATTGACAAATTGATTCCAAATTTAAATAAAGATGAGATCACAGCTGTTGCAGAATATTACGATACTTTATTTTTTAATTGATCGTTAAAATTCAATTGGATTTTTAAATATAAAAATGCCCTTCTTTGTAAGGGCATTTTTTATAAAGTTACTGAGCTATGCTTTTAAGGATAGTAATTAACCATTAAATTCATAAACTTAAAATCATTATAAAATACTATCCCTAGATCCATATAAGACCTTTTCAAAGTCAAAACCATTTAATTCAATCTCTTTAACCTACTATTTTCTAATTTAAATATTTCAACCTCAAAATAATCACAAAATTCAGGTCATAATTTTGTTGCAAAGTATTGATATTCATTGCCTTCAAGGGGGATTGTGATAGCATTCGCAAAACACATTTCCCGCACAAAATAGACCAATGGCACCAAGCTCTCAATATAAATTTTTACGTCAATCTCCTCGTGATGGTCTGAGTACTGCCATGATCCCCTCACGCTGGCAAAAACTCCATATTGACCCTTGGTTGAGCTTATTTCTAATTTTAAACGCGATGCTTGGTTTAACCGTCCTTTATAGTGCTTCTGCACAAGATATGGGGCTGGTTTACAAACAAGCCATGAGCTTTGGTATCGGTTTTCTCGTCATGTGTGGTTTAGCCCAAATTCCCCCTAAAGTTTATCAAGCATTTGCACCCTACTTTTATCTGTTTGGACTGCTCTGCTTAGTTGCGGTCAAAGTATTTGGTGAGGTTCGCATGGGTGCTCAACGCTGGATTGGGATTCCAGGTTTTGGCAGCGTTCAACCCAGTGAGTTTTTAAAAATTGGTATGCCATTGATGATTGCATGGTTTTTATCTCGCAATCCTCTACCGCCTAGTTTTAAAAATGTGTTTTTATCACTGATTATGATTGGTATTCCTTTTATACTAATTGCAGAACAACCCGATTTAGGGACGTCACTACTCATCTTAGCCAGTGGAATTTTTGTATTATTTCTGAGTGGTCTTTCTTGGAAAATGATTGTAGGCGCAGTGAGTGCTATTGCTGTGATTATTCCAATAGCTTGGGAGTTTCTACTCCATGATTATCAAAGACAACGGGTTTTAACTTTATTTAATCCGGAAGCTGATGCCTTAGGCACAGGTTGGAATATTATACAGTCTAAAACAGCAATAGGTTCGGGTGGCTTTATGGGCAAAGGCTATTTAGAAGGTACTCAGTCACACTTACACTTTTTACCTGAAGGTCATACTGACTTTATTATTGCAGCATTTTCCGAAGAATTCGGTCTGATTGGTATCCTACTTCTGATCATCATTTACTTTTGTATTATCTTTAGAACCTTTCAAATGAGTCTACAATGCTTCCATAATTTTGGCCGTCTTGTCGCAGGTACTTTTGCTTTGTCATTTTTTGTTTATGTATTTGTAAATGCAGGCATGGTCAGTGGTATTTTACCTGTAGTCGGTGTGCCATTACCTTTTATGAGTTATGGTGGTACTGCAATTATTACTTTAATGGCCACTTTTGGCATTGTGATGTCTATACATACACATCGTTAATTTTTTATCATAAATAATTAGGAAATATAACCTATGTTTACTTTTGGGCTTTTACAGAAGGTTAAAAACATCACTTTTTGTGCAGCTGCATTTTCACTGACCAGTTTCTGCCAAGCCAATGATTTTGCTAGCAACCCTGAATACAATAATTTTAAAGCCAAAACCATGCAAACCTATGGTTTAAGTAGCGAACAAATTGATTGGGCTATGAATGGCTCACGCAATTTACCCAATATCATCAGCATTATGGAACGACCAGGTGAAAGTAAACCTTGGTATCAGTATAAGACTAATTTTTTAGCTGAAGGCACCATCCAACGTGGTGTGCGTTTTAAGCAACAATATGCAGATACGCTAAATCGCGCAGAACAGCAGTTTGGGGTGCCTCAAGCAATCATCCTAGGCATTCTAGGGGTCGAAACAGGTTATGGCTCAAATAAGGGCTCCTTTATCACCCGTGATGCACTTGCAACCCTCGGTTTTGGTTATCCTCGCCGTGCGCAATATTTCCAAGATGAGTTGGGTGCTTTAATTGCATGGTCATATAAAGATGGCGTTCCAACCAATTCGATTGTTGGCTCTTATGCAGGTGCAGTAGGTTATCCGCAATTTATGCCAAGTAATGTATCTAAATTTGGCGTGGATTACGATGGAAATGGTCATGTTGACTTACGTAACTCTGCGGTCGATGCGATTGGTTCAATTGCCAACTATCTGGCTCAACATGGCTGGCAGCGTGATCGCCCTATTGCGTTTTTAGCGCGTTATACCGGGAACAATCCTGAAGCAGTTATTGCAAAAGATTTAACTCAGCCTGTTCCCTATGGATCACTTAAAAATTTAGGGATTTCTCCATTAAATCCAATCGTCAAAATTGATGACTTAGATTTGGTTAATGTGATTCAATTACAGGACAGCAATGGCCCTATTTATTATATTACTTATCCTAATTTTCAAGTGATTACGACATATAATAGAAGCCGTATGTATGCCACTGCTTTATGGCTTTTAGGCACCGAAATTGTAAGTCGTTAAGACTTGCAATTTCCTGAACAATAAATAAGTCAAGATTTTTTTATGTTAATTTGATCACATTTAATACTTTTTGCACATCCTGTTACAATATTGTTTATTTTTTAATCAAAACCTGTAAGAATTTGTCCTTTTTGTAACTGTTTCTTAAATAATGCTAGACACATTTATTCCAGCTTGAATATCATCCTTTCCGTTAAATGCAGTTGCAAAAGTGAATTTACAGACCTCTATGGTTAATTTTCAGCGACTTAGAAAGTTAAAATTGAGGTTCCAAGGAGTTAAACGATGCATGCTTCACTAAAATATATGATGGCCCTGACCATGGGTCTGAGTATGACGCAGGTCAACTCAGAAATGGTTCAGTCATCATACTTAAACAATGATTCGGATAGTTCGAGTCTAGCTTCTCGTGTGATTAGCAAAGATTCAACAAATTTCAACTCTCATTTTTCAAACCTAAACAGTTTGTCAATTACTGAACGTTCTGGCGATCAAGTCCGTCGTCAAACTATTGCAGCAAAGATTCAAGTTCCTGAAGATGAGCCTTCAGTAATTGATAAACTTAATGAAGTTGCTTCAAACACAGTTCGCAAATTTAGCCAAACTGGTGTTGCATCTTGGTATGGTCGTCAGTTCCACGGCCGTAAAACCGCAAGCGGTGACACATTCGATATGAATGATTTGACTGCTGCACACCGTAGCTTGCCATTAAACTGCTTTATTCGTGTAACCAATAAAGACAATGGTAAAAGCGTAGTGGTTAAAGTCAACGATCGTGGTCCTTTCCATGGTAACCGTGTACTTGACCTCTCTTACGGCGCTGCTAAGCGTTTAGGTATTACAAATTCAGGAACAGCACGCGTTAATATTGAACGCGTAGATGGTCCAAACTCGTAAATCACTGCATGCATTTAACAAAAGCCACTTTCCAGTGGCTTTTTTATTGCAAAAAATAAAAATACAGATGTCCGAATTGCCCCCTTAACTTTCCAGTTATGCCCCTTTTCTTTAAATGCATTCCAGATAAAATAAAATGCGAGTCGATACAGGATGTATCACTAAACAGCAAAACGAAAACCGAAGTTTAAATTCTAAAAGTAAAAAAGTGAGCCATGCATGGACGTGAACAGCAAAACGCCAAACTTCGCGCATACATCCCTCAGCAAAACCCAAAAAGTAATCGCACTTGGTTTTGCCACGCAAGGCTTGGGTTATGCCAGCGTCATGACCGCGCTTCCTACAATCAAAAACCGATTCAGACTTTCAGATGATCAACTGTCGATTATTATCCTTAGCGTCTGTATTGCAGCAGCGTTGGGTTCTATTTTGGCAGATCGACTCGCTGTGAAACTAGGTTCAAGGCTGGCTATTGTTATCGGCTTGCTATTTGAAGGCATCGGTATTGCAATTGCAGCATTTAGTCCTAGTGTCATGATCATGGTCGCTAGTTTTTTACTTTATGGGCTTGGACTCGGATGTTTAGATGCGGCATTGAATATGCAAGCTGTCATGATGGAGCAAAAACTTGGAAAAAGCGCCTTGGGAGGTTTCTTTGCCTGTTATACCGCTGCTGCTTTCCTTGGCGCGTTAATCATGTCTGCGACAGTTTCAACTACACTTGGGGCAACAGCAGCATTGTGCATTGCTGTCGTGATGTGTTTGATTACATCGCAAGTGTCAAAACGTTGGTTATTTCAACAAAAAGAAAATGCTGCCCTACATCCTCAACAACGTTCGCCAATTCCGCATAAACAATTGCTTATTTTTGGTGTGATCATTCTCATCGCCTTTACTGTTGATTCAGCAATCAGCACGTGGAGTTCAATTTATCTTAAAGATATTTTAGCAAGCTCAGCCACAGTCGCCCCATTGGGTTATGCTGCTTACCAAATGGGTATTTTACTCACACGTTTAAGTCTGGATTATCTTTTAAAATTTAAAAGCGCTGCATGGGTTGCCTTCATCACAACGCTGATTGGTGCAACGGGCTGTGCAATCGCTGGCTTAGGGCATTCATTGGCGATTGTCATTGCTGGTTTTGCACTGGCTGGTGTTGCTGTAGGCGCATTAGTCCCGCTGACATTTTCAGCAGCAGGTCGTATAGATGAAAATCGACGCGATGAAATTATCGCACGGGTGAATATTTTTAATTATGGTGGGGCTGTAGCAGGAGCAGTAATTGTTGGCTTACTTGCTACTCCTATCGGTTATGGCCCCTCATTTATTGGTTTAGCACTGGCGCTGTTGTGTGTGATTTATTTTAGAAAAAGATTTATTTAGGCTGTATATAAATAAAAAATCGTTTAGGATGAATCAAGATCATTGCTAAAATTTAAAAACAGTCATTATTTTTATACACATATCAAATCTATACGCAGATCACAATCTTTGCTAGTTTGAATAAAATAAACAATTCAATTCATCTATTTTCAGCAATATTTAATAAAACAAAATTGGGGGATTATTCATGTTACAAATCAGCGTTCCATCAAAACTTGTCCATGCAATTGCACCCATCATCTGCGTAATTGGCCTTGGCTCGCTTAGCGCATGTACCACAATATCTCCAACAAACACGAATACACCCGCGGATCTTGCAACATTGACGCAAACAAACACGCTATTTTACGGTGGCTCAATTTTAACCATGCAAGGCATGTCACCCCATTATGTCGAAGCGCTCCTGGTCAAGGATGGAAGAATTGTCTTTGCAGGTGATTTAAAACAAGCGCAAAAGTTAAAACAAAAAAATACCCAAGAGGTTAACTTAAACAGTCATACCCTGCTGCCTGGTTTTATTGATGCACATAGTCATTTAAATAGTGTCGGTCTACAGCAAACTGTGGCAAATCTCTACCCTACGCCAGATGGTAACGTTTCAGATATTGCATCATTAATTCATGAACTTTCATTGTGGCAACAAAACAATCCTGACTTTATCAAAGCAACCTCAGGCTGGATTATTGGAAATGGTTATGATGACGCCCAAATTAAAGAAAAACGACATCCTACAGCAGATGATTTAGACTTGGTTTCCACCAATCACCCGATTATTGTTTTACATCAGTCAGGACACTTAGCCTCTGTCAATCATAAGGCTCTTGAACTTTTAAACATCAATAAAAATACCCCAAATCCAACTGGCGGGATTATTCGTCGTAAAGCAAATTCTCAAGAACCCAATGGTGTACTTGAAGAAGCTGCTGTTTTTTCAGCAATGGCAACTGCGTTTAGCAAAGTTCCACCTGAAATCATGCAAAATATGGCAAAAACAGCACTGAATACCTATATCAAAAATGGCTATACTACTGTACAAGAAGGTCGTGCAGATCATGGTACAGCTGAATTATGGCGAAGTTTTGCGGCCATCAATCAATTGAATATTGATGTCGTGGTTTATCCAGATATCATCAATGAAAAAGATTACATGCTGAAAAATGGCAGTAGTCTCAATTATCAAAATCATTTTAGAATTGGTGGGGTTAAAATCAGCCTAGATGGCTCCCCACAAGGCAAAACCGCATGGCTAACGCAGCCTTACTTCATCCCACCAGAAGGAAAAACTAAAGACTATCGTGGTTATCCAGCCTACCCAGATACAAAAATGGTTCAAGATGCAATTAATCTGGCTTATAAAAACCATTGGCAAATTCTTGCACATGCCAATGGTGATGCTGCAATTGACCAATATCTCGCAACTATTGAGACAGCCAATGCACAATATGGCCAAGCAGATCGCCGCAATGTGATTATTCATGCGCAAACCATGCGTGAGGATCAATTAGATCAAGCCAAGAAATTAGGGCTTATTCCTTCGTTCTTCTCATTACATACTTACTACTGGGGCGATTGGCATAAACATGAAACGCTCGGCGCAGAACGTGCCAACCGAATTTCCCCTACAGGTTCTGCATTAAGAAAAAATATGATTTTTACTGAGCACCATGATGCTCCAGTCATCCCTCCTAAAAATATGATGGTGATTGATGCAACCGTCAATCGTACCACCCGTTCTAGAGATGTATTAGGTGAGAATCAAAAAGTCAGTCCTTATATTGCATTAAAATCAGTCACAGATTGGGCCGCATACCAATACTTTGAAGAAAAAGACAAAGGTACCTTAGAAAAAGGCAAATTAGCGGATCTTGTGGTGATAGATCAAGACCCATTAAAAGTGCCCACTCAAAAGATTAAAGACATCAAAATATTGGCAACCTATAAAGAAGGTCAATTGATTTATCAAAGTCCCCAATAAGGATCAGTAAGGGATAGTCGAGATAGGACATGCTCAATTCGAAATTTTTAATCATACTATTGGGCCTAAGTGGTTTTGCTTATGGAGATATCGCTATTTTCAAAGCCACTTTTCCTGATCTAAAAACCAACCAAGCACCTCAGCCACAACACCAACTTGAACAACTTCCCGCAGCTACTCTCAGCAATAATGTAACAGTGGATACCTATATTGCAGCAATTCCCAATCCTTTTAACGATACAGGATTCTACAAAGATGATTCCATCTGTAAGATCAACAATACCCAACAAGTGAAATGTCAGTTCAGTTATACATTATCTGCGACTCAAGCAAAAAACTTTAAAATCATCTTGCTGCCGGGTATTGGTCCCGTACTTGTCCCCCTTTCATGGCAAGTGATCAGCACGGATATGGGACCTTCTGGCATTGCGTATGCTGTGCTGGCAAGCCGTAAAAAAGATGAAGCCATCACCATTTATAATTCATCCGCGTGTGCTGGCTGTGCCATGCATAGCGCAAGTTTGTATTTCCCCAATATCAAAAAGCTCAGTTTAGACAATGAATTTGGTGCCATTGAAGATAAAAATCACCTGTTAAACATCGTCAAAGCCAATAAAAATAAAGTATATTTTAGCTATCAAATTCCCAACTATCCCAATAAAACACATGGGATCGCCTATTATGCCGACGAAAGCGATGGCAACGATGTCACCAATTTTCAGGAAATCAAAGTCACACTTAAACCAGAACACCAAACATGGGCACGTGATATTTTAAATTTCTATCAGGCAACACATTGAAATCCCCTGACCAGCACTTATTTTTAATTAACCTGATTTCGATATAAAATTTTTGATGAAATATGATACGTGGAAACGTCATCCGCAACTGTCTGAGGCAGGACTTCATTCAAAAAAGTGTTATTTCTGCGATTCATTGAATGCGTTACTGGTGGTCGACGAGTTTTGCGGTGAGCAGCGATGTAGCTGCGCAAGATGGTTACCCTTGCGGAGCTTCGCTCCTCATCCCGAAAGAAAAGTAGGGCGAGCCGCAGGCTGATCCTGAAATTGAATGTAAGCTCAGCAAGACTCCGTCGAGATCATTGCTTTTCAATAAGTTAAAGATATAGTTAAGTCATACTCACGTTAATTAAAGCCGCTATTTTGACCAAAACATTATTCTGATTTATATTGTTTTCAGCAAAAAATAAATATAGCCAACCACATGCATGGAGCGCCAAATGAAAACAATCACCGAATGGTTCGATGAATATAGCGAAAGTCATCAAAACAAAACCAATAAAGCCATCCATTGGGCTTGTGTTCCCGCGATTTTATTTGCCATCATTGGGATTCTTGCACATTTTAGTGCTTTGCTTACGGCACTACTTCTAGTTCTAACCCTCGTTTTCTATGCCCGTTTAGATATTGTTCTTGCTGTAGCAATGACCGCATTAATTGCAGTCATGGCATGGGTCATTTACTTACTCCCAGTCGGTGTTGGTTTCTATATTGGGGTATTTATTCTGGCTTGGATTGGTCAATTTTATGGTCACAAAGTCGAAGGTAAAAAGCCTTCTTTCTTTAAAGACCTTCAATTCCTCCTCATTGGCCCCGTATGGTGCATGGATGCCTATCTTGGTAAAGTACTACCCAAATGGAAAACACGCCAGAAACTGGCTTTTTAGCGCAAATAAACCAGAGGGAAAATTCAATTCGGCTTTTCCCTCCATTTTCTTCAATTTAACAGATAAAATAACCCGTAAAAGCACAATAAACTTAAAGCTAAATTGACTAGAATTTTCTTAGAAATAAGTGCTAAAACAACACAGATCATTGCTGTTAAAAAATAGGCATCCAAAGGCAATGCACGCAATTGATCTCCATTAAAAAATACAATTGGGGCACAAATAGCGGTCAGCAAACATGGCGCTGAATACTGCAACATATTTCCAATCACACGAGGTAATTTCAGGGCGATTTTAGGTTCTAAAAAAAAGTAACGGTTAATCAATACAATGCCTGCCAAAGTTAACAATAAAGTCCATGTCATTTTGGTGCTCCTATGTTTGTTACTCCGACGATTTTTGCCGTACACATCGCACTAAACATTCCCAAAATCCCAGATAGCACAATGCCCGCTTCAAATTGAAAATATTTAAAAATACAGGCAGATACTAAGGTAAATATGACGCCCACTAAAGTTGCGCTACTTTTCACCATAGGCACAATAATCAAAATAAATACCGCAACAATTGAAAAATCTAAATGTAAGCTTTCTAAATTTGGAATTGATTTAGCCAGTACAATTCCCAATACACTAAATAGACACCAAGCCAAATAAAAACATAGCCCAGCACCAAACAGATAAGCAAAGTTGCGTTGTTTATCTTTGCCAATACCGACAGCAAACAGTTCATCTGTCAGCAAGAAGCCAATTAATATGCGTTGCTTAAACGGAAAACGACTGACATCTTGACGAAAATTAAGCGCATAAATTAAATGCTGACTGGTTAAGAAAAATACCGTAATCATAATCGTCAAGGCAGATGCATGTGACATGACTAAACCTAAACTTACCAACTGTGCTGCACCTGCAAATACAACAGCGGACATTGAGAACGCTTGTGCAAAGCTTAATCCAGCATTGATTGCCATTGATCCAGCCAGAATACCCCAAGGCAGTACGGCAATAGATAAAGGTAAAATATCCACCACACCTTGGAAAAAAGCCTTTTTATTTTGCATAGACTTCGGCTCAATGTCGGCAGTATAAGATTCAAATTGATCACTCATTTGCAAAATCCAAATCTAAGAATTTAAGCAGTATCTTATAAATGATCAGTGATCGCTTGGATGAAATTGCTATTTGGTGAGGGACTGTAGAACGTTTAAATGACTATTCCCAAATACATTTATTAAATATTTAACGTGCTTAAATATTGAGAAGGTGTAACCCCGACTGCTTTTTTAAAATGACGATTAAAATGACTTTGATCTGAAAAACCACTATTTTGAGCAGTCATTGCGATACTCTGCCCTTGTTTTAATAATTGGCGCGCTTTCTGTAAACGGACTTGAACCAACCAGCTATGCGGTGGTAAGCCCGTATATTTTTTAAATTCACGTAAAAAATGCCAAGGGCTTAATCCTACATATGTCGCCAAATCAGTGAGCGAATAATCATGCTCAGGAAAACTGCTTAATAAATCTTTGACTATTTCAACTTTCCGTTGTGCTTCTGGTAATTCAGCAGGTGTTAATTTGGCACGACCATAACGACTGATTAAGCGGGCTAAAGTGGATAAATACATACTCTCTTTCAGTAAAGTATTTTCTTTTTGTTCTAATAAATCAAAAAGTAAACAGAGTTGCTGTGCCAATCCAACATCTTGCACAACTGCTTGTGGGAACCACGGTACGCTATTTTTAACACTAAAAAAATCTTGCCCTGCATCTAACAACATTTCTGGCGTTGGATAAATTGCACGATATTTCCAGCCTGACTCGACAGCAGATGAACCTGTATGAATTTCATCAGCATTGACTAAAATAATGTCGCCCTTCGGTGCTGTATGTAACTGCCCAGTCCGATAAAAACTCTGTGCACCATCTTCAATCACACCAATACAATAACCTTCATGCACATGCTTTGAAAATTGCTTATGGTGATACTGTGCTTTTAACAACTCTAATCCACCCAATTCTTTTAGGTGAAAATAGCTTGCCCACTCCTGCATTTTTTCTATTCAGACTTTAGATAATAATTTAAAAATAGCATGTTTATAAAAAGCGTATAGAACAAAATTGCTATCTATACGATTAGACATGGAAAATACAAAGATCTTTTGTGCACATAAGAGAATAACCAATAGATTACTGATAGGTTTTTCCATTATGTTTTAGCCAACCATCTTGATGACGACGTTTTGGATCATGGTGTGTCCAATGCATTACACCACCTTGATTACTATATTCATATTCGCCAAAAAATTCGACAGTATCACCTTTGCGTAAATTATCGATACGGGGTGCTAAATCAATATTATGCGCAACCAGTACAGTTAAGCCATTATCCATTGCAAGAATAAATTTTTGATGACGTGAACCTTCATTATCATCACGCAAGACGGCTTTTACTCGACCAATCGATTGTACTTGAACATTACTGAGTTTTGCATCGTAGGCTTTTCGAATAACCTCAAGACCATTTTGATTTTGACTATTGGCAGACGGCTTATCTTTAAATTGGTTATCTTTACTTTGCTCATTCACATGCTGTGTATTGTCTTGTGAATGATTGTTTTGCTGATCGATCGATTCAACTTTAGAGGATTCAGTTGCTTGATTTTTTTGTTGATTAAGATCAACGCCTAGATAAGCTGCGACGATCACTGCGATTACAGCACCAATACCAAGTTGAGTTTTATTTGCCATAAAGTTTGAGTCTAATCAATGTTCATTGTGGAATTATAAAAGAATAATCTTTTAGATATGTATGAATTAATTCTTCTGAATCTACTTCAATTAAATTACAGACAAAAAAAACCCCTCTAAGGAGGGGTTTTCAATAATTATACTCAGTGAGTAAAAATTATTTAGCAGCCGCTTGAGCAGCAGCAACTTCTTCTGCAAAGCTCATTTCAGCTTTCTTCTCAATACCTTCACCTACTTCGAAGCGAACGAATTGAGCTACAGTTGTTGCAGTCGCTTTCAATACTTCAGCAACTTTTTTGTCGTTGTCGATTACGTATTGTTGACGCTCAAGAACAACTTCGTTCAAGTATTTTTCAACTGAACCAGTCACCATTTTTTCAACGATGTTCGCTGGCTTACCAGATTCAATCGCTTTAGCTTCAGCAATTTCTTTCTCTTTCGCGATAAGATCAGCAGAAACATCTTCAGCAGTTACAGCAACTGGGTTGAACGCAGCAACGTGCATTGCAATACCTTTACCAGTTTCAGCAGAACCTGTGTAAGAAACAACAACACCGATTTTTAAACCGTGTTTGTAAACTGCAAGGTTTTCACCTTCAACAATTGCAGCACGACGAACTTGGATGTTTTCACCGATTTTTTGAACAAGCGCAATACGAGCTTCTTCAACAGTTGAACCATCTTCAAGTTTCAATTCAGCAATTTGAGCAGCATCAGTTACACCAGCAGCAAGTGCAGCAGCAGCAACTTTCGCAGAGAAACCAGCAAAGTTTTCGTCTTTCGCAACGAAGTCAGTTTGACAGTTTACTTCTAAAAGAATTGCTTTATTACCTTCTTGAGCAATTGTGATCGCGCCATCAGCAGCAATGTTACCAGCTTTTTTAGCTGCTTTTGCTTGACCTGATTTACGAAGATTATCAATCGCTAATTCGATGTCACCGTCTGCTTCTGTTAATGCTTTTTTGCATTCCATCATTGCAAGACCAGTACGGTCACGTAATTCTTTTACCATGCTCGCAGTAACTGCAGTCATGTTGTTCTCCTAAATACGGTAGAATATGAATCTGTTCAACAAAAACGGCCCAAAGGTTCCTCTGGGCCGCTTTGCTTTCTCGACGCTCAATTTGTCATCATTTTAAATCACAAAAATGACAAGCTTGCGTCAAAACGCATTAAGCCTCAGGAGCTTCTTTCGCAGCTTCTTCGCCTTTAGCTTGAGCATTCGCTTGAGTTTGAGCGTATTCTTTACCAGCAAGAATTGCATCAGCCATTGCAGAAGCATAAAGTGTAACAGCACGGATCGCATCGTCATTACCAGGAATAACGAAATCTACGTTATCTGGGTTAGAGTTTGTATCAACGATACCGATTACTGGAATACCAAGGTTTTTAGCTTCTTTAATCGCGATTGCTTCGTGATCAACGTCGATGATGAACAATGCGTCAGGTAAACCACCCATGTTCTTAACACCGCCTAAAGAGCGTTCAAGTTTTTCCATTTCACGAGCGCGTTCTAATGCTTCACGTTTAGTCAGTTTAGCAAAAGTACCATCTTGTGATTGAGTTTGAAGATCTTTCAAACGGTTGATTGACTGACGAAGAGTTTTCCAGTTAGTCAACATACCACCCAACCAACGGTGATCAACATAAGGCTGACCAGCGCGTTGAGCTTGTTCACGAATGATGTTAGAAGCAGCACGTTTTGTACCAACGAACAATACTTTGTTCTTTTTGCTTGCTAGATTGTTAACAAAATTCAAAGCATCATTTAACGCAGGAACAGTATGTTCAAGGTTGATGATGTGAATACGGTTACGCGCACCAAAAATGTATTGACGCATTTTTGGGTTCCAGAAGCGAGTTTGGTGACCAAAGTGCGCGCCAGCTTGAAGAAGGTCGCGCATGCTTACGTTGTAATCTGCCATTTTCTTTACCTTAAAAGTTTGGGTTAGGCCTCCATATGTCCGCATTCTCCACCCTTTCAGGCACCCAGAGTAATGTGACGACATATGTGCGGATTTTTAAATTACCCTTATCAATATTTCCATAAACCATTCACAAAGAAAGTCACAGAAAGCATTTGATAAATTGGGCGGCTATTTATACCATAGTCACATACAAATTTCCAAAAGTTTTTAAAGATCATGAACAGTACTTACGAAGCGCCACGTCGATTAATCAAAACCGCAGATGAAATTGAAAAAATGCGTGTTGCAGGTCGATTGGCTGCAGAAGTTTTGGATATGATCAAACCGCATATCAAACCAGGTGTCAGTACACTTGAATTGGATACGATTTGTCATGACTATATTGTCAACAAACAAGACGCTATACCTGCATGTTTAGGTTATGGCGCTGCGCCTGGTCGCCCTGCATTCCAACATGTGATTTGTACCTCTGTAAATCATGTGGTATGTCACGGTATTCCATCTGCAAATAAAATTTTAAAGAAAGGCGATATTCTCAATATTGATGTCACTGTGATTAAGGATGGTTATCACGGTGATACCAATATGATGTATGTGGTTGGTGGTGAAACGTCGATTATTGCTGAACGTTTGTGTAAAGTTGCTCAAGAAGCAATGTACCGTGGTATGGAAACCGTGAAACCGGGTTCAACCATTGGTGATATTGGTGCGGCGATTCAAAAATATGTTGAATCAGAACGCTTTAGTGTAGTGCGTGAATATTGTGGTCACGGTATTGGTACCGTATTCCATGATGAACCACAAGTCCTTCACTATGGTCAACCTAATTCAGGCATGGTTTTAGAAGAAGGTATGACCTTTACCATTGAGCCAATGGTAAATGCGGGTGTTTGGCAAACACGTTTAATGGGTGATAAATGGACGGTGGTGACCAAAGACCATAGTCTTTCAGCTCAATACGAACATACCCTGCTGGTGACCAAAGACGGTGTAGAAGTTTTAACCGCGCGCCCTGAAGAAGATCTATCTCGTTTTCAAAAATAATGAAAGTCATTGACTAAAATGACTTATACTGCTTAACAAAAGGTCATGTTCATATGACCTTTTGTTATAACTTGAATTTTTCCTTTCTACCAAGTCAATGTTTTATCATTGTTTTTAACCGAGATCGTGACTTATTTTTAGCATGTAATATCATGACAATATGATTACAGTTATATTACATATATAAACTTATGATAAATAAAACATTAAAAAAAGAACATTCACTTAAAAAAAGCCTTTGTAAAGACTACATTAATTAACAGCAAAAACTTCTAATAATAAAAACGCATAAAAATTAGTATCAATTACGGACATGGAGTCCAAACCTATGAAAAAACCATTACTTTGCATCATGACCTCATGCATGACTTTACCGATGATGGCGCATGCAGATTCACCTTATTTTAGTCTTAAAGATGGTGATGGGTTTAAACGCTTTTCTGTTTCAGCAGGTTGGCTACATGCAATGCCACAGGGTAACGCTAATCCGATCAAAGTGAATACTGCCGTTGCAGAAGGAACACAATCTAAAGTAGGTGATATTTCTAAAAAGGCAGTTTTAGACGCAGCAGTTAAAGAATCCAATCCTTTTCTTTATGGTGCAATCGGCCTTTTGGGTGACACAATTCCTGGCGCTTTAACGGGCACAGCCACAGTCAATGGTCTATCCAGTTGGACCTCTGAAGGTACTGGTCTAACAGCAAAAGATGTGGATACTTTTGGCCTGATGGGAAACTACTACTTCACTGATAATCTTTCATTAGAGTTTAAAGCAGGTGTTCCACCTAAAGTTGAGATTGAAGGCGAAGGTCAAATCTATGCACCATTGACCGGTAAAGATTCTACACCACTTGGCAGTATTGACTTAAAAAAAGATATTGCGATTACTGATTTAACAAAACATTCAAAAGCAGCATCTGCAACTGCATGGTTGCCAGCGGCAGAACTACATTATCAATTTGGTAAATCTGGTGTGAATAAACTTCGGCCTTATGTGGGTGTAGGTGTCATGTATGCACATTTTACTCACCTAAAAGTCGATAATGGCGTAAAAGACGATCTGATTGCAGCAGGTCACATGATCCAGAACGTATTAGATGGACAGGCTGGAGCAGCATTAGATGGCAAAAAATCATCTGCAAATCCTGTAGTTAAAGTAGAAGCAGATGATGCTTGGGCACCTATGGCCACACTGGGTGCAACCTATGATTTTAATGATCGCTGGTTTGGAGTAGGCTCTGTCACTTATGCACCAATGAGTAGTGATGCGACCATTACCATTTCAGACTCAAATACCAACAAACAACTTGTTACAGCCAAAACCAAAATTGATATTGATCCTCTGATTACTTATGTCGGTGTGGGTTATCGCTTCTAAAAATTAAATTTATTTTCGTTAACATATGCTGACTGATCACTGAAATTTATCGATTGATAAATTTTTATTCTATCGCGAAGTCCCATTGAATCATCTACAATTCTCGCATGATGATTCAATGGATAGCTTATGTCAGCACTATACGACGACACACGTTTCTCTAAACCACTCATTTATATGCTCATCGGTAGTGCTTTTATCTTGGCACTCTCTTTAGGTGTACGTCACGGTTTTGGGCTTTATCTTGTACCCATGAGCCATGAGTTTGGTTGGAGTCATCAGGTTTTTAGTTTAGCCATTGCCATACAAAATCTATTCTGGGGTGCAGTACAACCTTTTACTGGTGCGCTTGCAGACAGATATGGCAGTAAAAAGATTGTTGCAATAGGCGGGGTGCTCTACACCATTGGCCTATTGTTAATGTCTATCAGTTCAAATGTGCTGTTACTAGATATCAGTGTCGGCTTAATTATCGGCTTAGCCCTCTCTGCAACATCATTCTCGGTATTACTTTCAGCCGTAGGACGAGCAGCGCATCCAAGCAAGCGTAGTATGGCAATGGGTATAGCCAGTGCGGCAGGTTCATTTGGGCAATTCATTATGTTGCCCACCACTCTACTTCTCATTAAGAACTTTGGTTGGTCATCTGCGCTAGTCATTACAGCAATACTCATCGTGCTGATTGTCCCATTGGCATGGATGCTTAAAGCGCCTATGTATGTACCGCCAAATGCAATTAAACAAGCGATAAAACCCAATTTAAGCTTTAAACAGATTCTTAAAATTGCCTTTCAGCATAAACCTTTTTTATGGTTAGCCTTTGGTTTCTCGGTGTGTGGATTCCAAGTGGTTTTTTTAGGCATTCACCTACCCGGTTATTTGATTGATCATGGTTTTGATGCATCCACTGGAACGATCTTTCTTGCATTGGTTGGTCTATTTAATATTATCGGAACCTATACCGCAGGTTGGCTTGGTGGTAAGTATTCCAAACCGCATCTGCTTATGGGTTTATATGGTTTACGTGGCGTTGCGATTGTTGCGTTTCTGATGCTGCCATTGAGTATTTGGACTGTTTACGCCTTTGGTATCGTTATGGGGATTTTATGGCTTTCGACTGTACCCCTAACCAATGGCATTGTGGCCAATATGTTTGGTGTGAAATACTTAACCATGCTAAGCGGCCTAGTGTTTTTCACTCACCAAATCGGTTCATTTTTTGGTGGATGGCTAGGCGGTTTAAATCATGATATAACGGGTAACTACAACATCATTTGGGGATGCTCAATTGCCTTGTGTGTAGTCGGCGTTATTGTGCATTTCTTTGTCAATGAAGAGGCTGTGGTTAATGACTAATTCATTCTCGTGGCTCAAGCTCAGTATCTGGTTGGTTATTGTTATTCTGTTCGGGCTGTCAAGTATGCTGTGGTTAAATACGCCTGAATTATTTGAATATTTTAATATGGCTTTTTGTGCGCATTAACCCATTGTCCAATAGCTAGATTAATTGCTTTCTGTCAAAGCCCTAGCTGCTTTTAGGGCTTTGTTTTGTAATAATAAGCAGTTCAACATTTTTTAATTTAGACCTTGTTGAAACAAAGCCTGTTTTGAACCTCACCCAAGATATCAAAAGTTCACTGAAATTCAGCGCTATCTTCTGCAAATAGAAAGCAGACCCGCCTTTCAAACGGCTTTAGTGAAAGGACAATGGTCTGCTGACACATTTAAATCGTATTGATCTAAAGCAGACCAATAGCAACCTTAAAATCAATTTTTTAAGTCGAGACTACGCTTCTCCCAATCTTTATTAGGCTGATTTTCGCGAGTTTACTCGTCCTTGAATCACTGCTTTGATATTATTTTTTGCATAATTAAAGAAAACCTTGAGTGGAGAAAGCTTAGGATTTGGCTTCTTCCCTTCACCAATTGCTTTAAACTGAGCGGCATACCACAGAATTTCCATGATTGCCATTTTATCAACAAAAGGGATACCAGTTTTGATTTGTTCTACTGCATATCGAACATCCTGACCAGCAATCAAGTTGTTGCTGACTTCAGGTTCTACCGCAAGAGGACGTGCAATCCCAATAAATTCACACGCACCACTGTCTAAAGCCGCATTCATTCCTTGCGCTGTACGGAAACCACCTGTCACCATAAGATGACATTTGACTTCTTTACGAATTTTTTCTGCAAAATCCAAGAAATATGCTTCACGTGCAATCGTACTTTGCTTACGTTTATCCGCTTTTGCGCCTGCCATTGCCGGTGCTTCATAGGTACCACCAGAAATCTCAATCAGATCGATCCCTGCTGTATCAATGGCTTTAAATACTTGAACCACTTCTTCTTCTGTGATTCCGCCACGCTGGAAATCTGCAGAGTTCAGTTTGACTGAAATAATAAAGTTTTCTGAGGTTTTAGCACGCACTGCAGCATAAATTTCTAATAAGAAACGCATACGGTTTTCAATCGAACCACCCCATTGATCTTGACGTTTATTGGTCAATGGTGAAAGAAATTGACTGATCAAATAACCATGTGCACCATGTAATTGTACACCTTCAAATCCTGCTTTTTCACAGATCCGCGCAGCTTCAGCAAATCGTTGAATGATATCCAAAATTTCTGCTTCATTAAGTGCACGTGGTGTACCAAATGTCGTCGCCAACATTGGACTAAAAGGCACTGCTGAAGGCGCAACAGTTTCTTTATTGAGCCCTTTTGGACACTGACGACCTGGATGTGATAACTGAATCAGTTGTACCATCCCGTGCTTTTTACCCACATTTGCCCATTCAGTCAGTTTGGCAAGATCACGTTCAGTTTCAACTACAACAACACCCGGCTCATTCTTAGCACGGAAATCAACCATCACATTCCCCGTAATGGCACAACCCAAGCCGCCTTTCCCCCAAGCATCATATAAACCTAAATGCAATTGGTTCGGTTGCCCTGCATGGTTGGCCAATGCTTCACTCATCGCACCTTTAATAATTCGGTTTTTAAATGGTGTGTTTTTTATTTCTAATGCTTGTGCAAGATGGCTCATGGTCAAATCTCTTTAGTGATTAGAGCTTTTACTCTAATTTAAATTTATAATAGTTCAAGCGTAAATCTGACAATGCATTTTGTCAACTTTGTTAATGTGAATATTTTTTAAACTAGACCATCTATACAGCGTTAATACTGACTCGCGGCAATTAATCGCTTGGTATAGTCATTTAAAGGTTTATCAAATAAGGCTTGAGTGTCATGAAATTCGATAACTTTAGCATCTTTTAATACCAGAACTTTCTGACAAAGTGCTTTTACAACCTGTAAATCATGACTAATAAATAAATAACTCATCTGATAATCCTGTTGTAACTGACGCAGTAATTTTACAATCGCACGCTGTGTGGTCCGGTCAAGTGCTGAGGTTGGTTCATCGAGAATCAATAATTTAGGGCGTAATACCACAGCACGCGCTAAAGCCACACGTTGCCGTTGACCGCCAGACAACTCATGTGGATAACGCTGTTTAACTGTTATCGGGAGATCTACTTTATCTAAAATTTCATTGATACGAATCAGCATTTCAGCTTCTTTTAGACGTTGTAGTGTTAAGCCCTCTCGAATAATCTGGTCAACAGTCATACGTGGATTTAAGCTGCTTAACGGATCTTGGAATACAATCTGAAAATTGGATCGAAGTGGACGTAATTTACGCTGGCTCAACCTGTTCAAGTCTTGATTGAGTAGGAAAATATTACCCGAGCATTGTTTAAGTCGTGCGATTGCCAACGCCAAAGAGGTTTTACCAGAACCGCTTTCTCCAACAATGCCAATGGACTCAGCTCGATCTAAACGTAAATTGATCGGTTCAACGGCAACAAAATAATCTTTAACTCGATTAAATATCCCCTTTCTTATTGGAAATTTAACCCCAACACGATGCAGAGATAAAACTAAGTTACGTTTATGTGGTAAAGCATTGGCTTCACCAAAATCATGATCCAATAAATATTGGGTATAGCTGGTTTTAGGGTTTTGAAAAATATTTCGAACTGTGCCTTTTTCTTCAACCTGTCCCTGATTCATCACAATCACTTGATTGGAATATTTACGCACCAAATTCAAGTCATGGCTGACTAAAATCATCGCCATTTTATGGTTTAGAATAAGCAGTTGTAATAAGTTTAAAACTTGCGATTGCAATGTAACATCTAAGGCTGTTGTGGGTTCATCCGCAATAATAATTTCAGGCTTTTGGGCCAAAACTGATGCAATCAAAACACGCTGTCTTTGACCACCTGATAACTCATGTGGATAACGATTCAACTTATCCTCAGGTTCTTCCATCCCGACATCACACAATAAATCATAGACACGCTTTCTGACTTTTTCCTTGGACATCCCATCTAAAAGTAAAGTCTCACCAATAATCCGCTCAACTTTATGTAGTGGGTTGAGTGCAGTCATCGGTTCTTGAAAAATCATGGCAATTTTTTTACCACGGATCGCCAACTGCGCATTTTGATTAAGAGACAATAGATTTTGCTCATCATATAACGCTTGCCCAGTCACAGTTAAATTTTCAGGAAGCAAGCCAAGTAACGCCAAACCACTAATTGATTTGCCTGAACCACTCTCCCCGACAATCGCAACAGTTTCCCCAACATGTAGGTCAAAGTTAAGATTATTGACCAGCACCTCTTTACGCTCATTTTCAATATGCAGATGTTGGACAGACAACAACAAAGATTGATCATTTTTGACGTCTTGGATCGAATGCATCGCGTGTCGCCTCCCCAATATAAATCAATAAAGATAGCACCAAGGCCAAAGTAAAAAATCCGGATAAAGCCAGCCACGGCGCATTTAAATTATTTTTACCTTGTAGTAATAATTCACCGAGGGAGGCTGCATCTGGTGGAAGCCCATAACCTAAAAAATCCAATGCAGTAAGTGCGGTGATATTTGCAGTCAGCATAAATGGAAGTTGAGATAAACTTGAACTGATCACATTGGGCAAGATATGTCGGAACATAATCATCAAATCACTCACCCCTAATGCACGTGCTGCTTGAACATAATCTAAATGACGGGCACGAAGAAACTCAGCGCGCACTATACCGACCAACTCTGTCCAGCCAAAAATCAACATAATCAGAAATAGCCAATAGACACTCGGGGTAAATATACTGACCAAGATGATCACCATAAATAAAGTCGGCAAACCACCCCAAACTTCAAGCAGACGTTGCCCAATTAAATCTACCCATCCGCCATAATAGCCCTGTATCGCGCCAACAATAATTCCAATAAATGCAGCAAATAGTGTCAATGCCAAACCAAACAACAGTGATATGCGTAGACCATAAAGAATACGGGTAAATACATCACGCCCTTGATCATCTGTACCTAACCAGTTTTGTGCGCTGGGTGGTGATGGAACAGGAACGGCTAAATCCAAATTGGGAGTTTGGAAGGAATAACGAACCAGTGGCCAAATCGACCAGCCTTTTTCCTCAATCAACTGCTGAACCACCGGATCACGATAATCGGCTTCTGTTTCAAAGACCCCTCCAAAATGTGTTTCAGGATAAGCCTTTAAAACTGGCATGTAATAATGCTGATCGTATTTGACCAATAAGGGCTTATCATTGGCAATAAATTCGGCAGAAATTGAAAGGATAAATAAAACGATAAATACAATGAAACAGACAAAACCCAAGCGATTATTCTTAAATTTCTGTATTCGTGCTTGCATGACCAGTGACATTATTTTGCACCTCTCGATTCAAAATCAATTCGCGGATCAATCACACGATAAACCACATCACAGATTAAACGTAAAATCAGCCCAAATAAGGTTAGAAAGAACAAAGCACCAAAAATCACAGGATAATCACGTTGTTGCACGGCTTCAAAACCCAGCAAGCCTAAGCCATCCAAGTTAAAAATAATTTCAATCAGTAGATTTCCAACAAAGAACACCCCAACCAATACTTCAGGCAAACCGGCAACAATCACCAACAATGCATTGCGAAACACATGTTTATATAACACGTCATTTTCAGTTAAGCCTTTTGCTCGTGCTGCAAGCACATACTGCTTATTGAGCTCTTCCATAAATGAATATTTTGTCAGATAGGTTAAACTCGCAAATCCACCCAGCACCATGGCCAACAAAGGTAAAGCCATGTGCCAAAAATAATCTGCTATTTTTTCAAATAGATTGAGGCTGTGAAAGTTGTCCGAAACAAAACCTTGTAAAGGAAACCATTGTAAATAAGAACCACCAGCAAAAAAAACGATCAACAATATTGCAAATACAAAAGCGGGAACGGCATAGCCCACAGCCAAAAGTAATGAAGTTGATTTATCAAAAAATAAGCCATGTTGTTTGGCTTTTTTAATCCCTAAAGGAATTGAGATTAAATAAATTAAAAAAGTACTCCACGCACCCAAGGAAATGGTGACTGGCATTTTTTCCCATAACAGTTCAGTCACCGGCTTATCTTTAAAAAAACTCGTGCCAAAATCTAAAGCTAAATAGTTTTTTAACATCAACCAGAATCGTTCATGTGCAGGTCGATCAAAGCCATATTGCTGTTTGATTTTATCGACCATATCTTCGCTTAAGCCCTGTGCACCACGATACTCATGGTTATTTACCGAAGATGATAGACCTCCAGCAGTCATATTGACCCCTTGGAAGTTTTCTGCTTGTTGAATCGCTTGTTCAACAGGCCCACCAGGTGCAATTTGAACCACAACAAAATTGATCAAGAGAACAAAGAACAATGTCGGGATGATCAGTAACAGCCTTTTGAGTATATATGTGCCCATTGAAACGATGTTCCTTATGACCTCATGAGGGTAGATATGTCAATTTAAACATCACTCACGTTGAGCCACTGATGTTTTAACCATGAAGATTTAAAATTATGCTTTTTTAAATGCTCGATTTTTTAAATATTGCTCTACTTTTTTCGCTTGATCTGCATCTACCCACCAATACTCTAAACCGAGGGATAATTTTGGTTTAACTTTGGGTTGCTGATACATATTCCAATAAGCATACCAGTTTTTATCATTGCCATAAGTCAGAATTTGATAATAGCCTGCACGTAATACCCGATCCAGTGCTCGGGTACGAAGTACCAATTGTTCACGGTTTGGTGCATAAATAATCTGTTGAATCAGCTGATCGACCACTGGGCTTTTGACCCCCGCATAATTGTAATTGCCCACTTCATCGGCAGCTTTACTGCCCCACATCTGTGCCTGTTCAGCACCCGGTGTTAATGATTGCGGCATATCGATAGCGGTCATCTGAAAATCTAAACGGCGCATACGCTCTGTATATTGTGGTAAATCGACTTGACGAATATTTGCCTGAATCCCAAGTTTTTTTAAATTACGAATATAAGGCAACAAAGTCCGTAGTGCACCATCTTGATGAATCAGAAATTCAATTTGAATGGGGCGACCTTGTCTATCCACCAATAGTCCATTGTGAAAACGATAACCCGCCTTTAATAGCATCGAACGTGCAATCAATAAATTCTGTCGGTTAAAACCACTGGCATCTGAAACTGGGTATTTCCAATCTGCCAATACACCTTGCCGTTGTAATGCGGGCAATTGCTTTAAATAAGGCGTTAAAATTGCAAGTTCTTTCGCGCTTGGTTTTCCAGTCGCAGCGAGCTCACTGTTTTGAAAGTGGCTTTGCAAGCGAATATTTTGACCATATAACAATGCTTTGTTGATCCATTCAAAATCATAAGCATAGGTTAATGCTTGGCGAAAATTGAGATCATTGAATGGCGCCTTTCGGGTATTAAAAACCAAACTTTGCGTGAGCGCTGGTGTTTCAATCTTAGAAATATATTTTTTCACCAAACCTTGTTTTACCGCAGGAAAATTATATTCAGTGACCCAGTTACGGGCATTTTTTTCTTGATAAAAGCGATATTGTCCAGATTTAAACCCTTCAAAAGCGATTTCAGGGCTTCGATAATAAACATATTTCATGCGATCAAAGTTATAACGACCACGATTGATGGCTAAGTCCTTTGCCCAATAATTTGGATTGCGCTTATAGCTAATACTGCGCCCAGAATCAATATGCTCAATCAGATAAGGCCCCGATCCTAAAATCGGTTGCAAGGTCACTTTGCTATAGTCTTTATTTTTCCAATCTGCTTTTGAATAAATCGCAATTTTTGCCAAAATAAAGGGCATGTCTGCATTGTGGTCTGATTTAAATGTCATTTTCACTTGGTATTTAGACAATACCTCAGTCTTGGCTAAATCAGACAAATACATTTGAAAGCCTAGATTGGCTTTACTTTGAATGGTATCAAAACTAAATTTAACATCCTCAGCCGTGACAGGTGAACCATCACTAAAGCGGGCTTTAGGATTTAAATGGAAAATAACAAATTTGGTTTTAACAGGATCATAAGTGACTTTTTCAGCGAGAAGCGGATATAACACACCCGGCTCATCCAGTGAGCTATCCATTAAGCTATCAAATAGATAATTAATCCCTTCAGTTGAACTGCCTTTGCCATTCATACTGTTGAGATTATCAAAGGTGCCTATACTCGCTGTACTGATATAGCCGCCTTTGGGTGCATTGCTATTGGCATAAGGCATCGCCTGAGCTTTGTCATACTGTGGAGCATTATGTACAGCAATATATGCTGTTGTCTGTAGAGCAGCATCAACATTTAAGCTTGCAACATATAATCCCAATGCCAGCCCGATCGGGCTGACACATGCAAAACTTAGGCGCATTCCCCTATTTTCCTTTATTCAAAAAATTTTTTGAAATGTTATGCTTTAAACGTTGCTCCAATAAAATGGCGCTTAAAGATTCGGAACTTTAATTATGCTGCCAATGCGTAATGACGCGTTTGGTTTTATTTCATTCATCTCAGCAAGTGCACTGGTATCAATCCCAAACTTGCTGGCTAAACGAATCAATGAATCACCACTTTTCACTTTGTATTCAGTCACTGTTTTAGGAATACGAATAGATTGACCACGTTGTAAACCCGCACGTGGGCTCAGATCATTCAATTCAGCCAGTTCTTGAACTGACATACCAACACGGTTTGCAATCGCATTTAACGACTCACCAGACTTCACAGCATAGCTTTCAGTATTCTTACTCGAAGCTTTAGCTGTTGCTTTCGCAGTCGCCTTTAGGTCTTCTTTTTCTTTAGATAGTGTGGATTTACTGGGTAATTCCCCATCAAGCTTTAAGCGTTGTCCAATATCCAAAGCCTGATTACGCGACAAACCATTTAATTCACTTAAATAAGACAACTGCAGTTTATATTTTTTTGCAACGCTTGCCAGTGTTTCACCTGATTTGACCACATGGATATCTTTACTAGCGCCTTCTGATTTCGATTCATTTCTCGCTTGTGTTTTGTCTTTACTGCTGCTTTCAGGCGTGCCAGTCAACTTCAATTTCTGCCCAACAAATAAACCAGATGTACTCTTTAAACCATTTAAATCGGCAATTTGGTTAACTTGCAAATTATATTTATTTGCCAGCGCTATCAGGCTATCACCAGATTGCACAGTATAGGTTTCTGGTGTTGTTGTTCCAACAGGGATCTTAATGATTTGACCCACAAGCAAGTTTTTAGATGTCGAAATTTTGTTTAATTCAGCTAATTCTGCCAAGCTTAATTTAGACTGAACCGCAATACTGGATAAACTATCGCCACTTTGAACTTTATAATTCTCAGTTTTATAGGTTGTTTCAGCTTTTACATTCTTAAACTTACTTTGATCAATCACTTTAGAGTCAAGTTTAGCTTCTGGCTCATTGACTTCACTGAGTGGCACATTGATCTTTTGCCCCACAAATAAGCTACTTGAGGTATCTAGACCTGGAGTCAAATCAGCGAGTTCATGTACGGATAAAGCATAACGATCGGCAATCACTTTAAGATATTCGCCACGTTTAACTGCATAAGCCTTGGTTTTGATTTTTGCAACAGGCTTAGAGGTATCCGCACGAACAACTGCTTTATTGATTTCAGATAATTTATCATCTGAAGCATCTTTAAGCTTTAATTTCTGACCGACAAATAAATTACTGTTACTATTCAGATTATTATAATTTGCCAATTGTGAGACAGATAAATCAAACTGATTTGCCACACTGGTTAAACTGTCATTTGGCTTAACCACGTAATTGGTAGGAGCGGAATCCGTGGTTTTGCGAGAGACCACAGGGGTATCAATTTGTGGTTTGGCATCATATAAATACAAAGTCGCCCCAACAAATAAAGTTCCATTTGGATCAACTTGGTTCCATTTGGCAATATCGCGCCAATTTACGCCATTCTTTAAAGCAATCGTTGCTAAAGTATCCCCTGCCAAAACGGTATAAGTACTGCGTTTACCTCTTGGTGGTTCAACCACAACTTCAGTTTCAGTTTTCTTAAAGTTCTTATCCTGATTCAGTTTGGCTTCTTCCGAGTTTGCAGGTGTGGTATCTGCTAAACCTTTAGGATATGAGAATCCAACCGTATTTTCTTTACCTTGAACCTCTGCAACAGATTGACTGGTTTGAATTGCAGTCAGTTTAATTTTACCATCATATGGATCAAGTACTTCTGTCCCTTGTGGAGCAATCGCCTTAATCTCTTTGACCACTTCTTCTTTTTCAGCTTGAGTGGCTTGAGGTTCTAAAACTTGCTTGACCGTTTCTTTTTCACCTTCAGCTTTTACTGCGGCAAGGATTTGTGCTTTTTCATGTGCAGAAATTGGAGGTTCCGCTGCAACAGGTTTAATATTGGCTGCATTTGTCACAGCAACAGGAATACGTGGCGCACTAGGAATATCAGCATTGGCAGCAAATTGCGCTAATGCATTCGAGCCTTGTGGTGTATTTTTGAGTGTGCTCAATGAGCCTGTGGTTGTGGTTTTTGCTGTTGTTAAAGCAGGTGGCGTTGCTTTACTTGGAGTAATCGATTGAGTGACTGTCGAGGTTACCGCTGTAGGCGTTAAAGTTCGTGTAGCTGTGGTTGGAGCAGTATTACTTGCCCATAACCCACTATCAGAACCCGGTTTTAACCCTCTTAATTTTGCATCAATCGTCGGACTAAGATCCGCAGGAATCAAAATACGCAAGGTACTTGATGGGTCAACCACTTCACCACGATGACCAGGGTTTAACGCGTATAATTCAGCACGACTTAAATTGGTAATTGAAGCAATTTGATTGAGTTGTACGCCTGGTGGCACCGCAACTTCTCTAAAGTGCGGACGATTGGCAATCGGTGGTAAGCTCACCCCATATTTAGATGGGCTTTTAATAATCTGCGCCACTGCTAAAAAGCGTGGTACATAGTTCATGGTTTCTTGTGGTAATCTCAATGACCAATAATCTGTTGGTAAACCCGCAGCTTGGTTACGGTTAATTGCTTGCTGGATCCGCCCTGGACCTGCGTTATATGCGGCCAAAGCCAATTCCCAAGAGCCAAATTGATTGTATAAACTACCTAAAAACTCATAAGCAGCACGTGTTGATTCAACTACATCACGGCGCCCGTCATATAAACTGGTTTGTCTTAGACCGTAGATTTTTCCTGTGCTTGGGATAAATTGCCACATCCCTGCTGCTGCTGCACTACTGGTTGCTGCTGGATCATAAGAACTTTCAATAATCGGTAACAATGCTAATTCAGTAGGTAAACCACGACGTTCAGCCTCTTTCACCGTATGATAAAGATAGCGTGATGCGCGTGCGCTTAAACGGTCAATATAGGGTTGGCGGGAAACAAACCAGCTCCTTTGCGCATCAATACGAGGATCCCAATGATTTTCATCCATTTTAAAACCGACTGACATCCGCTTCCATACGTCACCGTGTTTTAAAATCAGCAGGCGATCGCCCTCTACTGCACGAATATCTGTTGCAGAAAGTAAATCTTCTAGAGAGTCCAAACTGCTGGCATCCAACATACCTGCTGACTTTGATGTTTGAACTTTTGATGTTGTCGACGTTGAAGAACACCCTGCAGTCAACCCTAATGCTGCGAATGCAGATGTTAATAATGATAATTTAAAGAAAACAGTCGCAGTAGGTTGCCACACCATTGTGGTAGGTTTAAACATAAGAGTTCCGAACAACATTTAGTAAATTATTTTATCATTGCCATTTTAGTAGAGCTAAACGCGCTTACAAGGCAAATTTTGAATGCGAATTGCATACAAATGTTACAAGAAATTAAAAAAATCTCAGTTCATGCGTAGAAAACGCCGATTTGCGTATACAATAAATTCTTAAACCGCGATGTTCAACTCTTAATTCACTTTCATTGGTTATTACTATGTCACAAACAATCACACTTTATGTCGACGGTGCTTGTAAAGGCAACCCAGGTCCTGGTGGCTGGGGCGCTTATATCATCACTGAAACAGAAGAACATAAGTTGTGTGGTGGTGAACTTGATACAACCAATAACCGCATGGAGCTTACCGCAGCCATCGAAGGGATCGCATTTTGCCCAATCGAAGCAAAATTAGTGCTTTGGACCGATTCAAACTATGTAAAACGTGGCATTACCGAATGGATTGAGGGTTGGAAAACGAAAAACTGGAAAGATGTAAAAAATCCAGATCTTTGGAAAAAGCTTGATCAAACCTGCCAAGGTCGCAAAATTGAATGGAACTGGATTAAAGGTCACGCCGGACATGCAGGCAATGAGATGGCAGACCAATTGGCGAATTTAGGTACACAGCAAATACTCGACGCAAAAAAAAACAACACTGCGCCAACCAAACTGACTCAACCTATGACAGCGGCTGATGATAAAAAAAAAGATGAAAAAGACTGGCTGCTTGACGATCCCTTTGGATTTGACCTGATTGAATCAGACGAAATGATAGAATCGGAAATTAGACCTCAGCAGGATGTCATGCCAGCGCATAAAATTGTGATGGAACAACCATCAACCCAAGATATCAATGAAAATGATGAGCCAGCAATGAGCCAACCCGCAATGCGAGATATTCATCCACAAATTGTGATTACACCTGCTACTGTCAAGTTACATGGCCCTAAACAGTTTATTTTGGATACGGAGACCACAGGTTTCTATTATCAGGACAGTGACCGAATTGTTGAAGTTGGCGCTATTGAAATGGTCAATCGAAAACTGACCGGCAGTTCGATTCATATTTATATTAATCCAGAGAAACCAGTTGGCGATTCAGAAGCCATCCATGGTATTACAGATGAATTTTTAAAAGATAAGCCAAAATACAATGAAATTGCCCAAGTTTTATTTGACTACTTAAAAGGCAGCGAAATTATTGCGCATAATGCAAGCTTCGATATGAACTTCTTAGATATGGAGTTCAAGCGCAGTGGCCTACAGGCACTCTCAGAAGTATGTGAAGTGACTGATACCTTGGCGATGGCGAAAAGCAAACATCCTGGGCAAAAGAACTCTTTGGATGCTCTAGTTCGCCGTTATGAAATTCCGCAACGAGATCGTACTTTCCATGGTGCCTTACTCGACGCTGAAATTTTAGCTGATGTTTATCTTGCCATGACAGGTGGTCAAGTATCCTTTGACATGGATGCTCTTTCTGCACATACTGATCAGGCTCAAAGGAATACAACTCGGAAAAAAATTGAAATCAATGCCCCAGTCATTTTACCTTCAGATGAAGAATTAGAAGCACATGAGAACTGGGTCAAACAATTTCAAGAAAAACATGGGGAAGCCTGCATTTTTGCAAAATAAAATTTGAAATTGATGGCTATTTTTTCTGTAAAGATGGTCTTCTTCGGCTATATTAAAACTTAGAAAATTAGCCTCATTTTGAGGCTATGAAATAAAACATTCAGATACCCAGGATAGGTGCAGATCAATGTCTTACCAAACCTCTATACATTTTGATCCGACAGCATTACTTATTATTAAAAAAGAAGTCGATAATTCAATTTTACAGGTAGAATCTGCTGTCAGTAGCTTAGTTGAAGACCAAACTTTACCCTTCGGTATTGATGATGCTTTGCTCCAATTTGAACAATGTGTAAATGTGCTGATGCTCATCGATATGCCGCATGTTGCTAAAATTGCGCAACTCTCAGCAGCGGTGATGCGTAAAGTGATGCAAAACCCACATGAGATCAATACTCAAGAAGTCATCGCTTTGAGTGAAGGCACCACCATGCTCAAACGCTATATTGAGTTTATTTGCCTTCGTGAAGTCAGAGCGCCACAATTTTTGCACGACACCTTAAATCGCTTAGAACTTTCTTTAGGTCTAGAGCTGACCCCAGAAGGCCAAGCGATTATTCCATTGCTCGACTGTGTTACACCGAATTTTAACTTGCAGCAATCACCTGAGTTAGAGCATTCAGTGTATGTACATAAGCTGTATAAATTATGCTTACATAAACTGCTCAAACAACAAGAAACAGATTTAGATTTACAGGGCATCAAGCTGGTTGGGTCTTATTTGGCAAATGCAGCCAAAGGCCAAGCAAGTGAGCAATATTGGGCTTTGGTTTCAGTTGCTTTAAATCACATTGAAAATATCATTCTCAATGATACACGCCTCAGAACGCTAATCAGCATTGAAACCAATATGTCTTTATTCTTTAAAGATCTATGCGGATTCAATCCATCCTTATTAGATACTGCCAATATCCTAAGTATTTGTATCAGCCAAGAAGATGAAATATCACAACACATCCGTGAACAGATTAATGTTGGTGAAGATATTCTGACTGACACTCAACTACAAATATTTAGTCGCCATTTATATGGCCCTGACTTTGAAACCATTCATAGTGTGAGCCAACTGATTACGGACGAAATGTCGCAAATCCGTAATGATATTGAGTTTAACTACAAAAATATGAGTGATGAAAAAACGCAAGAATTGAAAAGCAAACTGACTGATCTTGCACATGTATTTAAAGTCTTGAATCTTAATGAAGCCTATAGCGGACTGAAACAACAGGCTGACCTACTGTCTCAAGACAACATGCTCAAAGATGAAAATTACGCACAACAGTTGATGAACAGTATTTTATCAGCAATGAATTCGATTGGTATCTTAGAGCGTAATTACACATCGAGTCGTTTACAGTTAAAAGTGAATAACTTGCAGATTTCATTAGATCGTCTAGATGAAGCACATGCAGCATTATTGACCGAGACTAAAGCATTGGTTGATTTAAGCTCACAAACATTGGTGCAATATTTACAAGATCCTCAAAGTACAAGTTTAGACCAACTGCCATCACAATTAAGTGAAATTGGTGGTGCGCTGTTGTTCCTTGCAGCGAAAGATGGTCAAAAGGCATTGCTGCTTTCTGCGGAGTTTATTCAGACGAGTCTTAACAAAGAACAAGCGTTTAACCTTGCGCAAGTCAATAAACTGCTTGATGTTTTAGCCAGTGCAGACATGATGATTGAAAATCTACAAAACAAACAACCTGTTTTACAATCCATGTTTGATGTAGCATTAACAAGTAGTCAAAGTTTAAAATCGGTAGCCTAATGTCAGAATTATCACTTGCATATATCTTTCACCATCAACAACTTTTAGTGGATGAAAATTTACAACTGCCTAAAGTAGAAAAATTAGCAAGTGATATCAGCTTTAACTCGGGCGATCAGATTATTGCCCGGGATCTTTTTATTGAAGATCAAATTCCAGAGGGATATCAATTGATCCCAATTCGACAATTGATTTCACAATGGACAAAATCTGAGTTTGAACAAGCCAGTCGTGCTGTACAATTGCTTGAATGGCGAAGAAACCATAAGTTTTGTAGCCACTGTGGCCACGAAACCGAGGTTCATCCCAATGAATATGCTATGGTCTGCCCTAGCTGTCGTTATCATCAATACCCGCGTGTACAACCGTGTATTATCACCATAATTACTCGTGGCGATAACGAAATTCTATTGGCAAAAAATGCCAAGAATAAAAGCAATATGTATGGTCTTATTGCGGGTTTTGTTGAGGTCGGTGAAACACTGGAAGAAGCGGTTAAAAGAGAAACTTTGGAAGAAGTTGGCCTACATGTCAAAAATGTCCAATATTTATCAAGCCAACCTTGGCCTTTTCCAAGTAATCTTATGTTGGCCTTTAAGGCAGAATATGAATCTGGTGAAATCGTCTTGCAAGAAGAAGAAATTAGTGAGGCTCAGTTCTTTAAATTTGATCAGCTACCCGAAACGCCTTTTAGTGGCAGTATCGCCCATGCCATGATTGAACATGTGATTCACAATAGACCTATGCATAAAGACTGATCTTGATTGAGATATGTTCAAATCAAAAATGCCTAGCGATCGCTAGGCATTTTTCATTGCTTCATTTAAAACCTTAATAATTTCAGGTCGGGTTTTATAGAATCGACTAAATAGACTTGAAACACTGCCCATAATTGAAATATGACCAGTTTTAGGAATCGTGTAAATTTCACAATGATTACCTTGTTCAAGTAATTGCTGTTTAAAATCAAAAGAGTTTTTAGCTTTAACAATCTGATCATTTTCAGCCAAGAACAAATAATGCTTTACCTCATTTTTTTCAACAAAATAATACGGCATTACTTGTTGGTAAGGAATGCTTTGATCAAACGCATTTTCGGCTAAAGCATCACCTTTATAATCGAAATGATAAGGTCCAGCGATTCCAATCAAAGCTTTAATATTTTGTTTGATGGCTAGTTGGTAGTGCTTAGGATGATAAAGCAAAGACGCAATATTAAATGCGCCTGCTGAATGCCCCATCAAGGCAATTTTATCCATTGAAATACCAAAACGTGCTTGTTGTTGCTCCAAATAATTCAATGCAACAGCAAGATCATCAATATAGCTGGGAAATTTATGCTCAGGTGCCAAATGATAGTTCAGCACTGCCACGTTATAGCCAAAACGACTAAACGCCTCACCTACAAATTTATAAGCACTTTTATCACCATGGCTCCATGCCCCACCATGAACAAAAAGAATCAGCGCATTTTGTTGCTTTTTATTAGAAATATATAGATCTAAACGTTGTCTCGCCTTTAAGCCATAGGCAATATTATACTGAATGGAATAGCCCTTTTTAGGGGTCAAGCCATTAATAGTTATACTACCTAAATCGTATAAACGAAAATCTTGATAGTGCGATTTAAATTGAGATTTTAGGTATTCAAACTGCTTTCCAAATCTAACTTTTAAAGCTTTTAACCTATTGTTGAATAACATTATTGTTTGGCTCTGTAGCATTAGGATCAATCGCAACAGGTGTCTGTACATCAGGCTGTTGTTGTACATTATTTACCACAGGTGCTGTGAAAGATGAAGTTTGGACTGAATTATTCGTTTGTTCGATGTTATCAATCAAGGTCACAATTTTAGTCACATTTCCAACTTTTTGTAAAACATCATTTAAATCTGCTATTTCAGCATTATTTAAACGACCTAAAACATACAGTATGCCGTCTTCTGTATGAATCAAAACTTTATTGTCTGAAACCACTGGTGCTTTCATCACTAAACCACGGGTATTCACAGTGACCGATGCATCTTGCATAATCGTGCTATAACCGATCTGATTACCCACAGTAAGATAATTATGAACAGTTTTAACATCACTCATTGCCCGTAGATTATCTTCAGCTAATTGCTTTAGATGTGCATCAGGCACTTGACCTGTGAGTAAGACATTGCTGTGAAAACTATTAATATTGACACGAGATTGCTTAAATCGAGCATCAAGCTTATACAAGTTGATTTTGGCAGTCCGCTCAATAGAGGAATCAATAAACACTTGTCCTAAAGATCGAACACCACTATCTGTTCCCACTGGTGAAGAACCAGTACCACCTGAGATAAAACTCGCGCAACCAGATAAACTTGCTACACACATCATGGTGATGACAATACGTTTTAACACTCAGCAAGACTCCTATTAATTTCAGCCTGCTAAACAACCATTTTAAACGCTGTTAACATGCTGGAAAATATATTTATTTTTGAAATAACTGTACCTAAATTTCAGTCACAGATTAATCAAGTCTGCATCCAAAGTAAATGCATTTTCAATCCAAGATTGATCATAAGAGATTTTACTGAGATCTTGCTGTACGTTTTTTGCAATTTTATGATGTAAATCAAAACCAATCACATCAAAACGGCAATAATATTGTTCATATTGTGGATGTTCTTGTAAAAACTTAAACGCCGTTTTAATCATTTTTTGTTGTTTTGATTGATTTACCGTTTCAAAAGCATGCCCCATCTGTGTCGGAGTTCTTGCTTTCACCTCAACAAAAATTAACTCTTGTTTAGATTGGGCAATAATATCTATTTCACCAAAGCGCGAGAAATAATTCAATTTTACGATATCGTAGCCATGTTGAAGCAGTAATTTCACTGCTTCTTGCTCCGCCCATTGTCCTAAATTATTTTTTGCCATGAGAAACCTGTCATCACAAAGGTACTAAATTATTTTTTGAACGTTCAAAACATTGTGGAATACGTTCAACACGATTTCCATCAATTTTAATTTTTCCAGTGCGCCCATTAAAGGTTAAGCTTTTTACATTAGGGTCCAAAACAAATTGTTCAGCAATATGCCAAGCATCTCCACCAAAGGCATATAAACGCTGATACGGTAACGAGGTCGGTTTATCTTTATAGGCTTTGACCACATCATCCCATTCGGCGATGTATAAGGCTGGAACATCACAGAATTTCATCCCTTTAGGCAAGGCCTTTTTTTCATCGACGGCAATGGCTTGGGTATAAATTTTTTTCTTCTGCAATTTTGGAAAACTGGTCAACCATTGGTTTGAACCTAACAGTAAAATACCCTCTCGCTCCGAAATCGACTTTGGCATATGCTCTACAGGATCAACTTCACCCATATAATTGGCAAATAATGCATTTAAAAAGTTAATAGATTCTGCTTCTGTGCCTTTTTCACGCACCACATAGAGTTTGCTAACTTTATCATGCTGGATATAATCAAGCAGCGCCAATGCATCGTCATTTTTAGAAAGACTATATTGCCAAACACTTTTATAGCTTGGATAAACTTCATTGAGTGCCAATACAGGTACTTTAGGCTTTAAATTAATTAAAGCCTCAACATCAGGACGAGCCAAAGGCCCAATAATCATTTTAGTCTTTTTATTGACATGCTGTTTTAACAGCGCTTTGATGGTCTTTTGATCTGAATCGACAAATTTTAATGGTATTTCATTCTTTGATGTCTGCGCGGCACTTAATATTCCTTGTTTAATACTCAAACCCGCTCGCGACATAGGGCCTGTTTCAGGTAATATAACCAGAATTTCTGCGTGAACTTGGATTGCGAATCCAACCATTCCCAACATAATCACTCTTTTAATACTGTTCAACACTAACTTATTCTTCATGGAGACCTTTATGAGTGCTCAATTATTCGTCGTAGCGACCCCAATTGGGCACTTAGATGATATGACTTTTCGTTCTATTGAAGTTTTAAAGTCTGTTTCTGTTATTGCGGCAGAAGATACACGTCAATCTGCTCAATTATTAAAGCACTATAATATCTCAACTCCGCTCACTGCGTGTCATGATCATAATGAAAGTAACAAAATTGATATACTTATCGAAAAATTAAAAAGTGGTCAGAATATTGCACTGGTCAGTGATGCTGGTACACCATTGATTAGTGACCCGGGTTTTAAATTGGTACGCGCTGCTCAGGAGAATGGTATTCGCGTCATTCCTGTGCCGGGTGCATGCGCTGCTATTGCTGCGCTAAGTGCGGTGGGTCTACCAAGTGATCGTTTTAGCTTTGAAGGCTTTTTATCATCAAAACAATCGCAACGATTAATTCAATTAGAAAAATTAAAACATGAGTCACAAACCATGATTATATATGAAGCACCTCATCGTATTTTAGATAGTGTCAAAGATATGGCTGATGTTTTTGGCGCAGATCGCCCTGTAGGTTTTGCACGTGAAATTACCAAAACATTTGAAACAATTAAAAAAATGACATTGGGCGAGTTGGTGACATTTATTGAAAAAGATCGTAATCAGCAAAAAGGTGAAATTGTGTTAGTCATTGGTGGTGCACCAGATGCCAAAGATCAAGACGTTGAACAAGAGAAGTTAGATCAACTTTTAAATCGCTTATTACAAGATTTATCTGTCAAGGCGGCATCACAACTTGCTGCGGATCTAACCGGCATCAAAAAGAAAATCGCCTATCAACGTGCTTTAGAGCTGACTAATCAACAATAATTTTATTTCTTGAGTTGAGAAAGGCGTGTATAGGCATTTCTCAACTTACTTTATATATTAACCCACATTATTTCGCTATTCTGTTTGTTTTTCTACTTGCTTGCTCTCTCAACGCACTTTATTCCTCAATCTGCATTGCTGCAGGCGACTGATTGTTCTGGTCGCTTTTTTACCTACCTTAATCTTTTAAAAAACTATAAATTTTAATCCCACACTGATCAATCTGGCACGTATAAAAATAAATACAGGAAAACAAATAATCAAAAGTACAACCTTCCTGATGATTTAATCACTCATATACTTAAAGCAAGCAGCAAGGATCCATAAAAATAAAATAGTTCATTAAAATTTCAAGTAAAAAGCCACAAACACTAAATTTTTTAAGATTGGGATTTAAACATCGAAAAAATAGACAGCATTTCAACCAAATTTAAAAAAGCACCTTTCGGTGCTTTTAAAATCAATCTTTAGCAGATTCATCAGGTGGAACTTCGGTAATTCTCCCACCACGCGCTAAAAATGCAGCGACCTCATCTTCCAACGCTTCACGCTGTCTTTTTTTCGCTGTCACAGTGAGTGTTTCAGCTTCAGCTAAATCTGTATCTGAAACTATAGAATCACTTGCCGCAGCACCTTTTTCAGCCGCTTTAGCTTCATCATCGTCTACTGCATGATCTTCTGAATTATCATCATAATCATTTGTATCTGTCATCTTTAACTCCCCATCAATGACGTCAATGTACCATCCGAAAAATGGTGATGTTTTACAGAGAAATGTATCAAGCTCTTCGCCATTCGACTAGTATCTAGATACACAAAATCGTGTTTTTTTTCATCAAATTCGTAATGTTGTTTAAATGATTGGTTAAAAAATATCAGAAATCCAATTAAATGGCATATTGCGTGCTTTTTAAAGTTGCTAGCCCATTGGCTTGGGCCATAAATTGATCTTTTAAAAATGGCATACTTTCAACTTGTTTTAAGCCAAAGTTACGCGCCCAAACCAATGGAAATATTTCCGCAGTTTCTAAAAAACCAATCATCGACATACTATGCATCATGGCATCATTTTGCCCTTTGCGTTGGTGTTCGTAACGCTTTAAGGTTTGTTCATGTGCCCAGACGCCACGCTGTTTATCTTTAAGTAATACATCACACAGAATAGCAGCATCTAAACACCCAATATTTACACCTTGTCCTGCTAAAGGATGAATCACATGCGCTGCATCACCAATCAAGGCCAACCCATCTTTTACATAACGTTGTGCTGCGCGTGCCTTGAGTGGAAATTGAGCCCGTGGGGTTGCTTCAACGATCTTGCCCAACATATGATGACTTTCACGTGTCAATAACTCACAAAAATCAGCATCATTTAAGCGCGCATATTCCTCTGCATAATCATCTGGTAAGGTCCAAACGATTGAAATCCAGTGTTCAGCTTGTTCTGGCTTTAAACTCGCCATCGGTAAAAATGCCAATGGGCCTGTCGGATGGAAAATCTGACGAGCCACATATTGGTGTGGTTGTGTGGTACGAATCGCACAGGTCAAACCTGCCTGTTGATAATCTAAAACATCAAGATCGATAAATGCTTGATCACGAACAAATGAATTTGCACCATCTGCACCAATCACTAACTTCGTTTTTAGCTCAGTCCCATCTGCAAGTTTAATGATCCAGCAGCCTACACCCTGCTCTACTCGCACAACTTTAACTTGAGTACGATAATCTTGCAGTTGCTCCAACATTTCCTGTTGGATGGCAAGGTTTAATAAACTTGGTTCAACCATTGAACCTAAGCTTTGCTCAGCTGTGGGAAAGTTTTCTGAGGCTTGCCCAAAGTTAATTTCGCCATAGCCATTTTTATTCCAGACTTGCATGCCTGTATAAGGCATTTGGCGAGCGATTTTTTCCCATACATTCACCGTTTTTAACAAGTGAATTGTGGCTTGGCTCAAGGCTAAAACCCGTGGATTAGCAACAGCTAAAGTCTTTTCTGCATCTAAAATAGGGGCTGCATCTAAAACAGTGGCTTGCATACCACCTTTTGCTAAAAGTAATGCGGTTAAGCCACCCACCAGACCACCACCAACAATCACCACATCTAATATATCTTGCTGTGTCATGCTTTTAATCCCATCGCATAATTGGCAACCAAAGGTTTAATCCCCGGAATCACATCGAAAGCTACCAAGCCGGTATTACGCAATAATTTTAAGACCGGATTTTGATTACTAAATCCACGCACTACAGAATCACAAAATTTAATCACGCGCTGCTGATCAGTTAAGCGAGATTGTTCATAGGCCTTTAACATCTCAGGTTGACCAATATCATCAGATTGCGCAATTTGCGTTGTGATATAACGCATCAGCACATCTGCATCACGCATACACAAGTTAAAACCTTGCCCAGCAACAGGATGAATGGTATGTGCAGCATTGCCCATCAAAATTACCCGACCCACCGCTTGTTTTTCAGCAAGTACTTGTGCCAATGGGAAGCTAAAACGTTTGCCTGTTTTTTGGAATTTTCCTGCGCGATCACCATAGGTTTGCTGTAAAGCATCAAGGAAATGTTGGTCATTTTCATCCCCTAACCATTCATCTTCAGTGCCTTTTTTCACTGGCCAAACCACTGAACGACGACATTCCCCCGGCAATGGAAGCAATGCCAATGGACCTAAATGGCTAAAGCGTTCAAAGCCCACTTGATGATGTGGTTTCGAGGTTTGTACTGTTGTGACAATTGCCACCTGATCATAATCATGTACATCCACACCAACACCTAAAGCTTGGCGGCAGAAAGAATCACGACCATCTGCAGCAATCAACAATTTGGCTTTAAGTGAATGGGTATATTCTTCACCACGATTGGCTTCAACATATACATAGTCACCCTCTTGTTTTAGTGAAGTGACTTGTACACCGTCAATCAATTCAATTAAAGCTTGCTGGCGAACTTGAGTCAGTAGTACACGGCCTAGCCATGCATTTTCAATCACTTGTCCAAAACTTTCGACTTTTTCTTGATCTGCGACTAAGCGAGCTTTACCAAAACTGCCTTGTTCAGTGATATGTACTTCGAGAATAGGAGTCGCATGTTCTTGCAAAGCATCCCAAAGACCGAGTTTTTGATAAATTTGGACGGTACGACGTGATAGCGCGGTATTTCGTGCATCAAAACTGGAATGATAGGGTGCAAGATTGGCATCATCATAATTTGGATATTTCACAGCCTCTAAAAGCTTTACCGCAATATTGGCTTTAGCCAACATCAGAGCTAAGCTCAGCCCTACCATTCCACCGCCGACGATGATGACTTCTTGTTGCATGCTTTTATCCTTTCTATATGTGATTCAGCGTACTGAATACTTATAATCTTGATTGATTTCATATTACATCATGGAAAGTTATTTTTATATTGAAATAGGAAATTGTTGGCTGTATTTGTACTGAATCAATACGCTATTTTTAATAAAAGTATGAAAAGTGAAAATTTCAGCCAAAGGATTAAGCAATAAAACCTAACAGCCATCATCATGTTTATTCTTAGTATCGCACTCCTACTTATCCCATTTTTTGCAACCATCACGCCGTGGCTTACCCTTATACCCATTGCAATATGAGAAACTCACGGTTGGGCATTAAAAATTCAACAAAATGAACAACAAATTTTAGTCAGAAAAAACAGGTGGTTGAAATTTAGCTTTTACACTTAATGAGTCAGCCTTATATGTAGGAGGTGCCTTAGGTGCCGGTATTGGTAGAATATTCTTTTATTTCCAAGTTCCATTATTTTTACTGCCCAAGCTTGCCAGCGCTGTTGTTTTATTGGTTTTATTTATCACTTAATTATATTTTAAATGCTTAAAAACTCGATCACTCAATCGACTTACTAAAATAAGGTTTTAACTACAAAAATAAAGAATAAATTACATCCAATAAAGACCCCAAATAAAAACCCGCTATAGACTAAGCAATTCACCATGCGATAATAATCATATAATTTAATTTAATAATAAATTTAATTAACAATTAAAAATGTTTAATTAAAAACAAAACATAATAAATCTATATAAAAATTTAAAAACTTCAATTCCACTTAAATACAATTAACATAAAATATCCATTAAATATAAAATAAAAAATGTAATTATTAATATTTTGTATCAATTAAACTCCCCTGAGAATTGCATCATAAATCTAATTTTGATAAAAACTTAAATACAAAAAACTTGAGCATGCATTCATGAAAAAAATTAAAATATTGGGTGTTGTTTTATTTTTATTAAGTTCAACAGCATATACAGATAATCTAAATATTAAATCATATGACACCTTTAAAACAGTTGAGCATATATCATCAGACACAACAATACAGTCTCAATTACGAATAGTTCTGGGTCAAGATTATTCAAAGTTTTATCAAAATATAGAAACTTATGCTTCTCCATACAAACTAAAAACTGCTAATGCACTTTATTATGAAGGAAGAAATAAAGAGGCTACAGCCTATTCAGCAGCGACTATTTATGAGGATGGAAGAATATTTGCTGCGACATTTGATCAGGAAAATAATATTCTAAAATATTTTACAAATGATGCTAGCTGTACAACAGATTTACACCCAACAATCAAAGCCTTTTCAAAACAATTTATCACTCCTAAAATTGTTTACGCTAATTCAAATAACAATTCAATTCTTAGATTTAATATTAATCAAAAATCCAACTGTAGCTCCTATATTACGCCATCAACTCAACTACAAAGTAAAATTAAATCAAGAGCCTTCGGTAATCAAGAAGCTGCAAGAAATGTTGCAACAGATATATGGAATGCATCTATTGCAAATTCTTGGGATTATAATGAAGAAATTGGAGTAGTTTTATCACAAGCAATCAACGCTATTAAAACTTGTTCTGCTAATTTTAATTTAGTACCAAAGCCACCTGGATATGGATCAGCTCGTGGACTTAAATATATCGGAAAATATTTCACTAACATCTTAGCTTATATTACTGGTGTTAAAACACAACCAATATATAAAACTTGTATTGTCACAGTAGCAGCGAGCTATAGAACAGCTATGCAACTTGCCTCATTAGGAATATAGCTAAATTGAGCTTATCAATTTGGATTATACTATTCTTTATTAATTCATTATTTTGGAAATGGGTTATCTCTTGGGGTGGTGCAGAATTGATTAAAGGCTGGAAAGCTGGTCTATTTTTTGATTGGCTTGTTGCAGATTTAAATACTGAACAAATTAGAGCCTATGCTTTATTGGTTTGGATAGTTTCAGGAATTTGGTTCCTTGTAGGAATTTTTATGCCTGAACTTAGATTCTATAGTTTGAGTCAATAAAAAACGATTGTCCAATCAAGTGATAAAAAATTCATTCCAGCAGGTTGGCGATCTATAGGAGTATGGCTATATTGAATAAAATCTTTTAGGCCTTGCTCACCAAAATGTAGGTGAATAACGTCTAATTGCTGGCTTGTTAATTGAATATTCTTATTTGTGATGTTACTTGGCTGAAATGCCAACAAAGAACAGGACATTACTGTCAAAAAAGTTGCAATAAAACTGAATCTCATATGTATCACTATGATTTACCCTTATTTCTATTTAAATATTTTTATTTATTTCAATCATAAAACCTAGACAATCTCTCTTATTATCTCCCAAAGCTGGAAATATAGCCCAATGCTTTAACAAGGTTATTTCAGTAAATCCTGTTTCAATCAGAACCTTTCGTGATTTCACATTTTCTGCATCATAAAAAGTCTCAATTCTTTTAAGCCTACTGTTATTTTTTAAATAGACAATGACAGCAGTGATCGCCTCTCTCATAAAGCCCTGCCCTTGAAACTCACTTCCAAGCCCAAAATGAATTTCGCCATAATCTCCTTTGTGAATAAACATCACGAGCCCTATGGCTAAATTGGTTTTGCGCTCGCCAATAATCCAAGCAAAATCTTTATCATTATTCTCCCATTTTGACCACTCCAATTTTCGAACATACACTTCGTTTGCTCAATATTGGCATGGGGTAACCTTTGTAAGTATTTCGAAGACTCCCTGTCTCCGCAATACTCATTAAAAATTGAGATTTCATCACCTTCAACAAACTTTCGTAGAATCAAACGATTTGTTTCTACTGGCTTAACTAAAACGGTGTAAGTATCCATACATACTCACCTTTTAAATTGAAAAACTTATTCTGACTTTGCCATCAATGCTTCAATCTCTTCAATCGACTTCACCACATTTTTAGTCAAGACCAAAGGACCCTGTTCAGTTGCAACCACATCATCTTCAATTCGGATACCAATACCACGCCATTTTGCATCCACTGTTTCATCATCAGGTGCAATATATAAACCGGGTTCTACAGTAACAACCATACCCTGCTCATAGCTACGCCATTGACCATTTTCATCTTTATATGCGCCAACATCATGCACATCCATACCGAGCCAATGCCCTGTACCATGCATATAAAACTGACGATAGCGTTCAGATTCAATAATTTGATCGACATCACCTTGCATAATACCAAGGTTGACCAAACCTTCCACCATGATCCGTACTGCAACATTATGCGGTTCTTTATAAGAATGACCGATTTGAATTGCATCAATCGCAGCAATTTGTGCATCTAAAATAATTTGATATAGCGCTTTTTGTTCAGGACTAAACTTACCATTTACAGGAAAAGTACGGGTGATGTCTGAGGCATAGCATTCATACTCAGCAGCCGCATCAATCAACACCAAATCACCATCTTTTAAGGGTTGATTGTTCTCAACATAATGTAAAATACAGCCATTTTTCCCACCACCCACAATACTGTTATAGGCAGGTACACAACCCTTCTGACCAAAGATATAATTCAACTCAGCTTCTAAAGCATATTCCATCATCTCAGGATGAACTTTTTGCATGGCACGCATATGTGCATCTGCACTGATATTTGAGGCGATTTGCATCAATTCAATTTCTTGAACCGACTTATGCAAACGCATTTCATCTAGGATTTGATCAAGTTGAATCAACTGCGCTGGAACGCCAAAACCACGTCCAGATTCATTGGCTTTGGTGATCCAAGTACTGACCTTGGCATCAAAATCTGCACGTTGACCAATACGATAGAATAATTTTTCTTTATTTAAAATTTTGGCAATAATTTCTTCATCAAGCAAATCAATCGCATAAGCTTCATCCGCTTCATAATCATCAACCGCACCATCGATTCCAGCGCGGTAACCATTCCAGATTTCCATTTCACGATTACGTTCACGACAGAACAAGCTATAGATATATTCCTCACCTGCTTCGTCTGTTTCTATCACTGCGACTGCTTGTTGTTCCGCGAAACCAGTTAAATAGAAAAAGCTACTGTCAGCACGAAACTTATAATCTGCATCTCGGTTACGCATGACTTCTGGACTGGTTGAGATAATTGCAATGCTATTGGGACCCATTTGTTCAGCGAGGCGGTCACGACGTTCCTGAAAATCTGCTTGAGTTAATTTCATTCTCTATTCAGCTTGTATTTCAGATGATTAATTTGGAAGAAGCTTTAACTTACAATTACGCTTAGATGAATGCAAATACTGATGATTCAATATCTGCATTTTTTAAAGTAATTGTATTATTACTCTCGTTCTGCGCTAAACCTCGACAACAGAACAAGGGAAACATTCCAGGCTAAAAAAATTAACCCTTTGCTGCACGACTTGATTCAACTTCTATATTTTCAAAGTTAATAACCTGACGCCGCAAAGGGAGCTGTAAAACCAAGTACTCATCAAACAGATGATGTTCTTAAAGTTTAAGTTTCTTAGCTTGCTTTATCTTAGTTTTAGCTTGGACGATGTGGAGTAAACATCTCTACAACATTGTTGCTTTCAGAAGCATCAATCGCTTGTTTCATTTTGCTATGAAAATTTTGTAATAGAGGGCTTTCAGATACTGGAACTTTTTTTCGTCCCATTGATAATGACACAGGGATCAAGCGTACAAATTCATACAATTCAAGATAGCTTGCTTCCCCCTCGTCATCGTCATCTGATTCATCAAACTCAACAGACGCTACATCTTGTAAACTTTCAATGAGCTCTTGTTCATCTGCACGAATATGACCAGAAGCCAATCCAAAGCCAAGTACAACCCCAGCACACCAATCTGCCAATGATTGCACACGCTCTGCCAAAGTATGCTCATCATCTGGGAGCATCGGAAGATAGTCTAAATCATCATCCGAAAGTGCATGTGACACATCCTCAGCTTCTTCTGACAATAGCGCAAGCACTTCATCGTCTAATTTTGGAACATCAAGCGTAGATAAAATTTGTAACCATTCATCTCGAGTTGGAACTTCAGTAACACAAACTATACCTGTCAGTATGCCATGTAACTCACTCGGGCTTGAAATTTCCTCAATCCCCTCAAAATTTTGATTCCAATCTGACCAACCTGAAATATCGTCTTGCATTCGTTTATCCAATCTCTATACTTCTGTATATATTACCTTTGATTGCAAATCTGTGCGACCCGTTATGTTAGAACAATTACAGCGTCTACAGACGCATATTGGTGTTTTAAAAACACGAATTGAAACTGTTGAGAAAGAAAATGCATCGCTGTTAAAAGAAAAGGATAACAGCGAAGAGCAAGCTCATGCTCAAATTAGTCATAAAAATAGCATTATCACCCAAAAACAAGATGAAATTGATACGCTCACTGAGCAACTCTCTCAGTTACAAAATCAGTTTCAACAGCTCAATACAGATGCCACATCTTTGGCGGAGCGTTATGGGCGTTTGGAAAAAAGCTGTACCGATTTAAAAAATCGTTTTCAGGAAATTTTAGCTGAACGTAATGAATTACGCGTAGTCAAAGAAAAGATGGCAAATGAACAGCGCCATCACTTACAAGATATCAAAAATCTTCAAGATGAGCGTGAACGTTTAATTCAAAAAAATGAACATGCCAAAACAAAAGTAGAGGCCATTATTCAACGTCTTTCGATTTTAGGGACTGAACAAGATCATCATGCGCAAGAAATCCAACAGCTTGCTCATCCATCAGAGTCTAATGAGGAAGTATGAGTATGTCTGAACATGTGACTGTAGAATTACGCTTAATCGAACAAAGTTTTCGTTTAGGCACCACAACAGATAAGCAACCAGAACTAGAACGTGCGGGTCGACTTTTAAACGAAAAGTTTCAAGAGTTTCGCCGTAAAGCACCCAATGTTGAACATAATAAATTGGTAATCATGGTGGCTTTAGAACTGATGCAAGAAGTTTTAGGCATGAATAAATCGTTACAAGAATATGCACAATGCGAACGTTTATTAGAAACAATGCTAGAAGATGTTGAAAAAGCGGGATAAACCGCTTTTTTTTCGTGCAATCAAGTGGCTTTTTTGCATTGTATTTATAAATTTTGAGCGTTGGTGATTTGCCACAATCCCCAAATTATGTATACTTAATATAACTCTAGGGTGTTCGCCAGTACGTCTATTCCCCTGCCGATACTTAAACTTATGGATGTGTTCTGTATATTTTGAGTGTATGCCCACCTTGAGTGGGAAACCCATTAAGTGTACGTCGCGTCCACCTTGAACTCATCGGGTTCAGGGTAACGACCATGCAGCGGCATCTCTGGAGTGTTTTATTTTAAATAATAACAATAATTTATGTGGTTTTAATAAATCGTTTCAACTTATCCCATTTAATGCTTTGTATTCTTCATCCTTAAGAATTGAAACAAAATCATCTTTGATTAGAATTCATCACTTTACTGGCACTAAAAGCATTTTATTATTAGTTAAGTTAATAATGAAATGATTTGGATGATCTAGACTCAAAGCTAGGTCAATTCCTAAACTCATTACAGCATTGAGAATATTCATTTTCTGTATAACAAAAAATGATTTCATTTAATTCACCAAAAAAACCGAATTAAATATTCACTGCGTTTATGAAAAAATCAAAAGTGGATTACCATCACTACGTCCACTAGAGCTGAAATATAGCTATACCCTACATGAGCTTGGTACTTAAACTTATGTTACTATCTCTGAATTCTTATGATGTCTAAGCTTAAGAGAAATATAGGAACAACACCAATCCTAGAATGATCAAAGATATGATTAGCCATACATTTATACAATTAAAACTTTTAATGAAATTCCACATTTTGCTATCCCTTAGAAATGGCTAAGGAATTCTACTTTTTGGAATTTAATTTAAAAATTATAAATTAGTCTGAGCTACAAAAAAATTCGACTGTAAAATAAGTATTTAAATATATGGCAATTATCCTAATATATTCATTTAAACAGCTAATATCTATAGACATTCTTTATAGTTCATTGTAAAGCTTTTCAAAAACTCACCTTTAGCATTATTTAATTGATAAACAATATTGCCTTGTGTGGTTTTTTTAAAGACATCAGACTCAAATAAATCACTTTTACTACAGATGTTATTTTTGGTCAGATTTTTATACTTGTTTTCATCAAATTTCTCTGTTAAATCTTCTGTAGACTCAATCCCCTTTAAATCCGATATCAGCAACAATCCATTGCTGGTTAATCTAATTCTAGAAATGCTGGCTAAGTCATCTGTTCGATCAGGCTTAATTTGCGAAAAATTATAATTAATCACTTTGACTAAATCATTATACAGTTCGAGATTAATGATATTGAATTGATCATCAACTGCTCCAATTTGCAAAAAAGGTTGGTCTAATGAGCTCTGAGCTTTCAATTCAGCACATAGTAAAAAACTGAGTATAAATAATAAATTTCGCAACTTGTTTCTCCTCATCAACAATCCATCCATTGAAGTAAAACACTGCAAATACAAGTTTAAACTGCTGTATTACTAAATTCACGATAGCAGAAATACTCAATTTGTTATGTATACGACCAAAAATTGTTGCTGCTAACGTGTATATTCATCCTTTGTTCATTGAAAGAAAAAGTTAGATGCTGAATAGATTCAAAAATCTATTCTTTCATACACTAAAAAGCCCACCTTTCGATGAGCTTAAGTCTAAAAATTATGAGTTATTCCACTCATTAGAGTGAACACCCAACTCATCATCACCTGTCATCAGAACTGCTGTTAAAATTGGAACTGCTAAAATAACAGGGAAGAGAACAATCCATAGATCAATGGATAGCTGATTCGAAAAAACAAAATGAATCACGATCGCGATTAAAGCCAATATTCCAAACAAAATACTTGCGAATCGAGTGGCAAATTTTGAAAGCATTATTTATTCCCCTAGTAATTAAAAATTTTCACTCTAATAGTTATGTCCTATTTTTCGAAATTAAGCAAAGTACTTTGACAAAAACCCTAAAAAAAATATGGATTTCTATAAAATACTTTTTATTTTTTCCTTAGAGGTGAATAACTTCGGTTCTACAATCACATCTTTTTTGTCAAGCTTTCTTCAACAATTGGGAAAATGCATAATAAATATCAATAACCCAATGAATCACGAAGCATATTGATAAGCGCCTTAAGTGTAGTGGATACATGACGATAACCTGGATAGTAAAGGCTAAGACCACGATAAATTGGGCTAAACTTTTCCAAAACAATACTTAATTGTTGCATTTCCACAGCATTTTTCACCAAATGATCAGGCACAAATGCGATACCAATACCATCTATTGCAGCGTCAACCATTAATGTTTGATCTGTAAGTGTCAGTGGGCCTTTGACGTCTATCTTTTCAATAATGCCATTCATATCAAATTCCCATCGAAAGATTAAGCCACTATCAAAACGGAAACGAATACAATCATGTTCATAAAGATCATGCGGAACAAGTGGCGTGGAATTTTTTAATAAATAGTCAGGTGATGCGACAGCAACAAAGCGTGCGGTTTCAGTCAAACGGATTGCAACCATCTCTTTAGGAATATCATCTGCAAGCCGTATGCCTGCATCAAAATTTTCTCCAACGATATTGGTTAATTTACCATCACACACAATATCTAAATGAACCAATGGATAATGTTGTAAGAACTTTTTAAGAACGGGCTTTAAAACCAACCTAACTGCCCCTTCACTGGCATTAATTCTAAGTACACCACTCGGCTGATCTCTAAAATCATCTAAATGATTCAGCGCATTTGAAATATTTTCCATGGATGGTCGAAGTGAATCAACCAATTTGATTCCAGCATCAGTCAAAGAAACGCTACGTGTGGTTCGATTAAAAAGCCGAACATTTAAACGGCTTTCCAAACCTTTTATGGCATGACTAATTGCTGAAGGTGTGACGTTTAACTCAACCGAAGCTGCACGAAAGTTTCGATGAGAGGCCACAGATAAAAAAATGGTTAAAGCAAAGAGTTCACCGCTTTTCAATTGATGAGCCATTTTCACTATTCTATAAAGTTTTATGAGATTGTTCTCAATAATATATTTATATAGGCTGAATGAGTACTCAAAATTGATGATAAGGAAAATTACAATGCCCAAACATGGTAACTATGCTGTAGAAAAAATAACATTTGATTCACATGGCGATGCCGTAGTTGGCGATTTATATAAACCAAATACTGATGGGAAACTCCCTGTTATTATCATTCTTGGGCCATATTCTTTTCAAAAAGAACAGGCACCCACTCAGTATGCGACGCGTTTAGCAGATGAAGGTTTTATCACCCTCGCATTTGATCCAAGAACTGTTGGCGAGAGTCAAGGCATGCCACGACGTCTTGAAAATCCAAAAATGAAAAATGAAGATGTCATTGCTGCAATTGATTACATCTGTACCCGTAACGATATCGATACCGATAAAATATTTCTATTAGGAGTTTGCCAAGGTGGACCTGAAATGCTAGATATCGCTTCTTATGAAGATCGTGTCAAAGCCGTTGTTTCTGTTACTGGATACTATCGAGATAAAGAAACTGATTTATTTATGCTTGCGGCAGGTGTTACAGCAAATCCATTTGATGTTGAATCTGCACCTACGATCGAAGAGTTAGAAGCACTATTAGCGATCCGTTTAGAGAAAGCACATAATGCCAAAATACTTTATGAAACAACAGGTGAGGTGATCTACCAACCCTTAGTATCGCCAGACCTTGGTGATCGCGTCAAAGGCTCGAATGCAGGTTTACCTGGTCCAATTATATGGAGTTGGTATGGAGCATGGACGCTAAAAAACTGGGAGAATCGCTACGCGATTATGAGTGATCTTGATCATTTTTCTTATTCAACTGTAGCAGGTGTTGCAAAATTAAAGAAACCTGCGCTTATCATTCATTCAGATACCTGTATGAATCCAGCAGCGGCCCGTCGTCATTTCGAGTCAATTCCAACATCAGATAAAAAGCTTATCTGGGAAAATGGAACCAATCATTTCCAGTATTACGAACAACCTGACATTGTTGACAGAACAGTTGCACATGCAACGGATTGGTTTAATCAACATCAAAATTAAGTCCGAATCGCTTTAGCTCTGAGCTATCAAAACAAAGCCGTTTAAAGGGCTTTTATTGCCGAAGCTTGTTGTTACTTTACAGTACACTTTTCTAGATTATGTTTTCCATTGCGTTAAACAAATGAAAAAACCACCTACTTGGTGGTTTTTTCATTAAAAAGTTAGTTTAATACTTATGCTAAGGACTCTTTGTGAGCATCCTCTTTGGTTTTCGCTAAATTTTTGCCCTTGGTTTTTTCAGCATTATTTTTATGAGACCGATAGTAATAAGCAATTGCAACGCCTGTCCCTAATAATGCTACTGTCTTAAACATGACATACCTCATACTGAATTGAATAACGTGTATTAGTGATACCATCAAATTCTACATAAAGTATTTCGATATGTGAGTTATGCAAGTTTGTGTGAAACTTTATTACATTTAATTTCAGAAATATAAGTAATTCATAGAATTTTCAGTATCATGCGTGATTGAAAAAAATCCCCCATGTAACCAAACAGTCACATGATAAGTTTTTATCATTTAGACATTCCTTTTCAGTTCAATTATTTTAAAAATGTACAATATTCATCAATAAAAACAGATTAAAAACGATGGCTTAATTTTTAGTGTTCAAGCATCCAGAATATGCTTTTCGCCCATAAAAAAAGCCCATCTAGCGATGAGCTTTTTTAAAATATCTATTACGAGTTATATCGCAATTCGATAGAGTTGATTTTGGTTAAGATAGAAAGATGAACCATCAATATTAAATTGACGATCGTCACCAGATTCTAACTCAATCTTTTTCCCTACTTCGACCCAACTCATACCAGTGCGGTTGCTTTGTTGTCTTTTTAAAGGAACGATCTTTACGCGAATTTCATCGCCATTTACTGCAGAGGCTATTGTCCAGCCATTTAAAATATTCATTTTTCACTCAATTGTTTTGAGCTTTTGCAAACAGAGAAGTATTTAACTATTAAGACCAACAGATATATTTTTGGAACTAACGATAAGAAGGCATCTAACCTTAATTTAAACTTTTGATATTTACATCAGCTTGATATTGCAGAAGTCAGAGTTGAAGCCAACCTTCAAGTCTTGCTTATATATTAAGCACATCTACTTTAGTATTTTCCATACTACGCTAAAGCAATATAATATGCAACTTAAATAACATTTAATTATTTTAAATTAAAAATAGCCTTTTATATAATGGCTTTGTGATGTTTATGTACGTGGCTGTATTTACAAATTATTTATATCGCCATTTAAAACAATACACTACAAACATTTGATATTTTTATAAATATATTTTGTCGATATAAACTCAGTCTACCGAACATATCTCCACATATGGCTCTCACAACTACCTTAGTGTAAGTAAATTTAAAGACTACTATACAGACTCACTTCACAATTTAAGAAGACTAGAATGTCATTTAAAAGTTTTTCACAAAATTCAACTCAAGCAAATTCAGATACTAAAAACGTTGAGCAAACTCCACCTAAAGATGCACCTCAAGCAACACCAGGGGCGACACCTCCTAATCCAAATCAGGACAATAAAGAAGTGAAAAAACCTGATACAACTCAACCTAAATAATATCTAAAGCTTAATCTAAAAAACTTACCGATGTTCGGTAAGTTTTTTTGTGTTTTTTATAAAACTATAATTCATATAAAAAATCAAGATTATCACAAGATGTAAAAAAGCCCACAAAAATGCGGGCTTTTAGATCGGCATGCTGCGAACTCATGCTCAGCGTTAACTGCTTAGGTTTTAAATCTATTTAGAGGGAATACGCAATTCCTGTAACAACCTAAACACTTCCGTTTCGCTTACGGATTCGATCAAAGCTAAGGTAACACAAATCAGTAGCTTAAACTGGATAAAATATATTTCATTACGCTTTATTTATTAAACTATAATTGCACCAAATTTAGACTGTGTGTTTCACAACTATAAAGATACAGTTAGACGTAAAATTTATCCCACAAAGCGTAGCCCTACGCCTGGTTCAGTTACAATATATTTGGGTTGTACAGCATTATCATTCAGTTTTCCACGTAATTTGGCCACCAAAATTCGTAGATAGTGGGTATCTTCCTGATGGGTTGGACCCCATAAATCACTCAAAATCTGAGGTTGAGTAATCAACTGACCTTTGTGCTGAGCCAATAAAGTGAGAAGTTGATATTCTTTTCGGGTTAGAGAAATAAGTTGCTGGTTTAAAAACACTTGTCTTTGGGCAAAATCAATCTTTAAAAACCCATCATCAAAAAATGCTGACTCCACAGCAACGTTTTGAAATTGTCTGAGCAACACCCGAATCCGAGCCATAAGCTCCTGAACACTAAAAGGCTTGGTCACATAATCATTGGCTCCAGCATCTAGCAATTTGACTTTTTCCTCTTCATTGGAACGTACTGACAAAACAATCACAGGGACATGCGACCAAGCCCTTAACTCAGATAAGACCTCTAAACCATCTAAATCCGGCAGTCCTAAATCTAGAATAATTAAATCAGCTCCCTGTAAAGCCAAAAGCTCTAAACCCTTTTGTCCATTTTCAGCCAACAGTGTCTTATAACCCTGCGCTCTAAGTGCAATATCAAGAAACTTACGAATTTGAGTTTCATCATCAATAATCAACACATTGGTCATGGAGCTTGTCGATACATTTTGTTCTGGCATGCTTTTTCCTAAAATTACTAAATGCACTTATCCAATCTGCTGGATAGGCAATTGCATACGGATGCAAGTCCCTTGATTATTTTTGGCTGAGGATGCGCTAATTTTACCCATATGCGCACCAATAATTGCTTTGACGATCGTTAAACCTAATCCTGTGCCATACTGCCCACGGTCCCCTCGTTCCATAGTATAGAACATATCAAAAATACGCTCACGTTCATCTTCTGGAATTCCTAAGCCTTGATCACTAATCGAAATTTCAAGTTCATTTTCATTCAGTTGTAGAACTTTAATACTGACCGCTTTATGTTCTGGTGAAAACTTGGCTGCATTTTCCAATACATTAAAAATCGCTTGTTCAATTAAAGCTGCATGAACAAATAGGCTGAGTGTTTGGTCGGGTAAATCAACGTCAACAAGACTATTTGGCATATAACGTTTTAAACGGCGCACCGCTGAACCAATCAATTCATCGACACCAATCCAGTCTCGTTTAAGCGTTAAACCTTCATGCCCTAAGCGTGTCATATCTAACAAATTTTGAATATAGCGATCGAGTCGCTCACCTTCTAAATGGATGGCTTCTAACAAACTATCTTGATCTTGTTGATCCATCGAGTGACGATAATTGCTCAAAGTATCAGCCGCACCAATCATAGAGGCTAAAGGTGAGCGTAAATCATGAGAAACGGATGATAACAGTGCCGAACGTAATCTCTCGGTTTCTGAACTCACATTAGCAATTTCCAATGCTTTGGTGAGTTGGGTTCGAGAAATCGCTTGAGCAATATATTCAACCATGGTTTCAGTCAGTTGCTTCTGTTCAGTATTTAATACAGATGCGTTTTTGAGAAACTTTACGCCCACCACCCCGAAACATTGCTTTGAGGCCAATAAGGGTAAAAACCACCAATCATTTTCAGTCAATGTTTGGGTAAATCGTCCTGAAGGTTGATGGTTTTTGAACGTCCAATCTGCTGAAATTTTTTCTTTACTGTTGATAACTTCAAGCGAAGACGTTGATGATTCTGGGAAATAAAACCAGACCTCGGCCGATAAATTTTTACTTAAACTACTTTCTGCTATTTTCTGGACTTGCTCTAAATCAATCGCTGTGGACAACTTTTGACCTAAATCTTGCATAATACTATTATAGCTATTGGCAGCTTTTAAAGCCATGACTTGCTCTTTAAGTCGTGAAGCTAAACGACTGGAAATCAATGCTGCTCCTAAAAAAGCAACCACGGTAATCACGCCCTGATGTGCCGAAATCTGTAAGGTAAATTTAGGTGAAATAAAGAAAAAGTTATAAGCCAAAAAGAACAACAGCGCTGAAAATACCGCAGCCAGCATTCGTGTCCTAGATGCCACAAATACCACGGCAGTGATAAAAATTACGGAAAGCTCTTCAATCCCTAAATACTTTTCGCCTAGACTTGCAATCACAATACTGATAACAGTGGTGGCTAAAACAAAAAGTATTTCTCTAAGGTTTAGAAACGAATGCGTATCGTGGAAAAAGGGCTGCCGACTTTGTTCAGCGAGAATCGGGACAATACTTAATTCAAAATTTGGCTGGTATTTAAGTAATTGATCAACAAAATTTAAACCCAAAGGAAAGACTTGCCGATGAGATTGCGCCAATACCAAAGTTGAAATGCCTCGATCAATCACATAGTCAAAAAGCGTTTTTGCATGTTGCTGACCATAGAGTATTTCAGTCATTCCACCCAATTGACGGGTTAAGTTTAGAGCTCGTTCAATTTCTCGACTCGATAAATTATCTTGTTTTTCCGTTATTTTTGAATCTTTAGAAAAAATTACCACAGTCCAATTTGCCTGACGATTTTCTGCAATTCGACAACCAGCACGAACCAAAGCCTCCGCCTGTCCATTGCCTTCAAGCATAATTAAAATATGATTTTTCAGAGGAATGGGAACAAGCCCTTGTATGGCAAAATTTTCTCGAACATCGGTATCGACATGACTAGCAACGGTTTGCATTGCCAATTCACGTAATGCTGTAAGATTTGAACTGTTGAAAAAGCGTTGCAATGCCTGTTCAGCTTGCTCAGGGACATAGACTTTACCCTGATTTAAACGCTCAAGTAATTCATTGACAGGTAAATCAATTAATCGAATATCACGAATCCGCTCAAACACTCGATCAGGTACGGTTTCAGTCACCCGAATACCCGTAATTTGATAGACCACGTCATTTAAACTTTCTAGGTGCTGAATATTCATGGTGGTAAATACATCAATACCCGCATCCAATAGCTCATTGATATCTTGCCAACGTTTTTCATGACGACTATTTGGCATATTGCTATGCGCAAATTCATCCACTAAAACAATACTGGGTTTGCTTGCAAGTACAGCATCAAGATCCATTTCTTCAAGATAATGCCCTTGATATTCAATCGCCTTTCTTGGAATGATCACCAAACCTGAGATGAGGTTTTCAGTTTCAATGCGACCATGGGTTTCAACATAGCCAATTACAATGTTGACACCTTGCAAGGCAAGTTCATGTGCACGCACTAACATTGCAAAAGTCTTCCCCACGCCAGGTGCAGCACCTAAAAATATGGTGAGGCGCCCAGATTGATATCGCTGAGTGTGTTGCAGCAGAACATCTGCTTTATTATTTCTATAATCGGTCATCACCGTCTGCTTGTTTAATATTTATGAATCGAGGTCCAGTTGTGTCGCTGTACTGCCACTCAATAGCACAAATTCCCATTGGGAAATATCGTTGGATTGCACTTGATCCATCTATGAGCAAAAGCAAAAAGAGAGGCTGTTTGAATTCACACTAAAAATAGAATCCTAATAACCCCCTCTTTAAAATTAGGGAAATACTGTGCCCTCATCCTAGGTTCATTTCACTTTGATGCTCTTAATCAATTCATTTTTTTACAATTTGATCCAAAGCCAAATTTAATTCAAGTACATTGACTCTGGCTTGCCCTAAAATTCCAAATGTCGGTTGTAAGCTACTTTCTTGTACTAACCTTATCACATCCTGTTCCTGCAAATGTCTTGCTTTAGCGACACGTTTCACCTGAATCATTGCAGATTGAAGACTGATTTGAGGATCAATTCCACTCCCTGAAGCTGTGACCAAATCAGCAGGAATAGCACTTTTTTCAATGTGCTCCTGCATCGCGATTTTATCTAAACGTGCATCTACAGCCTTATGCAAATCAGGATTGGTTCGTGCCATATTACTTCCCGCCATTGCCATAGGATCATAATTGGCAGCAGATGGTCTTGGTTGAAAATATTGCGCTTGCACAAAAGGTTGTGCAACCAGTTGAGAGCCTAGTACTCGATCATTTTCAACAATCAAACTCCCGTTGGCTTGTTGATCAAAAAGAATTTGCCCCAGTCCTGTTGCGGCGGCACTGTAGACAAACCCACATAGGCCCAAAGCAACGATGGTTAGTCCGAATGATGCTCGGGTTAAGCCAACAAACGCTGATTCAACCAATAGATTATTTTCAGTCTTCATTTCTATCATCCTCAAAATTTCTAAAGCGCCAATAAAGGGCTGATCATTAGATCAATCACTTTGATAGCGATAAATGGCAACAACACACCACCCACACCGTAGATCAACATATTTCGACGTAATAATTGCGTCGATGTTGAAGGCTTAAACTTCACCCCACGCAATGCAATTGGAATCAGTAATGGAATAATGATGGCATTGAAAATAAGTGCAGAAAGAATTGCACTTTCTGAACTTCCCAAGCGCATAATATTTAAGGCGCCCATTTGGGGAATGGCTGCTACAAATAAAGCAGGTAAAATTGCAAAGTATTTTGAAATGTCATTTGCCAATGAAAAGGTGGTCAATGCGCCACGCGTAATCAACTGCTGTTTACCTATCTCAACCACCGATAACAATTTAGTTGGGTCCGAATCCAGATCCACCATATTGCCAGCTTCTTTTGCTGCTTGGGTACCAGAGTTCATAGCCAAACCAATATCAGCTTGCGCCAAAGCAGGTGCATCATTGGTTCCGTCTCCAACCATAGCGACCAGATGACCTTTATTCTGTTCATCACGAATACAATTTAACTTGTCTTCGGGTTTTGCTTCAGCAATGTAATCATCAACACCGGCTTCAGCCGCAATAGCAGCAGCGGTTAAAGGGTTATCACCTGTGACCATGACTGTTTTGATACCCATTTCACGTAAGCGGGCAAATTTTTCCTTGATGCCTTGCTTAATCACATCTGAAAGTTCAATTACTCCAAGAATATTCTGATCTTTTGCCACAACTAACGGCGTAGCACCTTTTGAAGCCACTTGCTCTACACGGGTTCTCAGCTCACTATGATTCTCAAGATTCTGTGAAACAAATTTAAGAATTGCATCTAATGCCCCTTTGCGAATTTGAGGTCCATTCAGTAAATTTACCCCAGAGATTCGAGTTGCTGCATTGAATGCAATAAACTCGACTTGTTCAGGCTCAACAATATGTTCGCCTTGCTCTTTTGCCAAAACTACAATGGATTTGCCTTCTGGGGTTGGGTCTGCAAGTGAGGTCAATATTGCGGCTTGACGAAGTTCCGACTCAGTCACGCCTGTCAGTGGGAAAAATGCTGTTGCCTGACGATCACCGTAAGTGATGGTGCCTGTTTTATCGAGCAGTAATACATCCACATCACCAGCCACCTCAACGGCTTTACCCGATTTGGCAATCACATTGGCTTTTAAAGCCCGATTCATCCCCGCAATCCCGATTGCAGGCAACAACCCTCCAATCGTGGTTGGAATTAAACACACCAACAGTGCCACCAAAAGAATAGGATTGATTTCAATTTTTAAGAAATGTCCAATAAAAGGTAAACTCACCACCACTACAATAAAAGTGACAGTCATAACAGTCAGTAAAATGCCCAGTGCGATTTCATTGGGTGTTTTCTGACGATTAGACCCCTCAACCAAAGCAATCATACGATCAAGAAAGCTGTTACCCGCTTCTGCGGTGACTTGTACCACAATACGATCGGTTAAAACTTTAGTTCCCCCAATCACACCCGACTTATCTGTACCTGCTTCACGTAATACAGGTGCTGACTCCCCTGTCACCGCAGCTTCATTAATTGTCGCAAAACCATGAATAATTTCACCATCCGCTGGAATAAGTTCTCCTGCACGGACTTCAATCAAGTCATTCATTTTTAATAAGCTTGCAGCAATTTGCACCCCATCTACATCCTCTTTAGAGCTGAGTCGACGTGCGGTCAAATTTTGACGGGCTTGTCTTAAGGAAGAAGCTTGACCACGACCTTTGGCTTCTGCAATGGCTTCAGCATAGTTAGCAAACAATACGGTGATAAATAAAATCAAAGTCACAGATAAGCCAAATATTATATTGGCTTTGCCCGCTAAAGTACTGACTAGTGTGATGATGGTGCCCAGCCAAACAATCGCCATCACCGGATTTTTAATGGCATGTTGTGGTAACAATTTAATCAAGGCATTTTTCCAGGCTTCGCCTTGGAATAAAGTTGATGATATATTTTTAGTAGAGTGTTTTTGAATAGATTGTTTTGAATGATTCATTGTCTTCACCTTAGCCTTGTACCAATAACAGCTGATCAGCAATAGGCCCTAAAACAAGGACTGGCATAAATTGTAATAAAGTCAACATCACCACAATTGCGATCAGAGTGAAGGCAAAAGTTGGGGTTTCCACTTTTAAACTACCACTGCTTTCAGGAGCTTGACGCTTTGCAGCTAAACGAGCAGCAATCATTAGCGGGATGATCAATGTTGGGAAACGTCCAAGCAGTAAAGCAATGACACAGCTAACATTCCACCACACTGTATTGTCAGCTAAACCTTCGAAACCGGAACCATTATTGGCAAAAGCCGAAACATACTCATACAAGACTTGGGAAATGGCATGATATTGCGGATTGCTATTACCTGTAAGCTCAGGGAAAAACAAAGCAATTGAGCTTAAACCCAGAATCGTAATCGGCTGAATTAAGATCACCACAGCAAGTAATTTGATTTCACCTGCTTCAATTTTGCGTCCAAATAATTCCGGCGTACGTCCTGTCATCAACCCAGCAATAAATACAGCCAAAAACAAATAGATCATAAATTGTTGTAAACCACAGCCAATCCCACCCCAGATCGCATTGATTAGCATATTTGCAAGCGCAACTAAACCAGTTAAGGGAGATGCAGAATCATGCATCATATTGACTGAACCGTTGTTGACCTGTGTAGTTAATGCTGCCCACAGCGCAGAAGATGCTTCACCAAAACGTACCTCCTTGCCTTCCATGGCATAAATTTGCATTGCTGAAGATGAAAGGCTTTCAGACCAGATTGCCGTTGTGGCGGAAATCACTGACATCAGCAACATCGAGCCAAAAACAAAGCCAGCAAATTTTGCCCGTTTGGTTAAAAATCCCAACATAAAAATCACGGCGACAGGAATAAGTAAAATCGCAATCATTTCTAAGAAATTTGAAAATGGGGTTGGATTCTCTAATGGCACACTACTGTTAGGCCCATACCAACCACCACCATTACTGCCCAATTGCTTAATCGCAACCATTGGTGCAACTGGACCAAGTGGAATTTTTTGAGTTTTTAATTCAGCGGCTTGGTCAATGACTTGAACTTCTGGGCCACCTTGAAAGGTTGATGGCACACCTTGGCTATTCAGTAATAATGACCAAATCATGCATAACGGAATTAAAAACCGAAAGGTTGGGCGAATCACGTCGGCCCAATAATTACCCACATTGATTTTTTTAACTTTATTTTCAAAGCTTAGATTTTGATCTGATTCTGATAAAGTATTTGATTGAGGATAAAACAAAGCACGTACTGTTGCCACCACCATTGCCAAACCCATCATTGGAGTAATGATTTGCAACCCAACAATTCCAACCATCTGTGATAAATATGACAGTTGTGCCTGACCTGAATAATGTTGTTGGTTGGTATTGGTCAGAAATGAAATCATGGTATGTAGTGCTAAATCCCATGACATATTGGGTGCATTATTTGGATTGAGTGGCAAACTTGCTTGGCACATAAACAGTACCCAAGTCACCAATCCAATCACAATACAACTCATCACAAAGCTGAGTGAATAGGTCTTTGCATTCATGCCCTGTTTAGGATTTGTGCCAAAAACACGATAAATTGGCTTTTCAATCCAGCTAAACACTGGATCAATTTTCATGTCTTTATTTTGCATGATACAGGCAAGATATTTCCCTAAAGGAAAAGCCAAAAGCACCACAATCACCAAGACTAAAATCAACTCTAACATGACATTCCCCCCCAACTTGAATGACTCAAATTAAAAATGTCGATATTGCAATGATTTATATGTTTTTGAAGTAAGCATAATTTTGGATGCTGTACTTGTTGATGCGCTATAAATTTAGCACTCATCTTTTTTCATCCTAAACACTGGGATATTCCACGACTCAGTATCTAAAAATTCCCCGTAAACTCTCTATTTACAGTCAGATCAGCCGCGTAAAAATTTCGTAAAATTTTGTCTTTTTTCATTTATAAACAGCCCTAAATACATTACAAAGGTTCAAATTTTAAAACGCTTGTTTATTTCATTTATGGAAAATTTTGAACTGCTTAAAGCTTTATTTTTGGGGTTAATCGAAGGTTTAACTGAATTTTTACCGATTTCCAGTACAGGTCATCTGATCTTATTTGGTCATTTAATTGATTTTCATTCAGATTCTGGACGCGTGTTTGAGGTTGTGATCCAATTGGGTGCAATCTTAGCGGTATGTTGGCTTTACCGACAAAAAATCATTGAGTTAATTCGAGGTTTTTTCTCAGGGGATGTTCAGGCTAGACGTTTCGCAATTAATGTTTTGGTTGCTTTCATTCCTGCTGTGGTGATTGGTGTGTTAGCGGTCGATTTTATTAAACAGGTTCTATTTAGTCCTTTGGTTGTAGCCTTTGCTTTAATTATTGGTGGTTTCATTATTTTTGCTGTGGAAGCGAGAAAGTTTGAACCCAAAACTATAGAAGCCACTGACATTACCTTAAAACAAGCTATTCTGGTTGGATTTGCTCAATGTCTTGCTATGATTCCAGGAACCTCACGTTCAGGCGCAACCATTATTGGCGGAATGTTGTCTGGTTTATCACGTAAAGCGGCAACTGAATTTTCTTTTTTCCTTGCGATGCCAACCATGTTAGGTGCTGCAACCTATGATTTGATTCGAAATGCAGACGTTTTAACTTCAGACAATCTCATCAATATTTCGGTGGGTTTTATTGCAGCATTTATTGCAGCATTATTAGTGGTCAAGGCTTTAGTGAAGTTTGTTGAAAAACACACCTTGAGAGTGTTCGCGTGGTATCGTGTGGTGTTGGGTATCATTTTGCTGTTGGTATTTTTATAAAATCTCATCGATGCTGAATAAGCGCTCGTTGAGAGATCTTGTTATTTTATCCTGTTGCCCTACATTTAGCGTGGGGCTTTTTTTAAGTTGTTTTTCTCATTTTTTATGTGGTTTCTTTTTTGCTTTTCTCATTAAGTGTATGAAAAGAAAATCCACAATGTACAGATCAATAATTGCATAGCTCAATGCTATATCTTAAATCTTAATTTTCATACAACTTATATCCAGTCTAAATTTATAATTTGCTTTTTTTCATCTTTTGAAAAATTCTTTAACTGGTATTTCGTCATTAAAGCCATCTTGATAACCATAATCAATTTGGCTCTAGCTATCTTGAGCACCAGCGTCATATGAATTGTTGAAATTATTTTGATCATCGAATCTTGCAAGAAAAACATTAACATTTACACGAATATTCCGTGTAGGCATTATGCTAGAAATTGAATGTTTATATATGATTTGTTCTTGACCTACGCTGTTTCTTAACATCAATACATAGGAATCAAAAGACTCAATATATCCTTGCAATTTAATTCCATTCACAAGAAAAATAAAAACTGCAATACGTTTTTTTCGTAAAATATTTAAGAACGGATCTTGTAAAGTTTGAATATGAGACATATAAAACTCCAAAAAATTTTAAACACTTAAAAGACTGTTATTTTTAGATAAATTTTTCATTAAACGCATCCTGCAAATTATGCTTTGTTTGACGATGATAAGGTCTCACCTCTCTTATTTATGCTTCAATTTTCAAAACAAAGTTTTATTAAAATTATCGAATAGGTGTAGCTAACCTCTCATATTTGCATGATTCATCCTCATCGTCGAAGAGTCCATTTAAGCATTGTCGTTGGATGAATTTTTGCCATCGTGGATAAGTGAACGTGCTGGTGTTGTGTATGTTCATTGGTTGAGGCTTCGACTGGGTAGTACATTACACCGCTTTATTAAACACTGCTTTTGGATTGTTTGTGTTGCATGAATATTCGTATTTTCATTGAGCGCCATTTTAGAAACATCCGCCCAAGATTGCTGAGCAACAATTGAAGTACCAACAAAGATAAACAACGTGGAACTGATGTACAAAATTGTGCGCATTTATTTCTCCGAGATTGAGAGACACTTATTAAGAGAGTAAATCGAAGAGTTGATCATCTAGATGACCTGAAAATGACATTTTTGTAATCCATATCCAACTTATGTTTTATCACGCTATTATGTTTCTAAAAGGTATTTTAGGACACTAAAATGAGAATCTTATTAATAGAAGATGAGCAAAAAACAGGTGATTACCTTAAACAAGGCTTATCTGAAGCGGGCTATATAACTGATTGGGTCACTGATGGGCTCACGGGTAAACAATATGCACTTTCTGAGGAATACGATGTCATTATAATGGATGTAATGTTACCGGGAATGGATGGATGGCATATTATTGAAGCTGTACGTAAAAGCGGGAAAAACATGCCCATTTTATTTTTGACAGCTCGGGATCAAATCGAAGATCGAGTAAAAGGTTTAGATTTGGGCGCAGATGACTATCTGGTTAAGCCATTTGCTTTTGCCGAACTCCTTGCAAGAATAAAAAGCTTACTCCGCCGAGGACAGCAAAGAGAAGACCATAACTTAATCAGTATTGCCAATCTCGAACTTGATATCAGAAAACGCCGTGTTACTCGTGCAGGACAACGAATTGATCTAACGGCAAAAGAATTTGCGTTGATGGAATTATTTATGCGTAGACGTGGAGAAATTCTGCCGAGAGCGCTGATTGCATCGCAAGTTTGGGATATGAACTTTGACAGTGACACCAATGTAGTCGAAGTCGCAATTAAACGTTTAAGAAATAAAATTGATAGTAACTTTACACCTAAACTGATTCAAAATATTCGGGGAATGGGGTATGTTCTAGAGATCGAAGATGAGGCTTAAAGTCTTCAATGCGATCAGTTTTCGAATCGCGATTCTTTTTTCTCTCTCAACGGTCACCATCTTGATCATCATGGGCTTCGTGATACTTCTTGGTGTCTCGCAGCACTTCGAAAGTGAGGATCGAGTGCTACTTGAGGGAAAAATTCAGTCTATACAAAATCTCTTAAAACAAAACCCAACCAACACATCTAAACTTAATGCCTTATTAAAAGATTCTCTTATCGGGCATGATAATCTGATTGTTCAAATTGAACGACCTGTAAATCAAATTGTATTCAATTCCGCACAAATTGTCCTCACGCCACACAGTACTACCGACCAAAATCAATGGTTAAAATGGGAAGTACAAAATAAAAACTATCGTGGGCTGGCCTATCAAAATATTTTTGAAGATGATAAAGATGCACAATCTACACAAATTATTGTTGCGATTGATACATCAGAACATATATCTTTTTTAAAAGCATTCAAACGCCAGCTATTCTATATTTGTTTAATTGGCGCACTATGTTTAATGTTTTTAGGATGGTTTGCTGTTTGGCGAGGATTACGCCCGATCAAAAAGATAGCACAAGTTGCCGAAGGGATTTCAGCCCAGCATTTATCTGAGCGTTTAGAAGTTGAGAATACTCCAACAGAATTAAAACCACTAACCATCGCCTTTAATGAAATGCTTGACCGTTTAGAGTCGGCTTTAGAAAAACTCTCAGACTTTTCATCCGATCTTGCACACGAAATTCGCACTCCAATCAACAACTTAATGACTCAAACCCAAGTATGTCTATCTCGCAGTCGTGATATAGAGGCCTATAAAGAAGTCTTATTTTCTAACTTAGAGGAATGTGAACATCTGGCAAGAGTCGTTTCAGACATGCTGTTTTTGGCTAAAGCAGAAAATGGTCTTAGTCTTAAAAACTTACAAACAATTAACTTGTATGAAGAATTTGATAAATTATTTGAATTTTATGATGCTTTCGCAGCACAAAAGAATATCACATTTCACCTTTTCGGTAATGGAAAAGTAAATGCAAATATTACTATGCTACGCCGTGCGCTCAGTAATTTAATATCTAATGCGATTAAATATGGCAAGCCAAACTCGGTCATTCAAATTAAATGCCAGCAAACAGCAGATTACAATAGTTTTTCAATTGAAAATGAAGGCCCAACCTTGTCAGCTGAACAGTTGTCTCGATTATTTGACCGTTTCTATCGAACTGATGCATCTCGACAACGCATGGAAGATGGGACAGGTCTAGGGCTTGCTATCACCAAGTCGATCCTGACACTTCATGGTGCAACTATCCAAGCTGAATCACGAGATGGCTTAGTAATTTTTACGGTTATTTTTAAAAAACAAGATCTTTCAACATGATACGAATGGAAAAAGACTCATAAATAAAATAAAATTAGAAATAAATAAACCTTAACAACAATATAAGGGAGCAAAAACCCTCTGTTGAGCGAGAATTACATCGTGTACCTTCGCCGAACGGTGATAGCCAATATCACTTCATGATAAAACGACTATGCGTGATTATACAAAGCAAAAAACAGGTTAATTTATATGCTTGTCATTATCAGGATTAATCTAAAATGATGATTTTTGACTCACGCAAGAGGCCTAATAGATAAAACAATAATGAACTATGATTAAGAATAAAGGGTTAAAGGTGAATTATGTTCAGAAGAATATCGTCTTAGGATAGGTTTGCAAACCAAATTTATAATTGCAACAATATCTTATAAAAAATTGAACTGTTTTACTTGACCTTAACATTATGTAAGAGTTTAGGATTTAGATCATGATATAAGACTTATAGGTGTGACTTATGGAAAATAGATCAACTGATCGTGTTTCCGGTTTAAAAAGTAGTTTACAAATCAAGGGAATGAGCTGTGCTAGTTGTGTAAGTCGAATAGAAACAGCACTTAAAAAAGTCAATGGTGTAACCAATGCATCGGTTAATCTAGCCACTGAACGTGCCGATATCACCTCCAATACTCCTATCGACCGTGATGCCTTGATCAAAGCCGTTGAACATGCTGGATATGAAGTGGCTGATGTATCCACAGAGTTGTCAATTGATGGCATGACCTGCGCCTCATGTGTCAGCCGGGTTGAGAAAGCTCTTAAAAATGTACCCGGCGTAAAAGAGGCCAATGTCAATCTTGCCACTGAACGTGCCACCATTTTCGGAACAACCAATGTAGCAGCATTAATCTCAGCCGTGGATAAGGCAGGTTATGATGCGAAAGAAATTCAAACGGCTATTCCAAATCAAGCAGAACACTTAGAAAAAAAAGATCAAGAACGCGCTGAATTAAAGCGTGATCTGACACTTGCTACTATCTTTGCCTTACCTGTTTTTATATTAGAAATGGGTTCGCATCTTATTCCGGGCATGCATCATCTAATTGCTCAGACGATTGGTGTACAAAATAGTTGGTATTTACAATTTATTCTCACCACATTGGTTCTAGTAATTCCTGGACGAAGATTTTATATACATGGTTTACCTGCTTTATTACGTTTAGCACCAGATATGAACTCTTTGGTTGCAGTTGGAACATTGGCTGCTTATTTATTTTCAATTGTCGCAACATTTATACCAAACGTCTTACCTGCTGGTACAGTGAACGTTTATTATGAAGCTGCTGCTGTGATTGTGGCTTTGATCCTATTAGGTCGTTTTCTTGAAGCCAAAGCCAAAGGTCGAACGTCAGAAGCCATTCAGCGTTTAGTCAGCCTACAAGCCAAAGTTGCTCACGTTTCTCGTCACAACCAAATCATCGACATACCAATTGATGAAGTTGTTGCTGGTGACTTTATCATTGTAAAACCAGGTGAGCGTGTTCCCGTTGATGGACGAGTCATTGAAGGCAGAAGCTTTGTTGATGAATCTATGATTACTGGTGAGCCTATACCTGTTGAGAAGAACATCGACAGTGATGTAGTCGGTGGTACTATAAATCAAAATGGGACTTTAAGCTTTACCGCAGTTGCGGTCGGTGGCGAAACCATGCTCGCACAAATTATTCGTTTAGTTGAGCAAGCGCAAGGCTCCAAAATGCCAATTCAAGCTGTGGTTGATAAAATCACCTTATGGTTTGTCCCAGCAGTAATGGTGGCTGCTGTACTGACATTCTTGATCTGGTTGATTTTCGGTCCTTCTCCTGCTTTAACCTTCGCTTTAGTGAACGCGGTAGCTGTCCTTATTATTGCTTGTCCTTGTGCCATGGGTCTAGCAACGCCAACCTCGATTATGGTCGGAACAGGTCGTGGTGCAGAGTTAGGGGTATTGTTCCGTAAAGGTGAAGCATTACAGTTACTCAAAAATGCCAAAATCGTTGCGGTAGACAAAACAGGAACATTGACAGAAGGTCATCCTGTACTCACTGATTTTGAAGTTACTGAATCATTTGAACGTGATTACGTATTGAGTCGAGTTGCAGCTGTTGAATCTCTTTCAGAGCACCCAATTGCGAAAGCCATCGTAGATGCAGCAATCAAAGAAAACCTCACTTTGCCAAAAGTAGAACAATTTGATTCCGTAACTGGTATGGGGGTTTATGCTCAGATCAATGAAAATGAAGATATTCATATTGGTGCAGACCGCTATATGTTGCAACTCAATATTGATATCTTACCCTTTACCAATGCAGCTCAACGTTTGGGTGACGAAGGTAAATCACCATTATATGTTGCAATTCAAGGCAAACTCGCAGCAATTATTGCTGTTGCAGACCCTATTAAATCTACAACACCATCTGCGATTAAAGCGTTGCATCAACTCGGTCTAAAAGTGGCAATGGTTACGGGAGATAATGCGCGTACAGCACAAGCTATTGCTCAGCAATTAGGTATTGATGAAGTCATTGCCGAAGTACTCCCTCAAGGCAAAGTAAAAGCAGTTCAAACATTGAAAGCAAAATATGGCAATATTGCATTTGTCGGTGATGGTATCAATGATGCTCCTGCTTTGGCTGAAGCAGATGTTGGGCTGGCCATTGGTACAGGTACGGATGTTGCAATTGAGTCGGCGGATGTTGTGCTGATGTCAGGTAATTTGCAAGGTGTCGCTAACGCAATTGCCTTATCAAAAGCAACCATCGGCAATATTCAGCAGAATTTGTTCTGGGCGTTTGCTTACAATACCCTGCTGATTCCAGTGGCTGCTGGATTATTGTACCCTGCTTATGGCATTCTGCTTTCTCCGATATTTGCAGCAGGCGCAATGGCCTTATCCAGTGTATTTGTTTTGGCGAATGCCTTACGTTTACGTCGCTTTCAACCCGCTTCTACTTTCGAGTAGGAGCTTGTAGAGAGAAATCTTAATGAATATTGGAAAACTGTCTCAAAGTGTGGGGATATCAGCCAAAATGATTCGATATTATGAACAAATTGGTCTTATTCCTATAGTGGGTCGAAGTAATGCAGGTTACCGCTCATATACAACTCAGGATGCTGAACGCTTAAAATTCATTCGAAGTTCAAGATCGCTTGGATTTTCAGTTGCAGAAATCGCAGATCTGCTGGATTTATGGAACAATAAGAATCGACAAAGCGCAGATGTCAAACAAATGGCACTCTCACATATCGAGAAGTTAGAAATTCGGATTCAAGAACTACAGAAAATGACCAACACTTTACAAGATTTGATTAATTGTTGTGCTGGTGATGAACGACCGAATTGTCCTATTCTCGATGGATTGCAACAGCAAAAAATTGCATTAGAAGAAACCTATCATCAAAATGATTCTTTATCTTTTTCACCCCTTGCTCAACAAAAAGTAAAAAAAGATTGAATGCTTAGCTTTAACAATGACTACTCAAATAAAAAAGCGACCCATTTGGTCGCTTTTTTATCATATAGCCTTTAGCGTGGGGGATAACCCACTGCGGTTAAGTTGTCTCTTAAATCATCTTCAGTAACACTGGTTTTCACTTTGAGACTGCGACTAGGTGGATCTGCGATAACTTCCGCCTTAGTATCTAAAGACTGAATTGCTTTAGTGATACGACGCGCGCAAGCACCACAGGTCATATTTGCGATATAAAATTCCATGCTAGACTCCTACATTAAATGGTAACGCCATGATAAAAGTTTCCATAATTGTAAGGTCAAGCAATTCCGTATCTTATTTTATAGTCTATTTGGGACATTTCTTTTAGCTACAACAATTATACTCATTCCCCTGTTGCATCATATACATGTTCAGCAAAAAAATCGTTTGTATTACGCTTAATTTACAGCGGTTTAAGCTAATATTTTATATCCCTAAAGTAGTACTGCTTTGTCTAGCTATAACTAAACACATTAATCCCCCAACAGATGCAACTTTAACCAACGCCTTAGTTATCAATTTCATTCTAGACTCCTAATCAAGATTAATCCGTAGAAAGCTCCTTGCTCGAAAAGTTCGAGCTGTAGGTTGATTATCTGTTGCAACGATAGGTCAATGTTAAACTAAGCTTACAATCATAATATTTATTGAAATGCTGTTTGAAATATTCAATTGCAAACGTGCATTTGCATCTAAACAGGCTATATGTTTGAAATTTACTGGCTAAGCAAATACACAACTTGGAATCACAAAGCTGCTATTAAAATGGGCTATGCAGACAAATACATAATTGTCTGCATAGCTATTCATTGACCAAAACATACCCACTACACAGATAATTATTTACTCATATGAAATCAACACATTTTTATGATAAATCCGAATTAAAATTTTAATTTATCTTGAGTTATCACTGATCTCAAAGTTACATCATCATTAGCTTTACAGACTGTAGAAACACCTATTGTTATAAGGCTTTGTCATGTATTTGTACCCTCATTGAGTACTTTTCAGTAGAATAATTACTACCCTCAACAGTTAAAATTTAAGAATCAGGATCTGAGATTTCTATACCCGCATTTGTTGTAGCAGATGCATTACCAACATCACCATTTACTGCCAAGCATTTACTGTTTGTACTTACTATTCAACCAATGAATGCAAAAGAAATACCGCTAGATATATGTAAAGCATCACAATCAAGCAATTAAATATTGAATGATATAGCTGTTAATTTTTCAATATCAGTCGCTAAACTCGTTGTACAGTTCGGATTTAAATCAATAACTTGATCCTCATTATCAACACTTAGCCTATAAGCTACATTGAGTAATGTCATGTTGAAAGTAACGTATTCCGCCATTAATAATCACAATAAAAAATCTAATTTTCATCGCAAGACCGTCATAAAAAGTTATGGTTTATGTTAACTTCAATACATCTTACTAATTTAATCATTTATAAAAATAAATAGTTACGATGAATCAATTTTAATTTCATAAAGCATCAAGAATAAAATTCAACCACATTAAAATAAAAAAAATAGTAAGATCATTCAAATAAATAAATTACTTCACCCCATCACAAAAACCATCAATATTTCAAACTACTTTTGAACCACATTAATCAATAAAAATAAATTATAAAATTTAAGAAACCCAAAAAAACAATTTAAAAAATAAAAAAATTTTTACAATATTTAGATTACATTTCACACTTCCACAACCATTTAAATAATTCATGTTAAAATTAAAGATTTACTAAAAACCTCACTTACAATTCAAAAAATATGAAAAATTTATTCGAATAATATAAAATTTAAAATTTCTTAAAAAAATTATAATTTTAGTAAATGTTTTGGATTAGATTTATCAAAAAATTATCCATTACTTTTTATCACAACTACACATGATTAATTATCAAATTATTTTTATTGCTAAGTATATCTTCACTATATATTATTTAAGATCGGTCTTAGTGATCACAATCAAGCTTATTTAATTTAAATATGAGAAACTTTTATGCTCAAAAAAAGAATTTCCTTAAATTCTTTTAAGTTTTTTTATTATGCCGCAATTTACGAAAGTTTAACAATTGCTTCAAAAAAGTTGAATGTTACTCATGGTGCAGTCAGTCGTCAAATTAAGAATTTAGAAGATAATTTAAATACGGTGCTTTTTATACGCAAAGGGAAAAAGATTGAAATCACCAATGAAGGTTTATTATTACTTAACTGTTGCCAAAATATTTTTCATGAAATAGATAAATGCCTCATCAAACTAAACAATAGAGATACAGAATTAAATGATCTGGTTATTTCATGTGAATCCACGCTGTGTATGAAGTGGCTAATCCCTCGTTTAAAAAGCTTCAATAATCTAGATAAATCATTTAAAATCAAAATTATAACCAATAACAAATTATACGATTTAAATACTACTGATATCACAATTTGTCGAGATGATTTTCATTGGAAAGAACATATTTATAGCATTAAATTGGTCAATGAAATAATGTTCTTTATTCAAAATCCTAACCATATTGGAGATAATTTATTAATTTCTTCATCAAGACCAAAGTTTTGGGGAAGTCTGCTAAAAATGAATCAAATTAAAGATAGAATAAATCATCTCAAATATAAAGAACTTGACCATTTTTATTTATGTATCGAAGCATGCTTATCTGGTTTAGGAGTAACTTTTGCTTCCGGCTTTATGATCGAAAATGAATTAAAGCATAATAAACTTCAACCTATTATTGCACCATTTTATGATAATTCATCTTATTATCTTCTATCTTCCTCTCCATTTGAAGAAGATTATCGAAAAATTGTATTTAAAAATTGGCTCATTGAGGAATTACATAAAACTCAACAATACTTGGAAAAATATATTCATTCTTATGACTTTAATAATGTTATAGAACATTCCAAAAAAAAATAATGAAAATTTATTTTTCTCATTTCAAATCAAGCACAATATACTAAAAGAGGAACCAAATGTTTAAACCAGAAATATCATTTAAAACAAGAAAATGGACATGCAAACACTGCGGTTTATTAAAAAACATATCAAAGTTGCAAATCAAAGCCGGAACAGAAGTCTTTTTCAATATTAGGTTTTTCAACAAGAATTTTGATAATACATTAAAAACAATAAGTGGAACTACTTTAGACCGACAGAATAGTTTTCTCACTATTATAGACAAAAAAAATCAAGATATCTATTTTATTGATCAAGCTGAAGTTCAATTAAAATATTTACCTGCACTATTTTTATATAACATGTATGGAAAATGTGTATGTCATAGCAAAAATTGATTTTATTTTACTTTCTTAACACGCAAATATATTGATAATTATCACACAAAGTAATAATATGAATTAGTTTATTTAATAAAGAATTAATATCTATTTACAACCTTCAATTCAGTATGGTTTACCAGGGTTTTTAGTATGATAGAGAGGTTATCACTTAATTCACTAAAGTTTTTTTATTATGTTGCTATCGAAGGAAGTGTCACGATCGCTGCTGAACGATTGTATGTGACACAAAGTGCTGTAAGTCGACAAATTAAAAATTTAGAAGAGTTGTTAAATATTACTTTATTTGAAAGAAAAAATAAGTCTTTGATTCTTACCGCTGAAGGCAAGGTTTTGTTAGATTGCTGTCAAAATGTATTTAATCAACTCGACAATTGTATTATCGGTATTCGCCAACAAAAATATAAAAACAACAACTTAACAGTGTCTTGTGAGGCAACGATTTCAATGAAATGGTTAATTCCAAGAATGATGAAATTTAATGAGTTAGACCTTGGTTTTGGCATCACACTTTTAACTGGTGGTGGTCACTTAGATTTTCAAAATCAAAATATAGACCTTGCCATACGAAGAAATGATTTTGTATGGGCAAATCATCTTTTTAGCGAGAAAATTGCAGATGAATTTATGTTTTTAGTAAATTCCAATCAACAGAACGCCTCTAATTTAATCTTAAGTACCTCAAGACCAAAATTTAAAAACTATTTATTCAAAGCACATCCTGAAATTTCAAAGCTTAATACGATTGAGCTGGACCATTTCTACTTATGTATCGAAGCCTGTTTATCTGGCTTGGGGCAAACTATCGTATCGGGTTTTATGGTTGAACATGAACTGGAACATGATTTTATTCAAGTCGAAAAATATCTAGATTTAGATGATTCAGCATACTACCTACTCTCCTCCACACCGATTGAAGAAGATCATCGAAAAATTATTTTTAGAGATTGGTTAATTAAAGAAATGCAATGCACCCAACAAAACTTGTTTAATAGATTTAGCTTTTAAAATGGCAAGTAATCTAAATATATATAATATTTTAAATAAATCATTTTTAAATTAATTTTCCTCTGGAATATCAAAACCTAATATTGAAATATGATTTTCAATCTTTAGCCCAATACTTTTTTATTACATAAGTTTAAATTATTTGTAATCTATAAATACTGTCGCTTGGGCTTGTACTAGACCTGGTGTCGCTATGCTTGCTGAACGGAAATATCTCGCTTTTAGCGCTTTGGTAAAAGTGGTCGAAGTAGAGCCTGTAGGTACTATGTAAAAAGAACTTTGGCTACCAATCGCCATTGGTGTGTCAGTCGCATCTCGTAATTGCACATCCACATTACTACGGTTTGCTAAAGCAGGATGGTTTGTTAAAATACCCTTATTATTTATATTATTTGGTGTATAGCTATCTGTAATCATTGCCAATAATATTTTATTAGGCATTGTAGTCGTACAGTTTATGCTGACATTAAAATTCTTTTCATTGGCAGTTTGATTACTGCTTAATATGCTGGTGGGTACAGTCGCTAAATTTACGATTTGATTCGACATTGTACAAGTCGGGAGTGTAAAGCTCATCCTTAGGTTTACATATACTTCTGTTGTTCCTGTTTTAGGGACCCCACTTGGCTTGATTGTTGAACCATTATAATCATCAAACTTATAGCTGATTGTACCCAAATGAATTTGAACTATAGCATTATTCAAAGCATCAATCACTGCAGCAGAAGGTTTATAAGTCGAAAGTAATTTAAAATTGAATATTGAGGATCTTACAGCAGCAATCGCTGTTCCAGCATTTGTTGATCCTCTAAAATAAGATTCACCTGCAATTGTCACAGGTGTACCTAAACCAGTATTGGGTAAAATATTATAATCAGTATTCATAGATAATATATTTTGCATCATTGGAGGGCTATGATTACCATCATGCAAATTAAAAGAAATTTTTAAATTATTCATTAACCAAATCTTGGCTGCTGCTAAAGCTGTAGGATCTGTAATTGAACCTATAATTTTAATATCGGGTCCAACTGAAAAAGGACTGTTGCCCACCAAATCTGTCCTGCCTGTTATAGCAGCAAATGTAGAACGTACCGCCACAGATGGAGTGCAACTCAGTAACATAGATTCCGAATCTAAACTATTAATGGCCTGATCATAAGGAAAATTACTAATTGTCCCAACCACTCGATTAAAAGTCACTGAACTAGATGTGTTACAGTTCGCAATAGTCGCAAGTACAGACTGTGATAATGCAAATAATAATGGAACAGAGAACCAAAAAAGCTTATTCATAATTTATTTACACTCCACATCAACAATATTGAAGTTCACTGTGGTTTTTTGTTCGAGTTGCTGTTTAGAAATCGGTGCAATCTGACAGCTTTCATTTTCACTGCTACCCCAGAGCACACGACTGGTATTCATTAATGGCTGTTCTTTGTTAACAATCACTTGATTGCCTGCCCCAAGAATTCCAATTGTATTATTCTCGCTATCTTTAAACTGACTGCCCATTGGCAAATCTTGCCGCTGCGTTGAATGGATACGCAATAGTAAATTACTGGATTTATTGGCTTTAAATTCAACCAACTGCGAACTGTATTTACGCGGAATTACATCGCTCTGATTGGATTCCAATGTCACGTTTGTAGGTAAATTCTTCGGATCCAAAGTAATGGTATTTTTGCTATAGGCGGAGTTAAATGGATAGATAGCGTTACCAAAGCGATCGACTTTTACGCCCCATGCATTTTCCACATTGGCACCCTTGCCATTTTTAGCATGGATGATGGTGTATGTTTCTGGCAAGCTGTTAACAGGGGTTAAGCCATAACGATGTCCAACCACTGCACCCAGTGTTGACAATGAGTACTGTATGCTATGTGAATCAGACGAGATCGTTGACCCAACATTCATCATAGGCAAGAGGTAACTAATATTGCCATTATAACGGGTATTGTTCTGTGCATCGGAAACACCTAAACCAAATGTAATCTCATTATTGGCACCTGCTATACCAGACAAACTTGCATTTGAAGTGACTTGATCATTTTCGTTACGCTGTACACTAGAACTTGCATACATCTTCTGTTTACGCCATTCCAGTGGAATCGAGATAGAAAAAAAAGCGGTGGTGCTGCGTTCATGCTCACGATTAGTGTAATCGGTACGGCTTAAGCCAATATTGTAGCTGGCTTTTTTCCAATTATTACCATAACTTAGGTTATATTGGTAATAATCCTGGTTATCATCCCAATAGGTGTTTCTACGCGCACTCAGGTTTATATTTCCCCACCGAGTATCCGCTAAGGATTTAGAAATACTGATGCCGATATTTTCTTTTAAATTATAGTTATATAAAAAGTTATCATATTCACTTTCAGTTAGTATAGTTCGATTACGCTGAAAGAGGTGTGAAGAAATACTCATGTAATCACGATTATATTTGGCATAATCTGCATATAAATAGAAACTTTGAGGAATCCATGCATAACGATAATTTAAGGCATATTTCGTCCCTTGGTAACTTTTACCAAATAGCTCTGAGTTTGTATGCTCAATGATCGTAGTCACACCACCAATAGGGATATTTAATGCCAACATCCCCAAGCCGCTGGCATAGCCATTGCTGATATTTAAACCAGTACCGAGGGTCAAACTATTAGTCAAACCATAATTAAAACTACCTTGGAATAATTTATCATCGGTGATTTCTGTTCGAGTACGATAACGACCACCCGCAACGCTGTAGTTATAACGTCCTTGGCGAACTAAGTCTTGATTACTTTGCAGAGACACAATAAATGTCCTCTTTTCTCCTCCTGTTTCGGTGATTTCAACAGTTAAATCACCGTTTGCAGCATTGAGATCATTAATTTTAAATGCGCCACGTGGGACTGTACGCTCATAAATTTTCTGTGCATTTTGAAATATCCTCACCACCGCATTGGTGTAGGCGAAGTTTTCAATCACAGGTGCATACTGACGATAAGCCCATGGCAACATGTCTTGTTCAGAGCTGATTTGAGCACCGACGATCGGCAAGTTATCCAGACGATACGTCATGGTATTAAATTGCCCCACACTCAAACGTGAGTTTATTGGAGTAATATCGCGGTAGAGAATATTTTGATCTGAATGGTATTGGCCCAAACCTGAGTTTTTTGACTCAAAAGCACCTGAGTGACGATAAAACCAACCCGCTAAATTTAAACCGCCATTTAAGCCTAAATATTTACTTTCTTGATCTTCATCACGATTGTAGTTAAACGCATAGCCAATAAAACCAGAGTTAACACCATTATTAAATAATTTAGGATTGATATAACCTTCTGGACGTTCCTCACGTAAAGCCTGAGGAATAGATAAAGCCAGTTTTAATTCTGCAAGATTAAAATCTTTGTAGGCATCGGCATCCAATGTTTTCATGGTCAAACAGGGTTTATTCGGCAACGTTGCACGGAAGTTATCTTTTAAATCCAAACGATCAAGCAAGTCTGGTGATAAACATAATACTGCCGATTTCTGTCCATCCAAGTGATCAAAATGCACATTTACAGTGTCCAAAGATTCACCATTTACTGACAAATGAACCAAATACTGACCAGGCGCTACAAAGTTTCGAGAGGTGAAACCACTTAAATCTACATTGGTTTGCTCACCAAACAATGAGGCTGCATTAAACGTAGTAAAGTCATTATTACTAGCCGTTAATTCATTATAGTTCTGAGCAATAAGCTGACTATTATCTTGGGTAATTAAATGACCATCTGTATTTGTATCAGCATGAGAAAATTGCACGTCTTCAGCTGAAGTCTGAACAGTAACAGTTGACATCAACATTAAAAAAAGTTCAGACTTTTTAAAATTCAGCATAGTAATAACCTGCTCATCATTACTGTTTTATTGCTAGCGCCCTATAAAAAAGGCAACAGAACTTCAAAGCTATTTTTCAAATTCTTAGTGAAATTATTAAAAAATGTCTTAATAATAAATTTATTGGATTGTTGTTTCGTATGTTTGTAATGTACCTAAATCATTAAGCACCTCGTAAACGATTTTTTTAGTTGAGGTATCCAGTTTAAAATCTTTCAGAATTACATGAGTAAAAGGTGCCAACATAATAGCTTGGTCTGCTGAGCTAAATGCCTGGTTTTTACCACTTTCAATTTGAACCACAGTCAGATAATAAGGTGTTGGATTATTCATACTTACGTTTTGAGCACCTTGATCATATTTAAACTGCACGCTTTGCTGTGCCAAAAATGCTGTCATGGCTAACTCACTAGGTCGGTAAAATAGTTTTATCCGCGTTCTTACTGTAAAAGATAAATAGTTTTTATCTTTCAGTGCTGGATCATCTGGTGGAATATCCATCATATTGAACCAAAAAATAGATTCACGATCCTGCGGTAATTTTTTAATATCCAAAGGAATAACTCGAATAATCTGACCTTTTCGTGCTTCAACTCGAGTCAATGGTGGATTTAGAATAAAAGGAACTTCACTTGCCTTGGGAATCTTTTCTGAATCCCCAGTATCTATCCACACTTGTACAAGTGATGGAGTGTCAAAGGCATTTCGGAGCTGGACATTTACACTTTTGGATTCAGCTGGGAAAATGATGCGAGTACCATCTATTGAGACACCGGCATAAGCAAATGACATCATCAAGTAAATGAATCCAGCAATTTTTAGGTAACGCATTATTTCCCCCTCTAGCAAACAGATTCAAAAATTAATTGTATTGCAACGTATAGTTGACAACTGCAGTCACGTTTTGTCCACTTACAGTTCCTGTCTTGCTCGCATACTGTGCTTTGTAAAGCATGGTGGCGGTACCACTACCATCCGCTGCAAGCCCTGTAATTGCACTTTTAGCTTGGACACCCCAAGGCTCAGAAAGATTAACAGCAATATCTGCATCTGTTAAAATTTGGATATAAACTGGATTTGCTATAGAAGCACCACCTTCTGTTGCTTTATTCACTAATAAAGTTTTATCAGTGGTGTCTAAGTCAGCTGTAGAAATTGGACTCAGGTATAAACCTTTTAGTGCTTTATTTGTTGATGCGTCGCAATTACCTGTGCCTGCAGCATTTTTTAACTGTAGGCTAAAGTTTTTTCTCGCTGCAGTCATATTGGTCGCAGTAAAGGTTGACTTAAGTACAGTGTCTAAGGTCAAAACTAAATTTTGACTGCCGTTTACTCCAGATCCAGAGCCCGCTAATGTACAAGTTTCATCAGTTATCATACCGTTAATTGTAATTGTTCCGTCTGCTGCAAAAACACTTGAACATGCTAAACTTAAAGCTAGAGTGCCTAATGCTGGCAATGTTAACTTCTTCATTCAATAAACCTCTTTAACTTTTTAAAAAAAATGATAAGACGGTTTTATTATGTCGTGCATATCACGCTTAAAATCGATAGCCACAAAAAATAATACCCCCTACAAAACCACTTTCAATTTATTTTAATCTTCACCTTACACTTATAAATAAAGAACAGTTTAAAATAAATAAACATCCTAGCAAAAATAAATAAATATCACAATATCTCTTATTTCAATTACTTATCACGCAAATAAAAATTAAGAATCATGATTATTTTATTTATTTACTTTAAATAATTCATAAAAACAAAACAATATAAATCAAATAATTTTTCACAATTAAAAATGCTATTTTTATTATATAAAAAGACAAACACAGATATTACAAAATTTATCCTTAAACCAAATATAACAATATCACCCACCTCAATAACACTCAAAACATATGATTAAGCCAAATCACCCAAGATACATTTAAATTAAAAATCAAAATTTATTAATAAAATTCACTCATACTTTCCATTTATTTCAAGTTAAATATTGCTCAATTTTAATAAAAATCCTTCATTAAAATTAATTATCACAGATAAAAAAGACTAATTAAATCGCTATACATTATTATAATTTTCTCGAATTCCTTATAAATTTATGCTTCTAATGATTACTTATTTTAAAAATAAGCTTGGTATTCACTTATTTTTTATGAGCATTTAACGATCAAATGCTCTTTTTTAATGAAAAAAATCTCATTCATATTAAAAATAAGACTTAAATACAGAAATAAACGCTGTTTGAAATACTAGAAACTATTTTTTTCAAGAATAAAGTATAGAAGTTGCAGTTCTTTGGCTTTGTCATACAGAAATTTTTTCAATGTTGTTGAGCAATCTCATCAGCAAAGAAGAATGAGACTTTGAACAAAGCCGTGACCATACCTAAAGACAGACGGAATAAGGATTTCATCATTAAACAACATTAGATCGCTATATCTGAATAGGTTTGATTTCGACCTTGTTTGCCTTGCGGTTGTTCATACCACTGAGTATTGGGATCAAACCAAATGGCAATATTGCCACGATTAATGAGAGCTTGGTTGTATGAAGACCAATTAAGAGTACGGTAAATTTTAGGGCGAGGCTTATTCATTTGAAAATTATAGTATGGAGTCAACCTTTAGAGATAGGATTGCGCAACAAAGCCTATTGAGTGATCAAAGTTTTCTTTATAGTGTATATTAAATTTTTTTTACAAGAAAATCAGAATTTATTTAAAAAATAAGCGTTATTCGAAATTCGTGAAAAACAAATATTGAAGTTGTATTCTCGGTTTAATTCACTCAGATATCGAGCTTTTTGATGATGTTGTGTAGATAACTCTATTTACATTATCGACAGAGGAAATTGCTAAACTCGGTGTCTGTTGCTTCCAACGATGCTTAAGTCAAAAATTATTATTATTTCGATGAGTATACAAATGTATGTCTAAGCTCTTTAAATTTTAAACCCATAAAAAACTGCAACCGTTGAACGATTGCAGTTTTGTTTTTTAACGTTTTACTGCAGCTTATTTCAAACTATAAGCAATCACATAGTCACCATGATCAGGAGATTGCCGAGCACCGCCGGCAGTGATCATCACATATTGTGTGCCTGTTTTTGGTGAAACATAGCTAATAGGTGTTCCTTGGCTACCGACTGGTAAGCGTGATTTCCACAACTCTTGACCTGACGATGAATCCAGCGCGCGTAAGTAGTAATCTTGCGTTGCGGCAAAGAACACTAAGCCACCTTGTGTTGCCATTGGGCCCCCAATCGTTGGCATACCAATTGGTACCTTTAAGCCCATTTTTATGCCCATTGGTCCAGTATCTTCAACCGTTCCCATTGGAACTTGCCAAGCAATCTGGCGCGTTTTCATATCGATGGCGGTCATAGTACCGTATGGTGGTTTTTGACATGGAATATTTAACTTAGACCAAAAACGATCTTTATTGACTTTATACGGCGTACCTTTCATGGGTACAGCGCCCATGCCTGTATTGACTTTCTCGCCACCACTTGCCTGAATTGCTAAATCTTCAGGTGTCTGCTCAATCAACTGAATCCATAAACCTAAACGCATGTCGTTGACGAACATGTATTGATGACTTGGATCAAAGGCGATACTGCCCCAGTTCATGCCACCTAAAGAGCCTGGGAAGCTTAAAGATTTGTCTTTACCTGGTGCTGTATATAAGCCTTCATAACGCATGGTTTTAAATCCAATACGGCACATTAGTTGGTCAAATGGTGTAGCCCCCCACATATCCGATTCAGTCAAAGTTTGATTACCAATTTGTGGCATTTCAACTGAACGTGGTTGCGTCGGGCTATATTGTTCACCGGGAATATCGGCAGCCTTCACTGACTGTTCGATCACTTTGGTTAAAGGTTTACCTGTTAAGCGATCCAATACAAAGAATTGTCCAGATTTGGTTCCAATCACCACGGCTGGTTGATTAGTCCCATTTTTCGCAGGGAAATCAACCAAACTTGGTTGCATTGGTAAATCAAAATCCCATAAGTCATTATGAACGGTTTGATAAACCCACTTTTCTTTACCTGTGGTTGCATCTAAAGCCAATACAGATGAATTGTATTTATGATCCAAAGGTTGACGATTGCCCCCCCAAACATCCACTGAAGAGCTCCCCATTGGTAAAAATACCGTGTTCATCTTAGGGTCATATGACATTGCAGCCCAAGAGTTTGCTGAACTGCGTTTATAGGTTTCACCTTCTTTTAACACATAGTTTGGATCAGGATTACGTGGATCAAATGCCCAGCGCAATTGACCTGTGATCACATCATAAGCACGAATCACCCCACCTGGCATATCTGCGGCAAGGTTATCTGCAATACGACTACCAACCACAATCACTGTGCCCGCAATAGTCGGAGCGGAGGTCACTTCAAAACGTGGCGCGGTGGTTCCTTCACCCAAACCTTTAAGTAAATCAACCGTCCCATCAACACCAAAATCTTTACAACGTTCACCTGTGTCTGCATTGACCGCAATTAAGCGTCCATCAGGTGTGTTGGTATAAACACGGCGTAAGCAAGCGGTATTGTTTGCCACAGCTTGGACAGGTGTTGCACCCGCCAAAGTCGGTTGACTTAAAGGTTGAGTTGAATCGAAGTAGGCAACCCCACGACATCGTTCCCATGCATCTGATTTCGAGTTGACCTCTGCTTTCCACAGTTGTTTACCCGAATCTGCATCTAAAGCAAAAATATTGTTATGTGGCGTACATAAGAAAATCTTATTACCCACCTGTAACGGGGTCATTTGATCTTCTGCCCCATTACCTGAGCCTGTGGTAAAATCACCAGTACGAAAACGCCACGCTTCTTTTAATTGATGAACATTGTCGCGGGTGATTTGGTCGAGTGCGGCAAAACGACTGCCCCCAGCATCCTGACCATAGTGTTGCCAATTGCTTTGTTTCATATCGGTTTTAACAGGAACTAATGGCAATTCTTGACCTGATGCCGCCACCGTTGGATGCGGTTGGAACATTTGATAAAGTCCAATCAACATACCAAGAACCGTAACTACCCCTAAGCCATACGCAGGTAAGCTTGCACTCGGTTGAAACTGGTAGCGACGAATTGCGGGTAGGCTAAACATCAATGCAGCAAAGAGACCTGCTGGAAACATTAGTCTCGAAAATAAAGGCCAAAACTCCCAACCCGCATCTAGCAATGACCAAATGATGGTTCCCACAAAAACTAAGCTAAATAGCCAGACTCCCAGTGTTTTTTTCTTAAAAATAAAAATGGCTGATGCAAGCGTCAACACACCAGAAATCACGAAATACCATGATCCTCCGAGTGTCACTAATTTTGCACCGCCAACGGTAAAGAATAGCCCTGTCAGTAGCAAAGCCAAACCTAATATAAAACACCATATTTTTAATACGGTATGAGAGCTTGTAGACTTAGTCATAGGTCATACTCCTAGATTAGAAATTCACACGCATGCTCAAACCTGCAACCCATGCATCATCCACTTCTTTTACACCCGCAGGCTGATGGATATATTGTAGGTTCGGTCGTAACATGACCGCAGGTGACCATTGGTAGGTGTAGTTCAATTCAACATTGAGTTCATCACGTTGAACGGGCACATAATCTGCCGCAAACATGTCGTATTGGTCATAGCCACGGCTACTATTGGTTTCAATTTGGCGATTTTTATAACGATCATTGACTATATAGTTTGCTACACCAAATCCGATTGAATCATTTGGACGACTGTCAAAAGGCCCTTTATACCAAAGTGCAAGTTGTTGCGTACTTTGTACTGCGGTGGTGGCTTTATCATTAACAACGGCGTTAAAGCTTAGGAACAAACCACGTTTTGGATCCTGCCCTTTTTGGCTGAGTTGTTGTTGTGCATTAATCCAAAAACTATGTTTGCTATCATGTACCTTTCCAGCGATCGCGATATCATTGGCTTCAGCGGTCGAGTAAAGTGCACCAACTTTATACTCGCCTGCTAAACCATCAAATGCTGCTAGTTTTGGTCTCCATGCCAGTTCTACTGGAATAATGGCACCTTTGACATTATTCATATCCAAGTTAAAACCATCATTTTTGCCAGTTTTAATATTGTCAGGATTCACCTCATAAACACCAACACCCAATGTCCACTCAGGTGCGAATTGGTATTTGACATTGGTTCCCCATAAGCCTACGGGTGAGTTGTACCAAATTGAGCCAATGGATTTGCCAAGTTGCCCACCACAAAGTAATAAGTTTTGGAACTCACATTGTGAACCATTAAAGTCATCTGACATGCCCATACGTCCAACCTTGAATTGAACGGTATTGTCAGCAAAACCTTTTTTTACCCATGCTTGGGTTAAACGCCAAATTTTGCCGCGTCCATAAATTTCTTGTGAATTGCCTAAAGCGCTAGAACGAGGGTCTTTGATACGCTCCAAAGTTAAAGCGTTACCGTCACGTTTGGTAATTAAAATATTGGCGGTGGTGTCTTTCCAGCCTGCAATTTTATTTAAATCAAAGTTTACGCCTAAAGCCAGTTGTGCTGCGTTTTCAAAGCTGTTGTCATCGTTATAGCCACCATCTAAATTGGTCGCAGCTTGACTCATGATCGAAGCGGTAAATTTATAACCATCTTTTTCCAGTTGTTGGCGTTGTCCATTCCAATCGCCCAATAACCATTGGCGATCTTGTGACCAGCCTTGCTCAGCAAAACTGCTCTGAGCCGTACAAACTGCAACTACCAAGCAACTAAGTTTAAGAGATAAAGAATTTGTACTCATATTAAGCATCCTTACTTTTATTTAAGTTTTAGCGCTGAGCTAAGTTCAGATGTTGCACCTAAACGATCTGTGATACTGGCGGTGATCGATGCAACTTTCACTGTCGGTTTCCAAGTAACGGTTGCTGTGCCTTGAGCATTGGTTGCAACAGTGCTTGAGCCTAAATAAAACTCGGCTTCATGTGCGCTTGCTTGTGAGTTTCCAAAAAATTCAACTTGGTAACGTTGGTTCGGTTGTCCTTTTACCTCTACCGCAATTTGACCTTTTGCTAAGGTCAATTTAGGTGCTTGAATATTTTGATTCGGTTGGGCATTACAGCCTTGTTCATTGGGTTGCTGGCAGGTCTTTTGTAAGTTTGCTGGGTCAATTTTCACGCCATGCCCCCGTGAACCGACAAAGTGCGCATGTTCTAATCCCGGAATATCAAAAATGATTGCACCTAAACGTTGATTGGGCACACAGCTCCCACCCGCTTCACAGCGTTTGATGTCTTTGCCATTATTCCAAATTTGGTTTTTGGTTAATGTGATACGCGCATTGGCATCTTTTTCTGAACGAATGGCAACCCCAACACGATTGCCATGGACTTTATTGCTGTCAAAAATATTGCCATCACCCGTGAGGTTAAAGCCGTTGGAATTATTGGTCAGTTCGTTATAGGCAATATAATTGCGTTTGCCCCAGTTGATCTGTAAGCCATCTGAATAGTTTTCAAACTTGTTGCCAATCACTGCATTGTCATTGCCCCATAGAATTTCAATGCCTTGTGATGGCTCTGGGTTTGCAGTGGTTGAAATAAAGTGGTTATTGGCAACCAAGTTAAATGCCGCACCACGAGTTAATTCAAGTCCATCACCATTGTCTTGGAAATAGTTATTTAACACTTTGTTGTTATTGGTGGTGGTCGCAGTCGGATTACCTTTACCATCATCCCCTGTCAACATCACCCCTGCACCGCCATAGTTGTGCATAATACGGTTATTTTGGATCAGGTTATTGCTTGCACGGTTCATCAATATCCCAATACAAAAACGACGAATCTCTAGTCCTTGAATGCTCACCCCGTTGATGTCACGTAACACAATACCCGGTAAAGTTGTGGTACGAACATTGGTTCCGAACTGCCCTTCGACAGCACCCGGACAAGCTTCTACGCCTGTACCTTTAATATAATTTGAGCCATCAATCGCAATAAACTCACCTGTTTTTGCCCATTGTGTACCCATGATTTTTACAGGTGCTTTAATTTCTGGCAGTGGACTGTTGACCTTAATCACATACGGTGCTTGCCCAACTGCTTGAATCAAAATCTCACTAGCTTCACTCGGTTTGCTGTTGGCTTGTTCAATCGCCCAACGTAATGAGCCTTTTTCTGTATCATCTTGATAGCGATCTACTACATAGCTTTCTGCCATTGTTAAACTAGAAACCGCTAAGCCAAGTGCCAATGTGGTTAAACGTAACGAAATCATTTTCATGTCTAAAAAATCCTTTTAAATTATGGTGTAGGTTGAACTACTTTTAATAACTGTTTAAGTTGGGTCACATCAATTTGGCCAGGCGCAGAAGCTTCACCGATCATGCCAAAACTAAAGCTGCCCCCCATATTGGCGGTAGCAATGCGAGAAACCGTTCCGAGTTTACCCATCGACATCGTCAGCAATGGTTTTTTAGATTGTTGACTGACTTTTAAGGTTGCATTCATTAAGGTAAATACATCTTGTTTGCTTTGTGGCATTACTGCGATTTTAAGAATATCTGCACCAAGCTGATCTTGTTTAAGCAAACGTTGCACGATCTCAGCTTCTGGAGGTGTTTGTTTAAAATCATGATTGGACATCACAATCAATACTTTTTGTTGATGGGCCAATTGAACAGTGCTTTTTACCACTTGCTGATCTCGAAACATTTCAACATCCAGCATGTCCATAAAGGGCTGGCGTAAGTAGGCTTGATAGGTTTTGCCATAATCCGCATCACTTATGGTCAACTGCCCCCCTTCATTATGAGTACGAATGGTCGCAATCATGGGCTTAGAACCCAGAATCTGTTTAAGGTCATGACCCAATGCAATCACTTGTTTGGTGTTATTGGCAAAGTTGAGGAGATCTATGCGGAACTCAGCCAAATCGGCATCTGGATTATTGGCAATGATTTTTGCTTGTGCTAAGGCCTGCTCTTTGGTTTTTGCTGTAATCGGGACAATGGTTTTTACTGGGAGTTTTGCCAGTTCTGCAAGTTCAACTGGGCTTTGTGAAACAGGTTGCGCCTGTGTCATTTGAAAGGTAAATATGGAGCTAAGTGCAAGCGTCAATGCTGCAAGTTTTTGTAGTTTCATTTTTTCATCTTCCTTAATAGATTTGTTTTGGTTTTTTGGAGTCTTACCAAGTTTCCATTTAATGACAGGATAAACCTTCGGTTCGACCTCCTTTTCTTTCGGAAAAAGGAGAAGTGAAGCTTCGCAAGAAAACCATCTTGCGGAGCCTTACCCCTCACCACAAAACCTGTTCAATCCTTTTAACTATCCTGTTTATCGCAGATAACAATATCTTGTTGATCCAACGAAGGTTACGGATAATGTTTCCAAGTATCTAATTTGATCCTAAATTTTTTAGGCGCGTTAAATATCAAAAAATACGGTTTCGTCTTCACCTTGAATGCGAATATCAAAGCGATACACGATTTCACCATCTTCTTCACTGCGTTTTGCAATCAGAGTTTGGCGGCGGACTGCCCACTCAATGCTGTTCAGTACCGCATCATTGGCATTGGCTTCAACTTCATCGTCAAAATAAATACGGGTATTCAAACCAATGTTTATCCCACGGGCAAATAACACGACTGCAATATGCGGTGCTTGAGTCGTACCTTTACGCCCTGCCACAGCACCCGGTTTAATGGTGTCAAAACTCCAAAAACCTGTTTCAAAATTTGCGCCTGTACGTCCCCAGCCCTGAAAATGCGCATCCGCTGTTTTGCCTTGGGTATCTGCCCGACTTGGATAAACCCCATTGGCATCGGCTTGCCAGATTTCCAATAAGACATCTCGTAATGGTAAACCCAGCCCATCAAACACTTGACCTTCAATACGGATACGTTGGCCTTGGGTATGTTCCTTCACCAACTGGTTATCGAAGCTATGTTCAAACACTTCAATATTGGCTTGTTGTGGCAATAAACCAATATGCACATAAGGACCACCTGTTTGTGATGGGGTTTCCTTAATTTCCTGAAAATTCCATGCATTCATTGTGTGAGTTCCTCAAGTCAAATCATTTTCAAAATAAGTCGCACGACGACCACGCAGATGAATATCAAAGCGGTAACAACGACTATCTGATTCAATGAAATTGTTTTTATCTTCTAATGCGATCAAGGCACGACGCTGATCTTCAGATGGAATGGTTTTTAAAATCGGACAAGTATCTATCAGGGTATCGCCCTCAAAATAGAACTGTGAAATTAAACGTTGTGCCCAACCATCTGCTATTAATGAAAAATGGATATGTGCGGGACGCCATTCATTGATTCGGTTACGCCACGGATATGGACCCGGTTTAATGGTACGAAAAATATAAAAACCATTTTCATCGGTTAAGGTACGACCACAGCCACCAAAGTTAGGATCCATTGCGCCAATAAATTTATCATTTGGATGGCGATAACGACCCGATGCGTTGGCTTGCCAAACTTCCAATAAGGCATTTTTCACAGGGCGACCAAACTGGTCACGCACATAACCATGCACAATAATTCGCTCACCGACAGGGAGCCCTTCTTTGGCATAGTTCAAAATCAAATCATTGTCTTTTGCACCAAAAATTTCAGGTGAAAAATGCGGTGAAGTTACTTCAGTTAATGTTTCATTAATCGAGATCAATGCATTTTTTGGCGAGCGTAATACACTGGTTTTATAGCCAGGTGTATATGCTGGCGGGTGATCTTCTGTATTTCGTTGCGGATACGCACCCAATGTATGACTTAACATGCCTATCTCCTTAATCCTGTTGTTGTGCAGCGACAGGTTGCACTTCTATTCCGAGTTCTTTAAAAACATCTTCAGCCATGTGCATTGCAGCATTTGCGGCTGGCAGTCCTGCATACAATGAGCTGTGTAAAATCAGTTCTTTGAGTTCGTCCTTGGTAACACCATTGTTAAAGCAAGCACGGAGATGCATTCTGAGTTCATCTTCTCGTCCCAATGCCAACAGAATAGCAATGGTGACTAAACTGCGGGTATGACGTGGTAAACCTTCACGTGACCACACCTCCCCCCAAGCAAAACGGCTAATAAAGTTTTGAAAATCTTGGTTAAAGTCATTCAAATTTTCTAAAGAACGACCGACATGTTTTTCACCCAATACTTCGGTGCGAACCTTTAGCCCTTGTTGGTAACGTTGTTCATCATTCATTGAAATTGTCCCCCCTTTGTGATCTTATTTCTGATCTGAGAAAGTTAGGTTGCATCGGTATGCGCCACTAAGGATTTAACAAAAATTGCCACAGCCGCAGCGGTTGCAGGAATCATCAATAAGCTTAAGATCGCGGTAAAAGACCAATCATTGCCCAACAAAACAGCACCAATCCAAGCCCCAAACACTGCGCCAAAACGACCAATCCCTGTCATCCATGCCACACCAGTTGCACGACATTGAGTAGGGTAAAAACGGGCACTTAACGCTGGCATTGCAGACTGTGCCCCATTGATTGCCACACCCGCACATAACACCAGAATTGCCAATAAGGTTGGGTTACTGAGACTTTGACCTACGGCAACAGCAAATAAGCCTGCAATAAAATAGAATGCTGAGATAATGCGGTTAGGGTTAAAACGATCCATTGCCCAACCAATAAATAACGCACTCAATACACCACCAAACTGGAACAGACCGCCGATAAATGCTGCGCGTTCCATGGTTGCGCCCGTTTCACGCATCAAGGTTGGTAACCAACTGGTCAGTAGATAAATCACGACCAAGCCCATAAAGTAGGTTGACCATAACAATACGGTGCCTTTGGCAAATTTTTGAGAAAACAACATGCCAAATACATTTTTCTTTTGTGCTACAGCAGACTGTTCATCTGGGATATAAAAACTGTCAGCAAGCTGTACTTTTTCAGGAGCAATATGACTTAGGATTTTGCGAACTTTTACAGCATCTCGCCCCTTAACAATCAAGAAGCGATATGACTCAGGTAACAGCACAATCACCAATACCATTAGGATTAAAGGTGAAATACCGCCTAGCAAGAATAAGCTGTGCCAACCAAAGGTAGGAATTAGCCAACTACTGACAAAACCACCTGTTGCCATACCTAAGTTATAGCCACAAAACATACAGGTCACGAGCAGTGAACGAACACGGTTCGGACAGTATTCGGAAAACAATGTGGTGGCATTTGGCATTGCTGCGCCTAGACCAATACCCGTTAAAAAGCGCAGTACAACCAAACTGTCTAAGTTTGGGGCATAGGCGGATGCCAAGGTAAAGCCACCAAAGATCAACATTGAAATGGTTAATACAATCTTGCGTCCAAAACGATCCGCAGTAGGTCCTGAAACCAACGCACCAATGATCATTCCACCCAGTGCTGCACTCATCACAGGTCCAAGTTGAGAGCGATCAATCCCCCAATCTTGTGCTAAAGCAGGGGCAATAAAACCCATTGCAGCAGTATCGATTCCATCAACAAATACAATGAGAAAACAAATAATTGCAATCATCCATTGATACTTGCTGATTGGTGCATCATTAATGAGTGCCTGAGCATCCATACTATTTTTTGGGGCAGCAAATTCCTGTGCCATAGTTGCCTCCTTGTAGGCGAATTCCTTTCTAACCCTAGACGGTTATATGTTCTGAATAAACTTGGACAATGCCTGATTGAACACTTGTGGTTGTTCAATATTGGACAAATGAGAAGCCGCCAAGATTTCAAGTTGACTGTTTGGAATGAATTGATGCATAAATTCTGCATCTTGAACCGTCGTTATAGGGTCATATTGACCTGCGATAATTAAAGTTGGGATTTGAATTTGATTGAGCTGATCTCGAACATCGGCATCTGCCAATGCTCGACACGCATTGGCATAGCCTTGTGCAGGTGTCACCGCTAAACTTTGAATGGTTTTTTGAGCAAGAACATCATGTGCATAATCAAAATGCTCACTAAACCAGCGGGTATGTGTAGTTTTGACAATTTCAGCCAATCCTTGTTGTTCAACGCTATCGGCACGGACTTTCCACGCCTCGGCTGTGCCGATTTTGGCTGCTGAGTTTGCAACAGTAATGCTATAAAAACGCTCAGGATATTCAATCGCCAGTGTGAGTGCTGTAATACCACCCATTGAAATTCCACAAAAATGGGTTTTTTCAATGTGCAAGCTATCTAAGATATCAATCACATCTTCAGCAAAGTTATGCAATGTTCCATTGGCAATCACATCACTTAATCCATGCCCACGGGTATCATAAGTAACGATTTGATAGTGTTGCGCCAAAGCATCTACTTGAACTTGCCACATACCATGATCAGTTCCCAATGAGTTAGAAAACACGATCACTGCTGCATCTTTTAAGCCTTGGACTTGAACGGCAAGTTGATGTCCTTGACGGTTCTTAATTTTCATACTGGTTTTCATGATTCAGACACTCCTTGTGCTGCTTGTAGTACTGCATCAATTTGTGCCTGAATATTGCCCAAGTAAGATGCTGGTTTAAAAATCTCATCTAGGGCTTGTGAACTTAGATGAACATTCACCTCAGTCATTTCTGACAACACTGTTTTTAAATGCTGCTGTTGCGCGAGGGCTTGCTGACAAGCTTGTTCGACCAAATGATGCGCATTTAATCGGCCAATTTTGGGTGCCAGTGCCATCATTGCTGCTTCTGCCATGATCAAACCCTGAGTACACTCAAGGTTACGCTGCATGGCTTGTGCATCGACTTGCATATGTTCAAGCACATCCGTAGTGCGTTCTAAAGCCCCTGCACATAACTGGAAAATTTCAGGAATCACTAACCATTCTGCATGCCAAGTGCCTAAAGCACGTTCATGTTCTTGCAACATGTTTTGGTAGGCACTTGCCATTAATGCAGGGACACGGTTGGCTGCTGCAAGTACGCAAGCGGCTGCAACTGGATTACGTTTATGTGGCATGGTGGATGAGCCACCACGACCTTTTGCAGTGGGTTCAAAAACTTCAGCAATTTCAGTTTGCATCAGCAAAGACCAGTCTTTTGCCATTTTGCCGACATTACCCACAATCAGGGCAAGTACACTGGCAATTTCAACGATGCGGTCACGTTCACCGTGCCATGTACACTCAGGTGAAGTTAAATTCAATGCCGCGGCATAGGCTTTAACTACGGCTGAACCTTGATCTTGTAACGATGCCAATGAACCCACAGCCCCACCGAGTTGAGCGGTAAGCACTCGGCTTTTCATCTCGTGTAGACGGTCTAGATCACGTTTAAATGCTGCAGCCCAACGTGCAAACTTATGCCCTAATGTGATCGGTAAGGCTTGCTGTAACCAAGTCCGTCCAATCATGACTTGGGCACGATATTGTTGTGCTTGGTCTAATGAAACTTGATAAGCTTGTTGTAATTGTTTTTCGATCAGCCCTAATGCATCACGGCATTGCAGAATCGTGGCTGTATCGATAATGTCTTGGCTGGTTGCGCCCCAATGCACATAACGTGCTGTGTCATCATCGTATTGTTTTACAATCGCAGTAAATTGCTTTACGAAAGGAATCGCAATATTTCCCGCAAGTGCTGTAGCAGTTGCCAGTGCTTGAAAATCAATTTTTGCTAGGGCTTGTTGTCCAACTTGTTCAATGATGGTAGCAGCAGATAGTGGAATCACCTCCACTTGTGCTTGTGCTTTTGCCAAAGCCACTTCAGCTTGGATCATGTAACCTAATAAGGCATGATCGCTAAAGATTGCTGTGACATCAGGCTGATAAAATAAGCTGGCGTATAACTGGCTCATCGGATACCTCACTCAACACGTTGAATAATGAGCGCGATGCCTTGCCCGACACCGATACACATTGAACATAAGGCATATTGCCCCTTGATCTGTTCAAGCTGATTTAGGGCAGTGGTCACCAGTCTGGCACCTGATGCGCCCAAAGGATGA
>NZ_JBBCMP010000011.1:0-125414 GCF_037152175.1 Acinetobacter sp. AS167
CTGCATCATTGCCTGCTACATCTTGGATCGCATTTGGATCATTACCCGTAGTTGGATCGGTATAACCCACTTCAACCGCTTGACCTGCTGTGACTGCTGTACCTAAGGTCAACACCACACTAGAACCATTCACTGTAACCGCTGTTACAGGTAACACCTGACCATCTGCGGTCACCACGAAACTGTTCAATGGCGGTAAGTTGGTGCCGTCTAGCGCTTCGCTATAGGTCAACGTCAACGATGTGCCTGTTGTATCGAGTGCTGCACTGACAAATGTCGGTGCTGTGCTATCTCCACCGCCAGGCACAGTTGAACCATTATCCACCGTTGTTGCTGGAAGCGTTGCTGCATCATTGCCTGCTACATCTTGGATCGCATTTGGATCATTACCCGTAGTTGGGTCGGTATAACCCACTTCAACCGCTTGACCTGCTGTGACTGCTGTACCTAAAGTCAACACCACACTAGAACCATTCACTGTAACAGCTGTTACAAGTACCACCTGACCATCTGCGGTCACTGCAAAGTCGCCAGCAACAGGTGGATGTAATGGATCAAGTGCTTCACTGTAGGTAAGGGTTAATTGTGTTCCTGTACTATCTACATGTGAAGATTGGAATTGCGGGTTTGTAACGTCACCTGCAGTAATTTCAAGCGCTTTTGGATTACCAGCACCATCTGTCACAGTGACCGTAATTTTTTCACCATCTGTAAGTGGTCGGGTTAACTGGACATTATTAACAATACCATTTCCCGTTGCTGTCCCTGTTCCAATTACATTGCCATTAGTATCCGTAATTTTAACTTGACCTGCTTCATTTGAAGTAACTTCAACATGTGTCGCATCTTGAATGCTTGTAGTAATCACTGGTGCAGTTACATCACCTGCTGTAATTTCAACTGTTTTTGAATTACCCGCGCCATCTGTCACAGTAACCGTAACTTTTTCACCATCTGTAAGTGGGCGAGTTAACTGAATATTATCAACCGTGTTATTACCAGTGACGGTACCCGTACCAATTACATTACCATTTCCATCTGTGATTTTAACTTGACCAACTTCATTTGAAGTAACTTCAATATGAGTTGCATTTTGAATAGTTGTCGTAATAATAGGCGGTGTCACATCACCTACTGTAATTACTTTTTCTGTTTGATTACCTGCTGCATCAATAACATCAACAATAACCTTACTACCGTCATTTAAAGGTGTGTTTAAATCAACTGTTAATTTTCCATCAGCACCAATTACACCCTCAGCAATTGTTTGTCCAGCTTCATTTTTAATTATAACTTTACTACCAGGTTCATTTGAAGTGACTTGAATGGTGTCATTATCAACAATATTTACTTCAACATCAGGTTTTGTAACATCCCCAACATTTATTGTTTCAGTTGTTTTATTTCCCGCATTATCTGTTGCTGTAATTGTAATTTTTTCATTATCAACTAAAGGTCTTGTTAAACTAACTTCAAGCCCACCTGCTTGATTTAGTTGTCCTGATCCAATTATTTTACCACTCGCATCCACTATTGTAATTTTACTTGCTTCATCTGCAGTGATTTTGATTTTCTGATTATCTAAAATATCATAGCTTAGTTTTGGTCCTGTTTTATCACCACTTCCCGAATGACTTGAACTACCACTGCTCCCTGATGCGGCTGCAATACCGATTACTCCAGCTGCAGCTGCGACCCAAGCCCATGCTGGCACAGCAGAGTGTTCACCAACAAGGTATTCATGAAAATCAGCAATCCCCAAATAATCAATTTTAGTTACTGTACCACTTGCATCAAACTCAAGAAAGTTAAGTAAATAATGCTTTCCATCTGAAGTTTCTATTGTAAATTCTTTTGGTTTTTCACCAATAAAGAAATCCTCAATAACGACTTTTTCTCCATTTTGTAAATAAACCTCCAAATTATTATTAACTTTTACAATTTTGGCTATTTCTGCGCTATCAAGATTTACTTTATACACTGAGTAGTGTTTATTAACTAAATCCTGAGTAAGAACTTTAGCCGTTCCTTTTTCATAAATAGTGATATTTTTCATAATATTTTTTCCGTCTTATAATTTACTGTTATGCAAAAAAGATAAATAAGTGAGATAAATTTCACAAGTGTATATTTTTGATATTAAAATCAGATAAGCATATAAAAAACAGCACTTGTCTATAATGGCTAAATGATTGGTCTTTTTAAAACCATTAATTTGTGATGTAATTATCATTTAATTAAAATCATACTTGTTTATTTTACTAAATTATTTCGATTCAATTTAATTATCACTTTATATTCATTATTAATATTCATAATGATCAATTTTATAAATTTATTTAAATTTGTTTAATAATCTTGCCTATTTTAAAAACAATAAACTATTATTTTCATACCACTCATAGTATTTAAAAGTATGTAATTCCCATTTAAATTTTATGGGTATTATAGAAACTTAAGAATTTAGCTTAGATTAATTTTTAAACAAAACATGTAACACATTTCTTAATTAGTGATAGATGTCACATTAAAACTATGTTGTTAAATTTTAATGAAATAATAATTAATAAAATATTCAATCAAAACTGATCTTTTTTCAAATATACCGCACAAAAAGCAAAAAAAAATGAAGGAGTTCCTTCATCTTTTTAAAAAGGCTGAGTAGTTAGACGGTAAAATCATCACCTAAATATACTTGGCGCACGGTTTCATCTGCCAAAACATCTTCTGGTGTACCTTCCGCAATCACAGCGCCTTCGCTCACAATATAAGCATGCTCACAAATCGCTAAAGTTTCTCGAACATTATGGTCAGTAATCAAAACACCGATCCCACGATCTTTTAACTGGCGAATTATATCTTTAATATCACCTACAGAGATTGGATCGACACCTGCAAAAGGTTCATCCAAAAGCATGAATTTTGGATCTGCTGCAAGCGCACGTGCGATCTCAGCACGGCGACGCTCACCACCCGATACGCTCATTCCAAGTGAATCTTTAATATGGGTGATTTTAAAATCTTCCAATAATTCTTTAAGACGTTGCTGGCGCTGCTGTTTATCTAAGTCTTTTCGTGTTTCAAGAATCGCCATGATATTTTCAGCAATCGTTAACTTTCTGAAAATTGAAGCTTCCTGAGGAAGATAACCAATTCCTTTACGTGCTCGCTGATGCATAGCTAAATCAGAAATATCTTCATTATCTAGATGAATTTCTCCCTTATCCATTCGCACCAAACCAACGACCATATAAAAGCTGGTAGTTTTCCCTGCACCATTCGGCCCAAGCAAACCCACAATCTGTCCACTTTGCATACTAAATGAAACGTCTTTAACCACCCAGCGTTTACTATAAACTTTAGCTAAATGTTTAATACAAAGTACTTGAGGCTGATTTGATGCTGTCATTAATCACGCGCTCCAGGAAAAGACTTGGTACTATTTGGCGGGATAATAATTTGTACACGTCCTTTCGGTGAACCTGTGCTATTTGAACTACCGGAAGCTTCAATATCGCCTTTGTTCATACTATATTTTAATGAACTACTGCGAATACTTGCTCCATCTTGATATAAATAAGCATTACCAATTAAATTAATAATACCTGTTTCAGCATTATAAATAATTTTTTGTGCTTCCCCACGAGCAACACCCTTTGCCGTATCAACTTGTTGTTGAAACTTTGCTGGGCCCCCAGTGGCAGTAATGGTGCTAATTTGCTTATTTTTATTTAATTGAGCCACAATTGAAGCAGCTTGAAGCTTCATTGTACCTTGCTCAATGATGACATTACCAGTATATGTCGTTACACCCGCAGCTTCATTATAGGTTGCTTTATCTGCAACCAATGAGATTGGTTGATTACGATCTGATGGTAATGCAAATGCTGCTGCAGACAAGCCCATTAAACCGGCAGTGCAGATCGCTTTTATTAGGAAAGATTGTTTCATTAAAAAAGGCTTAGTTAGGTACATACTTTCCTCGAATATGTGCAAATTCATATTGACCTTGGTTTAAATCAGCTTTTAAACCCTGACTAATAAATTCTGCATCAGGTGCATTAACAGTCACTTGGTGAGTCGTTTCAAACTGACGTATTTTAGGATACCCCGTTAACTCGTCTGTCTGAAATTCCATGGTCCCTCGTTCACCAATCTTGGTCGCTTTAACTTGTCCAGATAAAACGACTTTTTCATTGTCATTAAATCCTCGTGCTTGTTTTGCAAAAAAAGTTGAATCAACTTTATTTTGATGAAACATCGAAGCATTGAGGTTACTCAGTGTTGAAGTTTTTCTTTGTAAATCTTGTTCTAAACGATCCACTTGAGCACGAACATAAAGATTGCCCTTTTCATCTGTTTGGACCAACTGGATACCCTCAGCAGTATACGTCATGCTTTTTGCTGAATTCGCATCCAACTTTTTGCTTTTCCCACTGTAATAGTAATAGCCACCACTGATTGCCGCGATGACAACTGCAGTCACATATAAAACCTTAGTATCCATAAATTACATTCAACATTTGATCAATCTGAATTTACGCTATTAATGCGGTATAGCTGTATATTTTTCAAGTAATTCTTGGTAAGTGCCTTTTGCCATCAGCAACATATCACAGACTTCACGCACAGCTCCACGCCCACCCATCGCCTGAGTGACTAAATCTGCTCGACGACGCACTTCAACATGCCCGTTGGGTACAGTGACTTTCATCCCTGCAATTGCAAAGGCTGAAAGATCTGGCCAATCATCACCCATATATAAACAGTCTTCAGGATCTAAATTGAATTGAGCACAAGCTTCTTTAAGTGCAGCACCTTTGTCTTCACGACCTTGAAAGACCAAATCCACGCCAAGATCAGCCATACGTTTTTCAACAATATTGCTTTTACGTCCTGTGATAATGATGACTTTAATTCCAGATTTTTGCACCAGTTTCATACCTAATCCGTCGCGAATATCAAAGGATTTAATTTCATCCCCTGTATTGGTCAATGTCACAAAACCATCACTCAAAATACCATCTACATCTAAAACCAATGCTTCAATATGACGCGCTTGTTCCAGTAAAACATAAGAAGCCATTGATTAATTTACTCCAGCTTGAATCAGGTCATGCATACTAATTACACCAATCACTTTATTGACATCATCAACGACGATAAATTGACTAATTTTCTTTTCATTCATTTTTTCTAAAGCTTCAACTGCACGTGCTTCTTTTGAAATGGTTGAAGGGTTTTGAACCATGACCGCGGAAACAGGCAAGTTCACATCAAAACCTTGCTGTCTATCAATTAAACGGCGTAAATCACCATCAGTAAATATGCCCAATAAGCTGTCATTTTCATCGACAACCGTGGTTAAACCTAAACGCTTATTGGAAATTTCGTACAAAACTTTATTCATTGGCGTATCAGGAAATACTTTTGGTAAATCAGTGCCTGTACGCATCAAATGTTTTACATGTAACAACAGACGTTTGCCTAATGCACCTGCAGGATGTGACATTGCAAAATCATCTGCAGTAAAACCACGTGCATCTAATAGCGCCACAGCCAGTGCATCGCCCAATACCAATGTTGCAGTAGTACTTGAGGTTGGCGCCAAACCTAATGGACATGCTTCTTTAATATTTCCAAGTGTCAACGCAACATCTGCATTTTGTGGCATAGGTCCTTTGTCATCACCACTGATGGTGATCAAAGGTACTTCCAAATACTTAATCAGTGGCATCAACATCATAATCTCATCACTCTTTCCAGAGTTTGAAATTGCAATCAACACGTCACCTTTGACCAACATACCTAAATCGCCATGCCCTGCTTCACCAGGATGCATAAAGAATGATGGTGTGCCTGTTGATGCGAAAGTTGCTGCCATTTTTCGCCCAATATGCCCAGATTTCCCCATACCCGTAATCACTAAACGACCTTGGCACTGTAAAATAATTTCACATGCGCGCGTAAAACGCTCATCAATTTGAGTCGCTAAAATCTCTATGGCATGTTCTTCAATGCGTAAAGTTTCAAGTGCAACTTTTTGAAAATCAACTTGATTTGATTTATTTTCAGGATTCAAAATGGGCTAACCTTAACTCTATAAAGAGTTTTGAATATCGAATGGAATATTTTTGCTATTTTAGCATAGCAATACAATAGGCTGCTTTCCTAAATGTATAAATTTCATTTTCTTAGAAAAATAACGTATAAAACTTTATGAAATATGGAGCTTAGGTTAAGATTAATCATCATTTTGTTGAAGCCTTTAGAAAACCTATGCAACCATTTGTTCTTTACAACTCTGAGCAACGAAAAAAAGTTGAATTTGTTCCCCGTAAAGAAGGACATATCGACATGTATGTGTGCGGTATGACAGTTTATGATTACTGTCATATAGGCCATGCTCGGGTGATGGTTGCTTTTGACTACATTATTCGTTTTTTACGTAGTCAAGGTTGGAATGTTAAATACGTTCGTAACATCACAGATATCGATGACAAAATTATTGCGCGTGCCAATGAAAATAGTGAAAGCATTACAGCTTTGACCGATCGTTTTATCAAGGCGATGAATGATGATGCCGAAAATTTAGGATGCTTAGCACCCGATGAGGCACCCCGCGCAACAGATTATATCGATCAAATGCAGAATATGATTGGCAACCTTGTCAATAAAGGCACGGCTTACCCTTCTGCAATTGGCGATGTCTATTTTGAAGTTGAAAAATTTAAGAACTATGGCCGACTTTCAGGACGTAAACTTGCCGATATGCAAGCTGGCGCTTCTGAACGTGTTGATGTTGAAGTTGAGAAGAAACATCCATTTGACTTTGTGCTATGGAAACATGCTAAAGAAAATGAGCCTTCATGGGCTTCACCTTGGGGCAATGGCCGTCCAGGTTGGCATATTGAATGCTCAGCAATGTCAACTTGCTGCTTAGGCAATCATTTCGATATTCATGGGGGCGGTTCAGATCTTTTATTCCCACATCATGAAAATGAAATCGCGCAATCAGAAGCTGCAACAGATGAACAATATGTAAACTACTGGATGCATGTTGGCTTTATCAATGTCGATGGCGAAAAAATGTCTAAATCTTTAGGCAACTTTTTTACCATTCGTGATGTGATGGAGAAATTTCATCCTGAAGTGATTCGTTATTTTATTGTGTCATCACACTATCGTAGCCCTGTAAACTTTTCGGATTTTGCACTAAAAGAAGCAAAAACTACGCTTTCTCGTTTTTATCATGCATTTAAAGCGTATCAACAAGTCTATGGCGATAAAACCACAGACCTGTTAGATGAAACGCTAGTCGAGCGCTTTAATTCAGCAATGCGTGATGACTTCAATACATCTGAAGCAATTGCAGTTTTATTCGAAATTATTAAAGAATTGAATCGTGCGGTTAAAGAAGAGAATGCAGCGCAATCTACACTTTATTATTCTACGTTACGCCACTTGACCAATATCCTTGGCTTGGTTCAATACAATGTAGATGACTTTTTAAAATCAGATATTGGTCAAGAAGCACTTGGCTTATCTCAAACGGATATTGAGGATTTCATTCAACAACGTGTTGATGCCAAGAAAAATAAAGACTTTGCCCGTGCAGATGAAATCCGTCAGTCTTTGCTTGCTCAAGGTGTAGTACTGGAAGATACACGTCAAGGTACCATTTGGCGCCGCGCAGATTAATCTCTAAGAGCTTTATTAAAAAGAAAAACCTGATCAAACGATCAGGTTTTTCTTTTTAAAGTCGTTGCTAACTAAATATGTTTTAAACGGTATATCTCTTGCCATTTTTTTAGTCGTAGTGTGACCTTACTTAAGTTTAGTTTTATAAATGGTTCATTAAAATTTTTAACATCGCTAATTTGCTTATATAAAATCTAAATTATTAAATATATTGAAAAAATAAATATTTTATTGAATATGATGGACTATAGTTTTATTGAATCAGCGAAATAGCTGATATACTCTGAGTCCAGTTCTTCATCAGCAGTTTTGGATCAATAGAATGAGTTCAGTGCGCCAACAGAATTTTCTTCTTCGCAAAGAGAAAATTTTAGCAATGGCAGAAACCTTATTGCTTGATAATAATCAGGATATTACGTTAAGTGAGCTTGCTGCTGAACTTGATATCGCAAAAGGAACGATCTATAAACATTTTAAAAGTAAAAACCAACTGTATCTTGAACTGATTATTTTGAATGAAAAACGACTTTTAGATATTTCTAAAGCCTACCATCACGATATTAAAATCTATGTATCTGAATACATGTTATATAACATGTTAAATTCGAATCGAACAATTTTACTGCATGTGATTGAAGAGCGTCTAACCAATAATGAACGTAAACTCAAAGATTTATTCGAAGAACTTTATAGCATACGTGAACAACGTATTTTAGAAATTAAAGATCTTTTCGGAGCACATCTCAAAGCCTTAAACAGTAGTATGTCTATCCGTGATTACTTGTCCTATATCTGGACAGTGACTTATGGCGCATCATTATTGTTAAATTCTACGCACTATCAAAAATCCATTGGTTCACGTGAACGCTTAATCAAACTCTATGTCAATCAAGCATTGATGACACCTGATAAGCTAACCGATTCAGAGCACCAAGCAAATTAATGTTAAAAGGATAACTGTTCTTAAGCTATTTAGTTTTAAAAAGTCCTTTTAAAATTTATTTTGATTTTTTTCTAAAAGCTACAGTTCTAAATTATTATCTAAAGACCGTTAAACAACAATTAATTACACTTTTAAGTTGATACTGTTGAACTGGTGATAGCTTTTCTAAGTCACAATATAGCTGTTTAAAAAATGATATACATCATACACTTGTGTCATATAATTCGAGTTCAATACATCAAGATAAGCTTGAACAATTTGATGGGAAAAATGACCTAATTGCAAAAGATATTCTGCTTTCCTGTGCATATTGTTTATACACACATCCATTTAACTGCTGACCTGCGTGTAAATCTCGTTTAAACTTTCTGAATCAAAAATATTAAGCTTTTTCATCAATAATATTTTATCAAGTTGTTGATACCAATCATTCTGGATGTATCAATTCGAGAAACCCTTAAACTTCTGGCTGATCAGCATAGTTCAATAACTGACTGGGTAAAGGCATTGAATTCACCTGACTAAAAATCTCATAACACATATGTCTTAACCACTGATGGCTAGTTTTATGATGACATGACATATGCCAATACTGCTTAATCGAATAAGTCGGAAACGAAATGGGTGCTGGGAAAATTTGTAAGTTTCCTCGTGACAACAAGACTTCACTCAAATAATAAGGAACGGTTGCAATCGAGTCAGTATCTTGCACCACCAATCCAACGCCTAGATAACTCGGGATACGCATCAACACATTACGTTTTAAATCTAAATTTAACAGCTCGTTGGCGATGTGGTAATGCCCAACACCTGCATCAATATCGATGTGTGATTCACTCAAATACTGTTCAACGGTCATGCTTTGTTGAGTTAATCGTGGATGATCTTTTGATGCAATCACCACATAAAATTGTTCGAATAATTTTTGTTGATAGAAACCATTTTCTAATTGCGGTAAAAACCCAATCGCCAAATCAATTTCACCATTTGCCATCTGATAACTGGTTTCAGAGGTGATGGCGCGAACATTTAATTTAACATGTGGTGCATGTGCTTTGAGATATTGAGAAATTTTAGGCAATAAAACTAAGTGAGAAACATCTGTCATCGCGACAGTAAACTGTTGCTGAGATGCTGTTTCATCAAAATCCACACTAAAATTATTAATAATTTCAACTTTGCTCAGCGCTTCACTGATCAAGGGATAAAGTTGTTTAGATAATTCTGTAGGCACCATTTCATTACCAATCCGTAAAAATAACGGATCGTTATAATGAACACGAATTTTATTTAGAATATTGCTTACTGTAGGTTGGCTCATCGCTAAATGATCTGCGGCAACAGAAACACTTTTAAACTTGTAGATATAGTAAAAAATACTGAGCAACTTACAATCTAACTCATACACGAAATTACATCTCACTCATTTTCTAGATTCAATATTATATCTTCTGCTTTTTTATAAAAATTTCCAATGTTTTAATGTACCGATTTTAAACAATCAACTCAGGATTTTAAAATCGGCACGGATTATTGGCGTGATCAGCTCAGCAATTATTCTTTAACAAACAAATCAACCATTAACTCATCCTCTGAATCAGCATAGCGATATTCATTAAAATCTGTAATACCATACTCTCGGAGGATTTCTTCATCAATCAATAAGCGTCCTGTTAAGGCGCGTTTTTCACTGTTTAAAATACGATAAGCGGCATCTGCCATAATGTTCGGTTTACGAGCTCTGCTAAATAATTGCTTACCGCCTAAAGAAAACTCAATTGCAGCTGTGGCAATAATCGTTCTCGGCCATAGTGAATTTACACTCACCCCATAACCGGAAAACTCTTGATTCATCCCTAAAGTCAACATACTCATGCCATATTTAGTAATGGTATACGGTGCATAGCTAGCAAACCATTTTTCATCCAAGTTTAACGGCGGTGAAAGATTTAAAATATGCGGATTGTCACTGTTTTTTAAATAAGGTAGTACAGCTTGACTACATACCATCACAGCACGTGTATTGATCTGATACATTAAATCGAAACGGTTTGGGTCAAGCGTCTCTACGCCAGACAGTTTAATCGCACCAGCATTGTTAATTAAAATATCAATTCCACCGAAATGCTTTGCTGCTTGTTTCATGGCAAGCGCAACCGCATCTTGATCACGTACATCCAGTTGAAGTGCTAAAGCTTGACCACCTACCGCCTCAACTTCTTGAGCAACAGTAAAAATCGAGCCCCCTAATTTAGGATGCTCTTGTGTAGATTTTGCAGCAATCACAATGTTCGCACCATCTTGTGCAGCTTTTAGTGCAATCTCTCGCCCTATTCCTCGGCTTGCACCGGTAATAAAAAGTGTTTTTCCTTTAAGCGACATGATTTCCTCGTTGTATTTGTTTTTTGCTGTACTAATCTACTTAACTTTGTTTTCACCTCATAGTACCAAATCTACCATTTTGTATACTCATGAGTATAATAATTATTATTCTTTATAGTCTTTATAAAAATCAAAAGCTTGCATAAGCAAGCCTTGGACTAAAGGTGGTGAAAATTTAAATTCTAGGCAGCACCAACTTTTGGACTTGTTCCAATTTGCCAAACAAAAGGCAATGGTTCACGATTAACTTCCCAATCACCAATCACTTTTTCCTTATATACGACTGGATTATGTGAAGATACGACCCGTGCATTGCGCCAGAAGCGATCAAGTTGTTTTGTGGTGGTACTTGCAGATGCACCAAGCGCATTAAATAACTTACTGGTTAACTCCAAGACTAAATCAGAAATAACCACCTGCCCTTGTGCTGCCTCTAATTCAGCATCATTATTTGCTTGAATATTTTTTACTTCGGATTCACTAAAGTGACTAATATATGCACGCTGCAAAGCTTCTGCTGTTTGCGTGGTGATACTTTGACTTGCATAGGCTTGTGCGGAAGCTTTACCAATCACCTGTAAAATCTGTGGATCATTACGTACTAAGTCAGCATTGCCATGACTAAAAATACGATCACGCTTTTGTACTTCATGAATAAATGTTGCAACTGCTGACTGTGCAATACCCGATAAGGTTGCCAAATGAATGACTTGGTAGAACGCAGTCTGATATTTAAAACGTTGCTCAAAAGGCAAAATATGGTCTGCTTCGATTGCAACATTGCTTAACGTTAGAGTGCCACTTCCCGTGGTTTTTTGACCAAAACCATCCCAATCATCCAGTACTTCAACACCAGAAGCATGTCGAGAAATCGCAGCAATAACATGCTGATCCGTACGTTCATCAAAGGCAAATAAATCAACCCAATCCGCAAAGATTGTGCCTGTTGAATAGTACTTCTTCCCATTGACCAGCAATTGATTATTATTTTGAGTTACACGGGTAATCACATCACCAATTTTTACATGACCGATTTCAGTCCATGCATTCCCCACCAAATCACCTTGAACAAAGCGTTTAAACCATAATTCTTGATTCTTAAACTTATGTGCATTTAATCGATCTTCAACAAAAGCGAAATGCCCCCGCAATGCTTGCACAATATTTGAATCGGCCTTTGCAAGTTCAGTGAGCAATTGAAATAACTGAGGTAAAGACACCCCATCTCCACCAAACTTGACTGGCACACGTAATGCACCAAAACCTGCATTTTTTAGCCAATCTATTTGCTCATACGGCAATATACGCTGTTGCTCGCGTTCAACGACACCCTGTGAAATTTTTTCAAAAATTGCACGATATTTTGACGCAACCGTCTCATAGTCTGCTGAGATTGATAAATCTTCAATAAAACGGTTTTGAATATCTAAGTTACCCATTTTTTCTCTCCATCATTTGCTTATTTTTATTCTTAGCTCCACGCATGGCGTGGTAAGTGAATGTTATTGAGATAATAATTACCGACTAAATTAAATTTCCAACGTACAGGATCATGCAAAGTATGGGTACGTGCATTACGCCAATGGCGATCTAAATTTAATTCAGACAATGTTGAACGAGTACCTGATAATTCAAATAATTTGTTAGAAGCCAGAATGGCAATTTCAGTTGTTAATACCTTGGCTTCTGCAACCAGTAATGCCGCCTGATTAGCATTCTCTTCAGATGGATCGGCAATTGCTTGATCAATTGCATCACCAGCCAAGTCTAAAACGGCTTCGGCTGCACGTAATTTAATTTTTAACTCCCCTATACTTGCAATGGTATACGGATCATCGCTCGCTTTTTCTAAACCTGAGTCAATCCAAGGGCGTGAATGTAAGCGTACATATTGAATCGTTTCATCAATTGCACCACGCGCAATACCAGCATCCACTGCGACTTGAATGAATTGAGAAATCGCACCTGCTGCTGTAGGTCTTTCAAAGGCTTTATGGATCGGCACAATATATTTTTCATCAACTTGAACTTGTTTTAGTACTACAGTTCCACTCGCTGTAGTTCTCTGTCCAAATCCAGACCAATCATTGACAATTTCCAGACCTGTACTTGTTCGTGGCGTTAAGGCAACCACAGGTAGCCCATCTTCATTCACTGCTACGACAGGTACCCAATGTGCCAATAGAGCCCCTGTAGCAAAGAATTTTTGACCATTAATTTCATAGCCTTGAGTTGTTTTATGTATTTTGGTTTCTAAGTCAGCAACGGTCTTGCTACCTTTTTCTGAAAAGGCATTACCCAGACGTCGACCTTTTAAAATTTCAGCAAAGAAAAATTGTTGCTGTTCAAGACTGGCATCTAAACGGAGATGCTCTATAAAAGCCCAATGATTTTGCGCAATTTGTCCAAGTGAAGGATCTACACTAGAAATAGTTTTAACCACATCTGCTAATGTACGATATTTCACTTCAGCCCCACCAAAAGCATGTGGAATATTAATCCCCCATAAACCACTTTGTGAGTAGAGCTGTATCTCCTCAAGTGGCAAACGTCGTTCATAATCACGTTGTGATGCTTCTTTGGCAAACTCTTTGGCTAAATTTTTCGCTACTTGAATAGCTTCTTCATCCGATTGAATAACATGTGCATCATGATTCAATTCAAAAAATTGCAAAGGAACGGCCGTCTGAGAAGAAAAGTTTTTTTGGTTTAAATCAGTCATTGTTGTTACTCTTTTAAATAAGCATGGATTTAAACTAGCATTATTTTTTTATGCTATTTATACGAATAAATGCATTTATTATTCAAAACAAAATTATAAATTTATCACTAAAATTCATATCCATTAAAACCATAAAAAAAGCCCACATTATGTGGGCTACGTTCTGACTAACGAGCTAAATGATTATGAAATAAATGACTAATTTAAAAACCATTTAAAGATCAATTTTAAAACAATATCAATCAATACAACTCATATTGCTAGATAATGGCAATGTATGCTCCACAATCAGATGAATTAATATTTTATCTCAGAGTATAATTTTAAGATTAACTGGCTTGTGCCAATCTATCCGTATTCGCTTTGCGATATTGTGAGCCTCGATGATTCTTTGATAAATAAGCACCTTGTTCAAATAGTTTTTCTCGTAAAGTACCCTGACGATATTCTGTTTGATAAGCACCACGACGTTGTAGCTCAGGTACAATAAAATCTACAATATCTATAAAAGTTTGATGTGCCAAAATATAGGCTAAATTAAAGCCATCAACATCTGTATCTTCTGCCCATTGTTGTAACTCATCAGCAACCGTTTGTGCTGAACCGACCAACACAGGACCATTTCCCCCCACACTATTCCAATGGGCAATTTCTTCAATTGTCCAAATACGGTTAGGGTCCGCATTGACATAAGCATCTAACATCGATTGAATCGCATTGGTTTCAATATACTCAACCTTATCATGAGGTTGATACTGTGAAAAATCTACACCAGACCAACCAGACACTAAGGTCAAAGCACCGTTATAACTTCCATACGACTGATATTCTTTAAATTTTTCCTGAGCTCTTTTATCCGTTTCATCAGTTACAATTGACAATAAGGTGTAAATTTTAACAGAATAAGGGTCACGTCCTTCCTGTTTTAATTTTTCACGAATACTTTGAACAATTTTCTTGGCTGCTATTTTTGATGGTGGTGCAATAAAAATACATTCAGCATTTTGGCTTGCAAATGTTTGCCCTCGAGCAGAAGCACCTGCTTGATAGAGTACAGGTGTGCGCTGTGGTGAAGGTTCACAAATATGAATACCAGGAACTTTAAAGTATTTCCCTTCATGTAAAATGGGATGCACTTTTGTATGATCTGCAAAGATTCCAGCCTGTTTATCTCTTAAAACCGCATCATTTTCCCAAGATCCTTCCCACAACTTATATAGCACCTCTAAATACTCATCGGCAATATCATAGCGATCATCATGATTTAATTGCGTATTTAGTCCTAAGTTTTTAGAACCACTTTCCAAATAGGAGGTGACAATATTCCACCCCACTCGACCTTTGGTGAGATGATCTAATGTACTGATTCTTCGCGCAAAAGGATAAGGATGTTCAAAAGATATTGATGTTGTCACACCAAAACCTAAATGTCGGGTCACCGCAGCCATCGCTGGGATAATTTGCAAAGGATCATTGACTGGGACTTGCACTGCACCAGTCAATGCATGTTCTGCACTTTGGTGGTAAACATCATATATCCCAAGTACATCCGCAATAAAAATGCCATCAAATAGCCCGTTTTCCAAGATTTTAGCGAGGTCAGTCCAATATTCAATATCTTTATATTCTGTTGAGCGATCTGAAGGATGACGCCATAAACCAGGAGATTGATGTGCAATACAATTCATTTCAAAGGCATTAAAGCGGATCTGCTTAGTCATTTCTCTTCAACTCATCTTGAATATTATTTTTATCCTATGCCATTTATCTTTATTCTTTTATCTCAATATCTTCAATTATTATCATGATTGCTTTTATCTAAAATAATGAAATAAATATACTTTTTTATACAAATTGGTTTATTCACCATAATTATCGTCAAACTAACTAATTATTCATATAAGTGATTTTCATCAAATTCCTGATCATAAATGAAGCCTATCTTTTTGTATGCGCTTTATGGAACTGCTGGTTATCAATTCATTTTTTGTATTTTTGAATCAAAGATGGTGATCCTACCGTGAGGCGACAGAGAAGCCGCCATTAGGTGGGAGTAGAGGACGTCCCCCTCGCTCTACATGAGCAAAAACAAAGCAGAGTTTTGTTTGCAGCGCAAAGTTTGGCATCCTCCTACGAAATGTGTGGCATTGCCAACTTTTTATAACCAAATAACTTATCCGCCATGTAGTTGATTTAATTTAAAATATTATTTGAGGGAAATTATATTCTTGTGTTTGAGTTTTTTGATAAGTTGGCTATATATTGGCTTTCATCAATCTGTAAGCATCGATTAACATTTTAAAAAATTAAAAACACATCTTCTTTAAAAAGCATCTACATAGCTTCAATGAGCTGTACAAATAAACTATGCAAAAGCCTGAATCTAAGCTTAGTTGAAGGCTAATCACTTAGCATAAAATCTAAAGAAAAAAGAAAAAAGAAAAATTCGATGCTAATTTTTAATCTTTTTGGCTAGCAATTGACGTGCTTTAAAATCTTTGTAAAAGTATAAAAATAACCCGAAAATCAAAACTACCGCGCCGATAAACACATTCATAGTTGGTTTTTCATTATTGAGCATCGCGCCTAAAAACATGGCAATCATTGGGGTCATCACTGTAGTCAATGATAAAGTTGTGGCTTTAATATTTTGAACCAATTTAAAATAACAAAACATTGCCAGCAATGAAGCCATAAATACGGTATAAATCAATGCCAATAGTGATTTAGTTTCTGGAATATGCGTAGGCGCATACTGCCAAATAAAAGGAATAATACACATTGCAGCCAACGTAGAAACCAAGATTGAACCTGTTGCTTGCGCCATTGGGACGACATCTGCATTCACTTTTTTTACCCAAAAGATGGAAAAAGCATAAGTAAATACACTCATCAACATCAGCATAATTCCAACGGGATGCACATGTTGGCTGGCGCCGCTACTGGTACAAATAATGGCTAAACCGACAACAGCAAGCAGCATGCCAAGCCATTGAATCCCATGTAATCTCTGACCAAAGCCAAAACGACCAATAAGTCCTGCCATAATCGGGGCTAATCCAAACATCAAAGCAATAATACCTGAACTTAAATAACTGGTTGCGGCATAGGTAAAAATTTGTGAACCAATCAGACTAAATGAACCAGCTAAATAACTATGTAAAGCAATTTTATTACACGGTAATTTAACTTTTAAAATCAGCAACAAAAATAAAGCAATCGGCAAGGCGATAAAAAACCGCAAAACCAAAGCCCACATCATATGTAAATCTGCCACACTCCATACAATTGCCAAAGGCGTACTTGCCCAAATGAAGACCAATAAAATATAGATCGTCATCAGGTTGGATTTAGAGGGCATATGGATTCCTAAATGACTGCTGGGTGTGAATTAAATTGTTGGATTCAAAAATGAATTTTACATTGATCTTTGCAAATTCAATTAAATCTTAATCAAGCAACGGGAAGCTCTATTGATATAAATATCTATTGAAAAGCAAGTTCGATTAATTCAAAAGGTCGAAAAAATTCAGTTGCAGATGATTTTTAAATCAAGCATTAGACTTATATCGAAGTCTTACGTTTCTGCTTGAGAATCGTCTGGTCTAAGCTACTCGAAAACTCACGTTTATCACGCTCAGAAATCGGTGGCGGCCCACCCGTTTGTACACCAGCACCACGCAAGGTATCCATAAAATCACGCAAATGTAAACGAGCTTTGACATTGGCTGATGTATAAACCTCTCCACGTGGGTGAATTGCTACACCACCCTTTTCAATGACCTGTGCTGCCAAAGGAATATCCTGAGTAATCACAATATCATGCTCACTCATACGATCAACAATTTCTTGATCAGCTTGATCTGCACCCGACATTGCTTGAATTGAGTTGATCCGTACAGACGGTGTAATACCCACAGGCTGGTTTGCAACAAAAGTAACTTCTAATTGATAACGGTCTGATGCACGTAAGATCACTTCACGAAGAATTTTAGGTAAAGCATCTGCATCGACCCAAAGTTTAAATGGCAGCACACAACATCTCTGATAAAGATTTTTAAACATTTTAGCAAAATGCCGTTACGCTGTCCTATGCATATTCTTTTATTTATTGCGCAAATCTTTAACGACTTCGAAATCCAATCAAACTTTTCATCTGTATTTTGGTGATTAAAAGTACAATTTAAGGCGTGGTTGATGGCAATTGAGTTTAATATTCTGGTTTTTCTTATGATTTTACATTTCAGGACTTGAAATCTAGCAATCATCCTCGATTTAATAGCATAAGAGAGGCATTTAAAATCGTGAAAATGAACAATCAAAACAGACCTGAAACAATTATCATAGAAGATCAGAATTTTGGTAGCCATGTCGAACATTGGAGTCTATTGACAGAAAACCCAACGTCCGAAGTACCCAAATGGTTAGGTTTGGCTTTGGATGCACCAGTGATGCCCATGGGGCTTTGTTCAAAAGAATGTGATATGGATGTATCAACTTGGTTAATCCAAGGTCCAAACGGTTCTTCTGTACAGCTCTGTCAAGTGATTGATGTTGAGAATAACAAACCTAAAGCTGTAAAAACGGCTTTCCCCAGTTTTGAAAGTCCGTATCAATTAAATGCTTCTATCGACCGTATCATTACCTGCAAAACCAACACTCAAGCAGTGCTTAGCTTAAAAGTAGGTGAAAATAGTGTGGTCTATGCATTTGACAGTTTATACAGTGTAAATGGACACCAATATTCTCAAGATCAACAGTATAAAGTTCAACTGAATGCATGGGCTTATGAGCTCGAAAAAGTTTCAGACCATGAACAAATCATTGTTGATGATCCTGCTTCAATCAAACACCATCGTGCATTAAACGATATCCTTTCACAAAATAATGGTATTACGCCTGAAAATCTTCAAGAACAAATTGATGCATGGGAAGCGAAGTCAGAAGATGACAAAGCTCCTGTTACTGTTGATTTTTCTAAAATGGTGGCATACCTATACGGAGAAACTTTAGGACAAGAGGATGAAGCTTGGTTTCAAGGAAAAGTTGTTGGCAAAACTGAAATGCAATTTATGCAACAAAACTACACACTTTATGATGTCACTTTAATTCTTGAAGAGAACCAACCAGCAATCTTAATCCGTATTGCAACTAAAGATCCTGCTTTCAAAGATTTTGAAATTGGACAATATATTCGTGGCAATATTTGGATTCAAGCAAACATTTTTTCAGCTGCTTGATTCAAAAACAGATTGATCAGCATGATGGAAAACCCATCATGCTTTTTTATTACATGTTTTGTAACATTTCTATTATATCTAAATACATCCCTGCAATTTTTATGTTTTTGAATTCAAATTTACTACTTATCCACAGTTTAAATTCAAAATCAAATAATCAGGTCTGTTTAAAACTATTTAAGCTGAAGAATATTGACTGTTTATTTAAATAATAAATACATTCCCCCTATTTAAAGAATCCCCAGAAAATAAATTTAAAAACAGAAGCTTAAACATAAAAATTAAACCAATAAATATCATGATCTTGTTAAAAAATAGACTCTATTTTTATACTTAATTCGGATTATTTTTCATATAAAGACTAAAAAATAGGCAAGTTATCCACAATGTACCCACAAAATCATAATTATAAATTCATAATATTTTTATTGATCGCGAGATAATAAATACCTCAACATATTAATAATGTAATTTAGCACTTTATTTAACCAGTCAATTATGTTAAAAATACGACGAACCAATAGGATTTAAACAATAATTTAAAAATCTAGGCTCAGTAATGAAAATTATACCTGAACAATCGACTAGTCTAATCAATCAAGTGAGTGGTTTTCACTTACGCTTGGATAAAGGAGCCTGCTGCTTTTTTGTTCTAGGTATGTTTTTAGCTGCAATGATGATCCATATATTAGGCATATTCCCGACGACTTAATGTTTTACCGCATTTATCTCATAAAAAAAATCCCTCACTCTGGAGGGATTTTTTTTATGTCTAGGGCTTTAATTCCCTCCTCCTCTGTTTACTCAATCAAGGGGGGGAAATTAAGGTTCTGATCGCACAACAAAACATTTAAATGTTTTGAAGTATGATTAGCCATTACGTTGAGCAAAGTCATCCATAAAGTTGACAAGCGCTTGTACACCTTCTACAGGTACAGCGTTATAAATACTAGCTCGCATACCGCCTACTGAACGATGGCCGGCAAGATTGAGTAAATGATTTTCTTCAGCTTCTTTCAAGAATAATTTATCCAGCGCTTCATCTGCCAAAGTAAACGGCACATTCATGATTGAACGGTTTGGAAGTGCGATCGGATTGTTATAAAAATCACTAGAATCAATATAACCATATAGTAATTTAGATTTTTCAAGGTTGGTTCTATACATTGCGTTTACACCGCCCTGCTCAAGCAACCATTCAAAAACCAAACCAGACAAATACCAAGCATAAGTAGCGGGTGTATTCACCATAGAATCATTCTTCGCTTGCGAACCATATTTTAACAAGCTTGGAATTTCAGGTTTTGCTTGATCCAATAAATCATCACGCACGATCACAAGGGTTAAACCTGCAGGACCAATATTCTTTTGCGCTCCAGCATAGATCAAACCAAACTTAGATACATCTAGTGGCGCAGATAAAATACTTGATGAAAAATCAGAGACTAAAGGTTTATCTGTTTCTGGAATATTGGCAAATTGAATACCGCCAATTGTTTCATTTTCAGCATAATGGACATAAGCCGCGTCGTCTGACAAGTTCCAGGTACTTTGCTCAGAAATTGCAAGCTTTCCATTTATGCTTGTTGCCGCCTCAACGATATTGATATCGCCGTAGCGTTGCGCTTCTTTAGTGGCTTTTTCTGACCAAATTCCCGTATGGATATAATCAGCTTTGGAATTTTTACCCAATAAATTGAGCGGAATTGCAGAAAACTGAAGTGATGCACCACCTTGTAAGAACAATACTTTATAATTCTCTGGAATGTTCATCAATTTACGTAAATCTGCTTCTGCTTTTTCAGCGACAGCCACATAGTCTTTGCTACGATGGCTCATTTCCATGATGGATAAGCCTTTACCATGCCAATCCAATAACTCAGCCTGAGCTTTTTCTAAAACGGCAGTAGGTAATGCAGCAGGACCAGCACAGAAATTGTACGCGCGCATGATTTTTCCCTTTTTTAAAGTGAAACGAATGAAATAGGCGCATTTAACCACAAATCGACCTTTCTTGCAGTAGCTTTGTCAGTCAATATTTCAATATGTTTAAAGATTTAGAGTTGATAATTCTATTAACTATAGACAATTAGAGAAGCAAAATATTGTAGCTAGACTGCGCATTGATATTTTAATCATCATCCTGAAACAATGATTTATTGCCATTCTGATTTTATTACTGACTGCACAGGGCTAGAATATCCGTTACTCATATCCATATACGGATAAAGACTCAATTTATAAGCTTAACTCAGTTATAATTTATTCAGCTTAAACTTTATTCATTGGTAGATGGTAAATGCCAGCCTCAAATCATCAGGATTGGATTCGGACAGCATCAGAAACAGATCGATTTGAACGTATCGAAGCATTTTTTAATGATCATGCCTATGAACCGCATCGGCATGATACCTATGCCATTGGTCGCACCCTTTCAGGCGTTCAAAGTTTTCATTATCAAGGTGTCATGCAACATAGCCAGCAAGGTATGACAATGGTGCTGCATCCAGATGAAAAACATGATGGCGAATCAGGTACACAAGAAGGTTTCCGCTATCGCATGGTGTATATAGAACCTGCAAAAATTCAATCTATTTTAAAGGGTAAACCTCTACCCTTTATCGAACATGGGATCAGCACAGATCCTCGATTATTTAAAGCCACCAATACTTTTCTACAAAGTATTGAAAATCATATGGAAGTCTTGGAAGAAGAAGATGCGCTGTATGATCTGGCCATGGCTTTAAATGAAATTTCTTTTCAACCATTATCACAACGGCTAAGTTTTGATTATCGTGCAGCAGAAAAAGCCAGAGAATTTATTCATACATTATCTGAACGAAATATCAGCTTGGATGATTTAGAAAAAAATATTGGTCGCGACCGGTGGAGTTTATCACGCGACTTCCGTTTATTGTTTGGAACCAGCCCACATCGTTATTTAACCATGCGCAGGCTGGAAAAAGTTAAAATCAATTTAATCAAAGGGGCTTCTTTAGTTGCAGCTGCAACAGATGCAGGCTTTTATGATCAAAGCCATATGACTCGACATTTTAAACAAGCATTTGGACTCAGCCCTGCGCATTGGAAAAAGATCAATCATTTGCCTTAGGTGTAAAACACATACAGATTCAGTTCAAGATTTTGATTTATCAAAACAAATGCATTCCTATAATAAAATCTCGAAGCATTCCAAGTCCTGTAATAATCAGCATGATTGCCATAATTTTATTTAAATAATTAAACCATTTAGGATCAGAAATTTTATCCCCTAAAAATTTACCCGCCAAAGCATATACGAACGGCGCTCCAGCAGCACCAATAGAAATGATTAAAGATACAACGAAAATCATCACGCCAGTAATTTTAGCCGCAGGATACATAATTGTCGTGACGGGTAAAATCACCAGAATTCCTTTAGGATTAAATAATTGAATTAAGAAACCATTTAAGAAAGTCAGTTGGTATTCGGCTTTTTCAGTTGTTTCTAAATATACTGTCAACATTTTAACAGCGATATAAAAGGTATATACCGCCCCGACCAAAGAAATATAGTCTAGCCAATTGTGAGGAATAACAGCCTCACCAACATAGCCCAAGGTCAAAAATAGAAATAACATTGCACAACCCACCCCAATGAAAAAACCAATGGATTGTTTAAGCTGCCCAAGCAGTCCTGAATTCAATCCAATGAAATTTACAGGACCAGGGCTATACATCACACTCAAGGTATAAAGAAAGATTTCCACAACAACACTCAACTTTGATCTAGACGAATTTCAAAAGATCAAAGTAAGTCTGTGGAAATATTTTGTATTGTACGTTTGTGCAGAACTAGCTTTTATTTTCTACATAGCGTGCAAAATTATCTAAAATTGCTTGCCAACCTGCTTGCTGTTGTTCAATTGGATATACCGTTTCAGGATCAAAACTAATCCTCACCACAACAGCATCATTTTTCTGTTCAAAGTAAACTTCAGCATTTCGTTCGCCAAAAGAATAAGCAATTTTTTTAAGGGGAATAATTTCAGTATATGTACCCGAAAAATCAAAGCCCATACTGCCATCTTTAGCTTCCATACGATTTGAAAATTGACCATCCACACGTAGATCATTTTTAGAATTGACTGTGTGCCAATCTGCTGAAGCGGTATTCCATTGTTGTATATCCTCTGGATTATTATAAATATCCCAAACTAATTCGATTGGTGCTGTCACCACAGACTCAACGGTAATTCTTGCCATTTTTTTCTCCTTATATCTATTTTGAGATTCAATTTATTGATTGAATTATCATGGTTTTGATTATAATTTAATCACATCTATACTCATTATCGAAACTACAAAAACCACACATATTAAAGTATACATTTAGATTATTTATTCTAGTCATTCAAGGTTAGAATAGTCTCAAATTTAAACAAATGCTGATGATTTTTCAGATGAAATTTAGAACTTGCTATTCACTTAAAGCATTATCAAAATTGATACAAGTAAGCAGCTTTGTAGCCTTAAATACGGCCTTTGTATCCGTCACGTTTGCTGAAAATCTAAGCTATGTACAAGCAGAACAATATTTACTTGAAAACTCTTATACCACCCAAGCCAATCAAGCACTCAGTCAAGCTTCTAAACTTCAAGCAGAAGCCGTCAAAAATATTGGTCTACCTCGCATCGATTTAAATGTACGTGCCTATAAGTTTCATACTGAAACAGATATTCCACTAAATGGGGTCAAAAATAATCTAGAACAGACGCTTTCACAAGGGGTGAATGATCGGGTTGATCAATGGCAATCTGAACAGAACATTCCATCGAATATCACAGATCCTTTAAAACAAGGACTAAACCAAGGAATTCATAGTGGTATTGGCTTAATTCCAGATACAGCCAATGTTGTCCTTGAAGATCAAGTTGTTCGCCCTACAGTTTCTGTGATGATGCCAATTTATACTGGCGGGATTACCTCGACAACAAAGCAGATTGCCAATTTAAAAGTTGAACGTAGTCAACTCGATGCTAAACAACAGCAAGATACACAACGTTTTGAAGTGATTCAGGCGTATTTTAATGTGCAATTACAACAACAGCTATTCAATGCCAGTCAATTCAATCTGAGTGCAATGCAACAACACTATGACAATTCACTCAAACTTGAAAAACAGGGATTTATTAGCAAAGGACAACGCATGCAATTTGAAGTTGCGCGCAATAATGCCCAGCGTTCAGAACAAAATGCTTCGGCAAATTTACAAGCCAGTCAGTTCCAACTTCAAAATTTATTGCATAAATCCAAAATTGATCAATTGACGACACCTTTATTTGTCAATCGTCAGCAAAGCCAATCACTCAACCAACTCCTTGCTTCTTATCCTGAAACTTCAAGCCTAGTTCGAAAAATGCAAATGGATACACAGCTTGCCAATCAGAATGTCAAAATCCAGAGCGCCGCAAAAAAACCAACCCTTTTTGCGTTTGGAGAATATAGTTTAGATCAAAACCAAAATTGGATTGTGGGTGTTGCTGCTCGCTACAACCTATTTTCAGGGATTGATAAGAACAAAAATGTCCAAGCAGCTGAATTACAGAGATATGCAACAGAGCTTATGACAGCGCGCACCCAACAAGAGATTGAGAATATTATCTACAAATCCTATAGTGAGCTCGCCACAGCACAGCAGTCCAATCAATTACTACAACAAAATGAACAAGCAGTGTTAGAGAATTTAAGAATTCAACAATTATCATTTAAAGAAGATATGGGCACCGCCACTCAAGTCATCGATGCACAGAATCAACTCAGCCTACTCAAAACCGAAAAAGCACTCAATGCCTATAAATACGTGCTCTCCCTAGCAACTTTGCTACAAAGCCATGGTTCTATTGAACAATTCAAAGACTACGTCAATCAAACTAATACAGATTATATTCGTTAAGATGGAGCATAAAATGACAAAACAGCATGACCATCACAATGGACAAAATGATTCATCTTCAACTTCGCAAGCTGATGCAAACTCAGATATTTCATTAAATGAAAATTTAGTTCATCCAGAAATGAATACACAAAACAATACAGATCCGACCGCTTTATCTGATGCAACTGTAGCGCAACAACCTACAGCCGACCAAATTGAATCTGAAAAAGACACACTAATCAAAGATTCGGCACAGGAACAAAGTGCTGCGACAAACATCAACAACGATCAAAAACCTTCTAAAAAGAAAACTATTCTGGTCATTGGCGCAATAATTTTTATTCTATTATTGGGATTGATTGCGTTTGGTCTATGGAAAAGTTATCAGCCTAAAACAGTAGATGTTCAAGGACGTGTTGAAGCTGAAACATTACATGTCAGCACTAAAGTTCCGAGTCGGATAGAAGGCATCTTTGTCAGCGATGGTCAAAAAATTAAAAAAGGACAACTGTTAGTTACTCTAAGTAGTCCAGAAATTGCTGCAAAAAAACAACAAGCCCTGGCAAGTTTACAATCCGCCTTAGCCTTACAATCGACAGCAGACAGAGGTTCTCAACAAGAAAATATTGATACCTTATATGCCAATTGGCAAAGTGTAAAAGCGCAAGAAAATCTTGCAAAAATGACCTACCAACGTGGGGCTAACCTCTTTGCACAAGGGGTTATCTCGCGTCAACGACGTGATGAAATGCATGCCGCTGCACAATCAGCCACTCAAATGAGTGAAGCTGCTTATCAGCAATATGCACGTGCAAAACGCGGCAGTACCACTGAACAAAAATCTGGGGCTGATGCACAAGTCGAGATCGCGAAAGCCGCTGTTGCGGAAGCCAATGCTTTAGATGCAGAAACCAAACTATACTCTCCTGTAAACGGCACTGTATCTAAAACTTACGGTAAACCCTCAGAACTGGTGGCTATTGGTGTTCCTGTTGTGAGTATTATTCAAGATGAAGAAAATTGGGTCAGTTTAAATGTCCGTGAAGATCAATACACCCAAGTTTATCAAGCAAAAAGCTTAGATGGTTTTATACCCGCACTCAATAAAACAGTGTCATTTAACATCAAAAATATAGATGCTGAAGGTGAGTTTGCAACCATTAAAACCACACGTCAGACAGGTGGTTATGATATTCGTAGTTTTAAAGTTAAGCTTACACCCGCTGAAGCCGTACCTGAATTAAAAGTAGGCATGAGTGTGATCTTTAAATTAAAAGAGAGCCAATAAGCATGTGGACGGGCATGTTAAGAGAGCTTCAATATTTGCTCAAGCATAAATGGGATTTATGCTTAGTCACACTTGCCCCGCTCTTTGTGATTATTTTATTCAGTAGTATGTTTTATGCAGGAAAAGCTGAACATTTACCGATTGCAATTATTGATCAAGATCAAAGTGAACTTAGTCGCAATATAGAAAAGTATCTTAGTCATAATCATACGGTTTCAATTTACACTGTATCAGACAATCCCAATGAAGTTGAGTATCTGCTCAATCAGACCAAGATTTGGGGATATGTGCATATTCCAGCAGGTGCTGAACAACGTCTGGTTCAAGCACAAGATTCACAGATCAGTATTGCTTTTAATCAGTCTTATTTTAGTATTGGCAATGGGATTTCTTCAGCGATGCTTCTCTCTACAGTTGAAGCGATTGCTGATTTTGCAAAGAATTCATATTTTGAAAATAAAATTCCTTATGCTGAACTTTCCACAGCAAATATAAAAATTTCTCCCCTGTTCAATCCCAATCTCAGTTATGAGTTCTATTTAGAACCCTTTATGATTCCAGCAATTTTGCACTTATTGCTGTGTTGTTGTGTGGCTTTTGCAGTGGGTCAAGAATTGAAATACGGCACATTAAATCAATGGATTCAAGACAAATCTGTGTTAAATGCACTTCTAGCAAAAAATATGGTCTATGTGTTAATTTTCTGTTTTTGGACTTGGGTATGGCTGTTTTGGCTGGTGGTAATCCGAGGTTGGTTCATTGCTGGTAGTCTATGGATGATTTTACTTGGACAGTTCTTACTTTATTCAGCCTATGCACTGATCAGTAGTAGCGTCGTTCTCGCAACTAAAAATTTATCTAAAACTTTTGGATTTATTGCAGTCTATGGTGGCTCTTCGCTAAGTTTTGCAGGTGTCACGCTTCCCTTAAATAATGCACCAATTTTTACCAAATTTTGGGCCAACATTATTCCCTATACACCTTATGCGAAATTACAAACTGAGCAATGGGTTGTTGGCAGTCCTAGTTTTATTTCGATGGTTCCTTTAGCCATCCTTGCTGCATATTGTATTTTCTATTTTGCATTATCAAGTTTACTCCTCAATAAAAATTTAAGGGGAGTAAAACATGATTAAATTCTTTAAAGAGCTCGCTCGATACTATGTAGACACTTTTAAAAATATTGGGAAAAACTCGTCTATTTTGACCACTATGGTGCTTTCAGTATTTTTTTATAGCATTTTTTATCCTACAGCCTATAAAGCGCAAACTGCTGAAAGTTTGCCGATTATTATTGTTGATGAAGAACAAAGCTATCTGAGCAATACCATCATTACTGAAGTTGCCAAAAGTCCCAATATAAAAATTACTGAAATCACTGGAAATTTTGAACAAGCAAAACGGATGGTTCAAGAGCAAAAAGCCGATGGTATTTTGTTATTACCTGAGAACCTATCCAATAGTGTGGTTCGAGGTGAGGCTGGTGGTATTGGTTTATATCTCAGTAGTGCTTATTTTCTTAAAACCAAACAGATTGGTTTAGGCTTAGCCACTGCAATTGAAAATGCCGTTGCAGAACAAGCCGAAAGGTTTGGCAAAATTTCACATTTCCAAGCCGCGCTTCCGATCCATCAAATTCCGCTGTTTAACACACTTTCAGGATATGGCAGTTATATCTTTCCTGCAATTGCGCCTCTGATCATTCACCAGACTATTGTTCTAGGTTTGTGCATGTTGATTGCGGGGTATCGTGAAAGACGATGGCGAGCCACAACTACTGAGTTTTTGGGAATCTATTTAGCAGCACTCACGATTGGTTGCCTCGGCTGCTATTATCTATTTGGTTTCACTTACTGGATCAATGACTATCCGAGAGGCGGCAATTTTTGGGGCATGTTGTTTTCCGTTCCGATTTTTATTAGTTGCGTGATTGCAATGGCAATGCTTTTAGCCAGCTATCTAGATATTTCAGAACGTGCTGGACATCTGATCGTTTTCACCTCAATTCCATTGTTTTTACTGTCAGGTGCAGCTTGGCCCTTGCAAGCAATGCCAACTTGGATGCAGTATTTTGCTCATCTCTTCCCGTCCACTCAAGGAATTAATTTATTTATTCAGTTAAATCAAATGGGTGTGCCGATTCAGGTGGTTATTCCAAAGTTAATTTATCTCGTATGCTTAACAGGAATTTTGATGATATGGGCATATATACGCCTAATGCAAACATATAAAAAATAAAAATAGTTGTGTGAAATTTAATTTATATAATGAATTAAAATTAACAATAAAATCGAATCCTTTAATCAAACTGAACTATTTTTAATCATTTGAACGCATTTTTGATAAAAAAGTTAGTACTGCTGACGCAAATAGCGTCAGAATAGGCCATTTTCGAAATACTCTGAATACTCAGAATCTCCCACCCTAAGGCGCCCACATGCTTTAGCGGGATTTCTTTTGTGTTTTTTTGATAGAGTTTTCCTTTTCGCCAAAATCTGAATTTTAAGGGCTCAGTATGAAGAAAATGAGAATTAGCCTTGCTTGGCAAATTGTTATTGCGCTCTTCTTAGGTATTCTTGTTGGTGCTTTTTTGCACAACGCACCTGAAATTCGCGGTGACATCATTGCAAACTTTTTACAACCATTGGGTAAGATTTTCATCAATCTGATCAAAATGATTGTAATTCCACTTGTGCTTTCCATGCTGATTTTAGGAATTGCCAATGCGGGTGACAGTAAAAGTGTCGGTAAACTTGGCTTTAAAACCATTGTTTATTTTGAGATTATTACGACAGTTGCAATTATTGTAGGCTTAGTTGCTGCCAATGTATTCCAACCTGGTGCAGGCATTGATATGTCTACACTGACAACCTCTGATATTTCGCAATATAAAGAAACGACACAGGAAGTCAGCCATGAAGCTCATGGCTTAGTAAATACTGTTCTTTCACTTATCCCACCGAATATTTTTGCTGCAATGGGTGATGGGCACATGTTGCCGATTATTTTCTTTGCAGTCATTTTCGGTATTGGTCTAGGTTCATTGTCTAAAGAAACCAAGCAACCGTTGATTGACGTGTTAAAAGCTGTTTCTGAAACAATGTTCAAAGTAACTCACATGATCATGATGTTTGCACCATTTGGTGTATTCGGCTTGATCGCTGCGACTGTAGCAAACTTTGGTTTTAGTTCATTATTACCATTAATTAAACTTGCTGTTTTAGTTTATGGGGCAATCCTGTTCTTTATCTTTATTGTGCTTGGTTTTGTGGCTAGATTCTGTGGTTTTAGTATCTGGACAATTATCAAAATCTTAAAAGATGAACTTATTCTTGCCTACTCCACTGCAAGCTCTGAAACCGTTTTACCACGTATGATGGAAAAAATGGAAGCTTATGGCGCGCCAAAATCAATTACCAGTTTTGTTGTTCCTATCGGTTATTCATTTAACTTAGATGGTTCAACACTCTATCAAAGTATTGCTGCTATCTTTATTGCACAACTTTACGGTATTGATTTAACCATCACTCAACAGCTTGTTTTGGTCTTGACCCTGATGATTACCTCTAAGGGTATCGCAGGCGTTCCTGGTGTGTCTTTCGTGGTTCTATTGGCAACTTTAGGCAGCGTGGGTATCCCACTAGAAGGCTTAGCATTTATTGCGGGTATTGACCGTATTTTAGATATGGCTCGTACTGTATTAAATGTGATTGGTAATGCACTTGCTGTTCTTGTAATTAGTAAATGGGAAGGCAAATTCGATACTGAGAAACAAAAATCTTATAATTTTGATGCCACACATTAATTTTTTAAGATCAGAAAAACCACCTTCGGGTGGTTTTTTTGTACATGCTTGACTGAGATTACCTACCTTTTAGACTACTTTCAATTCCACTAATCGCTCCAAAAGATTGAATATATGATATGCAGAATAATTAACTTTCTAGCATTGATCAAGATACTGTTTTAATGGCGTTTTACCCTTCTTTAAAATGATTTTAATCTGCGCTTTTTTACCTACTTTGACAAATTCTTGGATGATATAACCATCTTTTTCAAGGCATAAATTCCAATCATAAACTTGCACCCCATGAATTACTAAGCTTTCAACTTTCCATTCGGCCTGTTTTTCAAAATTCACTATCCCCAATTTATTTGTGAATTTTTCATCATATTGATCATCTATTTTTGCAGGATGTACTGATGTTACTAACACGATTTTTACATCAGGAATTGCTACTCCCTGCTCATTTACAACAGTCACAGTCACTTGAGGCTTCTGTGTTTTATATATCGGGTAACAGCTAGTTAAAGAAATCAGTATTGGTACTAGAAATATGCTTCTTTTCATGATCTCATCTATTTAAAAAAATTTTGATTTTTCTAAATCAATTCTCTCATATTAATAATGTTTTTTATTTTCATCATCTGACATTTTTGTATTCCCCTATAAGCTATCCAAATAAGGCGGCTTATATTTACTTTAAATTATTAAATAGTTACCTTTATATTTTAGATTTCATAGAAGAAAGACCAATGAGAAACAGCTATTTAATTGCAGTCATGCTATCAAACATATTTTTAAGTCAAGCACATGCTAAAAACGATGATGTAGCACAATCTTCTGAATATATTTCTAGTGGCGCAGAGGCTGGAATTGTATCAATTGATGCTATACAGGAAGCAGCTTTGGAAGCTGAAAATGTTGATTTTGACATATCAACAAGTACAGCTGCTTCAGATGCGGCGGCTGCAGCCGCTGATGCTGCAGAAGCTGCTGAACGAGAAGCACAAGCAACAGAAAAACCATCTAAATCAAAATGAATAGAAAGTGCTATTTGCAGTAAACATGCAAATAGCTTGCTCTTGTGTTTATCTCATGAACATATCTTTATCAGAGATAAAAACCACAATAAAGTGCCTTTTGTCATTAGCAACTAAAAACTCTCAATCAGAGAACGTACTCATTTCGTTAGCTACGCGATTAAATATGCACTGAGAATAATCAGCATTTGTATAGCTAAAATAACACTAAACCATTTCCAGCCTTTTTGGCGAAGGATGACCTTATCTGCTGTTGAATAATTGACTGTTCTTATCATTTTATCACCTCATTCTTGCTACATCATGGAACATCTTTGGGGCAAAACATCGGTCTTTTAATAGACAATTTATAACATGCAAAAAATAAACCAACCCTAAAAGTGTAACAAATTTCCAATACCTTCATTGATGTTCATTCGAGGCTTCCCAGTAAAATTTTTTTCCGAATGACAATGAGTTAATCAATTTTCTTTGTTGAATCCACTCAATATGAGGAAAACAATAACCATCCGATTCAGCAAAAAAACGCTGACCTTTTTGATCTATCAACTCGACTTGCACACAAAAATAATCCCCATATAACGTCGAGGGCTTTAAAAGATGACCGTGATCGAAGTCAATTTTAACCATGGCTAAACTTAAATCAGTCAGAAATTTATGATGGACACTTAAGCAATCAACTAAATATTTAGAAAATCTTTGATGGACTTTCTCTAAAAAATTATCGTTAATGTCATGGTGCTGATTCAATAATCTAAAAGTAAAACTAAAGGTATTTAAATGTCTTGCATGCGTATACAGTACGCCTATACCCCAAAAGCCATAATAATCATGATAGCGATTGCTAAACTTATCCAAAATAACTCTTGTCACATCCAATAATCTTTTTTTCATTTTTAGTAAGTATTCAATATTTTCAACCATCATAGATTAAAAAAGCCCCTTACGGGGCTTTTACAATTCATTGGTCTAGGATTTAATTAACCAATAAACTTACGCGCATTACGGAACATACGTAACCATGCACCATCTTCCGTCCACTCTTCAGGCTTCCAAGAATGCTGAATTGCACGGAAATTACGTTCAGGATGCGGCATCATAATCGTTGCACGACCATCTTTTGAAGTCACCCCAGAAATTGCTTCAGGAGAGCCATTTGGGTTCAGTGGATATTGTTGAGTCGCATTACCCAAGCTGTCTACATAACGTATAATTACTTGGTTACCGGCATTTAACGCAGCAAAGTTTTCAGCAGAAGTTTCTGCACGACCTTCACCATGTGCAACAGCGATTGGTAAAATAGAGCCTTCCATGCCTTCTAAAAGAATCGATGGAGATTTCTCAACTTTCACATTCACAACACGGGCTTCAAATACTTCTGAAGTATTACGGCGGAAACGTGGCCAGTTGTCTGCACCCGGAATGAGTGGCGAAAGCTGAGCCAACATTTGACAGCCATTACAAATACCTACAGAGAAAGTATTGTCACGGTTAAAGAATTTCTCAAATTGATCACGAAGTTTAGGATTAAACAGTACGGACTTAGCCCAACCACCGCCAGCGCCTAAAACATCACCATAAGAGAAACCACCACAAGCAACCAGACCTTCAAAGTCGTCTAAATCTACACGACCTGAAAGTAAATCACTCATGTGAACATCAACAGTATTAAAACCCACTTTATCGAATGCCGCAGCCATTTCAACATGACCATTCACGCCTTGTTCACGTAAAATCATCATGTTTGGACGGCGTTCATTGATATAAGGAGCTTCAACAGGCTCATTTAAATCAAATGTTGGTAATGCAATTATACCTTTATGATTTTTATCACCAATTAATGCAAATTCTGAATCAGCTGTTTCTACATTATCACGTAAACGTTGAATTTGATGAGAAACTTCAGTCCAAGCTTGTTGCAATTCAGCGCGATCAAGTATCAAACCGTTCACTGACAATTTATCAGAATCATTGACAGTACCAACAACGCTAATCGCTTCTTTTAAACTTGAAGTTGCAACTTCATCTGTCAAACTTGCCCAGTCTGCTTTAGAAATTTGCAATACTGCACCAATTTCTTCGGCAAATAAGCTTTCAGTAGATTGATCTTCAAGTGCTACACCTAAGCGTGAAGCAAACATCATTTCAGCAACAGTTGCCAATAAGCCACCATCACCAATGTCATGATACGCCTTGATCAAACCGCGATTATTCCAATCTTGAACCAATGCAAAGAATGCTTTGAACTCATCAAAGTTATCAACATCAGGTGTAACAGAACCAATTGCCTTATACACTTGTGCAAGGATCGAACCGCCTAAACGGAACTGACCTTTAGATAAATCAATACGTACTAGAACTGAATCTTCATTTTTCAATTCAGGTGTCAATGTTTTACGAACATCCAACACAGGTGCAAATGCAGTGATGACACCAGACATTGGTGAAGTCACAGATTTATCTTCGCCTTCGTCATTCCAAGTCGTACGCATCGACAATGAGTCTTTACCCACTGGAATTGCGATACCCAATGCAGGACACATTTCCATACCGATGGCTTTTACACCTTCGAATAATGCTTGATCTTCACCTTTTTGACCTGCGGCCGCCATCCAGTTAGCAGACAGTTTAATATCACTGATCTGTTCAATATTGGCACACATGATATTGGTGATGGACTCAGCCACGGCCAAACGTGCAGAAGCAGCAGGATTTAACAATGCAACAGGAGGACGCTCACCCATTGCCATTGCTTCACCGGTATAGCCTTGTAAGCTTGTTGTGGTTACCGCAGCATCCGCAACTGGAACTTGCCAACGGCCCACCATCTGATCACGCGATACCATACCCGTGATTGAACGGTCACCAATGGTGATTAGGAATGATTTTGAAGCCACTGTCGGGTTTTTCAATACACGGAAGATTGCATCTTTTAAATCGACTTTAGATGCATCAAACTCATCACCTTTACGTTGAATCGTTTCGTATGTACGACTCATACGTGGCGTGCCACCAAGCATGACTTGCATTGGCATATCCACTGCTTTGTTTTCAAACAATGGATCGTTTACAGTCAATTGACGTGCTTCAGTCGCTTCTCCCAATACCGCAAATGGGCAACGTTCACGGGCACAAATCGATTCAAATAACTCTAATGATTCTGGTTTAATGGCAAGCACATAACGTTCTTGTGCTTCATTTGACCAGATTTCCATTGGTGACATGCCTGGTTCAAGCGATGGGATTTTACGAAGATCAAGAGTTGCACCCAATTCGTGATCATTCACAAGTTCAGGCATTGCATTGGAAACACCACCCGCCCCCACATCATGTACAGATACGATCGGGTTAAAGTCTTCCATTCTCCAACATGCATCAATCACTTCCTGACAACGACGCTCCATTTCTGGGTTTTCACGTTGTACAGAAGCAAAATCTAGGTTTTCACCTAATTTACCACTATCTACAGAAGAAGCTGCACCACCGCCCAAACCAATGAGCATCGCAGGACCACCCAGTACAATCAGTAAATCGCCGGGCTGAATTGCATCTTTTTCTACATGGTCAGGACGAATATTCCCGTAACCACCCGCAATCATAATCGGTTTATGGAAACCTTTTACTTCGCCATTAACATTTTGCTCAAAAGTACGGAAGTAACCATTTAACGCAGGGCGACCAAACTCGTTGTTAAATGCTGCACCGCCTAAAGGACCATCAATCATGATCTGAAGTGGTGATGCCATACGAGATGGTTTACCGTAGTTTTCTTCCCAAGGCTGTTCAAAACCTGGAATATTAAGGTTAGAAACCGTAAAGCCCGTTAAACCTGCTTTTGGTTTACCACCACGGCCTGTTGCACCTTCATCACGAATTTCACCACCAGAACCTGTCGCAGCACCTGCAAATGGAGCAATTGCGGTTGGATGGTTGTGGGTTTCCACTTTCATAAGAATGTGGGCAGCTTGGCTCTTATATTTATAAATATGGTGACCCGTGGCTTCATCTTTTTTCGGATAGAAACGCTGTGTGTCAAAACCAACAATTACAGAAGCATTATCTTTATATGCTGACAAAACATCTGTAGGTGATTCTTTATAGGTATTTTTAATCATTTGGAACAATGATAATGGTTGTTTTTCACCATCAATTGTCCACTCTGAACCAAAGATTTTATGACGACAATGTTCTGAGTTTGCTTGAGCAAACATCATCAACTCGATGTCATGCGGGTTACGCCCCAACTTATTAAATGCTGCAGTTAAATAATCAATTTCTTCATCTGACAATGCAAAGCCAAACTCAGAGTTTGCTTTAACCAGTGCATCTTTACCTTGCCCCAAAATATCAATTGAGTATAAAGGTTTAGGCTCAGTTTCAGAGAATAAAGCTGTTGCGTCATCAATTTTATTGAAAACGCTTTCTGTCATACGGTCATGTAAAATTTGTTTTACTTCATCAGAAATTTCAGAAATTCCCTTTAAAGTAAACAAAACACCGCGTTCTAAGCGGTGTACAGGTGTATTACAGTTGGCAAAAATATCGGTTGCCTTAGATGACCACGGTGAAATTGTACCGACACGTGGCGTGACTAAAATCTGGACTTCGTCACTTGCAGCCTGACGAACTTCAAACGATGCGCCATCGTTTAAAAGCTGTAAAGCAGATTGCTGTTGTTGCTCGTTGAGCGTTTGGTCGAAAAGGTAAACCCATTGGCTTTCTATTGATTGAACAGAACTGATCGACGCAAGGCGTGTTAATAGTTGTGTTTGCTTAAAAGAAGAGTGTGCAGGTGCACCGGCAACGATAAACATGCTGTTTTTGGCTCCACGGGCAGGTTTTGGCAACCCACCTCAATGTGACTTGAAGAGAGCGCATATTCTACTGTGAAAGCAAGATTTCAGCTAGTCATATCCCACTTAAAAAACGCTGAAATCTTGGTTTTAAATATCCGATTTACTTTGACTTTCGTCTTTAAACATGATTCGTAACAATTGAATTATTGAGCTGTATAATGAAACTCAGCCGTTTTAGGATCTTCTTTCGCAATGATTCCGCTTTTTTGATAAAAGACTTTTCCACAAGAAATCTCAGGATCGATTTCACCATCAATATCATAGGATAATCGGACATTTATATGTTCTAAATATGAGTTTTGAGATGCAGAGTCAATGAAAAATACATCTAAACTTTCCATGTTATAGCACACATAGATTTTTTCAGGATGCGAGTTTTTATTCAGATCAATTGTATAGGTATGATCCGCATTTTGAGTCATTCGATCAAGCTTGAGGGCCACCGCATTAACCAAATCGCCACTTTTATTAATCGCATACGCATAGTTTGCCGTATCATTTTTATAAGCTTCGTTGCAGTTTTTAATTGGTTGCCCAATCTTTACCTTGCTAGGTGTAAGATCCTCTATTGTAAATTTAGCTTTTCCATTCAACATACTGCTCGGTAAGATACTCCAATACTGTTTATTTTGAGCATTTGGATCATCTGTCCAAATACAATTATTTGTCAGATGACCATCTGGCGTTTCTTGAAAAGCAAAAGTCGCGAAAGCTTGATCTACTGGTTCAGGCTTGGCAGGAATGCTTTCTTCGATTTCAGCTTTGCTCGCTTCATTTTTTTTCTGAGTTTCGATTTCTTTGTTTTGATTGGATAGATTTTTATCAGTTGGGCTACACCCTGCAAATAGAATAATCATAGTTAATAAGAAGAAATTTTTATTCATGTGTACTCTATTTCTTAAGTGATACAAGGATAATGTTTATTCATTTTAACTGTTTATAGGGATAAACATATTAACTTTAATCATGGAAATTTTCCTAATGTTTGGACTATCTAGATTATAAATTGCTTTACAGATCATTCAAAAATTTACTGCTCAATATTTAGTGGATTGAAAAGATCAAAAATTAACAACAATTGTATTATTGAATAATTTTTAGATGATGGTGAACAGCTTTTAATTCGCCTTGATTCTGAAACACCTGATTATGGCTCTGTTGTTGTCGTGAATCCAATTACAGCGAGAGATGATTGGTTTAGTGTTGAAGCCAACTTTTATAACTTCATTATGAATTATTTTGGATATAAGGGTGAAAAATACTGGGAAAATATTTCTCAAATATAAACCGACCAAGACAACTTATGTCGCCCGCCCCTAGTACATTTTCAATAAATTTGGCATCATACGATTAACGAAAGAATGAATAATGATAAATGACTCAAATGCGTTGGTTAGAACTCCTTTCAACAGTTCGCTTAGGTAGTAAAAAGCAAAGTACAGAACAGGCACGAAGTCCATTTCATAAAGATTATGACCGCATTATATTTTCGCAAAGTTTTAGACAACTTAATCGTAAAACTCAAGTCCATCCACTGACCCAACATGATGGTATTCATACACGGCTTACGCACTCTTTAGAAGTGTCATGTATTGGCCGTTCTTTGGGAATGCTTGCAGCTGAAAAAATCCAAAATGAACTCCCCGTTTGGATCTCCACAGCAGATGTAGGGGCAATTATTCAAGCAGCATGTTTGGCACATGATATTGGTAATCCACCCTTTGGGCATGCTGGTGAATATGCGATTCGTGAATGGTTTGATGATGCTGCACATACAAATTTTTTACAGAACCTCACTCCTGAACAACAAGCAGATGTACGACAGTTCGAAGGTAATGCCCAAGGTTTAAGACTGCTTACTAAAATTGACTATCATCCTCATGATGGAGGTATGCGTCTTACTTACGCAACGTTAGGAGCTTACTTAAAGTATCCTTGGCTTTCTAAGACCATCGAATCTCAAGGAAATACTCCTGCAAGCAAACGGGCTAAATTTGGCTGTTATCAAGCTGAAAAAGAAATTCTTAAACAGATTGCAGATCAACTCGGTTTAATTCAATTGGGTGAGTATCATTGGTGTCGTCATCCGCTGACGTATTTACTAGAAGCTGCTGATGACATTTGTTATGCCTTAATTGATTTAGAAGACGGCATTATTCTCAATATGCTCAGCTATGAAGAAGTTGAACCTATTTTTCTTGATTTGCTAGGAGATTATGGTGTTCCCGCTGAACTCAGTATGCCGTATATGACTTGGCAACAAAAAATTGCCGCTTTGCGTGGTCGTGTTATGAAACGTTTGGTCGATGAAGTAACCACTGCTTTCGCAAAACAACATTATCAAATTTTGTCAGGCCAGCTAAAAGGTTCATTACTGCAATACTGCGCTGAGGATATTGAGATTGGGATTGATCGAGCAAAAAACCTTGCCCGTGAAAAAATATTTGAACACCCGCAAAAATCAGGTTTGGAAATTATTGCCCATCAGAGTTTACAGCATATTTTAGATGCCTTTATTCCCCTTACCACACCGAATAAAACATTAAGTTTTAAAGATGGTCGTTTACTGTCTATATTAGAACGGTTTGGTGCACGCTTTAGTGATCATCACTATGACAATATTATGCAAGTCTTAGATATTGTGAGTAAATTTTCAGACCATCAAGCCTATAACTTAGCGCAAGAACTTCAAGGTAATAAGGTTGGTTTTTTCTGATGAAACGGTTTGTAGATGATGGAATCACATTGAATAAATTTTCTCGGCAACCTATTTTAGTAGAATGTCCATTTTGTTTAAAAAATGCCACCGTCTATACGAAAAAAATTGATGATGTTGATTTTGAGCAACCCTTTTTTAGTTGCCAAAATTGTTGTAAATCATTTGACCAAAAAGCCAAACAAGAAAATAACTTAGGCTATTTCTCTGGGGTTTATTTAGATATTGAAGAAACTTGTCGTTGTAAACGTGGAAAATTTCAGTTTCATCAATACTATGCAAAAAAGAGTTTTGTTCCTCAATTTATTGAATTGAATTGCAACTTTTGCCCAATTTCCAAACGGATCTATCCTAACCAATTTGATATACGCAAACAATTTAATCGCGGCTTCAATACAGATCCTTATTTTGGTTATTGCCTAACACTATGTGTAGCAACAAGAAATGGACTTGTTTTCGCCTATAATCAAGAACATATTAACTGTTTAAAAGATTATATTTCTGCAAACCTTAGACAAAGAACTTATTTAAATACCAATAAAACCTATTTTAATCGTTTACCTGCTTGGATAAAATCTGCCCGAAATCGCAAAGAAATTCTTAAAGCAATTTTGCGTTTAGAGCAAATGGCATCTACTATTCAACCATTAACAAATAAGTGAACAAACTCAATGATCGGATGTCTTATTGGTGAAGTCTTAGCTTTAGAAGCACCTACCGTACTTTTAAATGTAAATGGCGTAGGTTATGAGATCGACACGCCACTCTCAACATTTTGCCAATTACAAAAAGGTCAAAAAGTTACCTTATGGACACATTTAGCCGTACGTGAAGATGCTCAATTGCTATATGGCTTCTCTAACGCTCAAGAAAAAACCATCTTTCGCACCCTGCTAAAAGTGAATGGTGTAGGTCCTAAAATGGCTTTAGGCATTCTCTCTACACTGAGTGTGGAAATGTTGGTACATACTGTTGAGAATGGTGATGTGAAAACTTTAGTTAAAGTCCCTGGCGTTGGTGCAAAAACAGCCGAACGTTTAATGATCGAGCTGCGTGATCGCTTTAAAGCCTTTGCTACAGGTACCACACCGAGTAATTCGACTTCAACTCAAATACAATTTACGGGCAATTCTGCTGTTGCTGAAGCTGAAGCGGCATTGCAATCTTTAGGTTATAAACCTTTGGAAGCACAAAAACTGATTAATGCCGTGAAAGCAGACTATACTGAAGCAAGCGACATTATCCGTGCTGCACTTAAATCCATGAATAAATAAGATAGATTAAGACACTCATGCAAGACCGTTTAATCAGTGGGGCTGAAAAACCCGAAGATCATTTTGATCGTGCCATTCGTCCAACCTCTTTGGATGATTATATAGGCCAACCTGTTGTACGAGAGCAAATGGAAATCTTCATTGGTGCTGCTCGTGGTCGTGGTGAAGCACTTGATCATACCTTGATCTTTGGCCCACCCGGTTTAGGTAAAACCACATTGGCCAATATTATTGCCCGTGAAATGGGGGGGAACCTTAAATCTACCTCTGGTCCTGTCCTAGAACGCGCAGGTGATTTAGCTGCAATGCTGACCAATCTTGAAGAAGGGGATGTGTTATTTATCGATGAAATTCATCGCCTCTCTCCAGTAATTGAAGAAATTCTTTATCCCGCGATGGAAGATTACCAACTCGACATCATGATTGGTGAAGGCCCTGGTGCACGTTCGATAAAATTAGACTTACCACCATTTACCTTGGTTGCTGCGACAACGCGTGCAGGTCTACTCACCTCACCTTTGCGTGATCGCTTTGGAATTGTGCAACGTTTAGAGTTTTATTCAGTAGAAGATTTAACTCATATTGTGGCGCGTTCAGCAACATTAATGAATGTTCCCACAACAGCAGATGGGGCAAAAGAAATAGCTCGTCGTGCACGTGGTACTCCCCGTATTGCTAACCGTTTGTTACGTCGTGTCCGTGACTATGCACAAGTTAAAGGTACTGGTGAAGTCACTCAACACATGGCACAACGTGCATTGGATATGTTAAATGTTGATAAAGATGGTTTAGATACTTTAGACCGTCGTTATTTATCGATGTTATTAGAACGTTTTGATGGCGGCCCTGCTGGTGTTGAAGCTTTAGCCGCTGCAATGGCTGAAGATTCAGGCACCTTAGAAGATGTGATTGAACCTTATTTGATTCAGCAGGGTTATGCTATGCGTACCGCTCGTGGGCGTATTGCAACCAACCAAGCCTATTTACAGTTTGGAATGACACCACCTGAGCCAAAATAATCAATAAATGGGAATATTCAATATTCCCATGTTCTTCTTATTTTTTCTAAAAGGCTTTAAGTTTTATAGAGAAATCTCTTCTCGTATATTTTTAGCATCTAACCCCTAACAATCTGTGTCGATTTATGTAAATATTTTTATAAAAATTAAATACATAAAAGAAGCTACATACAAAAACCCTATAAAAATAGGGCTTTTGTATTGCTACTCTAAGCTGAGATTTATTAGAATTTAAATGTTGTACTCAATTGAACACGACGCCCCTCTTGAGTATTGCTATATTGATTGTAATAAAGTGAACCTACTTTCTCATAATCAATAAAGTTTTTATCAAAAATATTATATAAAGCAACGCCAATATCCCACGCATCATTCACATTAAAATTTGACCCTATATGCATCAAACTATATGCCTTAAAATCACCCAATGCATCATAGACCCCTTTTTCTGTTGCAGACAAATTATTATATGTAGCGGCGTAACGAGCACGTTCACTACGATATTCACCACGAGCCCATAATTGGATATTATCATCAGCTTGCCATTTTAACGACGCGTTAACAATATGTTTAGGCGTATCGTTTAAAGGCGGATTACCCAGTGCATTATCCTGAATTTCTGTTTCGGTCCACGTATAGTTCAAACCAAATTTCCAAGTCGGTATAAATTCCCAATTTAAGCCTGTTTCAATACCATAGATATTTGCTTTTTGAGCATTGGTCGGACGTCTTACACTCCAGGCACGGGAGCCAGTATCTCCAGGTTGCATTAACCAAGGCGTACCCACACTTGCCATAAAATCTTCACAAGCTTTTTTGTCTTTAGAATCCTTGGCATCACATGTTCTTTCAATTGGGCCAGTGACTATTTTATCCTTCACCTGACTATAAAATGCTGTGATATTAGCATCAAAATTAGAATCATTATTAAAATAAGTACCTAATTCAAAGTTATTACTTGTTTCAGGTTTTAAATCTGGGTTACCAAAAAGAGGGGTTCGTCCTTGCCCACCTACGTTATAAATTCCATGGGTCAGGCGTTCTAAGCGAGGTGCTTTATAGCCTTCACTATAGCCACCTTTAAACGTCCAATTGTCATTTGCGTTCCAAACTAGATATGCTCTAGGGGTCCAAAACGTACCAAATGTATCATGATCATCAAATCGTAAACCCACCGTTAAAGCTAAATCAGGGCTAAGCGCCCATGTGTCTTCAGCGAAAAGACCCAATTGCTTAAACGAAACTTCTTTATTCACTCTTAATCCATCTTTAATGCTCGCATCCCACCATTGTCCACCAAAGGTAATATTGTGCCCATCAAGATATTGGGTTGCGAATTTAGTATCAAAAATCGTGTCTTCGCTTTCTAAACGACGGGGAGTCATCACATTTAAACCAGCTTGAGCACGTGATGGAATAAGGCGACCAACTGTTTCAGTTTGAGTATTACTAATACTGGATTCCAAGCTTCCTAATTTATTACGCCATGTATGTGCAAGCGTGAGTCGATCTCTATTATATTCTTGTGCATTACCATAGCCACCATTGGCCCCAAGCGTACCAAGTTGCCCTTTACTATTGTCATACCATTGCTCAGTTTTTTCATACTCTACGGAGAGATCATGTTGCTTAGTTGGTGTGAATGTTATGCGAGCCCCTATAGTTTCTAAATCCGATTTGGTTGGATTATTTCCCATACTCAGTTCTACTGAATTATTATTGTTATCAAGATAGCCTACATTGGATTGACTACGTTGCGCTTTTCGAGCACGAAGTTGTACTCCCAACAAATCTTGAACAATCGGACCGGTAATAAATGCATCAGCAGCACGTTGATTGCCAAAACTTGAGCTACTAGGGAGTAAAGTGCCTTCTAATGTTATTGAGCCTGTCCATTCATTTGAAACTTTTTTTGTAATGATATTGACGACGCCACCCATTGCATCAGAACCGTACAATGTAGAAGCTGGTCCACGAATAATCTCAATTCGTTCAATTGCTGAAATTGGAGGAATAAAACTGTTATTTGATTCACCAAAACCATTTGGTGTGATGTCTCCTGTGCTGTTCTGACGACGACCATCAATCAAAACCAGAGAGTATTCAGAGTCCATCCCTCGAATACGTATATTTAAACCACCTGTTTTCCCAGCGCTAGGGCTAATATCGACACCCTCAACATCAGTTAAAGCGTCTGCAATTGAGTTTATTCGTTTGTCTTTTAAGTCTTTTTCTGTAATCACAGTAATACTTGCTGGTGCATCTTTAAGTTTTTGCTCATAACCCGCAGCAGAAACAACAATTGTAGCAAGTTGTTGTGGATCTGCAGATTCAGTATTGCGTTCAGCGAAAGCTGAAGTTGTTGTAATTCCTAAAAATGCAATTGAGATTGGATAAAGGTTAAACTTACTCATAAATAGAATTCCAATAGATGGACGAGATAAATAATTGACAAAATAAAAACAAATAACACAAATACTAATGATAAGAATTATCATTAGTAATAAAAAGCATACAAAAAACAACCTTCCCAGTAAAGACTTATTACACTTAAAATTAACTAAAACTTAATAAAATATTTATTGGTTTTCACAAAGCGATTTAACGACACAGATCCAATTAAAAATTTTACTATTTTATAAAATTCATCTTCGATAAGTCATTTTTACACAGCGCTAAATATAAACTTCTACTGTCAGATTAAATCTTCAAACAAGTCTTTTCTTAATTTCCATAACATGTTGTAAGGCTTATCAAAAACTTTAATGATTTAAATATATACTTATTGGTTATTTTAAAGAATTTCTTATTAATATTTTTAGAAAAATATAGTGTATCTTAATATTAGGCACTTATAAGTAGGCAAAAATAAAGGATCATATATATAACTTTTTTTAAACAATCAGAAAAAATATTTCAGGAATGAGCTGACAGTGTTGATAGTTGGAAAATATGGCATATACATTAGGTACTCAAACGTTACTGCCTATAACCCGCTATTACAAATAAATATAAGCAAGCCATTTTGATTAATGAGTTTTTCTTATTGTATGTTTAAAACTTTAAATTTATAAAAAAGCTAATTCAATGTTAATAATTTAATAAAAGGATAGTTGAAGATTTTGACTGAGTAACACAAAAAGGGAATCAAATTAAGTGAACTTGCATGGAATGTAAGTTTAGAAAAATTTTAACAGTGCATATATCTAAAGCTCATCCGAGAGTCTTTTATACAAATATTCAAACTCACTGATAGTGATGGTTATCGCCCGAAAATCAATATTTTCAACATGGATGTGCTCGTTTCATAATCGAATAAATAGGATATTTAAATATGGATAACACCCAGAATATATTACAAAAATTTGCAATAAAAGTCAGTAATTGGTCAGAAAAATGGTTTCCTGATTCCTATATCTTTGCCCTGTTAGGTGTCATCATTGTCGCCATAGCTGCGATTGGAATAGGAGCATCTGTTCAAGATGTCGCAATTTCATTTGGCAATGGTTTCTGGAGCTTGATTCCATTTACGATGCAAATGTGTATGTTGATTGTCGTTGGTTATGTGGTTTCAGTATCTAAACCCGTCGAAATGCTCATTCAAAAAATGGCTCAGATTCCAACATCTGGAAGGAATGCTATTGTTTTTGTAGCGACGGTCAGCCTCTTTATTTCACTAGTTAATTGGGCCATGAGTACAGTTTTAACTGCCCTTTTGGTGATTGCACTATCCAAGCGTAAAGAGCTGAATATGGATTATCGTGCAGCTGCCGCAGCCGCTATTATTGGTATGGGAGCAACTTGGGCACTTGGCATTAGTTCTTCCGCTGCTCAGTTACAGGCAAACAAGGCGAGCTTACCAGAACCACTTTATAACTTAACTGGTATTATTCCTTTTACTGAAACGATCTTTTTACCACAGTCTATGATTATGACTGCAGTATTGATTATTGTGTCAATTGCCATTGCATTCTGGTCTGCACCTAAAGGCAATAGTATAAAAACCATTGATGAATTTGATATTCATTTTGAAGATAAAGAGACCGAAGTTCAAAGCAAAAAACGCCCAGGTGACTGGCTGGAAAACTCTCCAATTCTCAGTATCTTAATTGTAGTTTTAGGCCTGATCTGGATGTTTAATGAGTTTACAAAAAGCAATCCGATTATTGCGATTTCCAGTTTAAATACTTATAACTTTATCTTCTTAATGCTGGGTATTGCTTTACACGGAACTCCTCGAAATTTTTTAAATGCAGTATCTAAAGCTGTCCCTGCGGTTTCTGGCGTACTGATTCAGTTTCCACTCTATGGAAGTATTGCTTTTATTATGACAAGTGCAATGAACGCACAAGATTTATCTCTATCTCATTATATTGCTGAATTTTTTGTATCAATTGCATCTAAGGAAACTTTCGCAATTGTTATGGGGCTGTATTCAGCTATTTTAGGTTTCTTCATTCCGTCTGGTGGTGGTAAGTGGATTATTGAAGCACCTTATGTCATGCAGGCTGCACACGATCTGAAAGTACATTTGGGCTGGTCTGTTCAGATTTATAATGCAGCAGAAGCTTTACCTAACTTAATTAATCCCTTTTTTATGTTACCCATGCTGGGAATTTTAAAATTAAAAGCCAAAGATGTTATTGGATTTACAGTTACTCAGCTTGTCTTCCATTTACCCTTAGTTTTATTCTTATTGTGGATTCTTGGTCGTACTTTAACCTATATGCCACCTACTTTTTAGAATGTAATATCTTTTCCTTGCCCTCCTTCTAACTTTAAGCGTTTAGGGCAAGGATATCACTAAGCTATTGATATAAATAATCTAAAATTGCGTATAGTTGTAGTATGTTAATTTCAGGGAATATTATAGATTACTTATTATTTTCATAAATTTGCCCTCTATATTTATTATTCATGTTTAAATTTAATCTCCAAATTATAATGGATAATTTCGTATCGCTCTCTTATTTAATATAAATTTTATTTAGATGAGCTAAAACACTAAAGTTCTCTCTATTCGATTTAATATAATGGTCATTATATGAAATACTTCTCACTCAATCTTTCTGCATCAACTACTTTATCATTGCGTGATATTCTATAATTTAACTTTTGAGTATGACAGTGAGGGTAATACAGTACTCACTGATGCCACTTCATTCAAAGAATCCTCAAGCTAATCTCTGTCAGCCCTTCTTAGCACATTCGGATTGTAATCTTGTGCCATTTGAGAAAGTATGCCTTGTGCTAAAATTCGCGCCAAAGTCAGTGTTAAACTCTTGTGCAAATTTATAAGTGGGTCAAATCGATTTAATTTTTCTACTATATAGCCTCTAAAGGCTATATACACGTACTGTTTAATCAACCAGGCCTCTGTTCATGTAGATTTCCGTTTCTCTCAAAAGATCTCACAGATGCTTTTGGCATAGTTGATAGGTTCCCTTATAAGTATTGTAAAATTCAATGAAGCAATCAGATCAGCGATATAAAGCTCATCTTCTTCCAACTGAATCATTTTAAATTGAAACAGCACAAGTGAATACTGGCAAGCAATTGATAGATATGCAATAAACAACACAGGAATGCATAGCAACATGAGTAATAAATTCGAATTCCAAATCCGTGTATATATCGAAGATACAGATGCTGGCGGTATCGTATACCATGCCAATCATATCCGCTTTATGGAACGTGCACGGACAGAATGGCTACGTGCATCTGGTATTGACCACTATTGGCATCAAAAAGATTACAATTTTGTCGTGCATAAAATTGCATTGAAATATTCTCGCCCTATACTCATGGACGATCTTATTACTGTTACAGCAAGTGTAGTTTCATGTAAAGCTTCGTCATTTGTGTTGCAACAGAATATATATCGTGGTGAAATCATGCTTGCTTCTGGCGAGGTAGAGTTGGCATGTTTAAGTACAGATATGAAACCTCGTAGAATTCCTGACGAAATCCGTGATTTAATTCTTCGAGAATTAGCTCACGAATAAAAAATACTTTTGGCACATGTAACTATGGCAACACAACTAGAATCTTCTTTACACATCTCTGATTTAATTTTACAAGCGAGCCCTGTGGTTCAATTGGTGATGCTAATCTTAGTACTCGCATCCGTTTTTAGTTGGTATTTGATTGCCAAGTTGCATATGGGCTATAAGAAAGCACATCAAGGCGATGAGCATTTCCAAAAAATCTTCTGGTCTGGTGCTGAACTCAATACCTTATATAACAATGCTCAGCTTAATTCTAAGCGAAACGGTTTAGAAGATATTTTCTATCAAGGTTTAAGTGAGTTTTTAAAACTTAAAAAACGCCATGCAGAAACTGCATCGATGATTGAAGGTACTGAACGTATCTTGCGTGTAGGACTCAGTCGTGACCAAGGCCGTTTAGAGCAAGGCTTAAGCTCTCTCGCCAGTATCGGCTCTGTCGCACCTTATATTGGTTTATTTGGTACTGTTTGGGGCATTATGAGTGCATTCATTGGCTTAGCTCAGGTTGAACAAGTTACCTTAGCCACTGTTGCACCAGGTATTGCTGAAGCATTAATTGCAACTGCGATTGGTTTATTCGCTGCAATACCAGCGGTATTAGCATTTAACCATTACACAGCAAAAGGCGAAGAAATTTATTCAGATCGAGCATTATTTGCAGAAGAAATGGTGGCGCTATTACAACGTCAGTCTGTGGGAACTACACAGGAAGATGAATAATGACAATCCAACGTTCTGGGCGTTTTGAACGCGTCAAAAAACCTTTAAAAAGTGATATGAATGTCGTTCCATATATCGATGTCATGTTGGTTTTATTGGTTATTTTTATGGTGACAGCACCCATGATTACCACGGGTGTTAAAGTTGACCTACCTCAAGCAAACAATAATCCGATTCAATCTGAAGACCGACCAGCCATCGTAACTTTAGAAGCAGATGGTTCGATTAAACTTGAAGACAAAAACCATAAAAATGAGGTTTTAACTTTAGATGAGTTGAAAACCGTACTTACAGAAAATCAGCAACAAGCTCAAGCAAATAACAAGCAATTGAGTGTCTTGATCAATGGTAGTGAATCACGCCCTTATGGTGAAGTCATGAAACTCATGTCTACACTGCAAGATGCTGGTTTAAGCCAAGTGGGTTTACTGACAGAGTCTGTAAAGTAAGTTATGAAAAATATTCAAAAGCCACAATCTAAAGAAAAAGCGATTGCACTTGGATTTACCCTAGGTATTCATGTGGTGGCGATTACTGGCTTACTTTTTCTCGGTTTAAGTCAACCACCTGAGCCACCCAAGCAAATTAAAACCATTTTAATTAAGCCTGAAGATTTACCACCACCTGAGCCCAAGCCCTTAGTCGAAACTGATGCCACTGAAACGGCAGATAGCAAGGTTGCAGAAAATACTCAGCAAACAGCAGAACCTGATCAAACAGCACCAGAAATTCCAACTGAAGCAAATAATCCCCCTGATACAAAGGCTATAGAAGCACAAAAAGCTGCCGAACAGGCCAAGGCAGCTGCATTAGAACAGCAATTGGCTATGGTAGCGGCTAAAGCAGCACAAGAAAAAGCCTTAAAACTTTCTCAAGCTAAAGCAGATGCTGCGGAAAAAGCCAAACATGAGGCAGCTGAAAAAGTAAAGCAGGCTAAAAATGCTGCTGAGAAAGCTAAGGCTGAGGCTGAAGCAAGATCTAAAGCAGATGCAGCAGCTAAGGCCAAGCAAGAGGCGCTTCAAAAAGCCAAAGCCGATGCTGCTGAAAAAGCCAGACTCGCAAGACTCAATGCCGAAGCAAAAAGCAAAGCAGAAGCCGCTGAAAAAGTCAGAAAAGAAGCCGCAGATAAGGCCCAACAGGCTAAAGTCGATGCTGCTGCAAAAGCCAAGGCAGATGCTGCTGAAAAAACCAGAGCGGATGCTAATGCAAAAGCTAAAGCAGACGCTGCTGCAAAGGCTAAAGCGGATGCTAATGCAAAAGCCAAAGCGGACGCTGCTGCAAAGGCTAAAGCGGATGCCAATGCAAAAGCCAAAGCGGACGCTGCTGCAAAGGCTAAAGCGGAGGCTAATGCAAAAGCCAAGGCAGATGCTGCTGAAAAAGCCAAGGCAGATGCCGCTGCAAAAGCCAAAGCGGATGCTAATGCAAAAGCCAAGGCAGATGCTGCTGCAAAAGCTAAAGCGGATGCTAATGCAAAAGCCAAGGCAGATGCCGCGGCAAAAGCCAAAGCGGATGCGGACGCAAAACGTAAAGCTGATCTAGCACGCGAATTAGATGAAGAAAAAGCCTCTGCTGCTGAAAAAGCCAAAGAAGCCGCTGCAAATAAAAAGGCAGAAGCGAGAAAAGTTGCATCTTCTGCGAAAAAGGACTTCGAAAGTAAAGTTCGGAATGCTTGGCGTATGCCTGCTGGCTCAACGGGTCAAAAGGCTACAGCTCGTGTCACGCTAACAGATAGCGGTTCTATAGCCTCTGTCTTTGTTAATGCATCAGACCCAGATGTAAAAGCAAGTGTGGAACAAGCAGTTCGCAATGCTGCACCTTTCCCAATGCCATCTGATCCAGATGCCAGACGCGAAGCACGAAGTTTTAGTGCAAATTTTACTGTGAAATAATCTTAAAATTACACCCTGTCTTGGCAGGGTGTAATTTAATGCAAAAACAATCACTCGGAAAAATCAAATGCGAGTTAAACCCATATTTGTAGCAATTTCATTATTTTTTCCAACCGCGTTATTATTTGCAAAAAATCTCGAGCAAGAAAAAATACTTGAAGTAAATACGCAACAATACCCACCTTCTGCGTCATACGAAAAAAACCCGTCTGTAGCAACAACGGAAGCATTACTTCTACAAAGTCAAATGGCTCAGCGGATAAATACCGCTAGAGTCAATCGTATTGTTAAAAAGTTGAGAAATTTAACAATCATCCAAGAAAATGCCGATGTTATTATTTACTTAGATGACAGTGGGAATGTAAAAGATATTTTAATCACAGAACAGGACAGCGAAACGTTTTCAAACGCAATCAAAACGGCGATTCAGCAAACAGCACCTTTTGAGATGTCTAAACAGTCATCGCTCAATCAATTATTAAAAGTGATTCGCATCAAATTCCGTGTTGAATAAGTCTCTATTCAACACGAGATAATATATTTTAATGGCAGCAACAATGACATTGTTGTCAAATCTATAAAAAAGTAATTTTTAAAGCTGCAACATTTACAATGCCCAAAGATCAAGCTGAAATTCATTAGTGTAATAAATTTGAATTTAATTTTTTAGTAAATCTGTTCAATGATAATCTTTTGTTCACAATTACATGCTTTATATAGATTAAAATCATGTCTTTGTGCTACAAAGCTAAGCATAGTTAAAAATTGATATTTGAGTACATGAAGTCCAATGAAAATCATGCCTAAACATCTATTAGGATTCGCAATTATTGTTGCATTTAGTCCAGCATTGATCACAACATCATATGCACAATTGCAATTAGAAATTGCCAAAGCACCTGAATCTGCACCTAAAATTGCCATCATTCCATTTAGTAATGATCAATCTATCTACCCTATTGTTGAACAAGATTTAAATCGCTCTGGGCGCTTTACCAGTTCATCAAAAAATCTTCCTGCAACTGCAAACATAAACAATATAAATGCAGAAGCATGGAAAGCGGCTGGGGTTCCTTATGTGGTTTTAGGTGACTCTAAAACCAATGCAGATGGTTCATTGGCAGTACATTACCAACTCTATGATGTTGAAAAGCAGAAATTCCTATTAAATGAATTGCTCTCAATCCCAGCATCACGTGTACGTTCTGCGGCACATATGATCAGTGACGCAATTTATCAAGCGCTTACAGGGATTCAAGGTGACTTCACAGGACGTATTGCTTATGTGTTACGTAACCCTGCAACACCAGAGACTCGTTATACCTTACAAATTGCAGATACTGATGGTGAGCAACCTAAAACAGTATTAAGTTCAAGAGACCCGATTCTCTCACCTGCTTGGACGCCAGATGCGAAAAAAATTGCATATGTTTCATTTGAAACCAAGCGCCCTGCTATTTATATCCAAGATTTAGCCACTGGTGCACGAGAAAAACTCGCTGCATTTCGCGGTTTAAATGGTGCACCAAGTTTCTCTCCTGATGGGAAATCAATGCTGTTTACTGCATCTATGCATGGAAATCCTGAAGTTTATCAAATGGATTTAGATTCACGTCAAGTGAAGCGCATGACCAACGATAGCGCAATTGACACTGAAGCACGTTATGCTCCAGATGGAAAATCATTTATTTTCACATCTGACCGTGGTGGATCAGCACAAATTTACCGTTATAGTTTTGATGATGGCTCAACCAAGCGTTTAACTTTCCGTGGTGCATTTAATGCACGCGGTACATTAAGTGCCGATGGTAAATATGTGGCATTGGTACACCGCCCTTCTGGTAGTAATTACAAAGTTGCCATTCAGGAAATTTCTACAGGTATCACCAATATTTTGACACCAACAAGTTTAGATGAATCACCAAGCTTTTCTCCAAATGGGCAAATGGTGGTTTATGCAACACGTGAGGGTAATCGTGGCTTATTGGCAATCATGTCTACAGATGGTCGCTTCCGCATGAACTTACCAAGCGAACAAGGTGAAGTACGTGAACCTGCTTGGGCACCTAAATAATTTAATCAAGATGTAAATCACTTATTTAAAATTGAAATACCGGAGATCAACATGAAGTCAATTCAATATCTAGCTTTACCCTTATTAGCAGCAAGCTTGGTGATGACAGGTTGTGCAAGCCGTAAACCTGCTGCCACTGTAGAATCAGGAACTAATCCAAATAGTGCGACTACAGTAAATACTAGTGGTTTAAGTGAAGATGCTGCTTTAAATGCACAAAACTTAAATGGTGCTTCATCTAAAGGCGTGACTGAAGCCAATAAAGCATTTTTAGCGAAACGTGTGGTACATTTTGATTATGACAGTAGTGATCTTTCCAATGATGACTACCAAACACTACAAGCACATGCGCAGTTCTTGATTGCCAATGCCAACTCTAAAGTGGCATTAACAGGTCATACAGATGAACGTGGTACGCGTGAGTACAACATGGCTTTAGGTGAGCGTCGTGCTAAAGCCGTTGAAAGCTACCTGATCACCAATGGTGTTAAAGCAAACCAATTAGAAGCGGTAAGCTACGGTAAAGAAATGCCAATCAATGCTGGTCATGATGAAGCTGCTTGGAAAGAAAACCGCCGTGTTGAAATCAACTACGAAGCCGTTCCTCCTCTTTTAAAATAATGCCAAAGTTGCATTATTAAAATAGCCCATAAAAAATGCCCAATTGAATTGGGCATTTTTACCAGAAGTTATTCTTATTCAGCGCTTTCCCATTTCAAGATAAAGACCAGATTTAGTAAGGTAAAATAAGAAAACTTCTTACCATGTTCAAGGTGATTTATATTAATAACGCCATTTCTTGAGTATTTTCTCATTAAATAACGCAATAAACCTTTCTTCTGCCCATTCATCCACTTCATCTGGATGCGCTTCAGCAAAAAACTCAGACTGCACTAAAATCAAACAACCTTTAATATAGTCATCCACACAGTCCAGTATTCTACTTAAATAAGGCATGTCATCATGATCAAAGTAATAGATTTCTTTGCTGATATCATGAAAGCAAAACATATTGTCATTACCAAGATAATCACTAAATGTAATCAGATGAGGTAAAACTGCTAAATCAACCTGACTAAATTCAGGCACATATTGCGGCGCATTTGCCCAAATATCTTTTAAGTAGCCAATATCATCAAATTGCTGCAATTGTTCACCAATATCAGCAATCCCAAAGTGTTGATAGAAGATCTTTAAAGATTCAGGTAAGCGACAATTTAAACGCTGTTCAAGTTTTAAAATTTTCTCATCATCAATTGCAGGTGCAATCTCATCATTATTTAAATCAGCAAGAGATTCTAAAATTAGGTGAGTTTTAACATCCCACCCCGGTTCACCAATTTTATTAAACGGAATGATAATGTCTGTTTTGTGATCAATCTCTATCATGAAGATTTATTGTTCGGAATGAATATGAAATAAATAGAAAAAAGCGCTCATATCGCAATGAACGCTTTTTATTGATTAAGCCTTTGACTCATCTGGCTTGGGGCTTTGCATAGATTCAATCATGTCATGCTTATTGAATTCTTTGAATTCAGGCTTAGCTTCGTAATTCTTCCATGCTTCTTTCACTTTTTCAGCACTAATATCTTTTAAATCAATGCTTTCATTTGGAGTCGGAGTCGCTTCAAACTTTGTCGTTGTCATGTCAGTGCTCCTTTACGCTATTGTACGTATATTCAACATAACACTTTCTAAAATACTTTCAAGGGTAATTTCACGACAAATAACACAGGATAATTTCTATTTTGTGCTGAACTCATCTAAAATAGCCTCCATTATTTGGTTTGTAAAAATTTATCGCTTTTGGAGCACCTCTGATATGTCATATCGCACCCTATCCCAATATTTAGAACAACAACAAGGGAACTTAACATCTGAACTTGCCAATGTAATTGAAACAATTGCAAATACCTGCAAAACCATTGATCAGGCTTTACAGAAAGGTGCTTTAGCTGGTGTCTTGGGGAGTGCACAACATGAAAATGTACAAGGTGAAGAGCAAAAAAAACTTGATGTGATTTCAAATGATTATTTGATTGATGCTTTAAAAGCCAATCCAAATGTAGGTGGACTCGCATCTGAAGAATTAGATGAATTTACCCCAGCTCAAGAAAATGGCAAATATTTGGTTTTATTTGATCCATTAGATGGTTCAAGCAATATTGACATTAATATGTGTGTAGGAACAATTTTTTCTATCCTTCCTGCTCAAAATGCCGTAACGCAAGCTGAAGACTTCATGCAAGCAGGTATTCAACAAGTTTCAGCAGGTTATGTGCTTTATGGCCCATCGACAATGATGGCTTTGACCGTTGGCGCGGGTGTTGTATTTTTTACTTACGACCCTGAAGAAAAGCAATTCTTGCTCACTTCTGAAAATATTCAAGTTGCTGCAGATACCAAAGAGTTTGCGATTAACTCATCAAACCAACGTCATTGGGAAGCGCCTGTAAAACGTTATATCGATGAACTACAAGCGGGTAAAACATCTATACGTGAAAAAGATTTCAATATGCGTTGGGTGGCGTGTATGGTGGGTGATATTCATCGTATTTTATGTCGTAGCGGTATTTTCTTATATCCATACGATACTAAAGATCCTAAAAAAGCAGGTCGTCTACGTTTAATGTATGAAGCCAACCCAATGAGTATGTTAATGGAACAAGCTGGCGGCGCATCGACTACTGGTCGTACACGTATTTTAGAGATTCAACCGACTGAGTTACATCAACGTGTTCCTGTTATCATTGGTTCTAAGAATGAAGTTGAGCTTGTTACCAGCTACCACAACTAATTCTTCTCTTTTCTTTTCTTACTCTCTATTTAGGGAGTAACGCCAGCTAGGGTCTGTTGCAATTTCTTTATAGAATGATCACAGACCCTACTTAATTTTTTGGACGTACTCTCCCATGCCTACAATTTTCCTTGAATCAAAAGATAATCCCAAAATTAAACATCTCAGAGGTTTAATTGAACAAAATACTTACCGTAAAAAACAAGGACAAACTGTACTTGAGGGAACGCACCTTACGCTTGCATGGTTAGAAAAAGGTCGAAAAATTAATTCAATTTTCACCACTGAACATGCCTTAGATCATGAAGATTTAGGTAGTATCCTTGACCAATATCAAGGTATTGTGTTTGTGGTCGGTGAATCTTTATACAAGGATTTAAGTACCCTTGGAACCAGCCTTGCATGTCTAGCCATTGTGGATTTACCGAGTTCAACTCAGGCACTGAACTTTACTGAAGACACGCTAATTCTTGAAAATGTCCAAGACCCAGGCAATGTAGGTACATTACTCAGATCAGCGGCCGCTGCGGGTATTGAACAAATTGTCTGTACCAAAGGTTCCGCATCATTATGGTCACCACGGGTATTACGTGCTGGTATGGGGGCTCATTTTTCATTACAAACTTATGAAAACGTGATCCTTGAAGACTTACTCAAGCAATTTAAAATTCCTGTGTATGTCACCAGTTCACATCAGGCAGAGAGTCTTTACACTAAAAACCTACGCAAACAATGTGTTTGGATTTTAGGTAACGAAGGTCAAGGCGTTTCAGATTTCGCCCTTAAACGCGCAGAAGCCGTATCTATTCCACAACCTGGTGGTCAAGAATCACTCAATGTTGCCGTTGCTGGATCGATTTGTTTCTTTGAAATGGTTAGACAACGACTATAAGGTTAATTTATTTTAAATATTGCCCGTTATTGGAAAAAATCATTTAAACTGAAAAAAATAATTGATTTACATGTCAACCCAAACCATTTTTTTAACGTTATATAGGTATGAAGTTAAAATAATGGTGGGTACCCATGACGGGATTTTCCATCTCTATGGACTTAGCACCAAAGAAGTCACAGTCTGAAACAGCAAGTGCTCAAACGAGTACGAGTGAACAGCGCCTGCGTTTTTTCATGCAGGACGTGACGGGTCGTGCCTTAGTGATGATGGAAAATGCAACCCAAGGTCACAATGGGATTGCGATGGATTTGGTCCAGGAAGCGTTTATTTCCTTACATAAAGCTTATGCAGATAAATCTACTGAAGAATGGTATCCACTGTTCTATACAATTTTAAATAACAAATTACAAGATTGGCGACGTAAGGAAGCACGACGTGCTTCTCCATTTTCGTTATTTCGAAAAATTGATTTAGATTCTGATGATGAAGAGGCAATGGAAATTGTGGATGAATCCACACCCAATCCACTTCAATTTCTAGATCAAGATGTCACCGTTGAGGAAATTCAAGAAGCCATTAGCCGCCTCCCGGTACGCCAGCAACAAGCATTTATGTTACGCGCTTGGGAAGGATTTGATACTCAAACCACTGCATCTATTATGAACTGTACAGAAGGTAGTGTAAAAACTCATTATCACAGAGCTATTCAAGGACTAAGAACTTCGCTCTCACATTTAAATCCGTATGGAGGTTCATCACATGAATAATGATGATTTCACCAAACAAGTGACGGCAAAATTGGATGAGGTTGCACGTAATCACCGCAATAAAGCAGTGGTGATGAATAATGTGCTTGACCATATTCAAGACAAGCAAACGTCACGTTTTGGTCACTGGAAAATGACAGGCTTTGCACTTGCTGCAGCTATTACTGGTTTTGTTGTGATTCCAAACGCTTTTGATATATCACCAGAATCGCAAGCCCCACAACAAGTGGTTATTAGTCCTAAACTTTCACCCCAAATGATGGAAGATTTAGATATGTTGTCTGTATTTGGTGAGGATAAAAATTCTCATGGCAGCTAGAAAATTAGCTTTGGCATTTTGTGCTATTGGTTTTCTACAAACAAGTTTTGCTGGATTTGAACGTTTTTGGATATTTTCTAAAGATGCAACTAGTCAAGTTAACGAAACATGGGATGCCCTTTCTGAGGAAGAACAAAAGGCATTGATTAAGCGCTATCAAAATTTAAAAGAAATTCCCACTGATCAAAGTGCAGCACTGCAACAGCGCATGGATTGGTTTACTCAGCTTCCTGAACAAGAAAAACAAAAAATGCGTGAAGTATGGCAGCAAATGAGTACATCTGAACGTAATGAGATGCGCAAAAAAATGCAAAAAGCATCGACCACTGATGAGCGCAATGAAATTCGTGAACAATATATGGTGAAGTATCAACAAAGTATAACGGGTTCACATTAAGCATTCTTTTTTATATTTTATTCATCGCCAGTTAAAGTTTAACTGGCTTTTTACCCTTTAAAATCCTCCTCAATCTCTGAAAAGAGAGGCATCACCTTCGCAAATTTATTCAAACTTTCTAAGCAAATATGGCATTGCAAACTTTTTATAATCAAATAATTTAATTTCTTCACCAATTGATTTAATTAAAAAAATATTCATTAAGAGAAATTATATTCTTATGTATGTGTTTTTTAACAGGTTGACTATTATCTGTTTACTAAAAACACTCCTATTTCTAATTTTCAGGCATAAAAAAACCTGCACAAGGCAGGTTTTTCATCACTTAAATTCGAAAACGAATTACAAGCTATAGTACATATCAAATTCAACTGGGTGAGTCGTTGTATTTAAACGACGTACATCTTCAGTTTTAAGTTCGATGTATGCATCCAACATTTCTTTTGTGAATACACCACCTTTAAGAAGGAACTCATGATCCGCTTGAAGTGCTTCAAGGGCCATATCAAGACTATGTGCAACTGTTGGGATTTTAGCTTCTTCTTCAGGAGGAAGATCATATAAGTTTTTATCAGCTGCTTCCCCTGGGTGGATCTTGTTTTGAATACCATCAAGACCAGCCATCAATAATGCCGCAAAACCTAAGTATGGGTTCATCATTGGATCTGGGAAACGTGCTTCAATACGTTTACCTTTAGGGCTAGAAACGTATGGAATACGAATCGAAGCAGAACGGTTACGTGCAGAATAAGCAAGCATAATTGGAGCTTCGAAGTGAGGAACCAAACGCTTATACGAGTTAGTAGAAGGGTTTGTGATCGCATTCAATGCACGAGCATGCTTGATGATACCACCGATAAAGTAAAGCGCCATTTCTGAAAGACCAGCATATTCATCACCAGCAAACAAGTTCTTGCCATCTTTAGAGATAGACATATGAACATGCATACCTGAACCGTTATCACCAACCATTGGTTTAGGCATAAACGTCGCAGTTTTTGCATATTGATGCGCAACGTTCCAAACAGCATATTTGAACTGTTGAACTTCGTCAGCTTTACGCACCATAGTATTGAAGCTTACACCAATTTCTAATTGGCAAGATGCAACTTCGTGATGGTGTACTTCTACACGGCCAGGGCCCATGATATCTTCAATACGAGCACACATTTCTGCACGCATATCTTGTGAAGAATCTACTGGAGGAACTGGGAAGTAACCACCTTTAACACGAGGACGGTGACCTGAGTTACCTGCTTCGTAGTCTTTACCTGTAGACCAAGCAGCCTCTTCAGCGATTAATGTATGGCGAGCGCCAGACATATCGATGTCCCATTTAACTTCATCAAAAACGAAGAATTCTGGCTCTGGACCAAAGAATGCAGTATCACCAATACCTGTTGATTTTAGGTATTCTTCCGCACGACGAGCAATCGAACGTGGATCACGGTCATAACCTTGACCAGTAGACGGTTCAATAACATCACAAGTAACGACGATGGTTGCTTCAGCAAAGAACGGATCAAGGAAAGCAGTTTCAGGATCTGGACGTAAAATCATGTCAGATGCTTCAATGCCTTTCCAACCAGCAATTGAAGAACCATCAAACATTTTACCATCTTCAAAAGTATCTTCATCGATAGTATCTGATGGGTAGCTTACGTGCTGCTCTTTACCCTTAGTATCAGTAAAGCGAAAATCGACCCATTTTGCGCCACTTTCTTGTATGAGTTGAAGGACCTTGTTCGCCATGCTCATTTTGCTCCAATGAATTTTTGTTGCACTTGTGAAGTGCGTGTTAGTAGTTGGTATTTATATAGCAAGTAGCATACCAACTTTTAAAATAATTGCTAAAATATTGAATTTCTTATCAGAAAATAAGCTTAGCAATACTTAAATTCCGTCTATTATACTGAGTGCAAATAGAATTGCACCATATTCAAACATACTTCTCATTTTAAAATTATTACGCACAATTTAAACGCACTATTTTCGTGCAAACTAAATAAAATGTTTTATCTTGGTGCTTATATTGCGCGAACAACGCTTTTTATCGACTATTTTTTAAGATGATGACAATTTTTTATTTCAAAAGCATTAAAATAAGGCATATAAGGTAGCAATACGCCTTTAACATTTATCTATATCTCCCTCTATACAGCGATGTAATTATATTACCTACGATCTACAATTAGCCAAATTCTACTTCAGCTCTTGCAATGAGTGCTTCAACCATTACCAATACATCATCTTTTTTTCTGGCATCCACCGCAAAAATTGGCATGGTTAATTGATTTAATTGCATCCAATCTTTATAAGGTTTTAACAGATATTGAGGATTTTCATCTATATGGGTTATACCAACCACAATATTGTTTAAATGTTCCTTAAAACTTTGAAAATAAAATTTTAAATCTTCAAGTGCATCTTTTTGCGTATGGTCAATCAGCACAACTGCTCCGATTGCACCTTTACATATCACTGACCAAACAAAATCAAAGCGATTCTGCCCTGGCGTTCCATATAATCCAACAATAACGCCTTCATCTAATTTAATTTCACCATAGTCAATCCCGACAGTGGTCAATGCCTTATTATGTGCTTGCTCATCTGTATTTTGTGCTTCTGTAGATAAGACTGAAATTTCAGATAATGATTTTATTGCTTCTGTTTTACCTGCGCCCATTTTACCGCCAAAAACAATTTTATACTTTTGTAAGATCACATCATCACCTATTTTTAAACTGATCACGGCATCATATAAACTGGTTATACATTTACTTATCGTGTCAGTATAAACAAACTTGATTAAAAGGTTAATTTTTAGAAGCCTTATTGGGTTCGCATACTCTTTACACAGTTAAAGCCCTAATTTTTTTCTTAACTTACCAAAAAAGCCACCTAAAATGCCTGAAGATGGTTTTTCTTCAGTAAGTAATTTTGCATCTTCCACTGCTATTTTTTTCAACGCATTGGTCATTATGCCAATTGAAACAAATTTAGCTAATTGCGCTTTGCTATAGCCTGTTTTCTGAGCCACCTGAGCAATACTTGCCCCCAATTCAAAACACGCTGCAATTTTAAAAACCATTTGGCGTTCATTTTGATGATTCGGTTGTGGCCAATCTACGAGTTTATAATAATCACTAGAACTGATTTGAATATTTACATCATCTGAATACCACAATAAATTCCATAACCATGATTTTAGCTCTACCCCTTGGAAAATACTAACAGACTGCGCCATTTGCATAGTGGCATAAGTAAAATTTAAAGAAACATCCGTCCCTTGAACTTTTCGTAGCGCGTCTACCCAAACTTGTTGTGTACGAATATTGACTAATGCGATGTTGCCTTTTGAGTCGAATACTTGAACGTTACCATTCCGTTCATTAGAAAGCTCAGCTACCACCTTGTTTAAATCAGCTTTTTTTGAAATTTGATTGACAATTTTGACGGTTTTTTCACTGACAGGTACGTGTAAATAACGGTCTTTAAACCATTTTCGAATGTCATCTGAAGCTGAAAAAGGTAGATATAGTTTATCTCCTTCGATTTGCCCTGATTTTTCGTTCTTATTAATCAGACGCAAGTATGGGACTTTCTTAACACCAATCAAATTCTGAATTGTTGGCGAACTAAAAAACATATCATTCACAAGAAGAATATCTAAATGAGGATCAGCAATATTCGCCCAACTTACTTGAAGTGAGTCATCATACATAGATCGTATCTTTTGCTTAATTGCATCAAGCACATTTAAACTTAAACCGAATATAGCGATTTTTACTTCTTCTTTCATTTAGCCCTCACGGCCTCATATAAAGTGTGAACAGTTTATCATTTTTATTAAAAAATAAAATATAAAACACTGTAGATGCGGTAAAAAATATCTACAAATTTAATATACTATTAAGCGTATAAATTACAAGAATAGTTATTAAAAACATTTGCAGTAATCACGAAACTCAAGCAGTCAAGATAATATATAGCATTAAATTTCAACAGCTTAATTTAAAAATAGCTAAAAAATTGACGTCACGGGTTAGAAAAAATTCCGATCATTTTTAATAAAACTTAAAATTTTATTTAAAAATATTAATTACATTTGTATATTAATATCGGACTCATGCATAAATTGTGTTTTAATAAGTTAACCTTATTTCTTAAGCTACCCCATTTCCAAAAAGAGCAGTTAAATGAATATCAATGCATTCAGCAGCACCAACATATCTCACACTATTTAACGGGTGAATAAAGCCTAGACTCGTTAGGGCTTCAGTCGTTGTAATTGCTTGAATTGCTAAATTTTCAATATAATCATGATTATTATTATTTTTAATATCAGATTGATCAGAAATATAATCAGTGTTAGTCGGATTGGAAGCGTGTAAATACTAGATTTATAAATACTGTTAAGATTTGAATGTGACGATGCAGTTATGGCTGCATGAATTTGATTAGATACAAATAACAACATTAAAGCACCTGTTATATTTTCACTTATTTACCTTTTTATAATTTTGCTCTTACCTTATTCTTAATAAATAATTGAAAATAATATGTTTGAATATTTCAACTTTAGAAAATATCAATTAAATCTTCTTCAATCAATTAAAAATTTTCTATAATTTAACAATATATGACAAACAGAGAATTTTCAAATTTTTAAGTATTAAAATGAGTAAAATAAACTTAATCAAATTTAAGAAATAGGTTTTAAGCATAGTTATAAAAAAGTATATAGCTAATCAGTAAATCTTATATATTGAACTTTATCGATTTTCATATACTAATTATAACGAGCACCTTTAAAATTTAGTAGTAAAAAGATGTCTAATCCCCCTTTAAAACTATTTTCTTTTTAACTTGTCAGCGTATCAACCTTACCCTATACGTCCTGAAAGCTAAAATTTATGCGTCTTTACATTAATTAAGATTGAATGCGAAAAATAGCCATCACGTGGGCTTTTTTCTATAAGTTGACCGAATTTTCAAGCACTAACTGTTCATCTTTCCTAATCTTCAACAACAATTTAACATTTATGAATTGTCATAGGCTGATATAAAAAACCCACCTTTCAGTGGGTTCTCGGAGATAAAGCATGAAGTGTGTGAGTCATACACATATATACTATAGCTGAATTTCATAGGTAGAAATCAAAAACAAATACGTTATAACGTAACAAAATAATTCCCTAAAATTAATTCAGAGTCTCTGTAAATGCGAAACTATAATTGCTGATAAATAATGATTCGACCAATCGAGAGAACTGATCAGAAATAATCTAAACCTAACACGATGACCAATAAAATAGAAGAGAGAATCAAATAGGTATTAATAGTATTAAAGCTCTTAAGATAATTTAACATTCGTCATTTCCCATAAGAATTTAATAAAATACTACATAGATGACTGAATCAAAAAAGCTTAAGAAAAGAAAAATAGACAAAAAAACACTCAATGAAATTGTTCACTGCACTTATGAAACATTAAATCTGTTTGGATTCATTTAATCTTGTATAATTGAGATGTGACACATTCCCAGTACTGATATGCGGCAACCAGTGTTACATATTTGGCTTTATTGTACCAATTTGAAAGAGTTTGCATGAATATACCAAGCTGTCTTGCTATTCCTGAAGCATTGCCCTCATTTTTTCGATTAATTTTATGGTTTCAGCTTAAACTCCGCTGTATAAAACTTTTGTTTTGCTTATGGTAAACTCCTGATAAGTGTGTTTAGCTTATCAAGTTAAAGTCTTTATTTTTTAACAAAACACATCATTATTTTATAGATTCGCATAAATCATATTATATTAATTTTAGAAAAAGTTTAAAGAACATAAATTATGAATGTAAAAATAATTATACTGCGCAATTTTCCTAATAATGACTTTTATGATAAATTATCATTTATAGGAATGTTGCATGAAGAAAAAATATGGGATATGGAGGAATATTGGCTTTTAGAATGGGGGATTTATAATCTTAAAAAAAATTCATCTGAAAAATTAGATTGGGAAGTTTTTAGGATTTATAGCTTTATTATGCTTTCCCTAAGCTCTCATTTAGATAAGAATGACTCCTTTAAAATAAGGAGTTTGGAACTAGCATTAATTTATGAATTTAGGGAAAGAATTCAACTAGTATTTGAGGGTTATTTCTCCCAAATAATGCCAAGGCAAAGCATTTTTGAAAAAACTAATCCTTTACTTGCTTTTACTTCAACATAATCAGTGTTAAATGAAACGTCCCTCACTTAAAGGATCATGCTTTACTCAATCTTTCAAGATCAGGTACATGTTCATCAGTTGTAAATCAAAAATTTATGTAAATCCAAGTGATTTCAAAGATCGAAAGTGATCTATGAGCCGAGATAAGCTGTCTAAGAAATTAATTTACTAAAAATTGGACGATTAAAGTTTATTAAATCTATTTCTAAACTGCCTATGTACCCGTGAACCGAAGCAACTGAGAAAAGAGCTAAACCAATTAATTTGATTTTTCATTTTCAAATCTGCCCTATCTAAATTTAATACGTTCAAATCATTGGTTTACTAAACTCATTTTGTCTTTATCAATATATTTATCGTATTCATGTTGATACTTTTTCGCTAAGCTTACTTTATCATCATCTTTTAAAATTTTGCCAGATTGCTGGAAAAATTTATGCTCTTCTTCATCTAAATGATGATGTACCAGCTTACGTAGCTGTTTTGCTATACGTAACCAACTGGGGTTATTGAATTCATTTTCAGTCAGTTGTTCAAGTAGCTCATCTATTTCATGATGCTCAGACAAAGCATGCCTTGTTATATTTAAACCTGCATCTGTCATCATAAGAGGTATGTAAAAATACCTGTCTTCAGCCACAGCATGTGCAAATAATTCATTTTTTAATAATGAAAAATAATGTTTTCTTTCTTCTGAGTTACCAGTGGTTTCAATTAACTTATCAGATAACTCTCTTTGTTTTTCATGACTAAATTTTAAGACATCAAATATGGTGAGTTGCTTACTATGGCTCATACTTTTATCCTATTGATGGAAAAATTAATTTCATATTCAATCTTAATGGATAAACTTATATTTATTATTTGATTCTTGTTTCAATAGTATTTTAATTGTAATTACTAATTATATAGTATGATCTATAAAATTTAAAAATCAATTAAAAAAACATCGACTTAAGGCTTTATTCTGCTCATCATTCAAAGTACTACACTCATTGTATGTTCAAACAGTATCAATGAGCCATAGCGTGATTTCGTTACCCTACCCTAATTCTAATTTTAAGAGTTTAGAGCAAGCCTGCCTTAAAAACCGCTTCGCTCTGCTCCCTAGGTCATATTCCCAAAATAAAAATGTTGAAATTAATTGCGACAAGTTTATATTAGGTATATCGGTCTACCTAATTTTTTAATATGAAAACTAAATCTGCTAAAGAAAAAATCTTAGAAGCTGCAGCTACATTGTTTTATAACGATGGAATTGCTAACACAGGAATAAATACAATTACTGATAGGGCTGGTGTTGCGAAAATGTCACTGTATAACAACTTCCCAACTAAATCCGCTCTAATCTCTTCATACGTTGAATTTAGGCATCAAGAATGGCTGGATCTGTATCAGAAAAGGAATGCTCAAGCTAAATCTCCCCTCGAAAGTATTTTAGCTGTTTTCGATGCATATCAAGATCATGCTGAGTTTGCTTATGAAAAAGGATTTAGAGGATGTGGATTACTGAATGCAGCTGCTGAATTTCCTGCTAATAGTGTTGAAAGAAAGGCAATAAAATCACATAAAGATGAAATTGAAAATATTATTTTAAATCAACTCTCACTGCTTATTTCAAATCACGAAAAAGCTCATGAAATAGCATTAATGTTTTCTTTTATTTTAGAGGGTTCAATTGCGAGAGCTGGTTTGGAAGGTTCTAGTCAAAAAATTAAAGCAGCCAAAAAAATTGTAATTAGCATTCTAGAACAAGAGGCCATTCAATGAATCATTCAATTTCGAATTCTTCTAGTTATGGTTTTATTGCAGTTCTTTTAGCGGCATTTCTTTGGGGAACTACAGGTACAATAGCTACTTTTGCCCCAAATCTTAGTCCTCTTGCTATTGGTGCAGCAGCAATGGGCGGTGGTGGCCTTTTACAGGCAATTTTAGCTCGAAAGAACATTAAAAATAACATAACTCAGATAAATTCTAATTTAATCATTCTTTCCATAGGTGTCATTTCTGTTTTCATTTACCCATTAGCATTTTATTCTTCAATGCATCTAGCGGGAATTACAGTCGGGACAGTCGTTTCGATTGGCACAGCACCACTATTTACAGCTCTTTTAGAAAGATTTTTTGATCATAAAAAGCTTTCTATTAAGTGGTTTATTTGTTTTGTGTTGGGTATTAGTGGTGTAATTTTATTATCAATTGGAGAAAGTCATTCATCGATTTCGTCAAAACAGATTACAAATGATAGACAAATTCTAGGAATATTTTTAGGAGCTCTGGCAGGACTTACCTATGCGTTATATTCTTGGATTGCCAAAAAACTGATAGATAGAGGTATAGATTCAAAAGCCTCTATGGGCCTAATATTTGGTATTGGATCTCTATTTTTACTGCCAACATTATTTTTTACTGGTGCAAATTTGTTTGAGGAAAATATAAATATTTATGTGGTTGGCTATATGATGCTCATTCCAATGTTTTTAGGTTATGTCTTATTCGGATATGGATTAAAAACTGTCCCAGCAAGTAAAGCGATTACCTTAACGTTATTTGAGCCATTAGTTGCTGCCATATTAGCTATTGTTTTAGTTGGGGAAAAATTGGCACCCATTGGTTGGATTGGCATGATTTTTATTTCATTGTGCTTAGCGCTTCTTTCTAAAACTAAGTAGCCCTCAATCTAAGAGCCATGCTTCATCTAATTTTTCTTTATCAATTCGCTCTGTATCAGCTCGTTTCGTTCTGCCACTTTTGTATATCTCTTTATGTAATCAGTGATCAGCCAGCTGAATCGAATGATTTGCCAAGTGAAGTGGTTAATAGTTTGGGAGAAGTGGTGTAAATCAAACTAAACAATGTATATGGACTGAATATCTGGATGGTAAAGAAGGAAGGTTAATGGAAATTGATCGTCGTGTCCGAGAAAAGGTTTTTATTGATTACTTGGATATGGTCGCAAAAAGTTCTACTCTGAAATTAAGCAAGTAAATATCAAACAACCCAATCGAATTTCGGAAAAGATGTGTTCGGATATGACTCCTATGCAAAGTAAAAAGTGGAAGAATTTAAACAAGAATCTGATATCATAGCCTGCACCTAGCAGGCTTTTTTTATTTTGTGCTGTAACTAGGTACTTTTTTCAAAATGGGTAACCTAATGGGTATCCAAATTCATCAAACAAAATAAATTGATAAATTTCTATAGGTTAATATCAATATGCTTCTAATGATCGATAATTACGATAGCTTTACGTATAACATTGTCCAATATTTTGGCGAGTTAAACCAAGACGTTAAAGTTGTTCGCAATGATGCCGTGACCTTAGAGGATATCGAACGATGGCAACCAAAGTACTTAGTGATTGGTCCCGGTCCTTGCTCACCATCTGAAGCAGGAATTTCTATCCCTGCAATTCAGCATTTTGCAGGAAAAATTCCAACACTCGGTGTATGCCTAGGTCACCAAGCGATTGGTCAGGCTTTTGGCGGCGAAATTGTGCGTGCCAAAACAGTGATGCATGGTCGTTTATCTGACATGTACCATAGTGACCAAGGGATCTTCAGCAACTTACCTTCTCCATTTTCAGCAACACGTTATCATTCACTTGTGATTGATCAAGCCAGTGTGCCTGAATGTCTTGAAGTCACTTGCTGGACCAATGAAGCAGATGGCTCTATTGAAGAAATTATGGGTGTCAAACATAAGACATTGCCAATTGAAGGCGTGCAGTTCCATCCAGAATCCATTCTGAGTCAACATGGTCATCAGATCTTTAAAAACTTTTTAGAAATTTATGCTTAATGTGTGTAGTACAAGATAATGAATATTCAACAAGCTTTAAATAACATCACTAAAAATATCGAACTCACTCAACCTCAAATGGAAGAAGTGATGCGGACCATCATGCGTGGTGAAGCCACAGATGCCCAAATTGGTGCATTTATGATGGGACTTCGTTTAAAAGGTGAAAGTATTGACGAAATCACCGCTGCAGCACGTGTAATGCGTGAGTTTGCAATTAAAATTGATGTGGGTGATATCCCGCATTTAATTGATATTGTTGGTACGGGTGGTGATGGACAGAACCTATTTAACGTCTCTACTGCCTCTTCATTTGTTATTGCGGCAGCAGGTGCAACTATTGCAAAACATGGTAATCGTGGTGTTTCCTCTAAATCAGGCTCGTCTGATCTTTTAGAACAGGCCGGGATTAACCTTGATTTAAATATGCACCAGACAGAACGATGCATCCGCGAAATGGGGGTTGGTTTCTTATTTGCCCCAAATCATCACAAAGCAATGAAATATGCTGCTGGTCCACGTAAAGAATTGGGATTCCGCAGTATTTTTAATCTCCTTGGCCCGCTTACGAATCCGGCTGGGGTACGACGCTATGTGATTGGTGTATTTTCTACAGAATTGTGCCGTCCTTTAGCGGAAGTTCTAAAACAATTGGGTGCTGAACATGTCATGGTGGTTCATTCAAAAGATGGATTAGATGAAATCAGTTTAGCTTCATCAACCTATGTTGCCGAACTAAAAAATGATGAAATCACGGAATGGATGATTCAACCTGAAGATGTAGATATTGAGTCTCAGACCTTAACTGGTCTTTCTGTTGATAGTGCTGCTGAGAGCCTAGCATTAATCAAAGATGCGCTCGGTAAGAAGAAATCAGCAAAAGGTGAAAAAGCAGCCAGTATGCTGGCATTAAATGCAGGTGCTGGAATCTATGTTTCAGGTCTGACCAAGAGTTATAAACAAGGTGTCGCTTTAGCGCATGATATTATCTATGGTGGGCAAGCTTTAGAAAAAATGGGCATTTTGTCTGAATTTACCAAAACACTCAAAGAGTATGAAGCTTAAGGATTAGAGGACGTTATCATGGTGGATATTGCCAATACAATGTTGGGTAAAATTGTTGATCGTAAATACGAAGAATTTGCTCAACGTTTAAAGCAACGTAGTTTAAACGATGTAGAAGTGCTTGCCCAAGCTGCAACACCTGTGCGAGGTTTTGCGAAATCTTTATACAGTAAACGCCCAGGTGTGATTGCTGAAATTAAGAAAGCCTCACCATCAAAAGGAATAATTCGTGAAAATTTTAACCCTGCTGAAATTGCTCAACAATACCAGCAAGCTGGTGCAGCCTGCTTATCTGTTTTAACAGATTTAGATTTCTTTCAAGGTGCTGATGAAAATATTCAGATCGCACGTAGTCACTGTGAATTACCTGCGCTACGTAAAGATTTTCTGATTAATCCTTACGGCGTTATCGAAGCGCGTGCTTTACATGCCGACTGTATTTTATTGATTGTGGCTTGTTTGTCAGATCAACAACTTGAAGAAATGTCAAAGACCGCATTTGAGCAGAACCTTGATGTTTTGGTCGAAGTTCATGATGAAGCAGAACTAGAACGTGCATTGCAACTTTCAGAGCATTGTTTACTGGGTGTAAATAACCGTAATTTAAAGACCTTTGATGTCGATTTAAATACCTCATTGCGCTTGAAGAAGTTACTACCACCTTCACGTTTACTGATTACTGAAAGTGGTATTGCAACACCAGATGATGTGCGCATGATGCAAGAACACGATATTCATTCGTTCCTTGTGGGTGAAAGCTTTATGAAACAACCACGCCCTGATCATGCATTTAATGCTTTGTTTGGTCTGCCTGAAACAGTGTAATTAAAAGTCAAAGGGTGAGTTCGCTCACCCTGTTTTCATATTTCTCCCACTCCCCCTATAAATTTTTCAACTCCCAACATTCAGGTCATGATCAAAGCAGATATAACTGTGTGAATTCAATTCAGTTCAAATTTGACAAGATTCAGACTATACTGAGCGCCTAATACCGTCCATTTACTGTTTTTTGCAATTATGAGTAAATCTGATTCCACATTCTCTAAATCACAGCTTGATTTATTAAAACAATTCAAAAAACAAATCACTCCTCCTCACTCTTCAAAAGTTGCAGTGCAACCTGAAAGTAAGAATGCCCAAGTAAAAGTACCTGAGGAGTTAGATGATGCTGATTTGTTTAAAACCGCACTTGGCGGTGTAACCAAACTTGATAACGGCAATATTGCCAAAATCGAGCGTAGTGATTTGCGCAAAAAACCTGATGCAAAAACCCTTGCCAAACGCGCGGCGGCTGAAGGTGCATTTGAAATTAATGATGCAGAATTGTCAGATACTCAAGCGATTTTAAATCCTGTTGCAAGTCAGGCGGCTTTAAGCTATCGCATCGCAACACTACAACATAAAGTTTTTGAAGACTTAAAAGCTGGTAATCTACGCTGGTTTGAAGCTGTTGATTTACATGGTTGTACTGTTGAAGAAGCGCGCTCTGCTGTATTGCAAATCATACAAATGGCAAAAGATGAAAACCAAAATGTCATTAAAATTGTCCATGGCAAAGGCCCAGAAGCCATACTCAAAACTTATGTGAACGGCTGGCTTCGTCAACATCGTGATGTTTTAGCTTTTGTCAGTGCTCCTGAAAAACAAGGTGGCACAGGCGCAGTTTTAGTTTTACTGAAACGTGCTGAAAGAAATCCAAAATTAAATGGAAATCCATGATCATTCGTTTTAAATGATCAAAACTCTCATAAGTGTCGGTTTATCTTGTAATTAGAAAATATTATTCATTTTTCTGATACAATGCCGTCCTTGTTCAAACCGTATAAGTGAACACGTTTTATGTCTATGCAGCAATCCTACGCGAATATTTTAACTGCCGTTGGCGAGGACTTAGACCGTCCTGGTCTGAAAGATACGCCTATGCGTGCGGCTAAAGCTTTTTCGTACTTGACGTCTGGCTATAGCAAAACGCTAGAAGAAGTGACCAATAATGCGGTCTTCCCTTCTGATAATGATGAAATGGTCTTGGTAAAGAATATTGAATTTTATTCTTTATGTGAGCATCATTTATTGCCTTTTCATGGTCGTGTACATATTGCCTATCTCCCTTCTGGCAATGTTTTAGGACTGTCTAAATTTGCCCGTATCACAGAAATGTTTGCTCGCCGTTTACAAATTCAAGAACAGTTGACCAAACAAATCGCAGATGCCGTGGCTGAAGTTACCCAAGCACGTGGTGTTGCTGTGGTCATTGATTCAGCGCACATGTGTATGATGATGCGTGGTGTCAGTAAACAAGAATCGACCACACGTACTGTGTCATTTGTTGGTGATTTTAAAACAGATAAAGAAGCACGTCGTGAATTTTTATCTGCCGTGCCTGAAGCACATTAAGACGGATCATTCAGTAAGCAATATAAATATCAAAGCCTCATTTTATTGAGGCTTTATTTTACGATAGGGTTTTACAATGTCTTTAATTTGGTTGGCAGGTCATGGTTTAACGCACAGTGAAACCAGTATCGACTATCCTCGTGCAGAACGGTTGGTTAAAGGAAATCCCAAACGACTCACGCAAAGTTTGTATGAACATCCCAATATGAATTGTGGTATTTGGCAATGCGAGGTTGGTGCATGGGATATTCAATTTGCAGACAATAAACAGGAATTTTTTCAGCTAATTGAAGGTATTGTTCGTTTGCACGATAAAAACACCTCATCATTTGTAGAAATTAAAGCTGGTGAAGCAGGAATTATCCCGCCTTCATTTATCGGTACATTTGAAGTTATTGAGGTAGTTAAAAAATATTTTGTTGTGGTTGAAGTTTGAGTCAGTAAAACTGGTGACTTTTTTTGATGATCAGTGCGTTCAAATATAAGCTTTTTTATATTTTTTGCTTTCCTATAACTTATATTTGTAAAACATTCGCTTATTGTCCACTTAAAACTATATGATTTAAATTATCTTAGCCTTATGCCATATTTTAAATGAAAAATTTACTGATCTTTATTTCAGCGTTAACTGCCACTAGCGCCTTTGCCGACAATCTAAATGCCAACGAATTAAAAGATGTGCAAAGTGTCATTAAATTATTTAAAAATAAAAATATCACCGCGATTTCAAATAACATTACCTATCCCTTACATCGTGAAGAACCCATCCCAAGTATTGCCAATGCAACCCAGATGAAACAACGCTTTAACCAAGTGTTTGATACTCAACTTATTCAAGAGATCGCCAACTCAAAACCATCACAATGGGAAAGTATGGGTTGGCGTGGTGTGATGCTCAATGGTGGCACACTATGGTTAGATGGTCATAAAATTAAAGCCATTAACTACAGTAGTGATGCTGAACAAAAATATAAAGCACAGCTGATTTCACAACAAAAAAATCAATTACATTCATCACTTAAAAATTTTAAAACACCTGAATTACAGTTTAAAACAGCCAAATTTCAAGTGCGTATAGATGCCATGCCCAATGGTAAATACCGTTATGCATCTTGGGGAACAAAACAGTCGCAAGCGACAAAACCTGATCTGATTTTAAATCAAGGTCGTGTTGAAATGGATGGTTCAGGCGGCGATCATCACTACATTTTTAACAGTGGTACATATCAATATGTAGTTTATCGTAATGTTTTAGGTACAAGTGAAACACCAGATGTCACATTAGAAGTCACTCAAAAAGGCAAAAAGATCCTTTCTCAAGCAGGCAAATTATTTAAATAGTTTGTATCAATGATTGAGCTGAATCATTTTTCTCAAGTTTTTTTAATTCATACAGATTTAAAGCTTATCGAGCAAATCACTATAATGAAATGAACTGCTCGATAAGCTGTTCAAAATCATTTGCTGTGCGATATATCACAAACACACAGCCAATCCTTTAAATATGATATTTGATTATTTTTTTTCAGCCAATTGATAAATCAATTGCTCCATTTGTTGCATGTATTGACGATTCTCATGGTCCCACGGATGGAAGTTTGGACGGAAATAATCGATATAATTTCCCAATTGCTTTCTTAATACGCCTATACCGCCAAAGGTATAATGATAGGTCTTTTTCCAGCTGGATAAATCGCTTAACTTCCCTTCTCCTTTAACAATGGTCAAAAATACAGGAATCACTAAGCCCCAGAACACAATCGTTGCGACCACCAATCCAAAACTACGAACAGCATAGGCATAAGGACCATGCCCCATTGCAGTATTCCATACATCAAAAGCTACAGCTTTATGTTCGGTTTCTTCAAAAGCATGCCAACGCCAAATATTGGCATAATGTTCTTCAGCGCCTTCAAATAACTCAGGTGTGCGTAATACAGAATCTGCCAATAAAGCGGTAAAATGTTCTAATGCAATTGTTCCACTGAGCCAAAAATATGCAGGTAAATGCTGTTTAAGCAGACCAAAAATCTCTAAAACCAATGCTTCAAATTTTGGTGCAATCGGTGAGCGTGCAAATAAGGCTTGGTTATATTCTTCATGCTCACGTCCATGCATCGCTTCTTGACCAATAAATGCAGTCACTGCTTTTTGTAATTCAGGGTCTTGGACTAAATCACGATGTGCCCTTACCGCATCAATAAAGAAACGCTCTCCAATCGGCAAGACGATAGAAAACGTATTTAGCAATGCGGTAAAAATTGGACCTGCGGCGGTATGCCAATCTGCGATTCGCTCCGCAGGTAAGTTAAATCTGACATCACGGCGAATAGGTAATGGCTCATGATATACACTCGATTTAATAAATTTTTTTAAAATGCCCATGGTTGATCCTGCCTCTGGCTGATTATCATTTTTTTAATTTAGCTGGTGCGCTTATTAGAATTTTACTTAACTGGGTATAATTCCATAGGTCATTTCGACTCATTTACATGTCATTGCATCTCTTTTTTTCTGATATTTCGATCGAATAAGTCTCTCGAAGTATGTCGATATATGCTTGCGATACCATCAACAGCATGATCTAAATTGTGTAAAAAGTTGATCGTCCAAATGCCTTTTTCTGTTCAAAAATAGACTTTGCTAAAATGCCACATCAAGCATATTTAATAAAAATACTGAGTTATAACGTGGATTAGTTATGCAACATTTAAGTGAGATGCTTGCCATTATTCAGTTTATTTTTCTAAATTTGGCCATGTCCAAGAAGCTCACTCTTGAATAAATTTGTGCATTAAGAAAGCCATGCCTTATAAAACTAAAACATTGCTTTCCTGAAGGTATAAAGAATTTAACAATTAAAATAATAATTTTTTTAGATGCTCATCGCTTTGTAATGGAACCACATGGTCATCTTTTAAATCTACACCCGAAAGTTGTAATTTGAATGAATTACGCATCAATGCCATTAAACGCTGTGTGGCAATTTGAATACTCAGCCCCGCAGGTCTTACATTGGAAATACAGTTTCGGCTGGAATCCAAACAACCTTTTCTCGCTTTCCACGTATAATAGATACCCATACTATCAGGTGAACTTAAACCAGGCCGTTCACCAATTAACATAATTAGCAACGGCGCATTAAAACTTTGTGCCACTTCATCACCTAATGCCACACGGCTACCTGTCGCAATCACAATAGGGGCAAGTTTCCAACCCTCAGTATCAATATGTTCACGTAAAGAATTGATATAAGCAATCGCATTCTCCTCTATTGCTCGCGCAGATAAGCCATCACCAACCACGATACATACATCACATTGCTGTGGGTGCTGCTGCACATAAGTCTTGAGCTGAGTTTGAGCCTGTTCCGATAACTCACGTCCCAAATCGGGACGTTTTAAATATACTTCTTTGTCAGTTGCTTTACTTTCCACAATGAGACTTTCAAATTTTAAATCTCTAAGCCGAGCTTGCATGTTTTCAGTATCTAATTGGTGAAAAACAGCATCTTTGGCCTGTGCGTGAGAGAGTTGAAACTTAAGCAATTCTTGGGTTGGAATGCTACATCCTACTCTTCCCATCGCAATTCGGGCATCAGTATATTGTTTTAACTTATGCCAAGGATCTTCGTGAAAACCATTTGGAAAAGTTTCAAGTTTTGAGAGCTTCATGATTTACTCTCCTTTTTATGATAATAATTTAGCAAAGTTTTTTGGCATGCTACTAGGCCAATGAATTTGCCGTTGTTCTTGGTGCAAAATTCCTTGCTGATCTAACCAAGCCGAAAACTCAGGGGCAGGTTTTAATCCCATTAACTGACGTAAATATAATGCATCATGAAAAGATGTGGTTTGATAATTCAACATCACATCATCCGAACCTGGAATTCCCATGATAAAGTTAATTCCCGCAGCGCCAAACAAGGTGAGTAGTACGTCCATGTCATTTTGATCTGCATCAGCATGGTTGGTATAACAAATATCACAACCCATAGGTACACCCAGTAATTTGCCACAGAAGTGATCTTCTAATCCAGCACGAATAATCTGCTTACCATCATACAAATACTCTGGTCCAATAAACCCGACCACAGTATTAACCAATAATGGATTGTATTTACGTGCGACTGCATAGGCTCGCGCTTCGATAGTTTGCTGGTCAACACCATGATGTGCGTTACTGGATAAAGCACTGCCTTGTCCAGTCTCAAAGTACATCACATTTTGACCAATTGTGCCTCGATTGAGTGCTAAAGTGGCCTCATAACCTTCCTGAAGTAAATCTAAAGTAACTCCAAAACCTTCATTAGCCAGTTGCGTACCCGCAATAGATTGGAACATCAAATCAATTGGAATATTACGTTCTGCAAGTTGAATCCCTGAACTGATATGGGTTAACACGCAAGATTGCGTCGGAATTTCATATTCTTGAATAATATGGTCAAGTAACTTTAACAACTCTGACAAATTATGGAGATTGTCTGTGGCAGGATTAATCCCTATGACAGCATCACCATTGCCATACATCAGACCATCCAATAAGCTGGCTGAAATACCCAATATATCATCCGTTGGATGATTCGGTTGCAAACGAGTAGATAAATGACCTTTTAAACCAATTGTATTACGAAATTGGGTGACCACTTCGCATTTACTCGCAACCAGAATTAAATCTTGATTACGCATAATTTTACTCACAGCAGCAACCATTTCAGGGGTTAAACCCTTAGCTAAATTGGTCAATTTTTCGGAAGTTGCATCTTCACTCAGCAACCAATTTCGAAAATCACCCACAGTAAAGTGTGAAATCGGTGCAAATAAATCATCACAATGTTCATCAATAATTAAACGCGTAATATCATCTTTGTCATAGTCAATAACCGTTTCATTTAAAAAAATTTTTAAAGGGACTTCTGCCAAGGCCATCTGCGCTGCCACACGTTCTGTTGCATTACTGGCAGCAACACCAGCCAATTCATCTCCAGAACGTAATGGCGTTGCCTTTGCCATTAGGGTTTTTAAATCTTGGAAAATATATTGTTGCTGAGCAACGCTATAACGATAACTCATAATTATAATTCCTGTTCTGCTGCCTTAATGCTGGCAAATTCTGCTTCAGGTGTACCTGAAATCAGATGATGACGACTATAAACAAGAAAATAAACAATGAAGACCACATAAATACCCAAAGCAATAAACCAGACTTTAGGATCGACAAGAAAACCTGCAACCACCGCGACAATTGATAAGATCAACGCAATACTTGAGGTAAAAATACCACCTGGTGTTCGATATGGACGATATACATCAGGCTGTGAAATACGTAATTTGATATGTGCCATCATCATTAAAACATAAGAAATCGTCGCACCAAATACCGCAATCAAAATCAGTAAGTCACCCTGTTTAGTCAATGATAATATGAAGCCAATAATCCCTGGAATAATCACGGCTAAATACGGCGATTTATTTTTGTTGGTCAGCGACAATGATGTTGGCAAATAACCCGCACGAGAGAGGGCAAAAATTTGACGCGAATATGCATAGATAATCGAGAAGAAACTTGCGATTAAGCCTGCCAAACCAACAAAATTTACAAAGTTTGCTAACATGCCATGCCCATATACTTTAACCAAGGCATCCACCAAAGGGGCACCTGAATCTTTGAGTACACTTGCACCTGCGGCACCCGCACTCAGTATTAAAATTAAAATGGCGAAAGCAGCCAAAATCAACATTGCACCCATCAAACCGCGTGGTAAAGATTGTGCTGGATCTTTTGCCTCTTCCGCGGCCAAAGGAACGCCTTCCACTGCAAGGAAGAACCAAATTGCGTACGGAACTGCTGCCCAGATTCCTATATAACCTTGTGGTAAAAAACTACTCGCGCCTGCTTTAGCTAAATCTGGTGCAATATCAAATAAATTGGCGCTGTTAAAGTGAGGAACCATCGCGACAAGGAAAACCACAACTGCAACAACAGCAATAGCTGTGATCACAAACATGATTTTAAGTGCTTCACCTGCACCTTTTAAGTGAATTCCCATAAAGACCAAATAACAGATTAAATAAATTAGCCATCCGCCCACTCCAAATAATGATTCGCAATATGCACCAATAAAGGTCGCGATTGCTGCCGGAGCGATGGCGTATTCGATCAGAATCGCTGTTCCTGTTAAATAACCTCCAAATGGTCCAAAAGCCATACGCGCAAAACTGTATCCACCGCCTGCTGTAGGAAGCATAGTCGACATTTCTGACATTGAAAGGCATAAACATAGATACATAATCGCAGCAAAAATGACAGCGACAAACATACCACCCCAACCACCTTGTGCAATACCAAAGTTCCATCCAGCAAAGTCACCTGAAATCACATAGGCAACCCCTAAACCGACCAATAGTAGCCAGCCAACTGCGCCCTTTTTTAATTCTCGTTGAGCAAAATATTCTTTGGAATCTTCTGTTTTTACGATAGTTGATTGTTCATTTCGAGCGTCCATCATCGTACCTTTAAATTTGCCTTTTTTTGTATAAGCAAAAAAAGTGCCTTTCCTTGGATGACGTCAATATTTTTTGTTCAATCCTATGAACATAACGCCTTCTTAGTCGTATAAAACTGCTTTTAGATAAATCTATCAAACAAAGGTAGGAGAAAAGTTGAATAGCTTATAATAGGAAATCGAAAAATTTATGAAAAATGAATAATTAAAAGAAAAGTAATGAAATTAATATATTTTTTTACTTTGTTATTTGTTTGTTTAATTTAAGATATTATTTAGTATATATGCATAAATGGATTATGTGATGCATTCAAAACCACATGCTAAAAAAACAAGAATCAAAAAAGAAAAATTAAACTCCACTCAACCAAACTCAATTTTCCAACAAGCTTTACAATCCGCACTGATTCAATGTCAGCAGGATTTACTCAACACGGCCCACCTAGCATCTGTCGTGGTACAGATCAAGGATATGCAAAAAAAATCAACTCTGGTGTTCAGCCAATACAGATCAATTCGCAGGATTCCAGCAAGATCAAGATTTAAAAACAAAGCTAGATCAGTATATTTATAGTGCACCTATTCTTGATTTAAAATCAGGGGAAGCATGTGGTGAAGTAGTTTTATTTCACAGCTTAAATCAAGCAAATATTTTTGGACAATTGGCCGTTACACAATGCGCTGAGATCATTGCACAAAAATTATATGCACAACCCTTCAATCATTTAACCATCCATGCATTTTCAGTGCCACAGAAAATAATAATCAATGATCAATCAATTCTTTTAACACCTCGGGAGTTTGAAATCATATGTATTTTGATTCTGAATCCTATGGGCTTGACCCTAAAGCTACTACATATTTATCTCTATAGTGATGAACAAATCAGCTTAAATACACTTAAATCTGAGATTTCATATTTAAAAAATAAGGTGGGCGAATTAATTTGTGCAAGGACCTATCAGATACAGGCAGAAATTCACGCAGATTTTAAAGAGTTGGAAGAAGCTGTCGATGCGGATTATCTTGATACAGTGAAACAATTGTATCAAGGTGGTTCATTCATTAAAACCAAAAGTCCTTTTCTAAACAATTGGCAACAAATTCTAAGTTTGAGAATCAATAATCTACTTGTATAAAGAACCTTGGCTTGCGATTGATTAATACTTATCGCAGTATGTCATTCTCAAAATCCGATTTGTCAGATCCCTCTTTAAAAATAATGTACAAAGCCTAAACCAATTTTTTGCCAATCGAGTTGGTTTTGTTGTTGGTATTCCCAATTGACGTTTAATGAATTTTGACGATTGAGTGAATATTGCATTGTGCTCTGGATCCGTAAATTCCACTTACTTGAATCTTGCCAATAAGGTAATTCAACTTGAACAATACTGTTTAAACGATCTGACCATACATTTTGACAGCCCAGTGTTGGTCCTAGACCAACACGCCAGCCTTTATCCAATGACGTACCTGCTTGAAGCTGTGTTTGCAGCTCTGCATAACAAAGATGCTTACGATCATCATCTGCAAGAGTATAACCAGATTGGGCTTTTGCACTGACCACCCCATGTTGTTGCTGATCGCTGAATTGTCCATTTTGAATGGCTTCCTGCTGCCAGCCCAAAGTAAAACCCCAGGTGATTGGCATTTTAAATGGGGTGATGGGGTTATAAGAGTTTACCGTTAATAAATCAAGATGTTCCAATTTCAGTCGATCATCACGCCATTGCGCGGCACCATCTAAAAACATCAATTGTGTGCCTGTACGGAAGCCGCCCTGCGGATCTTTTAGTTCGTGATAGGCCTGACGATGACCAATTTGTACATATTTTCCACCTTGAACCTCACCCGCTTCTATGGACCACTTACGCGAATCATGTCCATTGACTGGATCAACTTTCGGACGTACAGGTGCTAAACGTTGTTTCTCTATAGGAATTTGACTACGTAAGCCTAAGAGTTGTCTAAAGCGCGGTTGGGTAAAACTTGCATCGACCTGACGAGCAACAAATTGTAAATATAAATCGTCATAGGCCATTTCTAATATTTTTGCGCGATCTTGATCATCGTAATTAATTAAAGCCTCTTGCATCTGCTGCGGTTCTAACACCGTAATTGCATGGGCTTTTTTTGCCAAAGCATGACCATGTTGTTTGGCCTGCGAATTTAATTGTGTTTCTAACGCTGGACGATATACCGCTTCTCGTACTAATCCCTGTTGCTCTACGGCTTTAATGGTTTCAATCGGGATCGCTGCATACGTAAATTGCTTGCGTAAATTCGAGCTTGGGCGGACTAAATCAATCAATCCCAATAAACGATAGGCACAATTATCACTGACAAAATAATAAGGAAAACTGACTTTTTGCATTTCCCAAATGTGTTTTACCAAAAATGCAGTCTCTTCAGGATCTAAATTCAGTTCATACTCCCAAAGATCACGGCTTTCAAAATCACCATACTCTTTCACTTTGCGATAATAAGGCATTAAAGAGTATTCACCAGGATATTTGCCAACCACCCCTTTCCATGCATAAGACCAATTATCATCACTGTTTACTGTGGCTGCGTAATTCACTGCATAAGAGACTAAATTGAGCTGCTTTTGATCTTTAGGATCAAGACGTAGCAAAGTATGCCCAAACATTGAGCTTGGATTACCCATAAAATCAGTCGCATAAATCAACGTCACTTGATAAGGTTTGATCTGTGCATACCATTGATCAAATTCAGGACAAGATACAACTGGTAATTGTTGTTGTGAAATATTCAATTGTTGCATCAGCCATTGGCTACGCGCAGGAAATTTACAACGAATAGATTGATTGACATCGGCGAGTTGAAACAGTGCAGTGATATCCGCATTCATTTCATTTTGAATATTCTGACGGCCATCTTGAGCAAAAAAATAACCCGAATAACTAACTTCACTTTGATTTACATTTTTGACAGAGGCATCTTCTGCATAAAGTAAACGTTTCCATGTGATATTGCTGGCTAGTCGTTTTTGTTGTGCCAGTTTTAATGCATTTTCTAATACATGCGATTTCTCTAAAGATGATTCTGCATGCAAATGAGTTGTAAAAAATGAACTGAGTAAGCTTAAGCTAAATACTAAATATTTCATTCAATCATCAATTTATATAGATATATTATAAAACTGTGCAATTAAAAAATGTCGGTTCAATACAGGAGTTAACTTAAGATTTACTCATGCAAAATTCATTTCTCAATAATGGGTATTCGATAAAATTTAAATAAAAAAACCCTGCAACAAGGCAGGGTTTTGGCGCATTAAACGTATGCTTTTAACACTTCGTCTTTTGCCATCACTTGCTGAAGTGATGCTAATACTTGTAGAGAATTTTGATTTTCTGCTGAATAGATACTGGCAAAGTTTGACTTCGCCACAGCATTGAAACGTGCTTTATCTGCATCTTTAACATTTAATAATGAAGCAAGTACGTTTAGGCTTTCACCTTGTCCTACAGCCATATCACGTGCAAGAGATTCTGAGTTTTCATTGGTAAATGTCACGACTTGAGCAGTTACTTTGCCATTACCATTACATCCTAAAGTACCAAATGTAATACCTAATAATTGGTTAGTGAAAAGACCATTAGTGGTTGCCGCTAAAATCTTAGGTACTTTTCCAGACTGACCAGCCCAAACTTGCGAGCCGACACCACAACCCACATCTGGATCAGCCATAGCAACACTTGAACCCGCAGCCAATACAGCAGCTAAAGCGATTTTTTTTAACATATAATTCTCCAGAATTTTCATATGCATTGTTTTAATTCAACATATGTAAATTGTTATTTTCCATTATGTGTAAGTTTGATTACACCTATTTAGATTTATCACATAAATTCAGATATGCAAATCTAAATGTGACAATTACGAAATTATTTATTGTACTTTTTTAGTGACCATTCACCTTCTTTATTACGTACTCCAAGAATTTTAAGGACCAAAACTAGACTTAAAAGTAAGAGTAAATACCAAGAGCCTAGCTTCCCCCATCCCACCATATGCCATGCATCTACTTGACTTGGGTACAACCAAATTTTATTAAAAGTGCTAATATTTTCAGCAACCCAAATTAAAAATGCCAAAACGACCAGTACTGGTAACATCGGAAGCTGAAATTCATGCTGCTGTAACTCAAAACGAACTTTTGTTTTCCAAAAAATTACCACACTCCAAATAAATAGTGCATTTCGAAAATCTGGAATAAAAAATTTGCTCATAAAATTGAGATAAGACAAAACTGCTAGACACAACATATTGGCAAAATTGGGCAAATTTAAAAAAGAAACCTGATACAAACGTAAAGAACGGGCAAAAAAACTGCCAACTGCAGAATACATGAATCCTGCAAATAAAGGCACAGTCAAAAGTTTAAAAATGGCAGGTTGTGGATATTGCCAAGAAGCAATCTGTGGGTGGGTTAAAAAAATTTCCATACCCATAGCCATAATATGAAATAAAGCAATGACTTTGGCTTCTGCCCAAGATTCAAGTTTTAAAAACAATAAACAGGCTTGAATGATCAGCGCATATAATAATAAATAGTCATAACGGAATAAACCATAAAATTCATGGCTGCCCATATTCGCCGTAGTAATAAATGCAATCAACAATAAAATACCAAATAAGGCAGCCGATGCTGCCTTAAGTAGAAATTCAAATAATGATTTAAAATAGATCATAAATACATTTACAACAATAAGTTAACCTAAATATTTGGCACTGTATTGGTGTACAGTATCAATAAATGCTTTGGGTTTTTCAGGATCAACCCACTGCGTAATTCCATGACCTAAGTTGGCAATATAACCTGTTTTCTCTCCATTAGCATAAGCATCATCAAGCATAGCTTTGGTTGCTTTTTCAATAGAATCAGCTGAACCATACAAGGTTGCTGGATCTAAGTTCCCTTGTAATGCTGCACGTCCATTAACTGTTTGACGAGCCACGTTTATTGGCGTAGTCCAATCTAAGCCAAATCCATCTGCACCAGTTGCAATCATTGGCTCTAACCATTGACCACCACCTTTGGTAAATAAGATCACAGGCACTTTACGTCCTTCATGCTCTCGTTTTAACCCAGCAACAATTTTCTGCATATATTTGAGCGAAAATTCTAGATATTCACGGTGCGCCAATGCGCCACCCCAACTATCGAAAATTTGTACGGCTTGAGCACCCGCCTCAATTTGGGCATTTAAATAGTCAATTACAGCATCGGCTAAACGATCTAATAAAGCATGTAAAACTTCAGGTTGTGCATACATCATGTGTTTCGTAAAACGGAAGTCTTTGCTTGAACCGCCTTCCACCATGTATGTTGCCAAGGTCCATGGACTACCTGAAAAACCAATCAAAGGCACTTGACCAGCCAAAGCTGAACGAATGGTTGAAACAGCGTTCATTACATAAGCCAGATCAGATTTGGCATTGAATTTCGGTAAATTAGCCACATCTTGTTCTGTACGAACTGTTTTATGGAATTTAGGACCTTCTCCAGTTTCAAAATAAAGTCCTAAACCTAAAGCATCGGGAACAGTCAAAATGTCTGAAAATAGAATTGCAGCATCAAGCTCATAACGGCGCAAAGGTTGTAAAGTCACTTCACAAGCAAATTCTGTATTTTTACAAAGAGAAAGAAAATCACCTGCTTTCGCACGTGTTTCACGATATTCTGGTAAATAACGCCCAGCCTGACGCATCATCCAAACTGGAGTCGTATCTACAGGTTCACGCAATAAGGCACGTAGAAAACGATCATTTTTTAAGGTCGTCATTTACTTTCCCAATCAAAAATTAAATTCGCCCCATCATAGCAAAAAGGTTTGCTCCATAACCATTTCTAGAAAATTTTTCTCAACAAAGTTTAGGGTCTGTTGATATTTCATAAATGGCTTGCGTTGTAGATTAAAATTGAGCATGAGACGTATACGTCGTAAAGCATGAAGAGAATAGCGAGACTATTTTCGAGTTTCATAACGAAGGCTGAGATAAATTTAGCCACTACCCTAAGCAAGAACAAAGCACTGCTTTGTTTGCAGCGCAAGGCGCAGCAGAGGGCTAGCGTGTTTTTTGACGCTACGTCGTTACCTTGCGAAACAATGTTCCTCATCACTTAGAATGACTAAATTTCATACTCCGCTCCTAGTATCGCCTAAAAAATACACGTAGTCGCAAACGTAGACGAATTGTCAACTGACCCGATTTGATTACTTAGATTTAAATTCCCACGGGTATACGAAAATAAAACAAAACTTGCAGACTAGGAAAATGTCTATAGAAAAAAATGATTAACACAAAACAAATACTGCAACACCTTATAATTTCTGCAATACTTACACAGATTTTTAGTTATAAATTATGAATAATTCTTAAGGTTGATCTACATGTTCGTTCGCTCAATTCTTGCTTTGAGTTTAAGCTGTTTATTAACAGGTACAGCTTTTGCTGCATCTACAGCTGAGCAACCTCTAACGCCTAAAAAAGTTGCTGCTCCTGTTGAAGATCCTATTGATCCACTTGCTATTGATGATTCTGCTTCAAGTGTAGAAACACAGATAAGTCAGCAAGAGCAACAAGACTTAGACAAAGCTGCAAATACGCTACAAAATTTAGAAAAAACTGAGGATAAAAACTCAGGTACCGCTATCTCTCCATCTTCACCACAGACCACGACTGCAAAAACGGCAAGCAATCCTAATGCACCTAAAGCGTCATGGACTTTAGATGGAATAAACAATGCACAATGGTACGAAAATATTGGTAAGGGTCAATTCCCTGTCTATGCCCGTGCCCATGTCATGTTAAATAATGCCCATGCTTCACCTGGTGCCATTGATGGTTCAAGCGGTATGAATACGCTTAAAGCAATCGCTTCATTCCAACAAATGAATGGTATTAAACCTACTGGTGAATTGACTCAAGAAACTTGGGATGCTTTAGTTTCTCAACAAGGCAATAAGCCTGCTTTTGTGGAATATACGATAACAGCTGAAGACCTAAAAGGTCCTTATGCAAAATCGATTCCTCATGATTATGCATTACAAGCAAAAATGCCAGGCCTGTATTACACTCGTGTAACAGAAATGCTAGGTGAAAAATTTCACATGGACGAAGAGTTTTTAAAGAAACTGAATCCTAAAGCGACATTTAATAAAGTTGGTGAAAAAATCGTTGTGACGAATATTCGCAATGAATTACCTGAAAATATTCATTTGATTGTCGCGCACAAAGGTGCGAAGCAATTATATTTGTTTAATGCACAAAACCAAATGGTTGGCTCTTTCCCTGCAACAATTGGTAGTTCTGATACACCATCTCCAAAAGGAACTTATAAAGTTACTGGAGTTGCACGAAACCCATGGTATAGCTATTCACCTAGTAACTTTGTACAAGGTAAAAACTTAAAACCATTATCATTACCACCTGGTCCAAATGCTCCTGTAGGGAATATCTGGATTGGATTGAGCAAAAAATCATTTGGTATTCATGGTACACCAAATCCATCTGCAATTTCGAAAACAGCTTCACATGGTTGTATTCGTTTGACCAACTGGGATGCCAATGACTTAGGTAAAAAAGTTAAATCAGGTGTAACGGTTAAATTCTTAGAATAATCTTATACTTGATAAAATAAAAAACCAGTGTGCATACACTGGTTTTTTATTGCAAAGATAAAAATTTATCGTTCCAAAAATAAAACAATATGTTGCTTATTTGCTATTTCATCCCAATTACTTAAATATTAAAATTCATTCATGTTAAAAAATAAAGAATTGGAGATTTGAGATGAATACTTTTTTACATCACAGTGAAAACCGTGGTCATGTAAAAATGGGGTGGTTAGATACCAAACATAGTTTCTCTTTTGGTAGTTGGTATGACCCTAAATATATGGGTGTTGGTTCTTTACGTGTAATCAATGACGATACCATTGCAGCACATAAAGGTTTTGGTACTCACCCACATGACAACATGGAAATTTTGACTTGTGTGCTTAAAGGTACTATCTCACACAAAGACAGCATGGGAAATGAACGTCATATCCATGCGGGTGAATGGCAATTGATGAGTGCGGGTACAGGTGTACAACACAGTGAAATCAACCAAGGTGATGAAGCAGTTCATATGCTACAAATTTGGGTAATTCCAAATGTTCAAGATGCCGAACCGAATTATCAACAAATTGAACGTGATCCTAAAAAATCACCCAATGAATGGCAATTGATTGTTGGCCCAAATAACAATGCGCCAATGCATATTCGTCAAGATGCTGAAATTAAAGCGGCATATCTGGAAAAAGGTCATACCCTTGAAGTTAAAGCAACCCAAAAATTTAACTATGTACATGTAATCGATGGTGAGATTGATATTGCGGGTCAAGTCGTTAAAGCAGGTGATGGTTATTTATTTGACGAAGATTCGACACTCACTGCACATGAAGATAGCCAATTTATTTGGTTTGATTTAAACAGCTAATTCATATGCAATAAAAAACCTCCGCATGTATAGATGGAGGTTTTTTATGTCGAGCTTATTGAACAAGTTAGAAGCCGTGTTTAAGCACAAAAATCTTTTTTCTGATCTTTAATCAATGATAAAGCAGCATTCCAAGCAGCCTGAACAATCGGTTCAGCAGCATCACTTTCAAATTGCTTCACCGTATATTCGCATATTTGCTTACTCGGATAATGAAGTTTTGAGCTGCTCATGGCTTTAATCTGAACCTGACAAGCTCGCTCTAAAAAATAAATTTCATGAAATGCTCTTGCAATACTGTTTCCAGTGGCTAACAAACCATGATTGCGTAAAATCATGCAACGATAATTTCCCAAATCCTGAACCAAACGTTCTCTTTCAGCTGTAGAAAAAGCGATACCCTCATATTCATGATAAGCAATATTGTTATAAAATTTCAGCGCATGTTGTGACAAAGGCAATAAACCTTTTTCTTGTGCAGAAACAGCTATGCCATCCGCCGTATGGGTATGAATGACACAGTGAATATCATCTTTAGCATGATGTAAGGCAGAATGAATGACGAAGCCTGCAACATTGACCATTTTGCCTTGATCATAATCTGCCACAATATTCCCTTCATGATCAATTTTCACCAAATCTGAAGCTTTCATCTGATCAAATGTTACACCATAGCGGTTAATCAGAAAATGATCAGGCTCATGCGGGACACGTAAACTGATATGGGTATCTATCAAATCAGTCATTCTATAATGTGCAATTAAACGATAGAGTGCTGCCAACTGGCAACGCGCTTCCCATTCAGTCTTATCAATATACTTTGGGCGTTTCATCATAAAATCCTTTTTATTGCCTATGTATAAAACATCCATAGTTTTAGCGAGAGTTCAGCAAATAAACAAGTCTTAATTCGTGAATGAAGACTAAAAAATTATTTTTTGGGTTGCATAATATAAAAAATCCAAACCAATAATTGAATATTGATTTGGATTTAAATTATTAATTATCATATTATTATTTATATTTATTAAATTATTAAATTATTATAATAAGTTTTTATTTTTTGTTTATTTTTATTAAAATAAAAATTAAATTATTATTTATTTTAATTCTTCATTATTATTATAAAACACCCTCATTATCTATTATAAAAAGTAGATTTAAATACTTAACTGATAAAGTAATTTCTTTCCTTTAAAAGTTAAATTCTTAATAAAAACAATATCTCTATTATCTAAGTAAGAAATAGCATCATCAATTTCAATGTAGTCTTCATCAATCAACCATGAAATATCCAATTCATTTAAATCAACCATACCGACTAAGTAAATAGTCTGTTTTTTATTTTGCCGATTTTGAATATTTTTTAAAATTTCGCGTATCTTAATCCAGTCTTTCATATTTTAAATCTCATCGTGCTTACAGGTTCTATTATATTTATTGGAGAATTAAATACTAGATAGAGAAATGCCCTGTGCGACAAAATTTGTCGCACAGGGCAGCACCCTAAAAAACCAAATATCTGTAAAAATTTCAGCCACCAATATGGATACGAATTTCCCCGATAATCGCTTTAAAATTGCAATACTAAAGCTTGAATTCATACCCTATATTCAATTCTCTTGCTTATAGTCAAACAAGGAAAAATCACCTATGCTGTAACGCTTTTTACAAACTCACTGCAAGCGTCGCAAATTTTTGTGCATGTGATTAATCTTTGCAAAATCTTGATTCCATACTTTCACTCAGGTACAAACTTTGCTCAAGGACATGCCGTATATCATCTCATTGTCCCTAACCTACTAAATGCCACACCGTTCACTATAAAATCTACTGTTCAATCACTTAAAATCTCAATCTGCGCCTTTAGCTTAAGAGGACTGCGATAAGGACTTTGCAGCATCACTTGATTCTAGCTTGATCTCATCGGGCTGTTTTTCTCTACGATTTAAAACTAGATTCAATAAAATTGCAGCCAAAGTTGCTGTACCAATTCCACCAAGATCAAATGAACCAATATGTACACTAAAATTACCTGCGCCCATGATCAAGCTGACCGCAGCAATAATTAAGCTACTGTTTTTAGTGAAATCAATTTTATTATCAATCCAAATCTTTGCACCAGCCACTGTGATTAAACCAAACACCACAATTGAGGCACCACCTAAAAGAGCAATAGGAATAGTACTAATCACAGCACCGAATTTAGGTGATAAGCCCAACAAAATTGCAAAGATCCCAGCGATTACGAAAACTGTGGTTGAATAAATTTTAGTGACGGCCATAACCCCAATATTTTCAGCATATGTGGTCATACCTGTTCCCCCAACAGAAGCCGACAAGCTGGTACATACCCCATCTGCAAAAAATGCACGACCCATATAAGGTGATAAATCACGACCCGTCATTGCAGATACAGCTTTAAAGTGACCTAAGTTTTCAGCGACCAGAATTATTGCTACTGGCGCAATTAACAACATGGCGTTTGCATTAAACGAGGGTGCAACAAAATGCGGGAGACCAAACCACGCCGCATTGCTAATGACTGCAAAATCGATCGCTTTGCCAAAGCCCATTAAATTGGCAAGGATAAAATATAGAACATATGCACACACCAACCCCAGTAAGAGCAATAAGCGACGCATCATGCCTCGGGTAAATACAGCAATCGCACTGATACAAAGGATTGTCAGAATTGCCATCCAAGTATCAAATGGGTTTGCAGAAACACTTTTAATGGTGACAGGTGCTAAGTTTAGACCAATAATCATCACGATTGCACCCGTAACAATCGGTGGCATCAACTTTTCAATCCAACCAGTTCCCGTCTTCATGACAATTAAACCAATTCCTGCATACACCAAACCACAAGCGATGGTCCCCCCTAAAGCCAAGGCAATATTTGGATTTGACCCCACACCTGCATAGCCCGTTGCAGCAGCGACAGCGCCAATAAATGCAAAACTAGATCCGAGGTAACTCGGCATTCTTCCACCCGTCATCAGGAAAAATAAAATCGTGCCGATACCCGTGATAAATATAGTCAAATTGGGATCAAAGCCCATCAGCAAAGGTGCGAGAACCGTTGCACCAAACATTGCAAATGCATGTTGCAAGCCCAAAACGATACTTTTTCCAACAGGTAAATATTCATCAATTTGCACAGGGTTTTGATCTAAATTACCTGTGTATGGTTTAAATGATGTAAACCATGGTTCTTTTGTCGCCATTTTCTAATTCCCCATATTTAGAGATCAACATACATTTTGAGGTTCACAATAACTGCGTTTGAAATATAGAAGCGCATTTAAACTTGGGTTGTGACGAATTGCTTTGACCCGACAAAACAATACATCATGACTACCGACCACCTGACTTGATACCACTTCACAATCAAATGAAATTAGGGCGTTATCTAACACCGGAGAACCTGTCACGAGTTCACTCCATTCACCTTGTGCAAATCTGTGTTGCATGGGTGTTTTGCCACCAAATAAATTAGACAATGCGGCTTGATTTGAACCTAATGTATTGACACACAAAACTTTATTTTCAGAAAAAACGCGATATACCGATGCGGCGCGATTAAGGCATACCAATAAGGTTGGAGGTGAATCCGTTACACTACACACTGCAGATGCGGTAAAACCTGCCTGTCCTGCATCACCTTTAGTAGTGATCACATTGACTGCTGCACCCAAATTAGACATACCTTGTCTAAAGATATCTTGATCAATTTCTAAATGGACTTTAGTTTCACAAGGCTTGGTAAATTCAATAATTTCACTACTAACTGTACTTTCCTGTTTGACCATTTGCATCATAACTCTCCCACCCCAATGCGCAAATGTTCATCGAGGTTAAAATTCATTTTTAAAAAAATGACTAAAACACATAGACAAATTTAGACATGCATTATCCCACATGTGCTATTGATGCAATTTCAACAAGGGCTTCAGGTTTAACCAGTCCGACCTGTACACAATAACGAGCGGGTTTGTCATTGGGAAAATATTCAGCATAGACCACATTTATTGCGGCATAATCTGCCCAATGTTTGACGAATATTGAGTTAAACGTCACATCATCCATCGTGCCACCTGCAGTTTCGATGACGTTTTTAATGGTTTCTAAAATATGTCGGGTTTGGCCTGCGGCATCACCGACACAGACCACCTCATTATTTTCATCAAATGCTAAAGTCCCAGAAACATAGACAATATTGTCTGCTTTGGTTGCAGGCACATAAGGTGCAAGGGGTTTAGCTGTACCTACTGGGATCACAACTTGTTTGGACATTTTAAATTCCTTTATTTTTTCCTTAAAGCATCTTCGCCATAGACTAAAACTCTAGAAAAGACACTTGATCTGGTTAAAAGCATTAAGCTGATTTACTAAAAGTGACTGAATTTGGCTGCTCTTGTTGGGTTTTGAATGTCTGTACAAATGATTCCGTATCAGATACCCATCCAAAAAAGGTTTTAATATTATATAAGGCTGCCTCTTGTGCTGATTGAGGGCCAGCTTGATAACATGCATCTTTTAGCGCTATACCAAAATATTCCAAGAAAAAACCATCTCTAAGGGTTGATTCCACACAAACATTGGTGGCAATCCCAACGAAAACTAAATTTCGGATGCCACGAGTACGTAAACTACTGTCCAATGCTGTATTAAAAAAACCGCTATAGCGTGATTTCTCGATCACAATGTCTTGAGGTTGAGGCTTTAGTTCATCAATTAATGCAAAATCCCAACCACCTTTTGCCAATAATTTGCCTTGTAAATCAGGATTTTTACGCATGGTTTTTAAAGCATTGGATTTATGAAAGTTAGGAGAACCTATGCCACCGGCTTCTACATATTGTTCATCCCATCCATTTTGAAAATAGATCACTTGGATACCGGCTATATGTGCTGCATCAATGCTTTTTTTAATATTGGCAACCACAGGTTGAGTAGTGGAAACATCAAAACCAGCCAAATCCAAATAGCCACCAATTGAGGTATAGGCATTTTGCATATCAATGACGATAAGCGCCGTTTGTTCAGGTGCGAGCTGAATCGATTCTGGCTCCGCTTTTAAAATTTTGCCTGTTCCTGCATGAGTCGTGAAATCTGTACAAACCAGATTTTCTATCACTTTCGAGTTTTCAACTATACTCATGCGCTTTTCTCCAAAACGGATTGAGCTAGCTGTTGATAACTTGCAACAACCTCCTCACGACAAGCCATCAACGGTTGGACGCGCTGTCCAAAATCCTCAACCCCTTGGATAAAATCATCAAATGTTAAAAGAATTCCTTCAGTGCCTTTAATGGTAGAAATTTCATCCAGCATCATGGCAACATTTTCATAAGAACCGACGATTGTGCCCATATTAATATTGACGGGTGAAACACTAGATGCCATTTGACGAATATTGGTATCTGTACCTGATGTTTGATCTTTACCGCCTTGATTCATTAACCAGTTAATTGCTGCCAGGTCTGCACCTTGGTTATAGTTCTCCCATTTCGCCATAGCTTCTTGATCTGTTTCAGCTGCAATCACCATAAACAAAACATAGGTTTGAACATCTCTTCCTGTCTGATCAGTATGTACTTTTAGACGTTCATTGATTTCAGCATAGGCCGTTGGTGTATTGAAACCTTTTCCAAAAACAAAATTATAATCTGCATATTTTGCAGAGAATGCTAAGCCCGCATCAGATTGACCAGCACAAATAATTTTCATGGCGGATTGTGGTATTGGCTTTACTTGGCAATCATCCATTTGGAAGAAATCACCTTTGAAATCAGATGTTCCCGTTGCCCAAAGCTCACGTAAAATTTCGACATATTCAGATAAGTAATCATAACGTTTAGAGAAATAATCATCCCCTGGCCACAACCCCATTTGGGTATATTCTGGTGGTTGCCATCCAGTCACAACATTTAGCCCAAAACGTCCATTTGAAATCGAGTCAATCGTTGATGCCATACGTGCCACAATGGCTGGTGGCATCACCAAAGTCGCTGCCGTAGCAAAAATTTTTATTTTACTGGTCACTGCCGCTAAACCCGCCATTAATGTAAAGCTTTCTAAGTTATAATCCCAGAATTCAGTTTTACCCCCAAAACCACGCAGTTTAATCATCGACAATGCAAAATCAAAACCATAATGTTCTGCACGTTGTACAATCTGTTTATTCAATTCAAATGTTGGCTTATATTGCGGTGCATTTTCTGAAAGCAACCAGCCATTATTTCCAATCGGACAAAATACACCAATTTTCATAGCTAAACCCCACTGTACAAAAAATATTCTAAAAATATTTGATATAAAACCAAAAACAAAAACCATCTTGTAATTATAAATAATGCATACAACATGCCACTAAATTTAATTAGTTGTTTTCATTATTAATTTTTTTATATTTATTTTTTATTTTACCTTTTGGTAAAATTTATGAATTTTCAAGCCATAAAAAAATAAACTAAAATAGTGCATAAATGCGTCATTTTAGATCATTTATAATTTTAAAATTAACCGACACTATAAATAAAAAACCGCAGACGGTATGCGGTTCAATAAGATAAAATTCTGACGAAATACAACACTGGTTCAATAAAATTAGTAATCTAATAAAATAGTTATTAAAATAAATCTTTATAATATTTTACAAGCATCATCAAAATCTAATCTTGGTAATCTTGTATATATTTTTGTATGATCCCCATATCCTATGTTGATAATCATATTAATCGAATAATCAGTCTCTTTAAAGAAAGTCTCATTCACTTGCATATCATCAAATCCAGACATTGGCCCTGTGTCCAAAACTAAACTTCGACATACCATAATCAAATACGCAGCTTGCATCGAGCTATTTCTTAAAGCTGTTTCATTGGCAAGTTTGGGATTTGAGGTAAACCAAGATTTAGCGTCTGTATGCGGAAAAAGTTTAGCAAATTGATTATAAAATTTCTGATCCGTTGCAACCAACACTGTCAAAGGCGCTGTCATGGTTTTCTCTATATTTCCCGAGGATAGCGCAGGCTTTAGTTGTTCTTTCGACTCAGATGTCATTAAAAATATAAATCGAGCAGGGCAACAATTGGCAGAGGTAAGTCCCATTCTCACTAAATCATAAATTTGCTGAATCTATTCAGTGCTGACTGCCTTATCCAACCAAGTATTGTGCGTTCTGGCATCTGGAAACAATTGGTTTAAATCTATGTTGAGGCTCTGGTTCATAGGGTTTCTTCTACTAAATTTTGAATTAAAATCTGATTGACTGTATTACTTTCTGTTACAGATGAAGCATGCGCACCGGTTTCCAATAGTGTTAATTCGCCATGCCCCAATATTGCTTTAAGGTCTATACTCTTTTGATAAGGCACTAAAAAATCATCTTTGTTGGCAATGTAATACACATCAGTGTTCGCCAAAGCAGCGATATGTTGCGGTAAAATTTTAAAATTCATCAATGCATTTAAGCGTAGCAACACGTTATTAATCGGTGGGAAATCTTTAAATCCCTTGCTTTCGATCTCTTGAATTTGTTGAATATGCTTTGAAATATAAGCAGGTGGATATAGAAATAGAGCTTGTGCACGTATATAAGCTTCAGCACCAGCATTTTCTAACAAGGCAATACGGGTTTTGAAACATTTATCTGTATGTGGATCAAGAGCATCCCAAGCATTAATAAAGGTTAGACTCGACAGTGAAATTTCGGTGTTGTAGATCAAAACAGCCAATTCAGCTCCAATTACCGCACCTAAGGCATGCCCAATAAAATGGCATTGTTTGATTTGTTGCTGTTGAAGTATGTCTAATACTTGCTTTGCCATATTCTTTATTGAATATGCTGTGGGTAATGCTTCAGAGTCTGCATGACAACCTTCTTGGTCATAAACAAGCACCTGAAAATATTGAGTTAAAGTTTTAATTTGTGGTTGCCAAAAAGATGCATGCCCACCTAAACCAGAAGATAGAACCACAGTTTCAGCATCTGGTTGCGCTACACACGGAAAAATTTGATAGCTCATTTTTGACCATTTGATAAATTAATCACTTTGATGACAGCAAAAAATATGCCGAATAATATTTATATTTAGTTTTGAAGGTTTTTGATGGCGAATGTGAATATGAGGATTGTTATGTTATTGGCTACTTGCTCAGTAGCTATAGGTCTATTATTGATAAAACACACAATGAGCTTTTGTAATAAAGCGAGTTTATATTCAAAATAATCTGATTTCACAACTAGAAAACTACACGCTCAAATTTTGATGTGTCCTTAGTATTCTTAAATTGATCATAAAAAAAGCAACAAAAATGTTGCTTAAAAACACGACAGACTTAAAGCGTTATCCTCAAATATCTTCTCTATCAATCAACGCATCCGCTTTAAGTTATAAGTCACAACTCCCCATATTTCGAATTCTTGCCCTTCTTCAATATAAATATTTTTAAACTCTGGATTCTCAGCTTTTAACCAGACTTTCGGTGGATCAAATTGTTTATCAATCATCAAGCGTTTCACCGTAAAATCATTATCAATACGGGCGATGACAATATCACCAGATTTTGCAGAAATGCTACGATCTACAATCAAAGGGTCTTCGATATCAATCCCCACATCTTGCATTGAAAGCGAATTTGCTTTAACAATAAATGTAGAACTCTCATTTCTAATTAAATATTCATTCATATCTAAAGATTGTTCTATACTATCTTGAACTGAAAATGGTACACCAGCAGCGACCCTTTCAGTCGCAAGTGGAATCTGATAGACCTTATCATTCTTAGGCTGTATGGTCTGGATCTTCATGCTCGCTGTTAAATCACTGAGCTGACCATTTTTGAAATTTTTCAGTAACCAGTTTTTGATAAAATCGACTTGTGACTCTGGTACACGGATGACTTTGGTTGGCTCACTAAACTGTGCCTTACGCCCAGCATTTGCTCTAGCACCTCCGTGTTCAAATTCTACTTTCTTAGACATTATTTATCCTATATGCTTCATAAAAGCCTGTAAAATCAATATAGCTTGAAAAAGTTACAAATTCAAGTTGACGGCAAGTTTTTTTTGAATAACAATAACTCTATCGATCAGTTTTGATACATCTATTTGAACAAGGACGAAAAAGATAATCAATATACTTATCATAAATCAATAATTTAGAATACAGATATCTTGTTAATTTATTGATAATTTTGAATAAGTTCTCTGATCTCACTTAAGCACTTAATTGATTGATTTTCTATGTGGAGACATAAAAATGGCGACTCAACGTGATGCAATTCTTGGTTATGCAGACGAACAACATGCTTACTATATTCGTTTGATTGAAGACAATAATGTATTAGGCAGCCAATATGGTTTATTTTGTGAAAATACCAATAGTGATATCGCTGAAAGTATAATGACTACATTATTTTTAAAGAAATCATTTTGGCTAAATGGCTCTGAATTTAGTGATATTGTAAAAGGTTTAGAACCTCTTCCCCTTTAAACAGATGCTCACCTGATAAAATTGAATATGCTTAAATATTCAACTGAAGTTTATGATTTGATATGTATTTAATAATTAAAATGTCGTTGTATTCCCCTCGATACAACGACGATTTAATTTCAATTAATCATCAGATCAATAGGTTTGAATGGCAGAGCTAAGCATTCAGAATTTTATTAAATCAGCACCTAATCTTGCACGATTACTTTACTTTTATTCCTTTCATATTTTTTATTTCCTTGTAGTTCTCTTCCTGTTTGGGTATTTTCAGCATGCTTTAGCGCGATGAGCTCCTACAGATCATTTATCACCGACGACTCGAGCGTTATTGATAAATTCTAATTAGCCTCGCCTCATTATATTTATTCATGGCACTTATTTTGCTTAACAAATATTACGTTTTTCAACAATCGTAATACTCAAGCTAAAATGAGGGCGGTAAATATGGGTTATGTTGTAAAGGAAATTGGTCAAAAGAATAAGCTATTACTGAGCTTGTGTTCTTTTCTGATCCCTATATTGCTCTGGTGCGCTGTCAGTTATTTACCTTTTATTTGGCATCCTCAAGTCCAAATCACAGATTCAGGCAGTGTCTCATATTTACAAGTCGGTAGCCGTATCGAAAAAAGTGTGTTCTATAGTGAGGCACAAAATGCTGTTGCTCATGATTCTGCACCACCACAAGGTATTTTAGTCAATCCCATTTACTTACCTGCACCACATGAAGTGGCTAAGGCCTTGGTCACTGCATTTACCACACCGCCAGAACAACCAGATACCCCATGGTTTCATCAAAGCTTATGGCACAGTATTAAAATCGTATTTTCAGCTTTTTTAATTTCTTCAATTTTTGGTATTCCATTGGGTATTCTCTGTGGTTTCTCACAAAAAATATCACTGCTCACAGAACCTTTTGTTGAATTTTTCCGTTACTTACCAGCCCCTGCTTTTGGCGCGCTTGCTGTTGCCATTTTGGGAATCAATGATGCACCTAAAATTGCAATTATTGTGATTGGTACGCTTTTTCAACAAATTCTAATAATTGCCAATACAACACGTATGGTCGATAAAGGCTTAATTGAAGCCGGCTATACCCTAGGAACCAATAAGCTCAAAAGCCTATTCAATGTGGTTATTCCTGCTGCTTTTCCAGATATTTATCGTGATTTACGCGTGCTACTAGGTTGGGCTTGGACCTATTTAATTGTCTCTGAATTAATTGGTACTACTTCTGGTATTACATGGTTTATTACCCAACAAGCACGCTATCAAAACTTTGACAATGTCTATGCTGCGATTTTGATTATCGGGGTGATTGGACTGGTTTGTGATGTGTTATTAATGAAATTAGGCGAGCGTATGTTCGCATGGAAAGCAGGGGCCAAATAATGAATGACTCAACTTTTAATTCACATGAATATTTTAAAAAAATTTATGCACGCCCTGTCATCTTAGAAGCCAAACAACTGAGCCAAGTATTTAAACATGGTAAAAACGAACGAACTGTTTTAAATCAACTGGATCTTAAAATCCATAAGCGTGAATTTATTTGTGTGATTGGCCCATCAGGTTGTGGTAAATCAACGTTAAGTCGCGTAATTGCAGGTTTAGATCCTTATCATAGTGGTGAAATCTTAGTCGATGGCCAACGCATCACAGGACCTAGCCCTGAACGGGGCATGGTGTTCCAAGGGTATACCCTGTTTCCATGGAAAACGGTTAAAGAAAATGTCATGTTCGGACCACGGATGAAAGGTGCCAGTCAAATGACTGCGGAAGCCCATGCACGAGAATGGATCAATATTATTGGCTTGGACAAATATGAAAATCAATATCCACATCAACTTTCTGGTGGAATGAAACAGCGTGTTGCGATTGCTCGAGCTTTAGTCAATGAACCTAAAATTTTACTGATGGATGAACCTTTCGGCGCTCTCGACCCTCATACCCGTCAAAAGATGCAAAAACATTTAATGGATTTATGGCAAAACATTGATATCACCATTATTTTTGTTACCCATGATATGGATGAAGCCATTTTATTGGCTGATCGTATTATTGCGCTAAAAGCCAATCCCGGTGAAATTAAAGAAATTATTGAAGTGGATTTACCTCGCCCACGTTCATTAGCTCTCATGGCAACTCCTGCTTTTCAACAATTAAGGGCACGTGTTGATCAGTTGGTACACGCTCAGGAAGATGAGCTTGATCCATCACTTCAAGACTTACCCAAAATACCGAGGATGACCCAAGTCAGCACGGATAAATAAACAAACAGATTTCTTATAGCCTTTGGGACGACCCAAATCGCTTAGTTCATTGTTGGACGGCCAACCTTGGTGATATTCATGTCAAACACATATGTTTTACCAATTGTGGACATTTCCCTATTATCCAGTCCTGACCTCGAAGATCGTCTAGTCGTGGCACACGCTTTAGATCAGGCATCTAAAGATGTGGGTTTCTTATATCTAAAGGGAGAACAATTTAAACCTGCGTTATTCAACAATCTTTATCAAACCGCACAGCAATACTTTGCCCAAGATACTGCAATTAAGATGAAGAATTATATTGGCTTATCTGAAAATCACAGTGGTTATGTACCGATCGGTGAAGAACGTTTTGTAGAAACGAGTTATGATCTTAAAGAGGCCTATGATGTCAATTATGATCATCAAAGCCCCGCAGATCGCCGCCCTTTGATTGGTCCAACCCAGTGGCCAGATGACCCCATTTTTAAACAGCATGTTTCAGATTATTATCAACATATTAAAAATATTGGGCACACAATTTTCCAAAGTTTTGCGCTAGCACTTGGCTTAGATGAGCATTATTTTGATGCACATAATTCCAAAGCACCCAGTCAACTTCGCCTTATTCATTATCCTTATCATCCTGAAATTCAGGATAAAGATGGTATTGGTGCACATACCGATTATGAGTGTTTTACTTTGCTCTTACCCACAGCACCTGGATTACAAGTCCTCGATAAAACAGGGCAATGGATCGATATTCCACTGCTTGAAAATACATTGGTTATGAATATTGGCGATATGATGGAAATTCTGTCTAATGGGCGATATTTGGCAACCAAACATCGTGTTAAAAAAGTTTCCGAAGAACGTTTTTCATTTCCCTTCTTCTTCTCTTGTGATTATGACTATCTGATTCAACCTTTGCTTAAAGATCAGCCTGCAAAATATTCCCCTTTAAAAGGCGGTGAGCACCTTTTTAATCAAACCGCACAAACTTTCCAGTATCTAAAAGAAAAAGTAGCCCGGGGTGAAATTCAACTTGAAAATCCCCGCCCGCTTTATTCATTTGGTTTAAGTCAAAACGAGGAGTCACTATGAACTTATTAGAACTCTGTGCACAACTTAAACCGAGTGATGATTCAGCCTGCGTATTACCTCGGTATTTATTGGGTGCTTTTCGCCGTAAGAGTATTACTTTTTCCAATGGTTTAACTGATGAAAATACGCTGGTCTATTGGTTTCAATCTAAAACCTTTACCATTGATTTACGCTTAAAAGACCCCATTTCAACGCCCGTTTTAGAACGACAGGGCTGGGTTGGCGATACAATTTGGGATGCTCAAAATCAATTACTTTCATGGAATGTCAGCAGTAATTATCAAAATCATGTGCAATGGCCCGAACCAGCAAAATTGTATTCAATTGGCAATGCCATATTAGAGTTTTCACCAAGCCATGCTTATGTTGAAGATTGGCGGCAACAAGCTACCCGTGGGCTATATCTTGGCCTACGTTTATTTAAAGTTGAAAATATCGATTTAAGTATCAGTTATCCTGCAGATGGTGGCTTCATCCTTTGTGATCATTTTATTGCCTTTGCCAAGTCTCGACATCCAGATATACAACAGGCTTTTCACTCCACTAATGCTTTAAAAGATGCTATTTCTCAACAACAGATTAGTCTAGAAGCAATTCAGGACTATGAGGTTTCGATCAGTTTTGATAAGCAGATCATCGATCTTAGCACCATCAGCAACAAAGTTGGAACTATGATTGATCTTGAAAATTTCCAACAACTCGATCACAACACACTTGTCCAACAGCAACTGATCAATGGTGAACATTGTCGTTTATTTTTTACACTTGATGTATTTCAAAAAGATTTTTGCTTTACAACGCTTACGGGCACTTCAACTGAAAGTCAAAATTGGTTTGATCATGAAGAAAATCATCTTTTTCATCATGCAAAAATAGCGTTATAAGGGATATTCTCAATCAATGTCTTTTTTATATTTAATGATTGCCATTGTTGCAGAAGTCATCGCGACTTCTGCAATGAAGGCTTCAGATGGTTTTAGCCAGTTATTTGCATCGATTATTACCGTGATTGGATATGCGGTTGCCATTTATTTTTTATCACTGACCATGAAAACGATTCCTGTCGGTATTACTTATGCGCTTTGGTCTGGCGCAGGCATTATTTTGGTGTCCTTGGTCGGCTTCTTTTACTATAAACAACACTTAGATTTAGCTGCAATCATCGGTTTGGCTTTTATGATTATTGGGATTTTAATTATTCATCTTTTTTCAACGAGCACTGAAATATCATAGACTTCTTGTGTTAGTCAAAAATAAGCACTCGATACGTGTAAACTTTTAAATTTTGATGAAACATAGATGGTGTTTCTATCGTGATGCGACATGGATGTCGCCTTATTGGGTGGGGATACAGAACGTGCCCCTCACTCAACATGAGCAAAAACAAAGTACTGCTTTGATTGCAACGCGGGGTTTAGAATCCCCTATGAAAAGTGATACATCGCCTACACAAAGCGATTTAAACTTTAAATGTAAAGCGCGGCATTGCAAATTTGATCCTCATACACTTAATTTTTATGTAATAGTAAAATTTTCATGATTCATAAAGCTTAACCACATTTAAATATCATCTCTAAGTTTATTTTGGCAAGAGCTCTAGTGAATAGAAAATCCTCTTTTAATGTGATTAAAGTGACGCCTTTGTAATCAATTTAAATTTAATTTGTTAATCTTTAAAACAGATCTACCACCATAAAAATTTCACTGATTTGGTTAGTTTTCCTGCATTCAAATCTGTTCAAAAATTGCGTCTAGGCTCTATATAAAGCTTTTGCACCTAAAATAAAATAGCCCAAGACATGCTTAGGCTATTTTTTCCAACGATCTAATTCTTTTAAAACCGCTATTTCAACTCTTGCAACAATGTCGGATAAATCAGACCATCGACATTTTGTTCAGTTTTATAGATGCCATTTTCCACGTTAAATTTATTGACGTGATAGGACGAGCCATAGATCGAATCAAAACCATTGCCTTTGCTAAAGACTTTTTGATTGGCGTCTAGATCAAGTAAATGGGTGCCATTCACCATCGTTTCGTATTGTTTTGGATCTACCCCTGAACGGATTGCCATAATTTTTACAGCATCTGCATGTGTTGCAGGATCATTAATATATTTCACTGTCTTGTCCCACACTTGAAGGATCTTTTTCCATTCATCTTTATGGGCAGTTAAATGACTCATATTCACAGTTAAGGTGTCATAAATTAACCCCGGTTTATCCTTGGAGGTATAAATGATTTTTGACCCTGCAACAGTTTTCAATGCTTGACTGGCAACAGGTTGCCATACCGCAATAGCTGAAACATCTGGGCTCGAGAATACTTGTGGTAATTGATTGGTAGCTGAATTAACCAATTTTATTTCATTGATGGGAATCTTTTGATCTGACATTGCCGTTGCTAGAAGCAAATGATCGACTAGACCTTTTTCAACGCCGACAGATTTACCTTTTAAATCTTCAATACGATTGATCCCCTCTTTGGCAATAATCACATCATTGCCCGCAGAGTAGTCAGTCGCCATGATCATCATGCCTTGAGTACCACCCGAGGCCGTCACCAAGTTATCACCATTGGTAACAAATACTGCATCTAATTGATTGGCAGAAAATGCTGAGAGTGATGCTGAATAATCAAACCATTTAAAATCAACATTGAGACCTGCTTCTTTTAGCCAACCTTTTTCAATTGCAACTTGCCATGCCACAAATCCGGGCCAATCACTATAGCCAATGGTAATAGGTTTAGCATCTGCTGAAGCTTGCGCACCCTCTTTTGCTTGAGGAATTTTTGCCGTGTTGTCACAACCAGATAACAGCATTGCTGATAATAATGATACGGATAAAAAAGATTTATAGATCATACAGAAACTCCCCCGATTTTCTCGCTTTTAAATTGTGTATTGGTTTGATTCAGCGACTGTATATATGCACGCCAATCACCTAAATGGCTGATATCTATAGCGTCTTTAATTGCATAAGCTTCGCAAATAAAACCTTTTACCCAACTGCCATCTTCAAGTTGTAAATTGCCGATTCCCAACGGTGCTGGAACCTCAGCAACGATTGCGCCAAAGTTTGCCAATGGAATTTCCCAAACTTCAACTTCAATAGACGTTCCTGTTGCATCACATTGCAGACCAGGTTTTGGTGGACTGGTATTTTTTAAAGCAAATAATTTGTAATTTTTAGCGGTATAGGTTTTCTTTAATAAAGTCCCTTGGCGTGTAGTGAGCTGAAAATTAAGTGGCATCGCTGTTAAATGCGCTCCCACAACCGCCAACTTGACTGAATTTTTTGAAGCAATCTCAAGCATTTTTTGATAGTGCTGCTGAGATTTGCCTAATGTAAGGGCTGTTAGTGTTTGCCATTTTTGAGCAAAATTTGCCAAAGCTTGATCATGCCAAGCAGGTGCAATAAATGTTACTCCGCTCGGCAACCCATCTGAGCGAATTGTATTGGGTAATGCTATGGCTGCTAAATCGGCAAAATTGACAAAGTTGGTATAAGCTCCCATATGTGAGTTCTTTACGATTGGATCTACTTCAACATCGACAATACGATAAATCGTGGGTGAAGTCGGTACCATTAATGCATCATAGGCTTGTAAAGCCAGATTAATTTTTCGTGCCAGCACAGCACGTTTATATTCAGCTTGAAGTGCATCCGTGGCTGTAAATTTATCTGCTTGAGCTATGATTTCAGCAATGACCGGATGCGCTTGGTCACGTGTTACAACTTTTTCCACAGCAACAGTCCGTTCCGCTACCCAAGCCTCGTTATAGAGGGCTTTGGCAAGTTCATTAAAATCTGTGAAATCAATACTTTCAACTTTATAACCAAGTAATTTGACTCGTTCTACTGCGGTCGCAAAAGCTTTTTCAGTTTCTGTGTCACCATAAAACTCAAGCTGTGCAGGTATGGCAATTTTGCCTTTAGAAAACTGAGAGGGAACATTTGCTGGATGAATACGTGAATATTCATCTTTTTCATCATAGCCTTGCATAACACTGGCAACCGTCCAAGCATCGTCACTGCTCAATGCAAAGATAGAAATGACATCAATCGTTCTACAAGCAGGCATCAAGCCTGTGGTTGAAAACCAGCCTTTGGTCGGTTTAAGACCAACAATATTGTTATGCCCTGCTGGCACACGACCCGAACCTGCTGTATCGGTCCCTAAGCTAAAGGGCACCATACCATTTGCAACTGCAACGGATGAACCAGAGCTGGAACCACCGCTGATATATTCTGGATTAAAACTATTTTTGACCGCGCCATAAGGTGAACGTACCCCGACCAATCCCGTTGCAAACTGATCAAGGTTAGTTTTTCCAATCACCACAGCACCAGCTTTTTTTAACTTGGCAATCACCACAGCATCATTGGTTGCTAAATATTCAACGTCTTTACAAGCAGCGGTGGTATGGAACCCTGCGACATCGATATTATCTTTGACGGCAAATGGCACACCGTATAAAGGTAAATCATCTCTATCTTGTAGTTTTAAGGCTTCAATTTGGGCTTGAATTTGCGTTTCAGATGCGATTTCAATCCAAGCATGATCATCATTGTGAATGGTTTTAACATAATCGATTAACCCCTCAATCTTGATTTTCTGGCTGGTATACGCCTCTCGCCAGTCTTGAATTGTCCATAAGTCTTGCATCACCCTACTCCCGATTTAATCATTTTGCAGAATTGGTGGCATTACAGCATCCATCAGCTCTAGATGCCCTTTGATCACACCCTTGAGTGCTGTAAATTGTTGGCTAATATGTCGAAGCTCAGAACTTGCGCCCTGCATCAGCATGACTTGTAATATTTTTTGTTGATCTAGCTGGATATGCAGTGAGCTAATCACTTGAGTTAAAAACTTTTGTTGCAAATCAATCAGTTGGTTTCGAAGTGGCATTTGTCCTGCATCATAAAGTAGGGTCAGAGTACCCACCATAACCTCATTGGCCTGTGCCTGTTCCGCAATCAGATGTTTATTGATCATGTCGACAATGGCTTGAGATCGACTTTCATAGTGCTGATCGACAATTTTCTGATCGAGTGCATTCAACGTTGCTTCTGGTACAGTAATGCTGATCCGAGCCAACTTTTGTTTAGCCACACAGTTATCCTTTTATCTTATTTACAGGAGTGTTTTGTTTGATATACACACCTGCTCGTACAGTGAATAAATCAACAAAAAATCTTTTAATCGAATGTGTTTTTTTGACTGTTGTTTTGACCTGATTCATAGCACAACTCCATCTCAGTATTACCAAATTAGGTTTTTGTATTACCAATATAACAATGCAGAAAATGTGCCAGTTTTTAACCAAGTTTTTGCTGGTTTTAACGTGTATTTATGGACGATTTGTGGGCAAAAACAGTGTAAATGCACAAGCATAGCGCGTAGGGTTATATGCGCTTAAAATCCAAAGTTTTTACTAATTTTATTTTAGTTGGCTAAGTATTTGTAAATTATTACAATCCATAGAGTTCTGCTTATAAAATAAAACAAACCATACTTACAAAAAAAGGAGCATCATCATTGATGCTCCTTTGCTGACTTTTATCAGGCTACAGGTGCCAAAGTAAACAATACCTGTCCGGTCTTGACGGTCTGACCTTTTTCAATGGAGATGGCTTCCACCTTCATCCGTTCAGGTGCAACAATCGGAATTTCAATTTTCATCGCTTCAATCACTGCAAGGGTTGCACCTTCTTCAACAATATCTCCAGAAGCACATTCGATTTTCCAAATTGAACCTGGCATATGTGATTCAACAGCACAACCACCTTCTGGGATACTGACTGCTTCACCATCCTCTACAGTATCTAAACTTTCAGAGACATACTCTTGTAAACCTGCAGCATGCCAACGAAGGCGCTCTGCTTCAAAATTGGCTTGTTGCCTCTGTTTAAAAGCATGAATACTGTCCTGATTTGCAGCAAGGAAATCATTGTATTCTTTTAGATTAAGCACCCCGTCTTCAATACGTAGTTGCAACCGCCCTGCTTTAAAATCTTCGCGCATCTGTAGCAATTCTGCTTCTGAAACCTCATAGAATCTAACCTGATCAAAGAAGCGTAATAACCACGGCTTGCCAGCTTCAAAATTAGCGTTTTTACGATAACGGCTCCACATTTGTGTAGTACGGCCCACAAATTGATAGCCCCCGGGACCTTCCATACCATAAACACACATATATGCCCCACCGATACCAACAGCATTTTCCGGTGTCCAAGTCCGTGCAGGGTTATATTTTGTTGTGACCAAACGCTGTCTCGGATCAAGTGGTGTGGCAACGGGTGCGCCTAAATACACATCACCCAATCCCATGACCAGATAATTGGCACTATAAACCACATCTTTTACCGCTTGCTTGGATGCTAGGCCATTGATACGACGAATAAACTCGATATTATCAGGGCACCACGGTGCATCAGGACGGACGATTTGCGTATAGCGCTCAGTCGCCAATTGGGTTTGTGAATCTTCCCATGCCAGTGGTAAATACACCGTCCGTGAAGGGACTTGCATATTGTGTATATCTAGCAGTTCCGCTTCCGCGTGTTGAAGTTTTTCCAAGAGCTCAAGTTGATCAATTTGAATTGAATCAAAATGAATCTGTAATGAACGAATCCCCGGTGTAAGATCAATAATTCCGTGGATATTCTGGTCTTTTACCCATTGCATTAAAGCATGAATACGGAAACGTAGATTTAAGTCTAAAACCAGATCACCATATTCAACTAATACATAGCTATTTCCCGCAGGTCGGTAAGTCACACTGGGTAAATGTGCTTGTCCTACGCGTGTGGCTAAAACAGCATTTTCTAATGTGTCATTTTCTGCGTGGAATACAGGATTAAAATTCACTGCATCTGTGTCAGAAGCGATAATACTTTGATGATATGTTTGATCCAAGGCTTTTGCTTGGGCATAACTCACAGGAATAAATTTAACTTTATCCCCTGCTTTAAGCTGACCAATTTTCCAAAGTTCTGAATGAATCACCACAGCTGGACAAACAAAGCCACCTAAGCTTGGACCATCAGGCCCTAAGATGATCGGCATGTCGCCTGTAAAATCAATCGCACCAATTGCGTAAGCATTGTCATGAATATTTGAAGGATGTAGACCTGCTTCACCGCCATCTTCACGTGCCCACTCTGGTTTTGGGCCAATCAAGCGAATGCCTGTACGACTGGAATTATAGTGAATCTCAAACTGGTTACTAAAGAAGTTATCTATATCGTTTTTGGTAAAGAAATCTGGTGCGCCATGCGGACCATACATCACCGCAATTTCCCAATGACGCGCAAATTTAGGGATTTGATCTGTGGCTAAACTTTTGCTTTGATCAGATGAATATTCAGTAATCGCAAGCATATCTCCAATTAATAAATTACGCCCTGCATGCCCACCAAACTGCCCCAGAGTAAAGGTTGCTTTTGATCCTAAATATTCGGGAACATGAAAGCCACCTTTGATTCCAATATAGCTTCGACATCCCGTACTCATTGTTCCACACTTTAACACCTGACCTTTTTTAACATTCACGGTTTGCCACATTGGAACCAGTACGCCATCCAGCTTAGATGGCATATCGCCGCCGGTAATCACAATTTGACTATCACAATGAAACTTTAAACTCGGGCCTTGCAGCGTACATTCCAATCCAGAAGTATTATAAGGATTACCTAAAAGTTGGTTGGCGACATTTAAACTCAAAGGATCAATCGCTCCTGATGGTGGAACACCCACATCCCAGTAACCTAAACGACCTGTAATATCCTGAATTGCGGTTTGAATGCCCGATTGTAAAACCTCAATTTTTTGGGTTTTCCATACAAATGTATTTAAGAAGCGTGTGGTTTGTGTCCCTGAATTAAACACCTCACCCGCAATAATATTTTGTAGATATTCCAAATTGGTTTCGATGCCTGCAATCTGTGTATCTTCCAGACTTGATTGCATGGCTTGAATTGCTGAACCTCGATCAGATGCTGTCACGATGATTTTGGCAAGCATGGGATCATAAAATGAAGACACATTTGAACCAGTTTCGACCCATGTTTCGACCCGTGCATTTTGATCAAATTGCACATAGGTGAGTAAGCCTGCGCTGGGTTGAAATTGTTTAATCGGATCTTCCGCATATAAACGAACTTGAATTGAATGTCCTTTTGACACTAATTTTTCAATGGGTGCTGTCCAATCTCCACTGGCCAAAGTCACCATCCATTCAACCAGATCCACGGCATAGACTTGTTCTGTCACACCATGCTCAACTTGCAGACGGGTATTCACCTCCAAGAAATAGAATTGCTCAGTTTCAGTATCCATCACAAACTCAACTGTACCTGCTGAACGATAATTCACAGATTGCATAAGTTGAATTGCGACAGTTTGAATATAGTCACGTTGCTCATCGGTTATATGCGGTGCGGGTGTTTCTTCTATGACTTTTTGATTACGACGTTGTACAGAACAATCGCGTTCCCCTAAAGCCAACACCTGCCCTTTTCCATCACCAAAAATTTGTACTTCAATATGTCGAGCATGCTGCACAAATTTTTCTAAATATAACCCTGCATCTTTAAAGTTGGCTTGAGCCAAATACGAAACGGTTTGATATGCGTCTTTGAGTTCAGATTCGTTCCAAACTAAACGCATACCAATACCACCACCACCCGCAGTACTTTTTAACATCACAGGATAGCCAATACGTGCAGCTTCCGTGACTGCTTCTTGCTCACCAGAAAGCAAAGAACTCCCCGGCAACAACGGCACTTGGCTTTTAATCGCCAGCTCACGGGCAGTATGTTTTAGACCAAAATCCAGCATTTGACTAGAGGTTGGTCCAATAAAAGCAATACCCTGATTTTCACAGAGATCACAAAACTCCGCATTTTCAGATAAAAATCCATAACCTGGATGGATTGCTTCAGCACCTGTTTGCTTGGCAATTTCAAGAATTTTTGCAATGTTTAGATAACTTTGTTGTGCTGGTGCAGCACCAATGCAAAATGCTTCGTCGGCTAAAGTCACATGTAAAGAATCTTGATCAGCTTCTGAATAAACCGCAACTGAACCAATCCCAAGTTTTTTTAGCGTACGAATCACGCGACATGCAATTGCACCACGATTGGCAATGAGAACTTTTTTAAACATAATTATGCTCCCATACCATTATGTATCAGCAATTGAATTTTCGTTGGGTTATAGCCATTACACGGATTATTTAATTGTGGGCAATTTGAAATCAGTACGATTAAATCCATCTCAGCTTGAATTTCTACATATTTACCAGCGGCAGAGATACCATCAGCAAAGGTTAAATGTCCGTCCGAGCTGACAGGCACATTCATAAAGAAATTAATATTGGGGCCGATGTGCCGAACGTTTAACTGATGTTTTTGTGCAATGGGATGTTTGGCTAATGCATACATAAAATTATTACGGCAACTGTGCATCGGATAGGTGTCATGTGCATAGCGAACCGTATTACTTTCACATGAACAAGCACCGCCTAAGGTGTCATGACGACCGCAGTTATCATCGACAATCACTGCAATTGGGCGGCCTAAATTACTGTATAAGTTTGTCCCTTTTTCAAGGTAAACATGCTGATTAATGGCCAAAGTATCTGTTGCGCTATAACGTTCTGCTGGGTTTTCTGCTGACATAAATAAGGTATCGACGGCTTGATTGCCTTCTAAATCAACAATACGGAAATATTGGCCTTTTTTTACTTCGCCCATCCATGCTTCACCCGCAGGACAAACTTCATTTAACAAGGCTTGATCTAAAATAGGTTTTTCGATTGACGTTAAAATGCTCATGATGATTGTCCTTAAATGCGTGTGTTATTAGATGAACTCAGCGCGTAATAACGCTGGTTATTGTCAAATGCACGTTGATTTTGCGGACATGAGTCTCGACAAATATCGTTTTCCGTTAAGGGCAATGCAGTAAAAAGTCTCATTTCTATATCAGCAGGGGAATATTGCGCTGAATGATCTAAGCCATGCGGTGCAGCCGATAAGAATACAAAGCAATCCATTTCAAAACGCAGCTCAATGAATTGCCCAGTATTGTCTGAGCGGATATAAGACAAAGCACCCACATCATCTGGGGTCACTTTTGAAAATAAATTCACTGTTGCGCTGAGATCAATTTGCCCAAGTGAATATTTACTCATTTCAACCAGCAAACCATCTAAACCATTTTGAATCATTTGATTTCGGGCATCTTGGAATGTCTTTATTCCAAAAGTAGCTTGGATTTGTTCTGGACGACTTGGACCACACAAAGCGTCATTCCAGCCATGATCATCATACATAATTGAGGCCATAACCCGTCCCAAATCGGAATACAACACATGACCTTGAGTTAAAAAAGCAGTATGTTGCCCTTTTAAACTATCTGGCATATTAAAACGCTCAAGTCGATCATGGGCATTCACACAAAATAAAGAGACATTGGCATCGGCAGATAAAGCTTTAAATTGAAGTACGCTTCCTTTGGGAATGCGACCTGACCAGTGATGTCCACCGGGTAATTTTTCAGACCAAATGACCTGTTGATCATGATAATTTGTCGTATGCATAGCCACTCCTGTTCGGATAGTTTATTGACTTCCTCCCGGGCTTTTATCCCTCCGTGTAGTTCTTTCGAACCGCGAACTCTCGGTCCAGACATACTCTTTTAGACAAGTATCGGAACCCTAGATCACTTTTTATAATTTTATTTGATGCAAAGGATGTGCCAATTTGGTATTACGATTTTAGGCTTTAGTAATACCAAATTTGTGCAATAAGAGTGCATTTCAGGGCATAGAAAGCAAAAATGAGTTATTAATGATCTAAAAAATGGCGATGTGCTAAATAAAAACCCGTTCTAAATTAAAACGGTCTCTAATTGAAAGCCATCTCTAATAAAATCCTTTTTAAAAAAACGTGTCATAGAAACAACACGGCGCAAAAATATTTAGGTTCGTCGATAGGTTGACTTAGGGCATGGCAAACCTTACGCTGCAAACAAAGCCAAGCTTTGTTTTGCTCATATTCTGCTTAAGAAGTTAATTCAGGGATATAGCGAAAACACCCGATAAAAAACACGCGCTCATTTAGGCCAAAACCAGCCTGAGTAAGCGCGTGTTAAAATGATTCATCGTATTCAGCAAGCAGGTGCTACAGGATGAATCATTAATTAATAATATATTTTAATAATACGTTGCTCTTTTTTTCGAGAATTTATCCAGTTGCTTAAGAAAACCATCAAAATAATCTTTTTCTTTTTCTTCTACACGATAACCTGCATATAAAGTTCTACGTAAACCTTCAGGCGCGACACAATCTAAACGGCGAGAAACCACCCAGCCCTTCTGCTCATATTCATTGACCACCCAATCAGGCAGTGCTGCGATACCATGACCACTTGCCACAAGTTGAATCAACATTTGAGTTAAATCTGTAGTTCGAATATGTTTTGGCTGAATATTGGCAGGAATAAATAATCTCGACATGATATCCAGTCGATGCTTATCCACTGGATAGGTCACCAAGGTTTCTTCAGCCAACTCTTGTACCGTAATTTGTTTCATTCGTGCTAAAGGATGCGTGATTGAGAGCACCAATCTCGATTCATATTCAAAAATTGGAAAATACTCTACCCCTTTTAGCGCAATTGGATCTGCTGTAATTAACAAATCAAATTCACCGGTTTGTAATAACTCATGCGGATTGGCTTCAAATCCTGAGGCAAAATCCAAATCTACATCTGGGTATTGCTGACGATACTGATTCAGCAACGGCATAAGCCAATCAAAACAACTGTGGCATTCAGAAGAGAAAACGATTCGTCCCGTTTGCCCATGCACAATACGGGTAATATCAGACTGGGCAATTTGCACTTGTGGTAAGATATCATCAGCAAGTTTCAGTAAGCGTTGACCAACATTAGAAAAACTCACAGGACGTGAGCGACGATTCACCACTTCGACACCAAACCATTGATCTAACTCTCGAAGCTGGTGTGATAAGGCAGAAGGTGTTAAACACAAATCTCCTGCTGCTGCAACCAATGAACCATGTTCACGTAAAGCAGTCAGTGTTTTTAGATGTCGAAGTTCTAACATTCCATCATTACCAAATTAATATGTTAAAGGTGATCTGGCTATAGCATAACGGATTGATGGCATTTATGTTTAATTATTTTCACTTAAATTTAAAATTTGTTATTTTTATTCATTTTTAAATGATACGTAAAACATGAGGATACTTTTACTCATCCATACAATTAAATCGCTCGATTTTTGGAATGAATAAATTGTACAGTTGCATACTTCATCTATACAGCTATATAAGTTTCTTTGTGAATGAACTAAATCTGGCTTTTTAAAATATCATCCTTAAAAACTTTCAGCTTAGACTGAAAACATTTCAGTGAATTCAAGCACCACAAGACGTTAAAACTTTTACAATAGAAGATTATTCATTTTTTATATTGTTTAACATGACTCTGGAACGCCAAAAGCTCACACTCCCCCAAGGCCACGACAAATTGTTGCTGCATTCATGTTGCGCGCCGTGCTCAGGTGAAGTCATGGAAAGCTTAATTGAATCAGGCATCAACTTTTCAATTTTTTTCTATAATCCGAATATTCATCCAGTCAAAGAATATTTAATTCGCAAAGAAGAAAATATTCGCTTTGCTGAGAAGCATAATATCCCATTTATTGACTGTGACTACGATACAGACAATTGGTTTGAACGTGCCAAAGGTATGGAAAATGAGCCTGAAAAAGGCATCCGCTGTACCATGTGTTTTGATATGCGTTTTGAGAGAACCGCACTCTACGCACACGAACATGGATTTAGTTTAATCAGCAGTTCATTGGGCATATCGCGTTGGAAAGATATGCAACAAATTAACGGCTGTGGAATCCGAGCTGCCGCACATTATCCACACATTGAATATTGGGATTATAACTGGCGTAAAAGCGGCGGTGCACATCGTATGATCGAAATCAGCAAACGTGAAGAATTTTACCAACAAGAATACTGTGGCTGTGTTTATTCACTGCGAGATACCAATCGCTGGCGTATGAAAAACGGTCGTGACCGAATCAAATTAGGTGAAAAGTTTTATACCAATGCGATGGACGAGGAAAATTAATTTATTCAGACTCGTCCCTTTATCACTGCTTCACATACCAGTTTTTCCAAGAGCTGGTTCCACGTACTTCTATCGGTACAGTTGGAATCAGCTGTTTTTTTAATATCTGAATTTGATCGACCTCTTCAGCCAATCGAGCTTTGACAGAGTGTATACACTCTCGATCCCCAAACTCACAACGGTCTAAATGTGTGCCACCGCATGGCCCATTTGCTAAACCTTTAGGGCAAGTTTCAGGGCAAATATATAAGGTTTCAGCCAGCCGACACTGACCACAGCTCTCACACCCGACAATAAAGTGCTTACTCAAATATTCCGCTTGTAATAGTAATTTTGCTGCAAGGGCTTTATTCCAAAAACCCGCACTAAAAATATAAGCACCCAGCCCTTTGACCAAACTAGAATTAAACATGGTACTGTGAATAGTATCTAAAAATTGATATTTCACTTTCTGATGCAAATTACTCAGCTTAGACTTTTCTACAGCAGCTGGGCGTAATTCATTGCCCGTTTTAAGCTGCCATAATTGAGTCCATAATTGTTCACATTGTTTAAGATCAAGATGTCGATACTGTTCAATATAACTAGTTAAAATCGTTTGCTCATCGGCTTTATGGCACGCAGAAAGATGCACACCAGCATAACCAATATGCTGACAAATCAAAATTTGTAAAGCACAACGTAAATAAGTATTTTCAGTTTGATCAGAATCATGTTCTTGAGCCAACACTTCAAGCATATGTGGTGTAATCACAATACCTGCAACATTATGTTTCAGCATAAATTTCGCTCGTGCTAAAGTCAGCGGCATCACACAAGCAAGAATTTTTTGTGTATAGTTTTCTTCAATTAAAAACTCATGTGCTTGTTTAAGTGCCACGAGGTCAAAGCCCAACTGGGTAATAATATAATCAGCGCCTGCTTGTAGTTTTTTATGTAATTTTAAATACTGCGCTTGTTTTTCTGCTTGGCTATATTTAAACGGATTCAAAGCAACGCCGATATGAAAGCCGCCCTGTTGTTTGGCAGCGATGACCGCATTCACCGATTCTAAATAGCGTGTTCGAGCGTGGCTACCTTGTCCATCATGATGTCGTTTTAACTTATCGCCAGTCAGTAACAATAAATTTTGCTGTCCGTGTTGTTTGGCTTGCACTAAAAAAAGATTGAAATCATGTATATCTCGACCTTTACCTGCATAATGTAATACTTTTTCAATCTGTTGCGGATAAGATTGTGCAGCGATTAAAGGCGCAATATCGTCATCTGAACGTACTCGATCTGACAAAGTCATACATACAGGAAAGCCCGCCAGTTGTGTTGCTACAGGCAATACCTCTTGCATCGAAGGTAAATATTCTACTAAACAGCAAAATTTGTTTTGAGCAAAGTATTGGGAAAGCTGAGACATAAAAAATTTAGATAAATACAGCAAAATAAATAGGCCTGAATTATAGAATGTTTTAAATCGAATTACTGTAAGCATAGAACGCTTTTCAAGCAGATCTCTGCATAATCGACATCATTCATTGCATCTTAATTTAAGCTTTTTTATCACTTCTCTATAGGAGCAATGGTTTTTATTACGATGGTAGAAATTAGACATAGTGTTGTTCTAAATTGAATATCTTAAGGTTTTCACTCGATTAGCCATTATTCTAATAAATCCGAGTATCTTTAATTCCAACTTTTTTATACTGAAAAAAGCGGGTATTGTTTCCAATACCCATAAAACTTAGGTCTGAGCATTAAATTCAAATAGTGAAAACAACATCTAAACTAAGCTACTGTTAATATTTAAATTTTACATTCAGACGAACCATCATAGGATCTCCCCAATTGACCAATTGTGCATTGGGTGTGGTCCCTGCCAGATACTCTCGATCAAATAAGTTTTTAATTGTTAAACCTGCGCCCCAATTCTTGGCTTCGTAACCCGCATTTACATCAAATAAGGTATAACTTGGTAAATAGACAAAATCCGTATTGCGCTGTGCTGTTCTAGAACCTTGATAACGAATTCCAGCACCGATGTTCCAACCTAATTTATCTGGGCTAAAATAATACTGGGTGGATAACGAACTGGCATTTTTAGCTACATGATTGGTCCGTTTGCCAATATCACTGGCAATCACACTTTCAGTGACTTTTGCTGTTGGGATATAGCTATAGGTTGCTGTGGCATTCCATTGATCGGTTAATGCCGCTGCGATTTCTGCTTCAAAACCTTTGGTAACTTGCTCACCTGTTTGGATTGAAAATTTTTGAGAGATATCTGTTTCAGTTACATTTTTACGGGTTAGATCATAATAGGCAATATAACCTTGTAGACGCTGATCCAGTGCTTGTAACTTAACCCCGACTTCGGTCTGTTTACCCTCTTCAGGATTCAGCAATTGACCATTTTCTCCAGCATCTGTTACAGGCATAAATGAGGTCGAATAACTGATATATGGTGCAAACATATCATTGATACGATACATCACAGATGCACTGCCCGTAAAAGCATTGTCAGAGTTTTTGCTGTTGCTATTTTTTAATACATCGTCAATTTCAACCTGAGTCCAATCATGTCGACCAGACAATCCGATAATCCAGTGGTCATCTACTTTAATTGTATTGCGTAGATAGAGACCCGTAAATTGGCTATAGGTCAATTGTTGTGTTGGCGTCCCCAATTTGGTACTGGTAATTCCATAGGCTGGATGGTCAGAATTAAAAGAATTGATGGTATCGTTTCTACGATAGTAATCACTGCGCTCTCGCATCATATCGATACCCACCATCACATCGTAATTGATCTTTCCAAAATCAAAATTACGTTGCAGGTTGCTGTCCAAGGTATAGTTGGTATCTTGCTTATCTTGATTATTTACAGCGCGTTTAATGATTGGCAGTGTGTTTGTACCTGATGCCAATATCGGATTGCCTTGGGTATCAGTTTTGGTAACCGCAAAGTTTTGTTTAAATACCCAATTATTGTCAAAGTAGTGCGCATAATTTGCACCAAGACGATAAACATCGATATCATAACCATGATCAGGTTCACCAAAGAATAGACTTGAAGGGTATTTTTTATAATCGCCTTTGCTATAAGGAATGCCCTGTTGACGGATGTATTCACGGTGTTGATAACTGGCAATGACGGATAAATCATCTTTATCGCCTAGATCAAAATTGTAAGATGGAGCAATATATTGATTTTTAAAATAAACATGGTCAGTCGGGTCATCTTGATCAGAGACCCGTCCTACAATACGAAAAGCGCCTTTTGCACGATTGTCAGGGGCATAATTTAGGTCAAATGTACCTTCTTTTAAAGCATAGCTTCCATAACTTAATGTGCCTTTGTAAGCGGTTTCTGCTTGTGGTCGTTTGGTGGTTAAATTGACTAAGCCCCCTGGCAGCGCCAAACCAAAACCAACTGAGGTTGGCCCTTTGACCACTTCAATAGACTCCAAGCCTGAAATATCTTCCGCTCGTAAAACATTATCCGATGCTTGGATACGCAACCCATCAATATAAGTTTGTGAACTGGATATTTGTCCACGAATAATAAAGTCATCCCAGCCTCTTCGTCCATATTGACCAGAGGTCACGCCTGCCACACCTTCTAAAGCTTCTGCTACTGTTTTTGCTTGCTTTTGTTCAATTTGCTGATTGGTGATCGCACTAATCGACTGAGCTGTTTCAAATAAAGGTGCTTTAGATCGCAATACCGCGCTTGCTGTTTTTGCTGCATAGGCTTTTTTATCACTGTCTGCTTGTACGGTAATCGTTGGCAATTTATTGCTTACAGCATTTTGCGTTATCTCTGATTCTGACTCAGCATGAGCGGTGGATAGCATGATGGCAAAAACTGAAAATGCGAGGGAGGATTTATTAAACTGCATTAAACAATGACCTAAAAACTTGAAGAATAATTATAATCATTTTCATTTATATTTATCACTATTTTTTACACTTTCCTTTCACTGATATATGTTTGAAAAGCAACATGCTTTAAATAAAACGTGCTTTTTCTAATGATTCGACTGTATCAATCAGGTCACTGATAAGTTAGGCTTATTTTTATAACGTTCAGTCAAAAATCAAAAATACAGTTTATATAGATGTTTTATTTTGCAGATGCCCCATATATTGAGTCGGGCTTAAACCTAGAACTCGGTGAAACATGGTGGTGAATGCAGCAGGATTTTTAAAGCCAAAATCATAAGCAATTTTCTGGATCGGCTGATTTTGGAGCAATTTTTCAAGACTTAACAGTACACAAGCATGTTGTCGCCATTTTGAAAAAGACATCCCGACTTCACTTTTAAACAGCCGACTAAAATGCCGTTCGCTGATATAAAGTTGTATCGCAATTTCTTCAGGTGATAAATGAATATTTGGCTGCTTTAAGAACTTTTGGCAAATTTCTAACATGGCTTTATCTTCTGGTAAAGGTAAATGCAGTTCAATTGTTTCAGAAATTTCCAGCTCGGTTAAAATCAATTCTTGAATCAGCTCATCATGTCTTGAAAGCGGTTCATTTAACTCTGGTGCTTTTAAAAGTAATTGTCTAAGCAAAGGCGAAATTGACAGAACTTCACAGCATTCAATCTGCCTAGGGACGTATTCAGGAAGAATATACAAACTACAGGTTTTAACATTAAACAAAGTCAATTGATGCGGAACTTGTGGTGGAATCCAAACTGCCCTTTCTGGAGGAATGATCCAGTTTCCTTGTGGTGTTTCAACATGCATCACGCCCTGAGCTGCATAGAGTAATTGTGCTCGTTTATGGCTGTGCATCTTCAACACATAGTACTCAGCGTACTGCGTTTCTATCGCAATCATTTTATGTTTTAAATGCTCAACACTATGAATCGAGATTTGTTTCATATCTGTGTCTGATTTGAGTAATTAAATGCGGAATATAACAAATTTTACTGATTGGGAAATCCTTAAACTGGTATTTATTTTCAAAGATCTATGCTTATGGAACTCTATCTTATTTTATTGGTTGCAGGATTTGTCAGTGGCATACTCACCATATTATTTGGTTTTGCTGGGGGCTTTGTGGTGGTTCCCTTGGTTTATTCGACAATCCGTATGCAATATCCAATTCATTCTACCGCCTATGATTTAGCTTTTAAAAGTGCTGTTGCCACCTCATTGTTATTGATGGTGATCAACTCAGGATTGGCAAGCTATCAGCAATATAAACAGCGAAAAATACACACGCAGTACTTATTCCCCATTGCTTATTGGATTGCTGCTGGTGCAATTTTAGGTACTTTGATCGCCCTGAATACTTCATCACATCTGTTAAAATGGACTTTTGCACTCTATTTGTGTTTTACAATTTTTGATTGTCTGATTCGTCAATTCAGACAGCCCCACTCAAATGCTCAAACAGTAAGATTACTCACCAAAACAGAGCAAGGCTTAGGCGGAATATTCATCGGTGGGATAGCTGCTGCTTTGGGTGTCGGAGGCAGTGTGATGACTGTTCCCCTGTTCCGTCGTTGTGGTTTGGATATGTCTTCATCGGTTGCCCTTGCCAATCCTTTGAGTATGCCAGTTGCGCTTGCAGGTTGCTTCACCTTGATCATTGGACAATTCATTCAACCCCAACATTTAGGCACGCATTTTATTGGTTATTTTTATTACCCTGCTTTAATTGCGTTGATTATAGGGGGCTTTTTAGGCATGAAACTTTCGATAAAGTGGATAGGGAAATTGTCTAATCAGCTGCATGAACGTGGTTATATCCTATTACTCACGCTGGTTTTGATCAGTATTTTATTTCAATAACCAAGACTGGCAGCTTAAAGACTTAATGCTTACCTGTTAACAATCCAACTGAAAACCAAGCCATATATCGTTTTAACACTGCAACTGTTAAATTTGATAGATGTTGCAATCGAACGCCTCGTGCTAAAAATTATATGATTTTAGAGATTTAAATTTATGCTGATGAGTTAATTAAAAAAAGCGAAAAGTGAATTTAATGGTTAAATTAAATTTACTTTTCGCCATGTCATTCTTTCATTTCGTATGGTTGGTGCAGGTACATTAGAATTTCTGAGAAATACTTACCTTATAATCTCGACCTGTACCTGTCATATATTCACCCAAATACATTTTGTAATCACGATTAAATAAATTATCAATCGAGAAATTCAGCGTAGGCCCTTTTGCACCGATTGGCTGCCAGTCTGCATAAACACTATGTAGTGAATAGCCTTTGGTTTTAGGTAATGAAAATGAAGATGCCGCAATTGACTTATCATTGTCAGAAAGGCTTCGGTCTTGCGCAGCTACAAATATCCCTCTCCAGCCCATAGTTAAGTAATGTTCAGGCACATTTACCCCTAAAGTCGCCGTGGCTTTTTTCGGTGGGATATTGGTCATCCATGTTTTTTGATCAAACCATGGATTTACCGGGGAATTATCACGTTGCCCGCGAATATAGGAATAAGTTAAACCTGCGAACCAAGTTGGCTGGTTATAAAAGGCTTCGGCTTCATAGGCTTTGATGGTGTAATCAGTCACATTACGATAAAAACCATGATCATAGTTGCCTTTACAATCCGCTACGCTACCCGAGCCATTGTTGGCATTGTTTTCTGCTTGTGCTCGACAGAATGTTGAACGATTACGAAATATCTCATCACTACCCCGATTATGATGATAAGTTAAACGGACTTGCAGATGATCTTCATTGCTAAACACATCATCAAAATTCATCTCATTTCCGACACGAATCGCCAACATTTTTTCAGGCAGTAGATAACGACTAGTCGAGGGAACAGTGGTCGCTGCGGATTGCACATAATATTGTTCATCAACACGAGGCGCACGCCAAGTTTTACTCACATTTGCAAACCAAGTCATATAGTCCGCCTGTTTCCAAGACATCGCTAAACGTGGAGACCAGCCAGTATAAGTTTTACTAGAATAATCATGTCCAGCAGTTGGATCATTAAATCGTGATGCACGATTTGGCTTGCCGTTATTTTCGATATGATCATAGCGTAGCGATGGTGTAATGACGAAATTATTAATCTGATATTGATCTTCAACAAATGCACTGAGCATTTGTTGATCGCCAGCAGGCATATAGTTCGGTTCGTAATAACCAAAATTATAATCTGGCTTTTTGGCATTGTTCTTGTCATATATCAGCGAATTTTGTTCCATTTTCTGATATTGCGCGCCAACTTTTAATTTATGCGTCCCCAAATTTGTTGGAATGTCGCTGATATTATTTATTTTCAATGCAGTATTGGTATAAGTCACCCAACTTTCGTTGCCTAACAGTGCCGCTGAACCGTTTACACTTGGCAAGCGTTGATCATGCTGATAAGTCTTTGAATAGGATGCGACCGCTTTTAAATTTAGATATGGATTAGCGTCAGGGTTGAACTCATAACTTGCTGAGTAACTGGTATCTTCTTGATCACGGTCCACCAAACGGCGCTTCCAAGCCTCTTCATAGCCATATTTGGCAATATCTGCTTCAGTTGGTACTGCATCCTGATCACGCATAGCAGCAAAAGGTTCCCAGCCCTCATGCCCACTTTGCATCGCATTTAAAGAAATTTTATGACCATCTGCTGGATAAAAATTCAGTTTGGCTAAATAGGTTTCTTGCTCTTGCCCAGAATATAAAAACTGACTGCCATCTGGGCGCTTTACATTTCCACTATCGCGATTGGTATAGTAAAACAGACCATCGACCAATCCATTCTCTGCTTTACCATATACTGCACCAGTATAAGTATTTTGGCTGTTATTGGAAAAACGTGAATATTTTAAAAATGCACCAATATTTTTATCAGCGTCCAGTAGATCAGTGGCATCTTTGGTTTCAAGTGTGACCTTACCGCCAAAACCGCCATTTCCTACTTCAACATTATGCGGTCCTTTATCCACCGTGATTTTCTTTAAAATTTCTGGCTCAATAAAGACTGAACCCTGTCGATATTTGTCAAACGTTTTAACAGAATCGTCTAAGGTAATGGGAACATCTGCTACACCACCCATCCCTAAAATATTAATCGTTTGCCCCCCCGGGCGTGGAGATCCGGCTGAACCAACACTGGGCATATGATCCAGTAATTGTGCAACATTATTTGCCTGATAACGATCAATCGCCTTTTGATTCAGTACGCTTTGGCCAAATTGTATAGTGTCTTTTTTTATGGCTTCTACCACAATCGGTGTCATCTGATAAATTTGGTTTTCATCAGTACGGGCATTTGAACTTGTTGTTTTTCCTGTTGTTGTATTCGCTGTATTAACTACTGGGATTTGTACAGTAACGGGCTTTTCAACTAACAGATAACCTGCTGAGGTTTTTTGAATCTGAAATGGCGTATTTTGCACCAATAACGCAAAAAACTGGTCTAAGCTATATTTACCCTGAATCGTCTTCACCCGATAACGATTAGTTTTTTCTGGATCTAATAATAAAGATACGTTGGCTTGCTGTGCCAAACTATTTAAAGCTTGGGTAAGTGAACCGCTTTGCACTTGATAAAAAGTTACTGGTAAAGTGTTATTTGCATGCGTTTGCATACTCATTGCACCCATAGAAAGTGCGATTGCAACAGCCAAAGCAACAGGCTTTATTGCTGTCTGATATAAAGATTGAGACATTCTTTACTCACCCAAGGTTAAATGATAATCATTAACTTCATTCAGTTAAAATAATCTGTGTTTTCATGCGTTCTAAGTTATATGACGAAGCAGACAGAAAAAAACCGCAATGAACTGCAGTTTTATTTAATTTTCTCAATCTGCAACAAACAAACTATTCCCTGTTGAAACCATCAGACAAAAATTAATTATAGTGCAATGTATAATTTACTCTCGCTGTGACATTCTGAGCATCGACAATCCCTGTTTTGGAAATATAGTTGACTTGATAACTTACGTGGACGGCCTGACTATGGCCATAAACAGCGTTTCTTCCCTGAGTATTCCAGGGCTGAGAAAGATTCACAGGTACATTGCCACCCGAAACACTTAATTGAATAAAAACAGGGTTTTTAACAGAAGCACCTGTAGCTTTATTGATCAACAAAGTCTTATCCGATTCATCTAAGTCAGTTGCTGAAATTGGACTGAGATGAATACCTTTAAAGGCTATATTTTGTGCCTCATCACAGTAATCACCCGCACCATTTACTAAGTCCAGAAAAATATTTGTGCGCCCTTGTAACGTATTTGTAGCAGTAAAGCTTGATTTAGGCACAGCGGCCATCGGAATAATTATATTCTTCATGCCAGTTCCTGGATGAATTTTAGTAGGTCGTAAAGTACATGTTCCATCAGTCACAGCACCATTCACTGTAATTTTTCCATCTACAGCAAACACATGACTACTTGCCAAAAGTAAAGCCCACATAGCCAATGTAGGTAGAGTAAATTTCTTCATTGAATTCACCTTACGAAGTTGTATTATTTTTAACTGCTTTATCAACAACAAACATAATGTTCCCTGTTGAAACCATCAGACAAAAATTAATTATAATGAATGTTATAATTTACAGTCGCTGTGACACTTTGAGCATCGACAATCCCAGTCTTGGAAACATACGTAACAAGATAATTTATAATTGTATCTTGCTGCGGAATAGGCGTGGTTGCTGGAGAGTACGCCTGAGTTCCCCAAGGTGCAGAAAGGTCGACGGCTGCTCCCTGCCAAGTGGTTAGTCGAATAAATATAGGATTTGTAGCAGAGGCGCCTATAGCTTGATTGACCAATAAGGTCTTATCCGTTTCATCTAAGTCTGTTGCTGAAATTGCACTGAGATGGATACCTTTAAAAGCTTTAGTTGTTGCTGCATCACATTTACCACCCGCAGAATTTGTTAACTTTGCAAAAAAATATGCACCAGCTTGCTGTGGGGTACTGGGAGCAAACCCAGATTTAGGTACATCTTGTAAGTGCATTGTTAGATCTTTCTTACCACTTGCCATTACATTGTAAGCTTGTAATGTACAGGTTTGGTCAACCACGACACCATTCACTGTAATTTTTCCATCTACAGCAAACACATGACCACTTACCAAAAGTAAAGCCCAAATAGCCAACGGGGGTAGAGTAAGTTTCTTCATTGAATTAACCTTACGAAGTTATAATTATTTTTAACTGGCTTAATCAACAACAAACATATTGTTCCCTGTTGAAATCATCAGACAAAAATTAATTATAGTGAATGTTATAATTTACAGTCGCTGTGACATTTTGAGCATCGACAATTCCAGTTTTAGAAACATACTCAACTTGATAACTTACGAAAGAGAAATCTTCCTTATCGCCATAAATCATACTTTTTGCCTGAACTCCCCACGGTGCAGTAAAATCCACAACATTTCTATGATCCGCGAACATTTGAATAAAAACAGGATTTTTAACAGAAGCACCGCTTGCACCTGTAGCTTTATTGACCAATAAAGTCTTATCCATTGCATCCAAGTCAGTTGCAGAAATTGGAGTGAGATGGATACCCTTAAAGGATTTATTATGTGCCACATCACAGTACGCGCCCGTACCATTTACCAAGAACAGAAAAAAATTTGTGGAGCCTTGACTTGTATTTGTAGGTGTAAAGCTTGATTTAGTGATAGCCTTCAACGGAATAATAATATCCTTAATGCCAGATCCCACACCAAGTTGAGGTTGGATCGTACACGTTCCGTTAGTCACAGCACCATTTACCGTAATTTTCCCGTTAACAGCAAACACACTATTACTTCCCAAACTTAAAGTCCAAACACTCAATATGGGGAGAATAAGTCTCTTCATAGAATTAACCTCATGAAGTTTAAAACAATATTACTTTATCCAAATTACAAAAAAATAAACCCCACATAAACAAACACATTTAAATATATACACCCCCTGCTTCCATTTATTTAAATTGCCTATTTATTTTAAAATCTGTTTATTTTAAGCATAAACTTGTTTTAAAATCCAGCTATTCAAAATTTATTTTTATTTTAAATTTCAACCAAGTTTAAAAAAACCACCACCCCCACAACAATATATTCTCACCACAATATCTCCCAAGTTAACTCTTTATCATGCACATACATTGAAAAAATAAATAAATTATTTTAATTATTTTTATTCAATAACTTATAAATTAAATCAATAAAGTTATAATCAATATTGTATTTTAAAACAGAATTTAATGATCTAAAAATATAACCAAACATAAATAAATTATTTTAAAAAAACTCTATTAAATTAGGCTAAAATAACATTTTTGTTATTTTGAAGTAATATAAATCACATAATTACCAAGTTTAGTAATTTTAATTGGATAATGACTAACCAATAAACGCAGGGTTTGATCTAAATCCTGTTGCGCATTAATCACACCACTGACTTTATAATCTTTTAAAGTAGAGTGATTAAAAATTAAATATTGATGATGATAACGACTTAAGTTTGTGAGTAAATCAGGCAAAGGAAGTTGATCTGCCAATATCTGATGCTTATCCCAAGCAAACTCTGTCGATGCAATATCAAGTTTAGATATTGGACTCAAACCAAGTGGATTAGCGGTAATTTTTTCACCCTGCTTGACTACTTTTGATTGATGATCCTTGCCCAAGGAACGAGTTTCAACTTTAGAATGCAGCATATTTACCACGCTGCTGTTTGAGTATTGATAAACGATAAATCGAGTACCGAGCGCTTTAAAATCTGCTTGAGGTGTATGAATGATTAACGGTCGTTGAGGGTCTTTGGCAACATCAATATACATGTCCCCTTGAACTAAATTGATTTGTCGTTTTTCAGAACTAAAATCTAGTTTAATTGCAGATTTTGCACCTAAAGTCACTTTGGAACCATCTTGCAAGGTGATTGAATGTATTTGGCCAACTTCAGTTTTAAAATCAGCAGTATGGTACGACAGCATCGTTGAATCACTGGCTAAATAGATTACACCGCCTACCCCTACAAAGAACAGCAAGGTTTTACTCAGCATTTGTAAAATATTTTTTTTACTTTGCTGGCTGAGTTTCATTGAATTTCGAACATTTTGGCTAGATATGCCATGTGTTGTTGAAAATTGCTGCATCGTTTGTGAGAAACTAAGCATTTGATCGAGTTGATCATGATGTTCAGGGTACTTGTTTCTCCACGCTTCAAACTCGATTTGAGCTTGTTGACGTTCATGTAAATTATCGGTATTTAAACGAACAATCCATAAAGCCATCTCTTTTTGTAGTTGTTTAGCGTTCATCTTGCTCTAGCTCAAGCAGATTGTTTTTCGCCTCATAACATAACTGTAAACAGTCAGCTAAATATAGCTGTGTCGTGCGTAAAGATTTACCAATCTCAGTCGCAATTTCACTCTGACTATAACCTTCAAAGTAATACATAATAAAAGCTTTTCGAGTCAGTGCTGTCGTACCCTGCAAAGCAACAGTGAGAAAATCTAAGATGAGTACTGCTTCTTCAATTTGATTTGAAGATAATAAAATATCCTGATCATCAGCATGCTGTTTTAGGGTTTCTAAATAATTCTGCTCTAAAATATAACGACGATGTTTATCAATAAGTAAGTGTTTAGCAACATTCACCAAATATGCACGCGGTTCTTGAATAGAAAAAAGCTGTTGAGTTTGTAGCAATTTTACAAAAGTATCTTGAACCAAATCCGCTGCAGTAAAGGGATAGCGGACTCGCGAGTTCAACCAGTGTCTCAACCAATCATGATGATCCAAATACATGTCTTGCAATATCTGCTGCCGTGAGGGTGTGGGGAGAATTGGAACCATAAAATTAAATTTAAAAACCCTAAACAATAATAATTATCGTTTACATTCCATGATTTGTAAATGCTCTCTGAAGGAACTTTTTTTGTAAGGTCTTTTGCATGTTTTTCTCCTTCCATTCGTCATCTCTTATATACCGCCTTTTAAATCAGAGAATGGAATGAATCAAGCACTGATCAATGAACCAAACGCTCAGCAACAACTTAGTTTGTCAATGCGTCTAAAATTACAAACTGCAGATGAGCATGAAAGAATGCATAAGCTGATGGCACAAGCAGATGTATTTTCAAGTTTAGAAAAATATGCTTTATTCACATTGTCTCAGTATTATTTTCAATTAGAAATCGAACATTTATTTCAACAAGATCAAGTAGCTTCATATATAACTGATATTGATATTCGTGGTCGCTCTGCTCAGGCGTTACTCGATCTGCAAGATTTAGGTATTCAGCCTCAAGGTCAAACTTTAGAAAGCTTAAATGTGACTTTCCCTGCTGCCCTAGGTTGGATTTACGTTTCAGAAGGATCAACATTGGGAGCTGCATTTTTATTTAAACAAGCTCAGCAACATTTAGGGCTCAGTGCGGAAAAAGGCGCTCGCAATTTGTCTGCTTATCCTGAAGGGCGAGCTAAGGTTTGGAAACGATTTGTTCAAGCTCTAGATCAAGCTCGACTCAGCCCAAGCCAGAAAGATGAAGTTATTCAAGGTGCGCTTGATGCATTTGAATATTTTGGCAATGCGTTAATCAATTTAGAACAACTTCATTAGTTCTGTTGCAGAACAGTGAATTGATCTGATGGTAGAAGCTTGTACAGCCACCTATTACAGTGAAAAGTTTAAATTTGATTGGCATAAACAATAGATCTTTCATAAATAAAAATATGATTATATGGCGTGAATCGTATTGGTATTGAAAGTCCCTTCTCCCTTCGAGAGAAGGCTAGGATGAGGGGCTTTTATGTTGATTTACGGTTTTAAAAGGACTAATGAAAGAAGCCTAATATCTCACTCTTGTACTGTCTCATCCTTGCGCTACAAAAAAGTCATGCTTTGTTCTTGCTTATGTTGAGCAAGGGGTACGTCCTATACGCCCACGATATCTACACCATGTAGAATTCAATGACGCAAAGGTGCTTGCACAGCCATATATTACAGTGAGAAGTTTAAATTTAATTTGCGAAGGCGATGCCTCACTTTTCAGAGATGAAAAGATACCGTCTTAACTGTCAAGCAAATTATTTAAGGATTCATGCCTTATAATTTGCCTGATAAGGTTGTTGGTTTTTAAGAACACCATAGCAAAGATGAATTA
>NZ_JBBCMP010000012.1:0-118834 GCF_037152175.1 Acinetobacter sp. AS167
AGAAGAGTTACATCGTTCACGTAACTTTGGTCCAGCAATGCATAAATTCGGTTTATGGATGGGTGGTGCATTTAACTTTATCGATCAAAATATCTTTAAAGTGCCATTTACCTTACATGACCTTGCACCTGACTTTAGTGCATTAAAAACTGTAGATGCTGCGACATTTAAACCTACTTATCCAAAGCCAGACGGTAAATTGACCTTTGACCGTTTATCTTCTGTATTTGTATCGAATACTGTACATGAAGAAAATCAGCCAGCTCACTTAAAGCTGACCGATGCTTCGATTCCAGTCAATGTCAACTTACCAAAATGGGATGAGCCTGCTCAACGCTACTGCCCTGCTGGTGTTTATGAAATTATGGAAAATGATGATGGTTCTAAGCGCTTCCAGATTAATGCTGCGAACTGTGTTCACTGTAAGACCTGTGATATCAAAGATCCATCTCAAAACATCACTTGGGTAACACCGGAAGGTGGTGGTGGGCCTAACTATCCAAATATGTAAGCTGGATACTTAGGACGATACTTTAATGCTGCTCACCACTAAACATGCGAGTGTTTAGATAATTTTGTGTAGTATTAACAGCGTCTTTTACCCCAATTTGTCGAGTGATATAAGCTCTTCATTTTCATTATTTAGGTAAGTTTAGTTCCCTAGGGAGCTAAACTTGAAAGAAAAATAGAATAAGTCTTGGCTCAAATTAAGTTGACTACAACTTAATTTTTCACTTTAATTTTACTGATTAAAAGACACAAATGATTGAAAAATGATAAAACTAAAAATTAAAAAACGGTTATACCCTCTGATTATAGTTATATTTTTCCCCACTACACTTGTATTTGCAGAAAGTTTTGAAAAGCTACTCGAAAAAGCCAACAATGGAGATGTAAAAGCACAATACCAAGTGGGTTAGCTTTATAGTAATGGCAATTAGGGTGTATCCTTCGATGAAGAAAAAGGTGTTTTTTGGTTTAAAAAGGCCGCAGAAGCGGGTGATTCAGAATCTCAACTCAGTTTGGCAATGAGTTATTTATGGGGATCAGGTATCCGCCAAAATACCCGTAAAGGTATTGAGTGGCTAACCAAATCTGCAAATCAGAACAATGCGATGGCGCAATACAATTTATCAGAAGAATATTCAGATGGGAAGAATATCAAATAGGATCAAAATCTTGCACATTATTAGTATCTTAAAGCGGCTAAAAATGGCGATGTATCAGCACAATTTAAATTGGGAACTCTATACTTAGATGGAAATTTAAGCCTGCCTCAAGATATCAATAAAGCGAAAGCATGGTTAAAAAAAGCCGCAGACCAAGGCTATGAATTGGCTCAACAGCAATTGGCTGTATTATAATAGAGCCAACTAAATATACGTTTCTTTAAGCAAATGATATAAATTATTTTTCTTAATATTATCTGTTTCAACTAATCTTTTTTTAAATAAGTGATTTTATAATATTAAACACCTCATGACTTTTAACACTTAAACAAATACATTGGTCAAAGGTTGCTTTTGAATTCTGTATAAACTCATCTTCCATAACATCTAAATGTAAATGGCTTTCTTTTTGAACTTTTTTGTATAAGTCAAACAAATCATGCTTGTAACTCGATTTACAATTTAGAATGAAATCATTAAGTTCTTGATCAAGCTCTAAACGCATATTTTCAATGAAATGCTGACGTGAAGCTTTATTATTTTCAGCATAAAATAAGCGTGTTTTTTCATAAGTTCCTTTATGAAATATCATTTCATAAATTTTCATCGTAGATAATTACCTATAGATTCATCTTATGATTCTTAAAAAGTAGAATTCATACATATGTACTATTTCTTAAAATTTATATGTGCTCATATTGAGATGAGCACTTTTCAGTCTTTTATAAACGTATTTATCTGTTGCTTTTAGCTAATCTTAAAAACCCCTATTTCCCTTGGGGAAGGGAAATAGGATCAAGGCATCAAGAATCTTAAAAAAGATCCCCCTCTAATTCTGTAGAATTTATCACATTAATATTCATTTAATCAATACACCATCAACAAAAAAACAGACAGTTCTGTATTCTTTTGATCAATTATTAAGCACCCACAATTCAAGCTATTTTCCCTCAAAATTGAGTCGACATGTGTAATAAACATCTAACACCAATACGAATAAGCAAGCGCAGTTAAGACATGTTTACAAGCCGTTGTCCTCCCATCCATAATATAAGTATTTTTAACGCCATGGTATAACGTGATAATTATCATCCTTTTAAATTTTTAAATTATTTTTTATTTTAATTATCCACTGACTAAATATCTTCTTTCAAATAATTTCCACATTCATTTGGGTGAATGTTTGAGGCTTTGCTTTTTTTAAGATTAACAATCAAATTTTAATTATTTTTAGCTTAAAAATTAACACTCTAAACTTAACCTAATTTTTTAGAAAACTCAGTCGACACGTATGTCTCATAAAAACCTTTTCACAACACTTTCTATTGCATTATTCAGTCTTTCAATTTCTGCATGTAATAATAATGATTCAGATCACTCAAATACGGTAGTTGAAACCAAAAAACAACCAAATATTTTATTTATTATGGCAGATGATTTAGGTTATTCAGACTTGGGAGCATTTGGTGGTGAAATTCGAACCCCAAATATTGATGCACTCACCAAAGAAGGTCGGATTTTAACGGACTACCATACTGCCCCGACCTGCTCACCAACGCGTTCACAATTAATTTCGGGGACAGACCATCACTTAGCGGGCATTGGGGCTATGGCTGAGCTCACCCCTGCTCACTTAAAAGGCCAGCCGGGTTATGAGGGCTACTTAAATGAGCGCTCACTCTCAATTGCAGAAGTGCTCAAAGATAATGGCTACCGAACCTATATCAGCGGAAAATGGCACCTCGGTTTAACCGCTGAAACCAACGCACATGTAAAAGGCTTCGATCATTCATTTACGCTATTACAAGGTCTAGATTTACACTTTAAAAAAGCGCCTAGTGCCTACAAACGGAATGCCACCTATACGGAGGATGGTCAAGTTGTTCCAATTTCAGCATTACCTGATGATTTCTTCTCAACCAATTATTTCACCGATAAATTAATTAGCTATTTAGAGTCAGGAAAAAATTCAGGCAAACCATTCTTTGCCTATGCTGCTTACACAGCTCCCCATTGGCCCTTACAAGCCCCAACTGAATATCGTGACCGTTATCGTGGCGTTTACGATGCTGGTTATGATGTGATCCGCAATGGTCGTATTGCCCGTCAAAAACAACTTGGTCTGATTCCAGCCAACTTTACTGCAGCCGAACCGATTGCAACACAAAATGCACCCCAAAAATATGGCAAATGGAATGAGCTATCCACTGAGCAAAAAGCCTTAGAAGCACGTAGAATGGAAATCTATGCAGGTATGGTCGAAAACCTTGATGCTAATATTGGACGGGTGATTGAGTATTTAAAACGCAATAATTTATACGAAAATACTTTAATTTTCTTTGTTTCAGATAATGGGGCTGAAGGCTTTATTCGCGGTAGTTATGGAGCTGAATCAGGTTTTGATAATCGGGTGAATAATGTCGGTACATCCAGTTCTTATCATTATGTCGGTCCGCGTTGGGCTGAAGTCAGTGCTGCGCCTTTCCACTTATGGAAAGATACTGCAGGTGAAGGTGCAACCACAGCACCAGCCATTGTTAAACTTCCTCATCAAAACAAAGCGCAAGCAACCTATCATGGTTTTGCTTCAGTGCTCGATGTTTTTCCAACTGTTTTAGATTATGCCAATATTGCCGTCCCACAAGGTCAATATAAAGGCCGTCAGATTAATACTCCAAGTGGTTACTCTTGGAGATCAGTGCTTGAAAATAAAGCGCAGACGATTCGCCCTGTAAACTTTAGTTTTGCTGATGAATTGCATGGCAGTAAATATGCGCGTCAAGGCGATTGGAAAATTGCTTTGCAAGGTAAAGCAGAGCTTGGAACGGGAACTTGGGAATTATATAACTTAAAAAATGACCGTGGTGAAACCCAAAACATTGCAGAAAATAACCCAGCAAAACTACAAGAACTGCTTGATGTGTATAACAAATATACCCAAAAAAATGGAGTCAAGGAATACAACATTCAATGAAGTTTAACCCCCTTTTAATTTCACTGTGCAGCCTGTTCCTTGTAACAGGCTGCAATAAGGTTACGCCCGACTCGCATCATTCTCCCAAACAAACCAGCAAAGTTTCTGCACAGCTTGGTTCATTGCAGCAATGCGAACACTATTCAGGTTTACCTAATGCATGGCAAAAAAAGCCAACAGCGGGGATGGTTTGGATTGCCAAAGGCTCATTTCAGCTCGGCTCCGATAAAGCCTATCCCGATGAACTTAATTTTGGGCAAAAACAACGCCAAGTTGAGGGTTTCTGGATCGATCAAACCGAAGTGACTGTAGCGCAGTTTAGTAGTTTTGTAAAAGCAACCGGCTATGTAACCGACGCAGAGCAACAGAAACAGGCAGCTGTATTTTCACCAGATGCCAATAAGCCTAATCAGTGGTGGCAACTCAAGTCTGATTACACTTGGAAAACGCCCAATGGCGCTTCGGGTCAAGCTCCACGCCCTGCTGAACCTGTTCGCTATGTGACCAAAAATGATGCTGAACATTACGCAGTTTGGTTAGGAAGAGATTTACCTACCGAACAAGAATGGGAATATGCTGCAAAGGCGGGCTCAAAAACCGATACGCCACTGCATCAAGCGCCTCAGGATGCCCATCAACATCCACAAGCCAATTATTGGCAAGGTGAATTTCCACTGCATAATTCTGTTGAAGACCATTTTGCAGGTGTGGCACCTGTCGGCTGCTATCCTGCCAATGCGTTCCAATTGTTCGATATGATTGGGAATGTCTGGGAGTGGACCTCTTCTGTATATCAAGGCGCGCATGATCAACATATGGGAAATTATACGGATCTGCGTCAGCAAAGCATCGCAGCAACCCAATATGTGATTAAAGGTGGTTCTTTCTTATGCGCTTCGAGTTATTGCTCTCGTTATCGAAATAGTAGTCGATATCCGCAAGAGTTTGATTTGGCTGCAACGCATGTGGGGTTTAGAACAGTATTACGAACTCACCCATGAGACAAGGATGGGTTAAAATCTAGAGATCTGTCGAATTTATACACTTAAATATGAATTCGCCTGCTTTAAAAAAGAAGGGTTGAATAGAACAAAGCAACACTTAACCACTTTCGCTACAAATCAGCACTTATACACGTTTACGTTTTTCAATCATCTTGCCAAATACCAATCCCAATTCAAACAACATCCACATTGGAATTGCCAACATGATCATCGAAATAGCATCTGGTGGTGTGACAAACATCGCAATAAAAAAACAGCCCACAATAATAAAGCGTCTTTTTTCCACCAATGTTTGAGTGCTGACCAAACCGATTAAAATCAGTACCAGTGTAATAATTGGAATTTCAAAAGTGACCCCAAACACCAAAAAGAGTTTTAAACAAAAACTTAAGTAACTGTTAATGTCCGTCATTGGCGCAACGGTATCAGGTGAAACACTGATAAAAAAATGCAGAATCGAAGGCAAGGCAATAAAATAGGCAAAGGCAATCCCTGAATAAAACAAGCAAATACTGCTCAATAACAATGGGAATGCCAGACTCTTTTCTTTTTCATACAACGCAGGTTTAATGAATGCCCAAATCTGATAAATAATAAAAGGCATCGCCAGCATCAGCGCAATAAAGAAATTCAGTTTAAAAGGTGCCATAAATGTTGCAGTTACATCTGTAGCAATCATAGTCGAACTGGCAGGTAATTGGGCACGTAGTGGTTCAGATAACATTGAATAAGTTCTGTTTGCAAATGGCAACAAACAGAAAAAAAGCACAATCAATACCCCGATAATTTTAAACAGATGCTGACGCAACACCATCAAATGTCGGGTGATCGGCATTGCTTCAAGCTGAGTCGCTTCTTCAGAAGCTTGCTCTTGTAGCTGCGGTATCATTGAGGTCATACGGCCACCTTCAATTGCGATATTGATTTGGAATGAACAGGAACAATGCTGAGTTTGTCATCATTAGATTTAGCTTGTTTTAGCCAAATACTTGGCAAATAGACAGTAGGAATAGCACGTGAGACAGGTTGATAAATCTGCTTCACTCTCAGCTGGGCTATTTGCTGTTCTTTTAATTGCGGTTGCACTAATTGCTGTTTCTCTAATCGTGCTGGCGCTTGCTCTTGCTGTATAGTATCTTCAGGCATAGCCGATAATTGCTGTAGCTCATGCATCTGCGCCTGCATTTTTTGCTCTAACTCTTGAATACGCTGCATCTCATTCTGCATCTGTTCGCGCAATTCAGATAAGCGTAATTCACGGTCAATATCGTTCTGAACATTGCTGATGAGACGTTTCAATTTACTGTACCATTTCGCAACAAAACGCGCAGCTTCAGGGAGTTTATCAGGTCCTAACACCAACAGCGCAATAATCCCAAAAACCAATAATTCAGAAAATCCGACATCAAGCATGTGTTAGTTCTCCAGTTTTAGTGCTTTACCGTAGAGTTCACATCAGCATTGCTATTTTGATGTTCCTGTGTTCTTGGTTCATTCAGTGCAGCAGTGGTTGTTTCATCATCTTGAATTGATTTTTTAAAATCCTTCACCGCACCACCGACATCTTTACCTAAATTTTTTAATTTAGATGTGCCAAAAAGTAAGATCACCACAATTGCAAAAATAAGTACGTGCCAAATCGATAATCCAGCCATGGTTTTTTACTCCTGATATTCTTGTGTTATTTCAATCATTATGTGTACAAAGACAGTTTAGCCATGTACTACTAAAGAAATGATGCGATAGCAATAGCATCAAAATCTTCTTCAGTAGTCAGGCGATATAAAATTAAATAGTCTTTTGTTAAGCAGTTTTCTTAATCGAGCGGGCATTGACCAATTGATTATTCAACACCACTTGATGCCCACGTTTTGTATCCACAGTATATTGCGGCTCTTTAATGGTATCGACATAGATCCAGTCCGCTTGAACCTGCGTTGCAGTAAAGCTGACATTCAGATAACCACGTTGATTTAGGTTGGTATAATCCAATTCATCAATCAGTGTGGTAAACGCCATTTCAAACTGCTGTAACTGTTCCACTGGAATATTGAGATACTTTTCAATTCCCGGCGATGACACTGAACTTGTCGCCAGCTCAACACCGACAAAATCACCCGCCTGACTATACAACTCTGATGACCATGCATTATGGGTATCACCTGCCAGCACTACGACCTTCTTGTTCAATGCTTTTAAGGTACCATACAGAATTTCACGTTCAGCATAATAACCATCCCAAGCATCTAAATTATAAGGTGCGACAGTGGTTAAACGTGCCTTTTCAATTGCTGTCAATGTTGGATCGCCCTGTAGCACACGCATTTTCAGTTGCACTAACTCCATGATCATCGTATTGATTTGATTTAAAACCTCTTGAGTTGCGTTTCCACTCAGAACTGCACTCAACGGTACCAGTAATTCAGCAGGGATTAATATCTTACCCATCAACACTTGCTGACCCAATACATTCCACGTTGCCTTGGATTGAGCCAACTTTTGCTGTAACCATTCACGTTGGGTATACCCCATCAAGGTTCGATTCTGATTGGTTAAGTCAGTCTGAAAACGTTGAAAATCCATACCAGAAGCGGTGATATAATCGGTATATTCCAGTTGCTTATCTCTGGCAAGGATACGGGTATCTAACATGGTCAATTGCACCAGTGAACCAAAGTCAAACTGGCGATAAATATTGAGATGATCATTTGCGGAAATAGGACGAATCGGCATCCATTCAAAGTATGCTTGTAATGCAGCAAGTTTACGATCGAAGAAAGCCCCTTCATTGGCTTGGTGATTTTCAGCGCCTTCTCGCCATGTATCATTTGCCAGCTCGTGATCATCCCAAATCACAATAAATGGATGACGGTGATGCAATGTTTGTAAATCTTTGTCTTTACGATATAACGCATAGCGTTTGCGATAATCATCTAACTTGATAATTTCTTGATTATTGTCCGCAGCCAAAGTACGTCCCAACTTCACTGCATCTTCTGTTGCATAACCACCTTGACCATATTCATAAATATAGTCACCCAAATGAATTACCACATCAACATCTTGCTTGGCCATTTCACGATAAACATAGAAATACCCTGCTGGATAGTTCGCGCAAGAACATACCGCAAAACTGACTTTGCTGGGGTTGATTGGTAGCGTTTTGGTTTGTCCAACTGGTGAAACTTTATTGCCAAAGCTAAAACGATAGAAATAGCGTTGATCTGGTTTTAAGTTTGTGGCATCAACTTTCACCGTGAAGTCTTGTGCTTTTGCTGTGGTGACTTTGTCTGTTTTAATGATTTGCTTGAATTGATCATCTAAAGCAATTTCCCAAGTCACTTGCAAACGTGCGCTGCTATCATTGGGCGTCAAGCGTGTCCATAAAATCACGCGATCTTGTAAAGGGTCTCCACTGGCAACCCCATGTTCAAAATTGACTTGTAGTGTTGTTGATTCTCGATCTGAACTGTCATTACATCCCGTAAAACCCGCAGATAAAGACAGTGCACCAAAACCGAATAGGCTTTTTTGAATAAGTTCTCGTCGTGTAATTTTGGCTGTCATACTTTACTCCTTAAACTATGGCTAGATTACAAAAAATTATTTATCTAAATATTGGATAAAACTTAAAATTATTTATTATCAATGATCCCATTAGTTAGATTAATTCACTGAATGAATACAGATTAATTGAGGATTGTATTTCTAGTTTTTTCTAAAAAAATATTTATCTTTGTATTCCTCTCCTTTTCAATCTCATCTATCAATTTCTATAGATTCTTTAGTTTTTAGATCAGTTAATTCTATTCATTTCAATAGATTGTAAAAAATTTTCCATTTTTTAACTAACAAATATTCCTAACTTTTCCTAAAATATAGAATCTAAAAATTTGAGTATTGACATTTCCCCGATAATTCATTGACATATTACGACAGTTCTATAAATTTATGTTTTCAAATTATTTGATTTTCCTCAACGAAGATATTTCAGAGGTGTAATTTATTTTTATTTTAAAAATTAATGCTAATAAATTTTTTAAACTAATTAATCTCGCTTTAAATATGTAATATAAAACAATTTGATGCACTAGATAAAAAGAGCTATAGATTAATGTGCAATAAAACTCTCTTTAAATTTACAGGTATGGTTCATACAGACCGTTTCAATCATGTGATCTCTAAATCTTTTTTAACTGCTGTTTTGAATACGTTTATTCGATAATCAAATTTAATAGTAAAGCTTAATTAGTCATTATTGCTTTCAAAATTCAGCAAAATGGCATGCTCATCAATGAGCATGCCATGCAACATTATGCAATTTTAATAATCGGTTTGAGTGTAATACCCTTATGACTATCTATCGCAGCTTGATTGATTTCATCAAATGCATAGAATTTTACAAGTTGGTCAAATGGAAATTTCCCTTGTTGATATAGACGGACTAACTCAGGGATAAATTTCTTGGGCGAACCACTCCCCTCAACGACACCTAAAATAGTTTTCCCACCCAATAACAGATCATTTACATCAAATTGTGCAGTCGTGCCTAATTGAGGTGCACCTACTACGGCGATTTTACCTAAAATCCCCAGCGCATCAACACCTTGTTTTAATATCTCAGGTCGCCCAGTAGATTCCAATGCAAAGTTGGCTCCACCATCGGTAATCTCTTTAATCACCGCCACAGGATCTTGAGTTTTACTATTGATCACATGGGTTGCACCCAATTTTTTTGCCAGCTCCAAACGAGATTCAACAATATCAACAGCGATAATGATCGAAGCGCCACACACTTTTGCCGCAAGTAAAGCACTCAGACCAACAGCGCCAGCACCCCAAGTCACAAAACTACTGGCGGGTGTCACTTTTAAAGCATTTATACATGCACCCGCACCTGTTTGAATGCCACAACCTAATGGTCCTAATAGTTCGATTGGTACATCTTTGGTCACTTTAACCGTGTTATTTTCACGGCTTAAAGCATAGGTTGCAAAGGAGGATTGGGCAAAAAAATGATCATTAACCACGCCATGATCATGGGTACAAAGTGCATGATTCCCTTCTGAATCTGCCCCACTAAAATTTCGTCCAAAAACTCTGAACAATAGGCAGGATTTCCAGTATTACATTGGCTACATTTTCCACAATACCCGTAACTTAAAACCACATGATCGCCCACTTGAAGCTCGGTTACATTAGGACCGATCGCCTCGATAATTCCTGACCCTTCATGTCCAAGAACAGCAGGCAGCGGAACCGGGTAATATTGATCACGTACAATCAAATCGGTGTGACACATTCCTGTAGCAACTACTTTTACCAATACTTCATCATCTTGAGGCTGACGTATTTTTAAAGTTTGCAGCTCAAAGTCAGCACCTTTACATGGGGTCACTGCGGCAATAATATCTTTTAATTCACTCATGGTTTAACGTCCTGTAATAATTTATTTAATTGTTTAAAAAGGATAATGTGGCGCTTGAGCCTGTACAGTAATCCATTGCCACTGGGTAAATTCATCGGCATTGGCAGGGCCGCCAATACGCGTACCATTACCTGATGAACCAAAACCACCAAATGGATTGACCGTTTCATCATTTACGGTTTGATCGTTGATATGTAGCAAGCCCACTTTAAGCTTCGCTCCGAGTTGCATACCACGTCCTACATTGGAGGTAATAATGCCTGCTGAAAGCCCATAATCGCCATCATTGGCTAATTCAATGACCTGTTCATCTGAGCTAAACGGGATCAACACCGCAACAGGACCAAAAATCTCCTCACTAAAAATCGGATTATTTGCAGTCACATCGGTCAGTACAGTCGGTTGAAAAAATACCCCATCGGCATGTCCACCGATTTCCAATGTTGCGCCTTCATTAACCGCAGCACTGACCAATTGTTCTACACGTTGTGCTTGTTTGGCATTGATCAATGGCCCAATGGTGACATTCTTGTCACAAGGATTCCCCACCACAAAATTCTGCACTTTTTCAATTACACGCTGTTTGACCTGTTGATAAATTTTTTGGTGAATCAAAATCTTACCTGAGGTCATACAAATTTGCCCCGAATGTAAAAATGCACCCCATGCAATATTTTCTGCAGCCAACTCAATATCCGCATCATCCAAAATAATCAATGAGTTCTTGCCACCCAGTTCTAGGGAAACTTTCTTTAAGGTCTTTGCCGCATTCGCCCCTACAATCCGTCCAACTTGAGTTGATCCTGTAAATTGAATACTGGCAATATTTTTATCCAAAGTCAGTGCTTCACCAACTTCTGCCCCACCTGGCAATACATGTAGTAGTCCCTTGGGCAATCCTGCAAGTTCAAAAATCCGTGCAATCACATAGCCACTGCACACTGCTGTACGCTCATCAGGTTTTAACACCACCGCATTACCAAAGGCCAAAGCAGGAGCCACAGCACGTAAAGCTAAGTACAGTGGAAAGTTAAATGGAGAAATGACCCCAACAACACCTAAGGGCAAGCGTTTCGCTATACTTAATTTGCCATTTTGCGTAGGTAATAATGTGCCCTGTTCAGTTGCAGGTGACGCGATACAATGCTTAAGCACTTGAATCGCTATGCTTACTTCAAAGCCCGCTTTCAGTTGTAACGAGCCACTTTCCTTAACCAGCCACTCAATCACTTCCGCTTGATTTTCTGTCAGTAAAACAGTAGCTCGCTCAAACACTGCCTGACGCTCTTGATAGTTTAAAGCCCACCATTGTTGTTGGGCGGCTTTGGCTTGTTGTGCAGCACTCACCACATCAGCGGCAGTCGCATAACCGATTTCACCAAGCACTTGACCTGTTGCAACCTCAATCACACTGTAGCTATCTTGGGCAGACTGCCATGAACCGTTAAATAATTTTTTATCCCAAAGCTGTTTTGTGAATATAGACATGATGACCTCTTCAAAATTTATTTAGACAATTGCTTTACTGTTCTAACTGCATCCTTGTAAAAATGACGCAATCAATGTTTTACACCTGCTTTAAATTAAAAAATGTAAAAAACACGAAAATTCAGACCGTAATCCTTCCTAAATCCGCTTTCCGTTCGTGTGTCTGAAAGCAACTGCGCACTTAATTGAGTTTTTGCATTCAGCATTTGCTGAAACTCCAATCGCACTTGTTGCTTTTCCATGTTCTGATCCAGTTTGATTCCATCCAATTGTTGTTCACCCCCATAATTTGCGGCATAACCGAGGGCGATTCTCTGTTTAGAATTCAAGTCATAACGTAAGTTAAATTGAGTTTGATAGCTGGTCGCTTGTGAAAGTGTTTGATCGCCCTTTCCCGCTTCATCGTTGTCTCCATACCAAATCACATCTTGATAAAGTTCAAAAGCAAGCTTGCCATATAGTGGCTGTACCCATGCCAGTTGAAGATCATACTTAAATCGATTTTCGCCTAAATTCACCGCATCATTTCGATCATATTGCCCAACTGGCAGATAAATAAATGGGGTAAATGCCAGATAACGACCCGATGAACCTTGTTCAGGTTGATTAATTAGCCAAAATGCAGAAGCAATTACTGGATCTGCAAAACCTGAGGCATTGTTTAAATCAGTATCGCCAATTTGCGTATGCCGTACTGTTCCAAACGGTAAAATTATTTGAGGCGTTGCACGTAAACCAGCGATGTCGGTGTAATGAATTAAGCGCGCGATACCGATATCCGATTTAGATTCAGCTCTGGTTTTTTCACCATTTTGGTAATAACCCTCCATTTGACTATGTTGATAATAGAACACACCTGCATTGGTGCCTTTTGGCAACGCGGTATAATCCCCCACGTTTACGTCAATCGCATGGCTATACTGTACAAACATGCCACTCAACATAAGAAGCAGGCTATTTTTATTGCTAAAACACATCATCTGTTCCCTTTAGTTTCAAGCATCCTTTTCACTACTCATTGCACTTGTTTAAATTTTGAATCAAAAATCAATCGATTTATCCATGACGAATCGACCATCTACTACACTTAATAAATCGATTGATAGATTTGTTTTAATCAAATATGAGCCATAGAATATTTGCAGTTAGCGTGCCAATATTTTTATAATTAATAATCATATACTTAAAATAATGTTACCTTTCCAATGTCCAATAAATGGACAGCATTGAGAATACACTGTCCAATCAATGGACAATCACTGGAAGCCTAAAACAAGGATGAGGGTTAGCGATGTTGACGAGTAGATGAAATATTCTCTAAACAATTAAATATGGCGTTTGTTGAACTGGCCGTGAACGATAAAGCGAAATTATGTTAATAAGACAAAAATTAAAATATAAGTTATTAAAAACATAATATATGACTAATCCTTAAATTTACTATTTTAATAAATCGTAAGATCAGAACATGAAAGCTATAACGAAGACTGCCATGAATTTGAGTAAATATATCCAAATTATTAAATATAATTAAAAATTCAATTAAGTTTATATTAATATAAGGTTTTATGTTTTAATCTCTATGTTCTTCATTCAATAACAATAATTGGACTCAGTATGACGAAACCTAAATTTTTACATGAATTACCAATTGAACAGTTAAAACAGATGTCTCAACAAGACATAAAGCAAACAATAAAAGCAGAACAGCATTATTTTCGGCATAGGCCTAAAAAGATCTATTACCTTGCGGTAAATGGAGCTAAAAGCAAAAATGGTGGATTAGTTAAAGCGAGTGCATTGGTAGGAAGCTACTTAGAGAATGGTGATGAGATTATCGATGGCCCTAACAACTCTGTAGTTATAAATATCTTTATCGGTGATAAGGCTCCTGAAGGCTTTTTGTGCCAAGAAGGTGTTAATCATGGCTAAAGGTTTTGCAATCCATAACTCTATGACAAATCATGGAGGAATCATTCAAGCAACTCAACAGCGAACATCTCAAATGGGAAATCTATTTCTACGTGCAGGGGATGGTCACTTTTGTCCTAAGTGTAAATGTTGGTCGACAATACAACCGAGTCATAACCATATTATTATGGACGGAAAACCAGTCGCTTACGTTGACGATCTATTAAGTTGTGGAGCTAAAATTTTACCTAAACAAGATCATGTTGTTGGAACAAGTCAAGGGGAAAACTATAGTAAGAATACAAACTCATCAAGCTTTTTAGCTCAAGGCTTAACTCTATATTCAGGTCAATATCAGTTAGTAAATAATTCAAATAATCAACCCTATAGCAATGTAAAATACATTGTTACCTATGCTGATGGTCGTACTATTGAAGGTGTCACTGATGAAAATGGCATGACAGAAAAACTAGAATTTACAGAAAAAGCAGAAGATATTGAAATTAAACTTTTTGAGGCTGATTCATGGTAGATCAACATCAGACTACAACAACTAAAATTGCAAAAGTAGAAATTGTAAAATTAAAATCACCTACCCGCCTTATTATTTATGGTGGATCAAGGAAATCAAGTGATAATTCAGCATTTTTACATGCATCTAAAAACGTAATTAAAGATTATAAAAATGATTTACCTGTCAAAAGCTTTTTTATAAATAATGGTTCTAGGTCGGTGATTAGTGCATTAGAAACTCAAGAAAATAATACTGTTCAATCTCTTGATCTGTTTTGTCATGGCGATTCTGATGGACTTTACTATATTCTAGGCGCATCTTTAGATAAGACGATAACTCGCGAAGGGGTATTCAAGGGGAAGTTAGCGGCCAATATTTATAAAACTGTAATGATGGCTATTTGGCGAGGCTATGACTTTGGTGGTAATCGAATTAAAAATCAAGCTGCTATTTCGAGCCTAAAACTTAACGTATTTACAGAGCAGTCTAAAATTGAAATTCATGGCTGTAATACAGGTCGTGGCGACGATTGCTTTGCTTCTGAGCTATCATCCCAGCTATATAAGGCTGGGAAAAAACAAGGTGTTGTTATAGCACATGCTACATCGGCTAATCCAAATATTGATGGCACAACTACAGCCTCAAAGCAAGATTATCGACATGGTTCTCGAATTATCTATTACAGAGGTAAAGCAGTTAAAACTGTAACAAATTCGGGGCGTATCACTGCAAATACTATAAAGGAAGCATTAGGTGGATAAATGTTAGGTTTAGAACTATCAGAAGTTCAATATTGGATTAATGTTTATGGCATTATTTTTTCTATATTAGTTATATCTCTGTCAATTAATTTTACCTTTTTTATTAAAGATAAAATCAATAGATTTCTCTCAATCTTGATCTGTACTGCAATTATCACTCGTATCATAAATAGAGTCTTTGCTATTTCCTATATAGGTTTGATGGAACAAGAGCCATTATTGACTTTTATTTTTAAAGGAACAGATAAAAATATTTTTTCTGGAATGATTCCATTTGGTATCTCTTTAATTGCCTTAATCATCTTAATTGGACGATTAATCTATAACAGAAGAAAGAATATTTAACCTAACAAAAAACAATAGGGAGGCTAAATGGAAAGTTACGATTATTATATTACTGTTTATTCTGTAATTCTCACATTATTCATCGCTTCATTAAGTCTTAACTCTATTTTCTTTATAAAAGATAAAATTAATAAAGTACTCTCTTTTTTTGTCTTTACAGGTGTATATTCTTTAATTTTAAGTTACTTTTTTGAAAAATCTTCAATTGGTTATACACAACAAGAACTTTTACCAACGTTTATTTATAAAGGATATAATTCTCATATATTCCAAGGGAATACATATTTATTAATAACTTTAGTCCTTTTCATTCTATTAATTATAAGACTATTAATTAATAGAAAAACCCACATGGACAAGTAAAGGATTGATCATCTTGAATTTTTCAGGCTCTCTTTCAACTGAATTTATAAAAAAAGCTTTAGTATGGTGAAGTCGTGGAAAATTATGAATACTGGATTAACGTTTATTCTGCTGTTTTTTCAATATTAATTATATCTTTAAGCTTAAATTCTATTTTTTTATAAAAGATAAAATTAATAAAGTTCTCTCTTTTTTTGTCTTTACAGGTCTATATTCTTTAATTTTAAGTTACTTTTTTGAAAAATCTTCAATTGGTTATACACAACAAGAGCTTTTACCAACGTTTATTTATATAAGGATATAATTCTCATATATTCCAAGGGAATACATATTTATTAATAACTTTAGTCCTTTTCATTCTATTAATTATAAGACTATTAATTAATAGAAAAAACTTACATCGACAAGTAAAGGATAGAGCGTCTTGAATTTTTCAGGCTGTATTTCAGCTGAATCTATAAAAAATGCATTAGAGGGCTGAATAAAAAATTACAATTAATTACCAATATATTTATATATCGTTGTTCTTGAAATGTTTAGGCGTTTCGCTGTCCTTGCGATATTGCCATTTTCTTCTTGTAACACCTGCACAATCATTTGCTTGGTCAAGCTATTTAAGTTTTTATTTTCATCTAATATCAGTTGCTTACTTTGCTCCTGAATCGCCAAATCAGCTTCAGGTAAATATAAATGATTTAAAATTTCACTGTCTTTAAATGCTGCGGATAGCTTCACCACATGAATTAATTCACGAATATTTCCTTCCCATGTGTGCCTATTGAATTGTTGTTCTACATGGCTCGACCATTGTGCTATACCAAATTGATCCAGAACGTGATGTAAAATGAACTGTTTATCTTGACGTAAGCGTAAGGGTTGTAAATGTACCTGAAAACCGCAAATACGATAATATAAATCACGGCGGAATAACTGCTGTTGTATTTTACTTTTTAAATCCTGATGTGTTGCACATAACAGTTTAAATGCTGACTTGATCGGTTTACGTCCTCCAACCCGATAGAACTGCTGATCTTGTAACACTCTTAAAATTTTCACTTGTAAATGTAAAGGCAAATCACCAATCTCATCGAGAAAGAGTATGCCTTGATCTGCCAGTTCAATTAAACCTTGTTCACCTTGCCGTTTAGCACCTGTAAAAGCGCCGCCTTCATAACCAAATAATTCTGCTTCAAGCAAATGATCTGGTATTGCACCGCAATTAATCGAAATAAAAGGTAAATCTACATCGAGCTTCTGATGTAACTGCTGAGCAAAATGATCCTTACCTGTGCCGGTTTCTCCGGTAATCAATACAGGAATATCGGCTTTTAATGCTTTCAGCGCCTGATCAAGCAAATGCTGTGTCGTGATTTTGCTTGTTTTATTCTGCAACTGCCCATTCACACTACGTAGCTGGGCATAAAAAAATGCATGGTCAAAACTCTGAATTAAAAAACAATCACTCGAATTTAATGGATTCAAATGCTCAGTGAGTAAAAAATGATCCATTGGTTGCTGCAACAATTGCTCAATAGAACAATTCAGCAGTTTCAACGCCATTTGGTTGGCTTTGAGGATTTTTCCTGATTGATCCAGTACGATCATGCCCGTATAGGCATTGTCCAACAAATCTTTAGAATGTTGAAAATAAAGGACCCGTTGATCAGGTTGTAGTGCTGCCTGAATAATCTTATTTTCCAAAATATAACTTTGGTAAAGTAAGTGACGCAACCAATTGCTCGCCAAAAGCCCTTGTGGTGAAGTGATATCTAAAGCACCGAGTACATCACCACAGCCATTGAATATCGGAACCGATGCACAAGAATAATTTGAAAACTCATCTAGATAATGTTGATGCCCTGTCATGATCATAGGCTGTTTAGACATCACACTACATGTCGGTGCAATCGCACCAAACACAGAGGGCTCAATAATACGACCCGTGCATAAATAATGATATTGGTCATCTAAATCAGGATTGTGACGTTCAGCAATAATTTTAAGCTGATGATTAATTAAGAAAACGATAACATCCTGTTGCCCAAATAAGCGCCAGACATCATTTAATACACCTTCAGCCAATGCAGCTAATTTTATATCACCCTGTGAAAGGTCAGCGACAGGAAACTCGTCTAAGTCAGTGATTTTGGAGAAAGGACTTAAGCCTGAATTTTTCGCACTTTCCCAAAGCTGTAAGATGGGTGAATCTCGTTGCACAATCTCTGGCAGTTCTCCAGTATTGTAAAAGTTATATTTAATATTTTGCCAAGAAAATTCAGATAACCCATCCATAAGCCTATTCCAAATCCAGCAGTTGCTTTCGATCATCCCTTTGATGATCCTAATATAAAATCACCCTCTCTAGAATATGACAAGGGCTAAATACAATTAAATATGTAGCGCAAAATCTGCACCATCACAAAATCCCACACTGAGGTTTAAAATAAATATTGATGTAAATCACTTACGTTACACATTGCATACTGTCTTTAAATGCAGTCTAGACTTCATTCTTAAATGTTATTTTTCAATCTAAATAAAATGAAATCAAACAATATGTTTAATCAATGAAATCATAAATGGCGCAAATAACACCATGATAACCCCGGAAATAATCATGGATAGACTGGCAATCACCCCTTCCAACTCATGACGTTGTCTTGCTCGCGCAATCCCCATCGCATGAGCAGCATTTCCTAAAGCAGCGCCTTGTGCAATACGATTTTTATAACGCATCCATAACAGTAAAAAATCACCAAATAACATCCCCACTAAGCCTGTTATGACCGTAAACAAGGGAATTAAACTGATTGAGCCGCCAATCTTTTCAGTCAACTCCAAAGCAAATGGAATAGAAATCGAACGTGCCAAAAGACTATTTTTCAAAATTTCGTCAAAATTGAATATACTTGCCAATAGCCAGCTACTTAAGATCCCCACCAGCATAGACACACTAGAACTGAAGATTAAAACGAAAAAATACTGTTTGACGATCGCTCTATAACGAAATACAGGAATCGCAAATGCCACTGTAATTGGTCCTAACATGGCAACCAAATATTGGGTGTATAGGTAATAGTCTTGAAAGCGATGCTGAAATATAAAGATCAAAATAATACTGAGACTCGGTACCACAATAATCGGAGAAAAATATATTTTCTGGGTAAAAACAAATAAGTGCTTTGCCACGAAGTAACACAGTACCGTCCACAGCAAGTAAAAAATCCCCCATAACTCCGTCATTCCACATCATCCTGTTGCAAGAATATTTTCACCATCAACACAGAGCTTGCCATCACCAAAGCGGTACTGAGTAAAATCACCAGAAATATTTTCCAACCACTGATCAAAAGCAATTGCTGATACTGAATCACACCGACCACTGGCGGAATAAAAAACAGTAACAGCTCACCTAACAGAATATCTGCACCTAGACTCACCTTTTCCAAATTGAGCCATTGCATTTGCAATAAAATTAGCAATATAAAAAAACCTAAAACACCTGACGCAATGGGTAAATTCAACAGTTTTTGCAACATATATGCAAAACCCCAAATCGCTATAATCAAGCTGATTTGGTAGCTCGCGCGCTTGATGGTGGTTAACTCAGATATTGTATAAAACACTGTTATTTACATCCGTATATTCATCATGACTCAAGGTAAATTTAACGGTACATACCTTTTTCAACTTAAAATTGAGTGATATATCCGTAGTTTGCAGTGCATTAAAGAAAAAAAATAGCTACAAAAGCAGCCGATAAAAATATAACAGTTTAGCCATTTTTTAAAAATCTGTTATATTTTTTCTCCTCATTTTCTGTACCTACAGCCAATCTAAATTATGGTGCAAGATCATAGGGTCTGTTGAAAGGTCGGCGATAATTGCGACAACGCATGCCATTTATGAAATATCAACAAACCCTAACCATTATTTCTAAGTAGGTAGTTTTTATGGAACGATCTATTGTTTTTTCCAAACTTAATCATGACGGTCATGGGTCTATAGCGATCCAATGCCTCAAGCAACGATGGGGCATGCAATGAGTCTCGGATTAACTGCACTAGAACTGGCAAGAATTCAGTTTGCTTTCACTGTGTCTTTTCACATTATTTTCCCTGCAACCTCTATTGGTTTAGCCTGTTTCCTTGCACTGCTGGAATGGAAATGGTTGCGTACACAAAACCCTGTTTACAAAGACCTATTCAAATACTGGATTAAGATTTTTGCTGTTGCATTTGCTATGGGTGTTGTTTCAGGCATTGTCATGGCCTACCAGTTTGGTACCAACTGGAGTGAGTTCTCGCGTATCTCAGGGAGTGTGACGGGGCCATTACTCACCTATGAGGTTTTAAGCGCATTTTTCTTAGAAGCTGGCTTCTTAGGAATTATGCTTTTTGGTTGGGGCCGAGTCACCGCAAAAGCACATTTTTTTGCCACACTCATGGTCGCTATTGGAACCTGTATTTCAATGTTCTGGATTTTATCCTCCAACAGTTGGATGCAAACACCACAAGGTTTTGCAATTGAAAATGGCATCATTGTCCCGACGGACTGGTGGGCAATTGTATTTAACCCATCATTCCCCTATCGCTTTGCACATATGGCAACTGCTGCATTTTTAGTTTCCTCATTATTGGTTGTAGGCACAGCTGGCTGGCATCTGCTTAAAGGACGCCGTGATGAATTAATTAAAAAATCATTTTCTATGGGTTTATGGATGGTGTTGGTAACCTCTTGTTTACAAGTGGTTATTGGCGACAACCATGGTTTAAACACCTTGAAACACCAACCTGCGAAATTGGCAGCAATTGAAGGACACTGGGAAACCAACCGTGATCACGCGATGCCACTTTTGCTGTTTGCAACACCAGACATGCAACAAGAAAAAAATACGACTGAATTCGGTATTCCCTATTTAGGTAGTTTGATTCTAACCCACTCATTAGATGGCGAAGTTACTGGATTAAAGGATTTTTCAGCTGAAGATCGCCCAAATGTAGCTATCGTATTTTGGAGTTTCCGTGTCATGGTAGGTCTTGGCATGTTAATGGTATTGCTATCCTTAACAGCCTTATGGCTACGCAAAAAGAATCGGCTATACGAGTCTACATGGTTTCATAAATTCGCCATTGTGATGGGTCCAACGGGTTATATCGCTTTACTCGCAGGTTGGGTTACTACGGAAGTGGGAAGACAGCCTTGGGTGGTTTATGGCGTGTTGCGTACCAAAGATGCGTTATCACATACAGTAACAGCAGACCAAGTGGGACTCAGTCTGATCATTTTTGTACTGGTGTATACCGTTGTATTTGGTGCTGGGATTTATTATATGTTCAGACTCATGAAATCTGGACCTGAGTTTTTAACGCGTTTAGATCATGAAATAACCGGTTTAGGGCATTTTAAAACCCCATTACGACCACTCAGTGCTGTGGATGATCCAATCGATGGACAACAAGCGCCGCTAGATCAAAATAAGGAGAAACATCATGATTGATCTCGCTTTAATATGGGTCGGCATTATCGGTTTAGGTGTACTGATTTATGTGGTGATGGATGGCTTTGATTTAGGTATTGGAATTCTCTTTCCATTTATTCCAGAACGGCAAGAGCGTGATGTCATGATGAATACGGTCGCCCCTGTCTGGGATGGTAACGAAACATGGATGGTGCTTGGCGGTGCGGGATTATTTGCAGCCTTTCCGCTGGTCTATTCTACGGTACTCTCTGCTTTATACCTTCCCATTATCTTTATGGTGGTCGCATTGATTTTCCGTGGTGTTGCCTTCGAGTTCCGCTTTAAAGCAACTCGAACCAAATACTTATGGGATCAAGCCTTTATTTGGGGATCAATCTTATCTAGCTTTTTCCAAGGGGTTATCCTTGGTGCATATATCCAAGGTATTCAAACCACTGCGGGTATTTATAGTGGCGGTGTATGGGATTGGTTTACCCCTTTTTCACTTTTCACTGGTTTAGGTGTTGTGGTCATGTATGCCACTTTAGGTTGTGGCTGGTTGATTTTAAAAACGGAAGCGCGTTTACAAGACATCATGTATACGCTAATGCCAAAGCTGTTAATCACGTTAATGATTATTTTTGCTGCCGTCAGTATCTATACCCCGATCACACATCCTGAAATTGCCCAGCGCTGGTTTGCATCACCAAACCTTATCTATTTCAGCCCTGTGCCTATTTTAGTTGTACTCTTTTCTGGTTTAATTTTACATGCCTGTAAGCAACGACATGAGATCAAACCTTTTGTTTATACGCTGGCATTGGTGTTTCTGGCATTTACTGGATTTGTAATTAGTTTATGGCCAAACATCATTCCACCTTCAGTTTCAATTTGGCAAGCCGCTGCACCAGAATCAAGTCTTAAATTTACCTTGGTCGGTGCGGCAATTCTGATCCCAATTATTATCGCTTATACCTTCTTGTCTTATTGGGTTTTCCGAGACAAAGTCCGTATTGGTGATGAAGGCTATCATTGATCAAGGAGTTTTAGATGAACAAATACATCAAACAACTCAACCCTGCAACATGGTTTATTTTGTTGTGGTGTTTCGGTTTTGCAGCATTGGCTTTAATTGCGGGTTTGTTTAGATTAATGCTTAGTTTTGCCTATTAGGCATATACCTATTGATGATCTGACTAGCGAAGAAAGGATAAGCATTTAACTATGCTTATCCTTATTTATAGCCAAACCACCTAAATATTTATACAATTGATTTGCATCAAGTCATTGATCAGAAATGAAACTTAAGTATTTGTATAAACTTTTAGAAACTGCTGGTTATCAATTCACTTTCTGTGCTTTTGAAGCATAGATACTTATCCTACCGTGGGGCGACAAGGATGTCGCCGTTGAGCGGGGGTATATGAGCAAAAATAAAGCACTGCTTTGTTTGCAGCGCAAGAGCCCTGTTAAACGGAAGATTTTTGTCCCTTTTTATCTCTAAAAAGGGAGGCATCGCCTACGCAAAGATATTTAAACTTTGAATGTAAGGTGTGGCATTGCAAGCTTTTTAGAATCAAACAACTTATTTTCTCCATATAATTGATTTAATTAAAAATATTAATTAAGAGAAATTATATTCTTGTGTCTCAGTTTTTACAGGTTAACTATACTTGGACTCTTAAATATCCTGACTGCTAAAGATGATGCCCCTTATTTTTAATAGGGGCATCACTCGATTTATCGGATTAAGCAAAAATTAGAATTTAAAGGTATAGGTTGTGATAAAACGATTTTCCACAAAATCCTTGCCTGGCATATTTCCAACACCATATTTAATATCAGCATCAATATAGCGCCACTCTACCCCAAGACCTTTTAACCATCCTTCTGGAACAGTATAGTTTACAATCAAATTTTTCTCGGTTTCTTTATTATCCTTAAAACCAGCCCGATAAATGTCACTACCATTTAAATAACGCAAGGTCAGTTTCAATCCCGGTACGCCATGATCTTTAAAGTCATAACTATATAAGGCATGCCAAGTAAACTCTTTCGCTTTATAAAAAGCAATTGCAGACCAAGTCTGTAAATATCCTTGCGGAACATAACCATTTAAAAGTGGAATATTGTCCTCACCGAAATGCTTTTGCACGCCCGCTAAAAAGGTATTTGGGCCATGTTGTGCACTCGCTTGTAACCCTAGAGATTGAACATCGATGTTTCCAAAATAAGCATCGCCATCCTCTTTATAATTAAAATAGCGCGCATCTACTTTTAGCTTGGTCTCATTGACTTTTTCTGTATAAACCGCATTGAAATAGTGTTGTTGATAAATATCTTCCAACTGACCAAACCAGTATGAACCTGTGAAGTTAGGGGTAAGCTTATAGTCTAAGCCTATAAAATTTAAACCATCACTTCTTTTATTGGGATCTGTTGAGTTACCTAAAGTGAACTTTCTATATTCATCATCATCTCGGGCATTCACATGGGTAAAACGGCCTGCGGAAAGTTTTAAATTTTGAATGTCTTGACTTTCTAACATTGCTCCTGCATAAGTCGTCACCAATTGCCGAGAATCATCAATAAATAAAACCGGTGTTTTTGGGAAAAGCTCACCGACTTTAAGTTCTGTATTTTGGTATTTAACTTTTAAGGTTGCACCTAATTTTAAATAATCTCGTGCTTGTTGAGCTTCGTCTTGATCATATTTAAAAACGGTATCTAAGCGCTGATCATAACGGTCATTTAAACGTAATGCATATTGGAAACCAAAATCTAAACCCACTTGCAAGGGTGTGTCGCTATAACCCGACTCAAAACGTCCAGATGCAGCCTGCGACCAACTCCCCAGATCATTCGTGGTATCTTCGAAGTCGCGCTCAATATAGAAATTACGTAAATAAATACTGGTTTTACTCTCTTCTAAAAACTCAGCATAAGCAGTTTCTATACTCAAACATCCAAACAATGTATAAAGTGCAACTCGTTGAGTTCTATAAAGCAAATCTGGCTTTAACATGGGAAATCCTTTCCTGAATATTTGAAATTCTTGTTGTGTAAGTTCTAAGGTGATCTTTGTCTTATCCTCAAGACAAAGACTTTTGTACTCCCTTAAAATACAAATAAATTCAAACCAATATGGTTAAGGGAATTCATCACCACGATCAATTATCGGAATTATTAATGTAATTTTCCATGTACAAAGCGGTATATATTTATACCTTTTACATCATAGCAATGATATTTTAAAATAGATTAATGATTTCCACGTAGTAAACATCTATTAAGAAATTGAATTATAATAATTTATTAATTAATCAACTGCGTATTGAGATTACCATTATCAACAGGTAATTTCATCATAACAATTTTCCCCTTTGCTGAGATAAATATACCTTTTAAGTATTTAAAGATACCGAATTCAGTCTAGATAAGGCTATAACATTCAATTAAGGTATATAGAAGGATTCATCAACGAAGCAATATCAGGAGTGATGCTGGCTCAACTCATAACATCTCTTAAAAGTGATAACGTGATCCAGCATTATGGCAAGATTAAGGAGATAGCCATGACAGCCAATAATATTAGAATTTTCGAGACGGAAGAAGTACAGAATTTCATTAATCTACTCAGCGGACTTGAGCAAGAAGGTGGAAATCCTCGCACTAAGCAAATCGTTCATCGGGTGGTTTCTGACTTATTTAAGACCATTGAAGATTTAGAAATTTCTTCTGATGAATATTGGGCTGCAGTTGCATATTTAAACCAATTAGGCACCAGCCATGAAGCAGGCTTACTTTCTCCTGGTTTAGGCTTTGACCACTTCCTTGATATGCGTATGGATGCAATTGATGCTGCTTTGGGTATTGAGAACCCAACCCCGCGTACCATTGAAGGCCCACTTTATGTCGCAGGTGCCCCTGTTGCACAAGGTTTTGCCCGTATGGATGATGGCAGTGATCCAAATGGTCATACCCTGATTTTACACGGCACGATTTACGCGGCAGATGGCCAACCACTGCCAAATGCACAAGTAGAGATCTGGCATGCCAATACCAAAGGTTTCTATTCCCACTTTGATCCAACTGGCGAACAACAGCCTTTTAACATGCGTCGCACCATTATGACAGATGCTCAAGGTCAATATCGTGTACAAACCATTCTGCCTGCAGGTTATGGCTGTCCACCAGATGGCCCAACTCAACAATTATTGAATCAGTTAGGCCGCCATGGTAATCGCCCTGCACATATTCATTTCTTTGTAACAGCAGAAGGCCATCGCAAATTAACTACGCAAATTAACGTAGCTGGTGACCCATACACTTATGATGACTTCGCCTATGCAACACGTGAAGGTCTTGTGATTGACGCAATCGAACATACTGATGCAGCAACGATTCAAGCCAACGGTGTTGAAGGCCCATTTGCTGAAATGGTATTTGACCTCAAACTCAGTCACCTCGTAGATGGTGTTGATAACAATGTGGTTGACCGCCCTCGCCTACAAGCTTAATACAGCTAAAAGTCATATTGTGAATCTTGAAATCAGGCTAGCTGTAACGGTTTAGCCTGTTTTACTTTATGGAAAAGATATTTAAATGGATATTCATACTTTTGATGCAGCGACTAATCATGTTTTAGCCGCACTTCCTGAATACACGATACCATTGGCTCGGCTACGAGCCATTCTACAGGCAGGCCAATTTCCGACAGTGACAGTGATTGGTAAATATAATCATGGTAAAAGCCGACTGTTAAATGAGCTTATTGGTCAAGATATTTTCTCAGTAGCGGATAAACGAGAAACGGTAGCTCTCTCCGAACATCTGCAACATCATATCCGTTGGTTAGATGCACCAGGTTTAGATGCTGATGTGGCTACAATCGATGATCAACTTGCTCAAGATGCAATGTGGAATAAAGCCGATATTCGCCTAATGGTCCATTCAGTACGTGAGGGTGAGTTTGATCCTTATGAATTACATTTATTCCAGCAATTCGAGCAAGATGCAAAGCAAACTCAACGTCAAAGCTTACTGTTGCTTACCCAAATTGACCAAATTCCAGATCAAACCGTTTTAGCGCAGATTATCGATAGCATTCAAAATCAAGCACCAACTGCAACTGTACTACCTGTATCAGCTACACGGCACCGTCAAGGGATCGAAAATTCCAAACCTATACTGGTACAACGCAGTGGTATCCCCGAACTACAACACATACTTCATCAGATGCTTGAGCAAGTCCCCGCAATACGTCAATTTGAAAAAAAGCAGATCATTGTTGATCTAAAAATGCGCTTATCCCAGCAGCTAGAAAACATTCAAAGTAACATTCAGCAACTGACAGCAAGCTTACAGCAACAACGCCAAAATTTTGAGCGTGATCTCAATCAAATATTAGATAAAGTGCGTCAAGATTTACAGCCGGTCTTACAGATCTCTGGGCAGGATAATTCGCTAGAACCAGATTCTTTTGCCAATATGTATAAAGTGACCGCAGGCAAACGTGATCGTAACCGTATTCAAGTGGCTTATTCTCGTGCCTGTATCGAGATCAATAGCCATTTGGTGCGCTATGGTGTGATTGGTTTACCAGATACGCAAAAAAGTAATGTCCGTAGTCTAGATACGGTCATGGTTGCGGTGATGGGGGTCTCGGTCAAACTGCGTAAAGATCTCAATCTTATTTTTGTCGAAGAATCAGGTCGTGAACGTTTACGTAGTGAATTTGCCCATTATTTTGAATTGTCTTCTGATCGAATGGAGTTGCAACAACAATTACTTAACTTTCAGCAGCAACAGCAGCTTATCATACAAGCCCAGCAGGCATCAACCACTTTGGAGCTGGTATAATGACCGTCCATGATTCCCATGATTCGATTCAGACACTGATTGCGAGCACCCAAGCTTTTGATCAGCAGGAATCCGACATCATGCTACATTTAAATAAGATGCACACTTGGCATCAGCAACTGGCAATCAATCTCAATAAACAACGTATCAATCCGATTGGACTGACATCACATAGTCAGATTGCCCAAGACATTGCAACACTCAATTCGCAGCTTGAAAGTTATCTCAGCCATTGGGAAACACAATTAGAGACACTACATGCCGCCCAATCCATCGCAGATCATTTTGACGACAAGATTATTTTGCTGATTTTCGGAAAATTCAATGCTGGTAAAAGTTCATTCTGTAACGTATTGGCAGAGTGTTTTCATAGGCGTCAGGAAAGCATTGAATATTTTTATTTCGACTCAGGTGAAATTATTAAAAGTCAGGAGCGTTTTAAAGAAGGTGCCACAGAAACCACCACACGCTTACAAGGTGTTTGCTTAGCGGACAATCTCATTTTGCTGGATACTCCAGGACTCCATTCAGTTACGCCTGAAAATGCCGCATTAACTCAACGCTTTATGGATAGTGCAGATGGTGTCCTTTGGCTCAGTAGTTCCTCCTCACCCGGTCAGGTCAAAGAGTTAGCGGCTTTGGGGCAGGAATTACGTAGACATAAACCGTTATTGCCAGTGCTTACACGCAGTGATTATTTTGAAGAAGATGAAGTCGATGGTAATATTTGCCAGATTCTATGCAATAAAACGTCTGACCAACGTTATCTGCAAGAAACCGATGTTTATACTCGTGCTATTGACCAACTGATCGCAATGCAAGTTGATCCTGTACTGTTACAATCACCAATTTCAACCTCCTCTCAGATGTTGAAAAATGCGGATTTCAATGATCAGGCCATGCAAAATGCAGGTTTTAATCGTTTATTTGACGCACTTCTACATTTAATCCAACCTGCTCTGGCTTATAAACAGCGTAAACCAGCGGAAGCCTTGTTACATCATTTACAAGAGCAAATTCTAGCCCCCTTACAACTTGAGGTTGTGCCACAACTACATCAATTACAACAGCAGCTAAGCAATGCCGTGAGCGCTTTAGCACAACATAAACAACAAATCATTACGCAAACATGGCGCAGTATGATTGCATCTCTGCCAAGCTTATTAGAGCAACATTCCGAACAGCAAGCATTGGATGAATTGTATAGTGAACTGACCCAACAGGCTCAACAGCTTCTATCACAACATATTGCTAATACTTTATCGGATTATCAACTGCAATATCCCCCTCTCAGTCCGTTACAGTTTGCTGAGCATCTGGCTTATGAAGTGATTTATGCCGATGATGCAACCGAGATCTTAGCCATTGGCCATGACCGTTTATATAGCGAGATCTCACATAGTTTGTGGCAAAAGCTTGATCTATATAGCGATGAAGTTATCGCACAATGCCAAGAACTGCTAAGCAATCTTCAAGAGCAAATTGCCACCATCCAGCAAGGCTTAATCAATGACGAACAGGAACTGCAATACATTGCGAATTCATTAAGAATGCAAGGATAAACACCGAAAATGTCATTTTAAAATCATTAACTCAATAGATCTCATTCATAAATCAAAAAAATGATCATGTTGAGTGAATTATATTGATATTGAAAGTCCCTTCTCCCGTTGGGAGAAGGCGAGGATGAAGGGATTTTATATTGATCTCAGTTCAAACATATACTCGATTAATCCCCATCCAGTTGAAGTGGAATCCCTTCTTCTTCAAAGACCTGTCGAATACACTCTAAAATCTTGGGTAAATAAGGGCTTTGATCCATATTTCTCACAGCTAATGAAATAGGACTATAGGCCTCTATATCCAAAATCGGAATATAGACCAGATTTTTCATGCCTATTTCACTGGCGCTTTCAGGAATAATGCATATCCCCTCCCCAGATGAAACCAAGCCCAAAGCCATATGGATTTCTCGAACTTCAACCATATCTTTCGGTACCAAGCCTAATTCGGTAAAAATGGATTGAATCAAGGTTGAAAAATTAGGTTTTTGTGTGGCTGGATAAGAAAAAATAGGTTCATTGATAATTTGCGATAAATAAATACCCTTATCAATATAACTGGTTAAATGATGATTTTTATGCGCGGCTAATTTTAATTTCTCTTTGTATAATAAAATGCGCTTAATCGATGGATCACTAATTCTTAAACGACCAAAGCCTAAATCTATTTTACCGAGTTTGAGTGCTTCGATTTGATCCTTGGTACTGTATTCAATCAGCTCAACCTGAATATCAGGGTTATTTTGACGAAATAAATAAATTACCTGAGGCAATAACGCATACAGCAATGAACTGACATAACCAATACGGACAATTGTATTCATTGAACTAATACGCTTCGCCATAGAGGTAGCTTGCGCAGTATGAGTCAAAATTTGTACCGCATGTTGGTAAAAGAATTGCCCTGCTTCTGTTGTTCTTACTGGACGTGTGCCACGCTCAAATAAAAGAATACCGAGTTCTTCTTCTAACTTTTGAATCTGACGGCTCAATGGCGGTTGAGCAATACATAGTTTCTCTGCAGCTTTGGTAATACTCTGCTCTTCGACCACCGTAACGAAATAACGAAGATATCTTAATTCCATCTCTATAAATCCCTTTTATATACCTTTTAAGTATCTAAAAATACCAAAATCGGCCTAGTTAAAGATATTACATTAAATTAGGGTATATAAATAGATTGATACTTAAGAAATAACTACGATGTACAAGTCCATAGAAACGCTGTTAATCGAAATTCCAACGATACGTCCTCACAAGATGGCCGTTGCGACAATGCAAACCCAAACCTTGGTCCTGATTAAAATCACGACTGAAGATGGTTTAATTGGCTGGGGTGAAGCGACCACAATTGGCGGTTTAGGTTATGGCGAAGAAAGCCCTGAAAGTGTAAAAACCAATATTGAAACCTATTTTACGCCATTGTTAAAAACACTGTCTGGTGCCAATATTGCCCAAACAATGCAAGTGATCCATCGTAATATCAACGGTAATCGTTTTGCGAAATGTGCTGTTCAAACTGCATTATTAGATATTCAAGCGCAACGTTTAGGTCAACCTCTGAGTGAGATTCTAGGCGGTCGCTTACGTGACAGTATTCCTGTGCTTTGGGTTTTGGCGTCGGGCAATACCGAAAAAGACATTGCCGAAGCAGAAAAAATGATTGCGTTAAAACGCCACAATGTCTTTAAGTTAAAAATCGGTTCACGTCCTGTTGAACAAGATGTTGAGCATGTATTGGCAATCAAAAAAGCCTTGGGTGCAGACATCTCAATTCGTGTAGACGTTAACCGTGCTTGGTCTGAACTGAATGCAATTAAAGGGATTCAAATGCTTCAAGATGGTGGTGTTGACCTGATTGAACAGCCTTGCGCAATTCATAATATTGATGCTATGCAACGTCTTAGCCGTAAGTTTGATATCGCGATCATGGCAGATGAGTCGTTAACTGGTCCACAAAGTGCTTATAACTTGGCAAAAACCAATACAGCCTCTGTTTTTGCGGTAAAAGTTGCGCAATCTGGTGGTCTGATTGAAGCATGCGAAGTCGGTAAAATCGCCAATCTGGCAGGTATTGATCTTTATGGTGGCACTATGCTTGAAGGTCCTGTTGGAACAATTGCCTCAGCACATGCCTTCTCTACATTTAGCAATCTCGCAGCAGGAACTGAATTATTTGGCCCACTGCTACTGACTGAAGAAATTTTAAAAACACCGCTTCAATATGGCAATTTTGAGCTCAAAATTCCAACTGGTCCGGGCCTCGGCATTGAACTAGATGAAGACAAAATCGACAACCTGCGTCGTCAATAATTCAAGGAGCTGACATGCTTTTCCAAGTACGAATGGATGTACACATCCCCCTCGATATGCCCGTCGAAAAAGCCAATGAAATTAAAGCAATTGAAAAGGCTTATTCACAAGATTTACAACGTCAAGGGAAATGGCGTCATATCTGGCGTATTACAGGCCAATACTCAAACACCAGTATTTTTGATGTAGAGAGTAATGAAGAACTCCACAATATTTTACAGGGATTGCCTTTATATCCTTATATGAATATCGAAGTGACTGCTTTAAACCGTCATCCGTCTTCAATTCGAGAAGATGACCATTAAGCAGCAGGTGTAAATTCATTGACCAAACAACTGTGAGATAAGTTCTTTCTCACAGTTTTTTAAGTTTCTATACATGTCTATCTTTGCTAATACGGCATGTATAGAAATTTAAAAACATGGATAAAAGGTTCGTCTTATGATTGATAAAAGTAAGCTCTCGTTGACTGAGGTTCTATCCCAAATCAAAGATGGTGCAACCATTATGATTGGTGGCTTTGGAACAGCAGGACAACCCGCAGAGCTGATCGATGGGCTGATTGAACTTGGTGTTAAAGATCTGGTGATTGTCAATAACAATGCAGGCAATGGCGATTACGGTCTGGCGAAACTACTTAAATCAGGTGCAGTCCGTAAAATCATCTGTTCTTTCCCCCGTCAGTCTGATTCTTGGGTATTCGATGAACTCTATCATGCGGGCAAGATCGAACTGGAACTGGTTCCTCAAGGTAATCTCGCCTGTCGTATTCAAGCCGCAGGGATGGGTTTAGGTGCAGTCTTTACCCCAACAGGCTTTGGTACATTATTGGCAGATGGCAAGGAAACACGTCATATCGATGGCAAAGACTACGTACTTGAATATCCGATTAAAGCAGACTTTGCATTGATTAAAGCACATCAAGGCGACCGTTGGGGCAACTTGGTTTATAACAAATCAGCACGTAACTTTGGTCCAATTATGGCGATGGCTGCAGATGTCACCATTGCACAGGTTTCAGAGGTGGTTGAACTGGGTCAGCTCGATCCTGAGCATATTATTACCCCAGGAATTTTTGTTCAGCATGTGGTTGCAGTTGATGCAGCCAATGGTAATGGAGAATAACAATGAGCTACCAAAAACTAAGCCGTGACCAAATTGCTGAACGTGTTGCCCAAGATATTCCCGATGGTGCATATGTCAATTTAGGTATTGGTTTACCGACCAAGATTTCAAAATATTTGCCAACAGATAAGGATGTATTCCTGCATTCTGAAAATGGTTTATTGGCTTTTGGTCCTCCACCCGCCAAAGGTGAAGAAGATCCTGAGCTGATTAACGCAGGCAAAGAATATGTCACCATGCTAACGGGTGGCTCGTTTTTCCATCACGGTGATTCTTTTGCCATGATGCGTGGTGGACATTTGGATATTGCTGTATTGGGTGCATTCCAAGTAGCGGCCAATGGCGACCTTGCCAATTGGCATACCGGTGCGGCGGATGCGATTCCTGCGGTGGGTGGTGCAATGGATTTGGCTGTAGGGGCCAAGAAAGTCTTTATCACCACAGACCATGTAACCAAGCAAGGTGAACCTAAGATTGTTGAAGAACTGAGCTATCCTGTGACAGGTAAGCATTGTGTTGATCGTATCTATACTGACTTATGCGTGATTGACGTGACCCCAGAGGGTTTAAAAGTGCTTGAAAAAGTTGCAGGTCTGAGCTTTGAAGAATTACAGGCTTTGACGGGTGCTCAATTGATTGATGCGACATAGGGATAATAAATCCCTCCCTTGCGGAATGATTAAATCTCCCCTAACCCCTCTTTATGAAAGAGGGGAACTTCTTCTTTTACAAAGAGGTGAGCTGCGGTAGTAGCAGCGCAAGGGAGATTATTTAAGGATATAAACAACATGAAAAACGCTTACATCATAGATGCCATCCGTACCCCATTTGGTCGTTATGCCGGTGGTCTTGCGCCAGTCCGTGCAGATGATCTTGGTGCTATTCCAATTCAAGCATTGATACAACGTAATCCAACAGTAGATTGGCAACAAGTCGATGATGTGATTTATGGCTGTGCCAATCAGGCCGGTGAAGACAACCGTAATGTCGGGCGTATGTCAGCATTATTGGCAGGCTTACCTTATCAAGTGCCAGCCACTACAGTGAACCGTTTATGTGGTTCATCACTGGATGCGATTGCCATGGCAGCTCGCGCCATCAAAGCCAACGAAGCTGATTTAATCATTGCCGGTGGTGTAGAAAGTATGAGCCGTGCGCCCTATGTGATGGGTAAGTCGGACAGTGCTTTTGGACGTAGTCAAAAGATTGAAGACACCACTATGGGCTGGCGCTTTATCAATCCAAAACTCAAAGAATTGTATGGTGTGGACAGCATGCCACAAACCGCTGAAAACGTGGCAGAACAATTCAATATTAACCGTGCGGATCAAGATCAGTTTGCGCTAAACAGCCAACAACGTACTGCGGCAGCACAAGCTCAAGGTTTTTTCAAAAATGAGATTGTGCCCGTCACTATTCCACAGCGTAAAGGTGATGCTGTGCTTGTGGATACCGATGAACATCCACGTGCATCAACCACTTTAGCTGCGCTGACAAAACTTAAAGGTGTGGTCAAAGCTGATGGTACGGTCACGGCGGGTAATGCATCAGGGATTAATGATGGTGCAGCGGCATTATTGATTGCCTCAGATGAAGCTGTAGAAAAATACCAATTAAAACCACGTGGCAAAATTATTGCAGCAACCACGGTGGGTGTTGAACCAAGAATTATGGGCTTTGCGCCCGCGCCTGCAATCAAGAAACTGCTTAAACAAGCCGATCTTAGTTTAGCGCAAATGGATGTGATTGAGCTAAATGAAGCTTTTGCCGCCCAAGCTTTGGCTGTCACCCGTGATTTAGGTTTGGCAGATGATGATGCGCGTGTCAATCCCAATGGTGGTGCAATTGCTTTAGGTCATCCTTTGGGTGCATCGGGTGCCAGACTGGTGACCACTGCCCTAAATCAGCTTGAACAGATCAAGGGTGAATATGCCCTATGTTCAATGTGTATCGGTGTCGGGCAAGGGATTGCACTCATTATTCAACGTGTTGATCAAAATTAAGGAACGAGCAATGCCAACTTTTCAATCAGCGGATGCACAGATTAATTATCAAAGTTTTGGAAACCCTAATTCCCCTGCACTGGTCTTTTCAAATTCCTTAGGGACCAACTATGGTATGTGGCAAAAGCAGTTCAATTATTTTAAAGAACGTTTTTTTGTCATTTGCTATGACACCCGTGGACATGGTTCTTCATCTGCGCCACAAGGTCCTTATACCTTGCCCCAATTGGCTGAAGATGTGATTCGATTACTGGATCATTTAAATATTGAAAAAGCCAGTTTCTGTGGCATTTCTATGGGGGGATTAACAGGTCAATGGTTAGCCATCCATTATCCACAACGATTTAATGCTGTTGTTATCAGTAATACCGCAGCAAAAATTGGACAAGAACAAGCATGGCTAGATCGTGCTCAACTAGTCCGAGAACAAGGTTTAACCAGCATCGCAGCAACGGCTGCATCACGTTGGTTTACAGATCCCTTTATCCAAAGTCATCCTGCAATTGTTAATAATCTGTGTAACGACTTAAGTGCTGGCAGCGCAATAGGTTATGCCAATTGTTGTGAGGCTTTGGCTAAAGCGGATGTCCGCAATCAACTCAAAGATATCACGATTCCAGTTTTGGTTATTGCAGGAACGCAAGACCCTGTAACTACAGTTGCAGATGGGCAATTTATGCAACAGCACATTCCGCAATCCCAACTTGTGGAAATTCAAGCATCGCATATTTCAAATATTGAATGTCCTGAAGCATTCAATGCTGCACTTGAAAAATTTCTCTCTGAAATTCTTACGACTGAGCTTTGACACTTAATTTTTGACGCAGCATAAAGGGATAGAACATATCCCTTTATTTTTTGGCATTTCATCAAGACTTGAGAAAGCATATTTAAAATAAAATGATGAGATAAAATTAAGTCTATTTATTTAAAAGTATAAATATATACCCATAAAGTAATAGAAAATTACATATAAAAATAACAATCATTTTATTTATTCAGGACCTGTATATCGATAAATCTACTGTTTTTAGAAAACATCTAAAAGCATTTATTTCCCAACACTCTATTTCTCAACAATAATGAAAAGGATATTTCAATTGAAAAAAAACCCCTCAAATAATCAACTGAGCGATAAACACCACTTAATCAAATTAGGTGTTTTAAGTTGTTTATTGCTTGCAGGATGTAGTTCATCCTCTCGTTTAGAATCAAACCCAGTGCAAAAACAGGTCACGATTCAACGTGACAATTTTGGCACACCGCATGTCTATGCCAAGGATACTTATGGTCTTTTTTATGGCTATGCTTATGCAGTCGCAACTGATCGTTTATTTCAAATGGAAATGTCAAAACGTACAGGTTTAGGCACTGTTGCTGAAGTTCTCGGCCCTGATTATCTACAATATGATATTGCAACCCATAGTCGTTTTAATCCTGAACAGATTAAACAACAAATTGCCCGACTTTCTCCTGAAGATCGTGCCATTTTCGATGGCTATGCCGCTGGTTTTAATAAGCGTGTCCAAGAGGTCTTAGCCAATCCGGAGCTGTTGCCTAAAGAATTTATTGATTATGACTTTAAACCATCGACATGGCAGCAAGAAGATATCGCAATGGTCTGGGTGGGCTTAATTCTCAATCGCTTTTTTTCAGCCAGTTCAGAAGTCTCAAATTTAGATTTACTGACTCAACTACAAAAAGAAAAAGGTCCAGAAACAGGATTAAAAGTTTATCAGCAATTACGTTGGTTAGATGATCCGAGTGCTCCTACAATTATTCAATCTAAAGCAAAACCACAAGTTTTAGCACGTCAACAACACATGTTAAAAGGTATAGCCCCTATCTCAGACCAAGCAGCCAAAAACTATTTAGCTCAAGCGCGTATTACATTGGGTAAAAGTGTGGTTGATGGCGTCCCTACAGCCAGTAATGCTTGGGTGGTCAAAGGAGATAAAACGGTAGAAGGCCAAACGGTTTTATATAATGGCCCTCAACAAGGCTGGTACACGCCTGCCATTACTTATGCGGTTGGGTTACATGGTGCGGGCTATAATCTCACAGGGATTACCCCTGTCGGTCTACCTGCAATTCTATTTGGAACCAATGGAAAAATTGCTTGGGGTTCAACTGTCGGTTCGCTTGATACCAATGACGTCTATCAACTCAGCTTAAATCCGAGTAATTCAAAACAGTACCGCTATCAAGGCAGTTATATTCCCTTTGAACATCAACAGATCAAAATTAAAGTCCGTAATCAACCAGACCATGTTTTAGATGTGTATCAAAGTAAACAAGGCTTTGTCAGCACATGGGATGAAAAAAATCATACCGCCTATGCACAAAAACGTAGCTGGGAAGGTGTAGAGATCGAAACATTACTGGGCTGGGCCAATGCAGCAAAAGCGAGCAACTGGCAAGAATTCCTAGATCAAGCCAAACGTGTCGCGGCTTCGATTACGTGGTTTTATGCCGATACCCAAAATAATATTGGTGTCGCTGCATTGGGTCGTTTACCGATCCGCCCTGAAAACCAGCATATTCAACTGCCTGCTCAAGGTGATGGCTCAATGGAATGGCAGGGTTTCTATGATTTCTCACATAATCCCAAAGCCTATAACCCTGAAAAAGGCTATATTAGCAGTTGGAACAATAAAGCTTATGCGGATTTACGTTCCGATTCCTCCAACTTCTCTCATGTTGACCGTGTCAATGAACTGATTGAACCCCTAGAAAGTAAAGCAAAATTAAGCCAACAAGACATTTGGGATATCAATAAAATGGGCGCTTGGTCGGATCTGAATGCGCGTTATTTTATTCCCTATATGGTCAAAGCTGCGCAAAGCCCGAACGCATCACCTTTAGCAAAGAAAATCGCACCGATATTGGCGAGTTGGGACTTCAAACTTCGTCCTGACAGTGAGGCTAAATTCTATCAAGGCGCAGCACCTGTCATTATGCGTACATGGCTCAATCAAATGATTGAATTGGTGCTTAAACCAAATTTATCTGAAAATATTTATGCGCGTTACACAGATACCCTTTACCCAGTAAATAATGACCCACGGAGTACACAACCTGCGAATGCATCTAAACTGATCTGGAATGCGCTGCAAGGCAAACAAGCCAGTGTTGCTCAAACCGTTGATTTCTTAAAAGGACAATCAGCAGATGATGTGGTGTTAACTGCCTTGGAAAACACCTTAATTCAGCTTTCAACACAATATCATTCAGATCAACCCAATGATTGGAAAATTCCTGTTGCCACAATGGGATTCTCCAACAAAAACTCAGTGGGTATTCCATGGGCTGATCAGGCGCATCAACAACAGCTGAGCACCTATGGGAATACAGGGAGTGCAACCTTTAGAGTGGTACTCAATCCCAATCAAGTCAGCATGTGTTCAATTCTTGCACCTGGTCAAAGTGGATTTATTCATCGCAATGGAAAGACCGATACACACTTTGCCGATCAGCTCCCATTATTTGAAAACTATCAATGTAAGGATGATGCAGTAAGCCAAAAGCAAATTGATCAAGCAACACAACAAAGTATGACTTTAACCTATTAATTTTTAATCGAAACAGCCCAATATATAGATATATTGGGCTGTTTCGATTTTAAAGCTTATCAAATCCATCATTTTTGAAAATGATGTACATACCGAAAAATCATACTGGTCCCTTGTGGTCGATTTTCTGCATCTTGTTCAAAATAAGCATTTGCAACAAGATGGTCATGGGGAGAAAAACTATACATCGCCCCTGGACCGATCGCCCATACCTGTTCACGTCGTCCTTTGACATTTTCACCATCCAACTGTGTATCTGTGATTTGATTGAGCCAATATCCATTTATTCCTAACCGAAGCTGTGGTGTGACTGCATAACTACTTTCAAAGTTGGCATGTAACGCTTGCCCAGCCTGTATGTCTTCAGCATTCCCAAAACTATAATTTGGATCATTATTCTTAAAGTTATAAAGATAGTGTAAGCGTGTCGAAAGTGTCCATTTGGGATTCAGCCAATAGGTTGCAGCCCAGTATGGATCAAGTGACACTGCATTGGCACCAGGGTTTATATCCTTATTATGATCATATTCACCTGTAGGTAAATTGATTTGAAATTCAAAACGATGGGAAAACTTAGGCCCGTCTTGCCCCATCACTGGATCAAATTGGATAAAAGGGCCGATAATAATGTCGCCCAGTCCCCTATTTGCTTTAATAGCTTGATTATTGAGGCCATCATCCACATCTACATGTGCCAGCACAGGAATCACCATATTTAAGCCAAGATTACCACTGCCCAATTTGATATCTGACATATAACTGATTTGCTGAACAATCGATTGATAATCAATCTCTGACTGAGGGAGTGCGATTTTGTTGCCATGTGTATCGCGAATACTATCTGCGCGATAATTCTGAAAATAGGTTTGTGCATACCAACCACTACCTGCTGGAACTGCACCGTCTACAAAACTCGATAGACCTAAATTCACAGTTGGCAGATCACTGGCAAAACTTGTATGCGTAATAAAAATCAGACCCAGTATTTTCTTATTCATCTTCAATATCCTTATTGTTGAGGCAAAATCCTCCTACAGGTAGCAATTGATGCTGCTACCTTTTTCTAACTGGATTTGCCAGTTTAAATAATATTGTGCATTTTTAATAACGGATCATCACTGACTTTAATTCAGTGTAATCCTCAATAAATGCGTCTGAAAATTCACGACCCAGACCAGACGCTTTGACACCACCAAAAGGAACGGCAGGATCAAGGAATGTGTGCATATTCACCCAGACTGAGCCTGCTTCAATTTGCGGAATGAGTCGCAAAGCTTTCGCCAAATCATTGGTCCATATACTTGCAGTTAAACCAAAACGAGAATGATTCATCATTGAAATTAACTCTTCATCACTTTCAAAAGCAATCACATCCACCACAGGTCCAAATGTTTCCTCAATAAATAATGGATCGTCAATACCCCGCACTGTTAATAAAGTTGGCTCTACAAAATAGCCTGTTCCTGCAATGACTTTACCACCACAAATGATTTGATTATTTTGATAAGCAAGATCCAGATAATGTTTAACCTTCTCAAAATGTGGCTTATTTGAAAGTGGACCAAACATAGAGGATTCATCCAGTGGTGAACCTATTTTAAATTGTTGAAGAGCTCCGGCTGCTTTTTGAATAAACTCTTCATATTTAGAGCAATGCACAAAAAAACGTTCTGGTGCTGCACACACTTGACCTTGATGGACAAAACTGGCTTGTAACAGTGTTGGTAAAATTTCATCGATTTGAGTATCCGCTAAAATCGCAGCTGCATTTTTTCCGCCTAGTTCTAAGCTGACACGGGTTAAATCGTTATGCATCGCTTGTTTACCAATCGCAATTCCTGTGGGTACAGAACCTGTAAACGAGACTTTTTTAATCTTTTTAGAGTCAATTAAATATTGGCCAGTTTCTCCTGTGCCTGTGACAATATTAATCACACCTGCGGGGATGCCTGCTTCTATTGCAAGCTCGGCTAAACGTAATAATGAAAGTGTTGTGAACTCACTAGGTTTAAGCACGATTGTACAACCCGTTGTCAATGCCGAACCAATCTTCCAACATCCGATCATCAAGGAAAAATTCCACGGCACTATTCCTGCCACAACCCCAACAGGTTGACGCACTGTATAAGCTGTATATTTTTCACCATTGGCTGAGGGAATAGAAGGTTGCATGGTTTGACCATGAATCTTGGTGGCCCAACCAGCAAAATATCTTAAAAACACGACAGTCTGAGCAACTTCTAAGTGTCGAGAAAGATTAATCAACTTGCCTGTAGTCAAAGTTTCTAGTTGTGCTAATTCCTCCGCATGCTGTTCAACCAGATCAGCAAGCTTATTCAGCTTTTGCCCACGCTCATAAGGTGATGTATTGGCCCAAGCATGTAGAAAAGCATCTTGCGCACTGTTTACAGCGGCCTCAACATCTAGTTTAGTCCCAATCGCAATACTTGAAACAGGCTGTTCCGTTGCTGGGTTAACCAGCTCAATTCGAGTACGCGTATCATCGACTTCAATATGTTGTCCATGAATAAAATGACCGTGTTGACGTTGCAAAAAAGTTTGGACACTCGCTAAAATTTGTACTTGGTTCATCTTGTTATCCTGTGTTCTATATAGAAATCTTGGCAATTTAGGTTCAGCAATCTCTATGAGATTCAATTATGCATTTAGAATAAAGTCAGCACCGCGCTCACCAATCATGATGGCAATGGCGTTGGTATTTCCACTTGGTACTTGTGGGCAAATGGAACAGTCAATCACGCGTAAATTTTGAAAACCATACACTTTAAGGGTTTGGTCAGTAACGGAGTCTTGTGAAGAATTGCCCATTTTACAGCTGCCTGCTGGATGGTAGACCGTTTTAATATTTTGACGCATCCACAGATCAATCGCAGCAATGTCATCGGGATCGATATTTGCTGGTTCAATAATATCTTTGACTATAGATTTTAATGCAGGCTGTTGTAGTAAACGCAGCCCTGCCTGAACCGCGCGAATATTGGCATCAATATCTTCTTGATGACCTAAATAGTTTGGATCAATGATCGGCAAAGCATTTGGGTCTTTACTGCTTAAACGTAAACTGCCTCGTGCTTTGGGTTGTACATGTCCAACCTTAATGGTGAGACCATGTTCTTGTGCCACTGCTTTTTCACCTGGCGTATTATCAAAATTATCCAGTACTGGCAAGAAATGGAACTGTACATCAGGTCGGCCATGGTTATTGGTATCAATAAAGCCACCGCCTTCTAAAATATTAGACGTTAATAAACCAGAACGGGTAAAGCGCCATTGTAAAAAGTGCCGTAGTGCTTTTAAACCTTGATCTTCCCCAAGCAAGCTATTCTTGGTTTTAACAGTTGCATTCACTGACATATGTAAATGATCATGAAAATTCTCACCCACAGGTAAGTCTTGAATACATTCAATGCCCAGTTCATTTAAATGCTGTTTTGGACCAATACCTGAGAGTAATAAAACTTTTGGACTACCAATTGCACCAGCACTGACAATAATTTCTTTGCTTGCGTGCACAGTAACAGTGGGTTTTCCAGCAATGCTATAGGTTACACCTGTCGCCCGACCAGCATGTGTTTCGATTTTATGAACCAGTGCATCGGTCACCACAGTAATATCTGCAAGATGTTCAACCGCTTTTAAATAGGTCTTTGCAGTGCTGGCTCTTTCACCATGCAGGGTTGTTGTTTGATAAAAGCCGACACCCGCTTGATCCCATCCATTGAGATCATTGACATATTTCATCCCCATTTGCTGACCTGCTTGAATACAGGCAAGTGTTAAAGGATGACGATAACGATTTTCACTGACAGGCAAAATACCCTCTTGTCCGTGATACTCATCCGCAAGGCTTTCATTTTTTTCAGCTTTTTTAAAAAATGGAAGCACATTTTGATAAGACCACTTGTTGCAGCCCCATTCAGATGCCCATAGATCATAATCCTGACGTTGTCCACGACAGTACACCATGCCATTGACAGAGCTCCCTCCGCCAAGGACTTTTCCTTGTGCAAGAATCATTTCACGATGATTACAATGTTTTTGTGGAACCGTCATATACGGCCATGATTTTTGTTGAAATACTTTGATCACTGTTGCTGGGATCGTATGGAACATACTATTGTCCTTCGTCCCCGCCTCTAAAACCAGCACTCGTCCTGCGTTTGCTTGTAATAATCGTGCTGCGACCACACAGCCTGCCGACCCTGCCCCAATAATAATATAGTCATATTCTGCTTGCATCATGCTTGCCTACTCATCCAATTCCTTGAATAAGATTTCACCATGATTACAGCGGATGTTCTTGTTTAAACGTGACTCACTTTATGCAAAATTGTGACATTGACAGCAGATCTAAAAATTCATCGACTACACTTTTAAGCGATATTGTTTCGGTGAAAGCCCGATCATCTTACGGAACAATTTTGAGAAATGAGCACTGTCACCAAATCCCCACTTCAAAGCAATTTCAGTAATCGACAGACTTTTATTTTTGCCATCTTTTAATTCATACTGAATTTTTTCGATACGATGCATTTGAATAAACTTGTGTACAGATTGCTGTTGATGTTCAAATAATCGGTGTAAATGCCGAAGTGAAATCCCTAAGTGATTTGCGATCATTTGTGCATTTAAACTTTGCTGATTGAGATGCTCAAAAATAAATCGCTCTGCTTTTATTTTGAGATGACTGGAAATTTCAATATTTTTATAATTAATTGTCGGTTTGATTAAAGCAATCAAGGCATCTTCAAAAGCATTACCATCCTCTTTTGCATACCAAAGTTCAATATTTTCAGGTGATAGGTTTTGCAACATACCTTTCAGCAAATGCCCACTCATATTAGAAGTATTTAATTTGCCAAAATGATCAACCGTAATGCCTTGCCTGAATAATTTCTCGCGCGATAAATGCACTGAAACATGACTAAATAAACCTTGTGGATACATATCAATCGTTTCATCAGGATCAAGTAAGGTAATCTCACCTTCATTTAAATCAATATTTTGATCTTTATAAACAATCCGCATCTTGCCTGTGTACTGAATCACCAAAAAGCAGAAACGATCTTTCACTCGATCAGGCATACCACTTTTTCTGCAAATATGACTGGCATTACTTTTTATAAAAGCAACCTCTGTCTCTCCCAGTAAAAAGAACTTTACTTCACCAATAAATAAATTATTCTGTTTATCAAAGGTCGTCTCAAAGTTACCACAAACCTTTTGAATAGATTGCTTCCACTGTACAATTTCATTTTCTTTAGCTTGATTCATATCCATTCCTCTTGGACAGATCGATTCAATAACTTGAATAGCTTTGCTTTGTCTTTTCCAACACCATTAAAAATTCTATCTCAATCAATCCAAATAACCGACAAATTCATCTAGATGTTTGTCGGTCAGTTGATGATTATACAATCCCCGCAATATCTTTTAAAATTTTAATAAAAATTTCCTTTTCATTTTCAGGATATTTTTCAAAAACTTCATTTTGATGGCTATCAGCAATATCAAACAGATAATGTGCGGTTTTCTTGCCCTTTTCCGTTAACTTAAAAAATCCATCCGTTTCAATCAATAAACCATCTTTTTTTAAGATAAGCGCAGCTTGTTCGATCTCACGCATCGGCATGGCAATATCACGTGGTAAATCTGCTTTATTGGATGCGGTACCACTGCCTAACACCAATAATAATCTTGCTTCACTGGTGCGAAATCCAGTGATTAACTGCTTCGGAATATAATCGGTCTGATAAAATTTAAACGCCCGACTCATTAAATAACAGACATTACTATATAAATGCCCTTGGTGTAATTCGCCTAAGTCTTCTGCTTCTACAGTATCTTTAAGCTGTAATAATGGATGAGGAATCACACCTGAATACGCACCTTGGTGATACACCAACGGACTACGCCCTTGATCATGAAACTTAACGACTTTGCCAATAATAATCCAGTGATCACCACCTTCAATAATTTCATGTCGTTCACATTCAAACACTGCTGAACAATGGTCTAGAACTGGTGATTGACCTGCACCAACCTGATAACTTGTACCTTCATACTTATCGATATTGCGACGGGAAAATTTATTGGATAACTCAATTTGAGAACCCGATAAAATATTTACCGCAAAATGCGTAGCTTGCTCAAATACAGAAAAACTCGATGATTTTTTATCGATACTCCATAAAATGAGTGGTGGGTCTAAAGACACTGAATTAAAACTATTTGCAGTGACTCCAACCTTCTCACCTTGCTCATTTTGTGCCGTCACAATGGTCACACCTGTAGCAAAATTACCCAATGCCCGTCTAAATTGCATTGGATCTATTTTGATTTCATCCATTGATTTTAATGAATTCATTATTCTCTCCTGAATCTTTTATCCTATTTAGCTCGGTATCTGAAATTGCTTAGTCCTGTTAAAAGCAATTAAATATCCAGTACCAATCGTGCTGACTTTGCACGGGAACAACACACCAGTATTTGTTCATTACTGGCTTTTTCTTCATCAGTAAAATACACATCGCGATGATCAGGCTCACCTTCGATCACATCGCACATACAGGTTCCGCAGACGCCCTGTTCGCAAGACATTTCAATCTCAATCCCTTCACGTGCCAGTGCTTGCAGAATGGTTTCTTCGGTATTGACCATGATGATCTTGCCGCTACGCTCAGCAACAACTTCAAATGCATCACCGTTGGTTTCAACCTCAACCTGAAAATATTCCTTATGAATCTGTTGCTCAGGAAAATTTTGTGTCAAAGCCAAATTAATCACCCAATCCATAAATCCATTGGGACCACAGGTATAGATATGGCTTGCTTTGTCTATGTCCTGAATGGCAGATTGAAAAAACTCACGATGGCTGGCCCCTTCCGATTTAAAATGAAAGGTGGTAAATGGCGCCAATACACTATTTCTAATTTCATCAACAAAGGCACATTGCTCTGGGCTTGCCCCGCAATAATGCAGTTCAAAAGATGCGTTTTCTTGTACCAATTGATAGGCCATGGTGATCAAAGGGGTAATTCCAATCCCCCCACCCACCAGTACAGCATGTTTGGCTTTTACTAATGGAAACAGGTTTTTGGGTTCACTGACCTGTATTTGCATACCATCTTTTAAATCATCAAAAGCCGATACTGAACCACCACGCGATTCTGGATCACGTAAAATCCCCAGTCTGAATATGCCAACATCCTTTGGGTTTTGGCATAGTGAGTACTGACGCACCATACCATTGGGTAAGTGCACATCAATATGCGCACCTGCTTCAATTTTTGGTAATGTGGCAGAATTTGCAGATTCAAACTCCATGACTGCAACATTCCCACCTTCTACATGCCGGTTTCTGACAACCACGTTATAGAGTGTAGCCATGATTTATCTCCCTTTTATGCATCTCGCTCAAGGCTTAACGCATAAATAATCCACCGTTAATATCCCACGTCGCCCCAGTGACAAATGCAGCGCTTGGGCTTGCCAACAAGGCACAGGTTTCAGCAATAAATTCCATGCTACCTAATGCTTTGACTGGGATATTTTGAATAAATTGCGCCATTTTCTCGTCAGATACCACACTGTGTACAATCGGTGATTCCATTGGCCCAGGTGCTATGGCGTTTACAGTCACGCCTTTAGCAGCAAACTCTTTGGCAAAGATTTTGGTCAAAGTCACAATTGCACCTTTAGTTGCAGCATAGTGTGCTCCTGTCGCAGTACCTCCATTTTGCCCTGCCAATGAAGCCATATTGACGATACGACCATAGCCTTGATCCGCCATATACTTGCCAATAATTTGACACGCTTGAAAGGTTCCTCGCTGATTCACTTGGGTGATCCAATCAAAGTCAGCTGCAGTAATCTCTAAAACAGGAGTTGCCTTAGTGACCGTCGCATTATTAATCAACACATCCAATTTACTGAATTTTTGTTGAATCCACTGCACTGCGGCATGAAAATCTTGCTCAACTGAAATATCCAGTTTTAACGCAAACATATTCTCCGCATTAGGACTACGTGCTTTGGCATTTTCAGCCTTTTCTAAGCTGCTGGCAGAGACAATCACTTGATGCCCCTGTGCTGCAAAATATTCGGCGATCACATTCCCTAAACCAGATGCTGCGCCCGTGACTAAAACAACCTGTTTCATTTTTGCGCTCCTAGAGGATGTAACTGATACCCGCCAAAGTATCGGTCGAGTTGACTAAGTTGATAATTTTACGATTGATCTTAAAGCCTTGTTCTGGATCACGAACCAAATGAAAAATCACATCTGCGGTGTAATGTTTCAAGCTTTCCTTACGGAATTCACGAAGGTTTTGTGCACAGCGTAAAATGATTTCACCATCCTCATCTTTTACGACACGGATACGTGACACGCTACGGACGGTATTGGCTTTGGGTGCAGTCGAAATCGCCTCACCATTTTCCAAACGTTCGACCCGTAATGTACGCATATGATTGTTGTCATAGGCATAGTTCAAATTATTTTCATAATCCTTGAGTGTCGGATCAATCGGAATGATATACACACCTTTTTCATTCCAGAGATTGAGCCATTCACGGTATTCACTGTGGTCTAACATGTCAGCTTCAGCCCAAACAAAAGCAGTCACTTCATTTAATAATTGCAAATTCATGTTCATGCTACTCTCCTTAAGCCGTCATCATCTTTTTCCACTGCTGATAAGCAGCGCGCATTCCAGTTTCTGCACTGACATCGCTCTTTAAGCCATCTTCAGTTTTTACTTCGCCGGGTAAACCACGGTTCAACATGATCCATAAATCATGACCAGCATTGGCACCATGTTGCACACGTTCCCACGCTTCTGAGTCATCAGGTGTACCAAAACCAAATGGACCTTGGAAATGTTCATGTAGACGTAAGCGATATTGATTGGCAATCTGTGGACCACCATCCATCGTGATCACGGAATGATGAATTTCAGTTTCATTGACTGAAATCGGTTGCATAACACGGAAGAAGGCCATTGAACAGGCAATGTTCGGGAACAGGTTTAAGTTAAAACCAGAGCCACCCACAGCACGTACAATACGGCGTACTTCAAGTTCTTCATGCCCTTCATCACGTAACGCCTGTGCAAGCTCTTCAAAACGTTCCTGAATTGGGCGTTCCATCAACTCTTCATCTAAATCCACCAGCTCAGGAATCATCACCATGACACTGTGCCCATTACCTAAATCTTCAACATAGCCAGGTTGATTTTCAAAATTAAATAACTCTTCAGTCTTCTCATCGACTGAACTTAAGAATGACTTATGTACCAACGGAAAATGATAGGCATCGGTGGTGTTTTCCAGTTGAATTTTCCAGTTGCCTGGGAAACGGAAACGATGTTCACCCAATACTTTAATTGGATAACCTGCGCCTTGTTTCATAAACAAATCAATCCATTTTTTCGCTGCACCTAAGAAATCCTCTAAAGGTTCAATATCATCTTTAAAGGTGGCGAAAATCATACCGTTGTATTCTTCAACACGTAGGCTAATCAATGGAAACTCTGATTTATCCAGACATTCACCATAACTTTCAGGTGAAGGTACACCACGTAATGAACCATCCAGTGCATAGCTCCATCCGTGATATGGGCAAACAAAACTGTTGGTTTTGCCTTTTTTATGTTCACATACCGTTGCTGCACGATGGCGACAACGATTGAGCAATACATGGACTTTTTTCTTACGGTCACGTACAACGACCACAGGTTGCTTACCAATATTAATAGTTTTATAGCTACCACCATCTGGAATTTCGCTGGCATGTGCCACCCAAACCCAAGTGCTGTAATAAATCTTTTCCATTTCATCGTCAAAGACACGCGCATCTTTATATAAAGAGGTATGCGCACGATCACTTTGAACTAACTCGCTGTAATCAATATTAATATTCTGCATTGGAATAATACTGTTCATATCCATTATCCTTTTCAATTTATCCATAACTTATTGCTGAGACGGTACTGGCAATATCGCTGTACTGTTCCAGTGAGACACAGGGCGACTAAAAATATTTTCAGTCTGAAAATGTTTGATCTTCCATAGACCATCGGTTTGCTGTTTAAATTTCACGCTGAGTTTTGCGGCATTTAAATGGCTATCTCCATTGAGAAAGGTCGAGGTTTGCAACATCAACCAGCTTGCATTGGCCTGATCGCCTGCAATATAAATTTGTTCTGAGCTGACAAAATGCGCATTCATCAAAAAATGTGATTCGGTTTGGGTATAGCTTTTAAACATGTCAAAAATGGCTTGCCATGAAGCATGGCGACCAAAAGATTGCGCATATTTCTCACCAATTCCTTCCCAAATACTGTCCTGATCAAATAAATCCATTAATTCATTGAGGTCAGTCTTGGCATTTAATCCATCACAAATTTCCATGTAACGATGAATACAATTACGAATCACGTTTTGCGCTTCGAGCTGTTCTAAGCGTTGTAAGATAAGGGTCAAATCCATCTGGCTATTCATGTCATATTCATCCTGGGACATCTCGTGATTATTCAAATTCGACTTATAAATAACCGGGTGCTGGTTGCATGCCAAAGCTCACCAAAGCGGCATTTTGTAAAGTGGCATCGCCCATAAAGGCATGCTGAGTCACCACATTGGTATCATTCACAAATCGGCTAAATGGGTTATGGGTATAAATTGCAGTCATGCCCGCCAGCATTTGAATTTTGCGTGTTACACGTGCGCAAACTCGAGCAACATGGGTACAAGACAAACGCATCTCACTGATCTGTTCTGGCGTTGGCGTACCACCTGCAATAATTTCATTCCAAACGATTTGCATAGTGTCGTAGAACCAAACACGCGCTGCTTTAAACTCAGCTTCGACTTGGGCAAATTCATATTGGGTGACTGGACGACTGGCAATTTCAGCACCACCTGTAATGGATGATTTGCCAGGTGCTAACTTTTGGAATTCTTCCAACGCTGCTGCTGCAACACCGATCCCGACCACAGTTAACACCTGTGTTGCCAATGACAGTGATGGATATTTAAAAAATGGTTCCGAAAGTTTGGAAGGTTCGCCACGGATAAAGGTCCAATCATTATTTACAAAGACATTATCTACCAGCAGATCATGACTGCCTGTTCCCTTTAAGCCGACCGTATCCCAAGTCATTTCGATTTGTGCTTGTTTTGCAGGGATAATTGCTAAACGTGGAAGACCTTGTGTGGTGTTATTGACCTGTGGGCTAATCCCCACCCCAATAATATCGGCCCCCATACAACCACTTGAAAATTTCCATCGACCTTTTACCACCACGCCATCAGCTCTTAAATCTGCGGGTTGCGGTGGAAAAATACCTGCTGCAAATACAATATCTGGGCTTTCTTTATATAATTCTTCAAGTGTCGCTTCAGGCAGGCTACCCAAATAAGCAGGGCTCATCCCAAAACTCGCAACCCATCCCACAGACCCATCCGCTTTAGACAGACGTTCAATCAACTCACAAAACTGTTGAGGTGACCATTCATTGCCGCCAAAACGTTTTGGTACCAATGCACGATAGACACCAATCTGTTTCAACTTATCGATGATGTCTTGACTCACATACGCTTGGTTATCAAACTCGCCTGTACAAGCACGTTCTCGAATCTCCTGACAGAGTGCTTCTAATTCCGTTATTGTTGTGTCCATTACAAATTCCTTTGTCGATAAATTATTCATTACCCAACTCCTTGTCATTTATTGCGCTGCATCCACGATATATTTCGCAATTGCACAGACCAGCTCATCCGAATTTCGTTTCGCCACGATTTGTAAACCCACTGGTTGCCCTTCGCTGGTTTTGAGCGGTATTGAAATTGCCGGATGTCCAGATAAATTGAATGGACGCACCAATGAAGTTAAGTTCAACAGTGCGATCATATGTTCTGCATCGATTAATTTGGGTGGGATTTGCGGAAGGGTTGGCAGTAACACAGCATCATATTTTTCCAATAAGTCATCAATTTCATTGATAAATTGTGCTTTGACCGCTTCCGCCTCTTTTACTTGTTGCGCCGTGGTTTGCGCAGATTTGAGCAAGCGAGCATGGATATCGTCACCCAATAAACCGGTTTTGGTTAACTCACCATACGCCTGCCAATTTTCATAATTAATGATCTGCATCCCTGCATCATAAGCAGCCTCAAACCATTCAGATTTCACTGGTGTAGCTGACAGATTCGCCTGAGCAAGAAAAAGCTGAATACAGTTCAATACCGTTGGATTTGCATTTACCTCAAGCCAAGCCAGTTTCGGCGTATGCGCTAATTTTTCCAAAGCATGAAAGCTTGGATCAATTATCTGCATTGCGGTTTCAATCATTGCAACCGAAGCGGCAAATGGTCCCACGCAATCCAACGAACTCATGGCTGGATGTATCCCTTGACGACTGACGCGATTGAATGTCGGCTTAAAACCATACACCCCACAACATGCCGCTGGCATACGAATTGAACCACCAGTATCGGTCCCTAAAGTAAAATCAGCCAGCCCTGCGGCTACGGCAGCAGCAGACCCACTCGATGAACCACCTGGAATTAGATCAGGATATTGAGGATTGATTGCAGTGCCAAAAACAGGATTGATCCCGGTAATTCCAAAAGCCAACTCATGTAGATTGGTTTTTGCGGTAATTTGGCAATCCGCTGCCAAAATACGCTCTACCACTTCTGCATTTTTTGTTGCAGAAGGCTTATCCATCAAGGCTTTGCTCCCGATCATGGTCTTTAGACCTTGAATATCAATGGAATCTTTCACCATGACTTTTAAAGCACCGCGTCCTATTTGTACGTCTTGTACAACAATATTCATTCACTTTTCCATGTATTTTTGTACTTAATACCAATATCGGAAAAAGTAATGTAATTGTCAAGATGTTTTTATCAGAAAGAGCAAAGATTTTTTCTTTAATTTTTGTATAATGATGAATATTCATCTTTATAAAGTTATCACTTTGCTATGCTTACTCATTTAGAACAATTTCTACCTAATAATGAACCTAGCAGCTTACAAAGCTATCCTTTCTTTTGGATTTCTCAAGTGAATGGTAAATACACACAACTTATTGAAAAATCAATAAAAAAATTAGGTATCGACAATACACGTCGTAAAATCATTTTAAGTACCAATGCTTTGCAACAAGCCAGTATTACCGAAATTGCCAACCTCTCTACCCTTAAATTGACCACAGCAACTAAAGCCATTTATCGCTTGGTTGAAGATGATATTGTGCAGGTTTTTTCGTCAGAGTCTGATGAACGTATTTCGATGGTCAAGCTCACAGACAAAGGCAAAGAACTGGTAGAGCAGATCAATCAAATCAGCCAAGTGACTTTATCTGGGATTTTAAATGCCTTTGAAGATGAAGAATTGCATCAGTTAAATGCACAGTTGAAAAAGCTATTCAATTTGATGCCATCAAGCTAAAAGCTGTAAATAAACGCCCATTAGCTCAATGCAATGGGCGAATTGTTCGGTTCATCACATTGCGGACTGTAAAATATTGAACGATGGTTTTAAATTACTTTTTTCAATTCGATCTGAAAAGGTGCGTAAGACATCTTGTTTATATTGATGAATATCCACATCCGCATAATTATAAAAGCCCTGCTTTTCACGAAGGCCATTACGCTGCTGCCGCATATTTTCCGCAATAATTTCAGGTGTACAAAAACGCTCACCCAGCTCTTTTTGCAAATATTGCGAGGCATAATATAAAATATCGCCACCGCCCCAATCAATAAACTCCAATAAGCCTAAAACAGAAAAACGCAAACCAAAACCAGTACGAATAGCAATATCAATATCTTCTGCCGAAGCGACTCCATCTTCAACCATACGTGCCGCTTCATTCATTGCCAAGGCCTGAATCCTTGGCACGATATAGCCCGCCTTGGCATTACAAACCACAGGTACCTTACCAATCGCCTGTAGAAATTGCTTAAGCTGAGTCAACACCTCATTTGAGGTCTGGTCAGAACGGCTTAACTCCACCAAAGGCATGAGATAAGCAGGATTTAGCCAATGTGCATTGACTACTCGCTCAGGATGCGAAATCATTTGCGCAATATCCGTCACTAAAAATGTGGAGGTGGTCGAAGCCACAATACACTGCTGTGAAAGATATTGATCCAGCCAAGCAAAAATTTCTTGTTTGGCTTGTTTTACTTCTGGTACAGCCTCAAGGATCAACGCACAGCTTGGCAATATGCCTGTAGCAGCTTGTTTAGATAAAATCGCAATCTTATCCAAAACAAAAACTTGCTGCTCCGCTTGAATAAACTGAATTTTCTCAAGCAACTGTAACTCTTGCTGTAAATCAGCACGAATTTGAGTTTGATATTGTTCAAATTCAGCTTCACTACGTTGTTTTGCATCAATCAAATCAACGTTTAGTCCTGCATAAGCAAAAGCAATCGCAATGGCTTTGCCCATACGCCCAGCACCGAGCACCGCAATTTTTTCGATCATCTGCATTTTAGACTCCTTGTTGCAAAATCGCTTGCAGTTCTGCTGGGTTTTTATCCGCAAGACCTAAACGCTCAAAAGTACGTCCTTGTTGATATAAATCCTTACCCGTGACCGCTGACGCGATATTCAACAATCCTTCAGCAACAGGGGTTGCAACACCTGCCCAACGTCCCACAGAAACTAAAAAAGATAATCCTAAACGAGTGTCTTCTAACATATAGCGATGTGAATCTAAGTCAATATCCTCACGCCAGTCACCGCTGTCGGTTAATTTTCCATGTGCCCCACGTCCATACATCCATTCATCACCCTCACCTTCATGATTATAATGATCCGCCAAAGGAAAATGTGGTGCGGCATATCCCAATGCTTCACGCAGTTGCATTCGTTCCGCATCGAGTTGATTGGTGACACGACGAATTGAGGGTTGAGTACCTTCGTTATGAATATCCCACGCTTCAAAATGTTCAAGTGGACCCGCATTCATCAAAATTAAAGGTGGATGAATAATAGGTCCAGCATTCATCAATGCACCACTTAAGCTGTCCTCAACGGGTTCAACGCTAGGATAAGCCTGCTTAAGCACTTGAAATGCCTGTTGTGACAATACGCTTGGAAATACGCCTGTGGGTAACCGGGTCGCATAACCACTAATCACAATTTGATTCACCCCATGTTTACGCACCAAATAAGGCAAAGTCCCCGTTTCTGCAAATGCCACTTGCGCAGTGTTGCCTGCTTGTTGCATCGCCTTGGCAAAGATAAAACTACCAAATGTCGCTGGTGGCAAGTACACCACTTGCCCTGCTTTAAAAAATGGCGCTGCTTGACGAGCTAAATCATCATGTGTGGTCGCAGGTAATGGAATAATAATCAACTCAGCATGTTCCATGGCGCTTTGCAAATCATCAGACAAATTAATCTGACTCTTTTCAAAACCCACCGTCACAGTTCGATCGCCCTGATAATCCTTAATCTTTAATTGCCCAGTGGCAGCAAGTTGTTGTAAAGCATCTGAATCACGGCGCCATAACAGCACCTCATGCCCTTTTTCAGCCATTTCTGCCGCAGCTGCATAACATCCATGGCCGCCACCTAAAACTGTAATTTTCATCATTGCTCTTCCTGATTTATTTCAATTCATCATAGAAGCGCAATAACCTGCTGGCTTATCCAAACACGCAACACCTGTTCGGGTTACGAAAGCATTGTACTCATTTGAACAGGACTCATTTTTAAAGTTTTAGAGGGCAAACACCCATAGCGTTTTTTATACAGCGTAGAAAAATGCCCTAAACTTTGAAAGCCATGACGCAACACAATATCCGTCACTGTTTCATTGGTTTGAGCATGCTGTAAAGCCAAATGTACCCGTTCAAGTCGCTGATCACGGATATACTCGACTGGGGTTTGTTGTAAATACTGACTAAAGCCTTTTTGCAATGTGCGGATCGACACCTCACAACACTGACTTAAATCCGCTAATGAAATCGGTTGTTCTAAATGATTCTGAATATATTTTTGTGCTTTTTTTAAATAGCCAGGCAAAATATACTGTCTTTGTAAATTAAGCTGGTCACTATAGTTATTTGGAATCTTTAATAAAATCAGTTCAATTAAATACTGGGTAAAACTTGCTGAGATAAAGCTCCAATTTTGAATATGATAATAGGCATGGCACAAATAATTGAGGGTTTCAATAATCGAGTCTATGCCTTCCTCGGTACAGGACAGACTCATATCAAAGATAACCGGTTCATGACTGGTATGCCCCAACATTTTAAACAATTGGGTTTCTACATCATGTTGAGCAAGTTTTAAAATAATATTTCGGCAATGCTGATTGGTCTGGATTTGCTGTTGAGTATGTGGATGCGTAATTGACATAATCCCGACTGACTGTAGCACCTGTTGGTCTTCTATACCGACTTTACATTGGCCTTCCAGTGTCAATCGAAATAAATAAAAATCAGAAACCTCATCAATGGTGATTATCACAGGAGCACTATATTTAAGATCATACAAGGCACAATTTCCAAAGCGAAAACCATTTAAACGGGTATTTAGCGGTTCACGCACTTCCACCTCAAAACGATGAGGGCTTAAATAATAACTGACCTGATCTTTAATGGTTTGATAATCATCCGATTTAAACAATAGCAGTTCATCCAGATAATCCAATTTGAAAAACTGTTCCATTCTTTCACTTCCTGATTATGGATTGACCAAACAAGTCACGAAGCCCATTACAAAGAATGGGCGTTGTGACTGATTGAGAACACCATTGAATTAAGAGGCATGTTCCTGCTGCATACTGGCACTAAATGCCTTACAGCCCTTTTTCAATAAGATAAATGCCAACACACATGAAATCGTACCCACGATAGACAAAGACATCCCCACCATCAGTGGATTTTCAAAGATTTTATCTGTAATCAATGCCACCAACGTGGTACCGATTCCAACTGCAACCAAATTACTGATCAGCAAAAATACAGCTGAGATTTGTGCACGCAACTGATTCGGTGCCAGCATTTGCATTGCTGTAGTTGAAATTGGCATTGGGAAAGAGGCAAAAAACATGGCAGGGACCAGAAATACCACAGAAAGCCACAGCTCATTGACTTGGGTAAAGACCATAATTGGTAAAATTAATCCCACAATTCCAATCACACCGGTAATCATTGGTGCGTCCTTACGTCCTTTTTGAATAAACCAGTCATTGAGCCAGCCTGCACAGAATACGCCAAGAATATTTGCCACCAATAACACCGTGCCTAGCATATAGCCTGCTTCTGTTGGTGTAAGGCCAAACTTACGCATGTAAAATGCTGGTGACCAACTAATCAAGCAATACAGCGCCATTGCATAGAAAGTAAAACCTAAATAATGGCAAGTAAAAGTACGACTATGTTTTTTGATAAACTTAAACGCATCTTTCATATTGGTCTTTTCAACTTGACCTTGTGCATTTAAACGCTGACCTTTGCGTTGCGGTTCTCTCACCGTAAGCAACACCAGTAAGCCAATAAACACCCCAGGTAAGCCTACGATAATAAATGCAGCTTGCCATGCTCTTAATGCACCAAATAAAGGAACCTGAATGGTGTCCATATTTTTAAGCAAGCCAATCACATAACCACCGACCAGAAAAGCAATCCCTCCACCGACAAATGAACCAATTGAATATACTGCAACAGCACGGCCTAATTTGTCTTTACTGAACATATCACTAAACATTGAATACGCTGCTGGAGATAAAGCAGCTTCGCCCACTCCAACCCCCATACGGCTTAAAAACAGTTGAATAAAGTTTTTACTTAAGCCACAAAATGCAGTTGCAATGCTCCAAAACACTACCCCGACTGCAATAATTTTTGGTCGAGAAAATCGGTCTGCCAAATAGGCCAGTGGCAACCCCATAAAGGCGTAAAACAGTGAAAAGGCGAGACCATGCAATAGACTAAACTGGGTGTCTGACAATCCTAGATCAGCCTTAATTGGTTCAATCATCAATGCCAGTATTTGCCGATCTATAAATGAAAATATATAAGCCAACATGCAAAGTGAAACAACATACCATGCATATGTATTTGAATGAGAGCCTGTTGACTCTGGTGAATGAGTATCCATTTTTCTTCCTTGTCCATGCATTTTTATGATTGGTATCTTTAAGAAGATGTCGCGTATTTAAAGAAATATCCATTTCCTATCCACCTTCTTGATAAAAGCTTAACCCACTATAGTTATTTTTACATGGAATTTTCCATGTTATTTTAAGTATATAGTTATACCTTTTACTTCACAATGCTCAACTTGAACAAATTTATTTTATTTAAATTATTATATATCAATAAGATAATATATTTTACAAATTGGAAATTATTTTTTGGAAGGTTCTTGAAACATACGTTAAAAATTTAATTTTAAAATAATATTGAATTTTACATTTATTTTTACATAATATAGAAAATACACCTCTCATAGGAAATGGATATGCCGCTGTCAAAACAAGATGCAATTGAAAGTATACATAGCATGCACGTACTGATTGAACGTATTTTTAACGGGAAACATACAGAACAAGATCTTCCCCTACTTATTGAATATTTTTCCGATCATTTTGAGATGGTCGGTGCAGCTGGAAAGCGCTTGTCCTTAGCCGATGTCAAAGGTCTGTTTAGCAATAATCAGGGCAAGATGCCAGATCTACAGATCGAAATTTATGATGAACAAATTTTGATGCAAACTGAACAAAGCATTGTTCTCACCTATACTGAAAAACATACCAAGGAATCAGGAGTTCTAGTTCGACGTTCATGTGCGCTTATTGAAGAAATTAAAGGAAAAATGCAGTGGAGCTATTTACAGGAAACTTTTTTACCTTAAATAATTGTCAGTCATAATAACTTCATTTTTCAATGCAACGCTTTAAGTTCAATAAGATATCAATTTAGAATATAAATGATCGAGTTGCGACTTAAAGCTTAGACACTGCTTTTAGCAAATACTTTGTCTGTTTTCATCCCCATCATTAAAAATTTTACTTAAAAACAAAATTACGGTGAAGTCCAATTCAAAATAGTCGCAAACATAGACGAATTGTCAACAGACCCTATTTATTTCAAAAGTATGCATCTTGTTATGTATAAAACAGATTGAAAAATCCTGTCGCAATCTCCTCCACAAAAATGTATCCAAACATTTAATCTGCATAAAGTGGATAAACACATGGAAAATCTGGATAGAGCCCTTCTTTAAATCGCGGTTCAATCAAACAAAGGACTGATTGAATAGAGGAAGAGCCCATGACTGCACGTAACCTCGCCGAATGGCAAAATTTTGTACACAGCTGTATCGATTTTCGACCAAATGATGGTGTTTATCGAATAGCTCGCGATATGTTTACCGAACCAGAACTATTTGATCTCGAAATGGAACTCATTTTTGAAAAGGTCTGGATTTATGCTTGCCATGAAAGTGAAATTGCCAATAACAATGATTTCATTACAGTACAGATTGGCCGACAACCAATCATTATCAGCCGTGATGGTAAAGGCGAACTACATGCCATGGTCAATGCCTGTGAGCATCGTGGTGCAACCTTGACCCGTGTGGCCAAAGGCAATCAGTCTGTATTCACCTGCCCGTTTCATGCTTGGTGTTATAAGTCGGATGGGCGTTTGGTTAAGGTCAAAGCGCCAAATGAATATTGTGAAGATTTTGATAAATCCAGCCGTGGTTTAAAACAAGGCCGTATTGCCAGCTATCGTGGATTTGTTTTTGTCAGTCTGGATACTCAGGCCACAGATTCACTGGAAGACTTTTTAGGTGATACTAAAGTGTTCCTTGACTTGATGGTTGATCAATCACCAACAGGTGAGCTTGAAGTATTACAAGGTAAATCTGCTTATACTTTTGCAGGTAACTGGAAACTACAAAATGAAAATGGTCTGGATGGCTATCATGTTAGTACCGTGCATTATAACTATGTTTCCACCGTTCAACATCGCCAGCAAGTTAACGCAGCCAATGGCAGTGAACTTGACACACTTGATTATAGTAAATTAGGTGCGGGTGATGCCGAAACGGATGATGGTTGGTTTAGCTTTAAAAATGGACATAGTGTGCTGTTTAGTGATATGCCAAATCCAGCGGTACGTCCTGGTTATGATGTGGTGATGCCTTATCTGCTGGAAAGGTTTGGGGAAAAGCGCGCTAAATGGGCCATGCACCGTTTACGTAACCTCAACCTTTATCCAAGCCTGTTCTTTATGGATCAGATCAGTTCACAACTGCGTATTGTCCGTCCTGTGGCATGGAATAAAACCGAAGTCATCAGCCAATGTATTGGTGTCAAAGGTGAATCAGCGGAGGCACGTCGAAACCGTATTCGTCAGTTTGAAGACTTTTTCAATGTATCAGGACTGGGTACGCCAGATGATCTAGTGGAATTCCGCGAACAACAAAGAGGCTTTCAGGGTCGTTTAGAACGCTGGAGTGATATCTCACGCGGTTATCACCAATGGAATTATGGCCCATCACAAAATTCACAAGATCTTGGTATTGAACCCGTGATCACAGGGCGTGAATTTACTCATGAAGGGCTATATGTCAACCAGCATGGTCACTGGCAACGCCTGCTCCTCAATGGGCTCAATAAAAAAGCACTTAAGATGCAAGAAGTCACTTTTTTAAATCAATCTGTTATGGATGAGGTGTAACCATGTCTCTAGAACTTCATTTTGCAGTGTCTCAATTCCTGTATAAAAAGGCAGAACTGTGTGATCGCTATGATTGGGATGCTTACCTCGAACTCTATGATGAAGACAGCGAATATCATATCCCACAATGGATTGATGACCATCACTACGTTCAAGATCCCAATCAAGGCTTGTCCTATATTTATTACCCCGATCGTTCAGGACTTGAAGATCGTGTGTTCCGTATCCGCACTGGAAAAGCAGCTTCTGCAATGCCTTTACCGCGCACTCAACATAATATTCACAATGTACAAGTAAAGACTCAGGAAGATGGTTTGGTTGAGGCAAAGGTAAGTTGGCGCACGCTTTATAATCGTCAGGGCCTTGAAGGATGCTTTTATGGTCATGCCACTTATTTGCTCCGTCCAACTGAAGATAGCTTCCGTATTCGTCGTCAACACAGCGTATTGCTTAATGACAAGATAGATTCGGTTCTCGATTTCTATCACGTCTAAGGAGAAATACAATGAGTCATTCTGTTGCACTCAACTTTGCCGATGGTAGAACATTTTTTATCGCGGTACAGGAAGACGAATTACTGTTGGATGCAGCGGTTCGTCAAGGAATCCACCTCCCGCTCGACTGCCGCGAAGGTGTTTGTGGAACCTGTCAGGGAAAATGTGAAACGGGTATTTATGAACAAGAATATGTCGATGAGGATGCATTAAGCGAACGTGATTTGGCTGAACGTAAAATGCTAGCTTGCCAAACACGGGTTAAGTCTAATGCCGCTTTTTATTTCGATCATAGTTCTGAAATCTGTAATGCGGGTGAAACTTTAAAAATTACCACGGTGGTTACTGCTGTTGAATTGGTTTCAGAAACCACCGCGATCTTGCATCTGGATGCCAGTAGTTTTGACAAAGAACTGAATTTCTTACCGGGTCAATACGCACATTTACAAATTCCAGAGACTGACGATTGGCGTTCTTATTCATTTGCCAATCGTCCCAATGCCAACAATCAACTTCAGTTTTTAATTCGTCTGCTGCCAGATGGTGTAATGAGTAATTATCTCAGAGAACGTTGTCAGATCGGACAAAGTCTGATGATGGAAGCACCTTTAGGTAGTTTTTACCTACGTGAAGCTGAACGCCCTCTGATCTTTATTGCAGGTGGTACAGGCTTATCGGCTTTTTTAGGTATGCTCGATAATATTGCCGATCAACCAAATCAACCCTCAGTGCAACTCTATTATGGCGTCAATGCAGAAGCCGATCTATGTGAACAAAAGCGTTTGATCGCCTATGCAGAAAAGATCAAAGACTTTAGTTATCATCCGATCATTTCAAGCGCCTCAGAACGATGGCAAGGAAAATCAGGCTATATCCATCAACATCTGGATAAACAACAACTTCAACAACAACGCTTCGACATGTACTTATGTGGCCCGCCACCGATGATCGAAGCCGTTAAATCTTGGCTAGATGAGCAATCTATCGAAGATTGTTCGATTTACAGTGAGAAATTCTTACAGAGCAATACGGTTAGAACTTAGTTTTAACAACAAAATGCGTGTCATATCTTAAGATATGACACCAACTCACAGCAGGGTTAAGCTCAAGATGATTCTAATCTTAATTGGGCAAAAAAACTTATTAAATAGCGAGATCATAGAATGATTTATTGATGGAATTTGGATATTTTTTCTACGTGGCCTGAATATTTCAGTTTGGTGATATCCTGATATTTAAAATAATATGAGGATTTTTAATATAATTATATTATTCAATGAGTTAAATCAATAAAAACAACCAAAAACAAATTGATCATTTTAGTCAGATTTGCTATACATAGAGATAGATCTTAAGGAATAGGATCATATAAAGAGTACAAAGCATGATCAATGCTATCCTTTATTTTTTTAAAAATACTATGACGTTTTTATTGATTTGATCACGCCAAACTAGACTAAAAATATGTTGTATCGAGGTATTTTACTTGGTCTATTTTTTGCTTAACTCTTTATATCACTGCCAGCCACTTAAAGTTTTAAGTATTGTTTAGTGCATTTTTAATCAGGTCATCATGTGACATAAAGATTAGCTGTAATAAACAAGCCAGCCAAAAGGAATATTTATGAGTCAGGTCGATCCTACTATGGAATTCAATGGACGTCATTTACAGCAATGCCCCATTTTTTCATCACAAAACTTAGTCTTTCACCATCAAGACTTGGGCGAAACCTGCAAAAGTGTTGGGCAAATCTTCAAACCACATCTATTAAAAATCGTACAACAGCAACATGATTTTCACTCATCCATGCACCATCTTAAAGCAGGACGATTATCCATCAGTCGTCTTGAATACAGTGCCGATGTCTATATTGAACCTGACCATTTAGAAAAATTTTATCTGATTCAAATCCCAACACAGGGATATGCAGAAATTGAAATGAATCAACAAAAATTTATTTCTTATCCGCAAGTTGCCTCTCTAATTTCACCCGAACAATCGCTAAAAATGCGCTGGCATGCCAACTCCCCACAGCTGATTCTCAAAATTGATAAAGATGACCTTTTACAGCACTGCCGCCAGCATCTTCCAGACGCACAGCAGCACCCTCCTATTTTTGAACCCAAGCTTGATCTTTCTACCCAAGGCGGTGCTTATTTTTTCCAATTGATGCGTACATTGATGGATGCACTTGCTTGTGAACAACATCCCTTACATCACCCAATGGCATTTAAGCAGTTTGAATCCAGTCTATTCAATGCCCTGATTTACGGCCAAGCAAACAGCTTATTGCATCAAATCGATCAGTACAGAGAAAAAGCCATTTCACCTTATTTTGTCAAACGTACTGAAGCCTATATGCGTGAAAATCTACACGCAAATTTAACCATTGAACAATTGGCTGAACAGGCAGGCGTAAGCGTACGTACATTATTTGCAGGATTTAAAAGCTTTTTAAACACCACTCCAATGTCATACTTAAAAGAATTGCGTTTTGAACAAGCGCATATGGAACTCCTACAAAATGAGCATGTCTCAGTCACAGATGTCGCGTTTAAATGGGGCTTTAGTCATCTTGGGCGTTTTTCTCAGGAATATAAACGTCGTTATGGTGAATTACCCTCTTGTACACGCCGTAGCACCCTTGAACAGCAAGATCTCAGGTTTAAGCCATATTCTTAAGCAACCGATGAGATTTAGTTAAAGAGATTTTATTGAATATAAAAAGTTAAAAACCTATTTAGACATATCTAAATAGGTCAAGTATATCTGTCAGGATATTGCCATAGCGTTTCACATCAGAAGTGATGAATATAACGTAATTGCAAACGAGTTCCTTCAGGACGATTTTTTGCATCCTGTTCAAAATAGGCATTTGTCACGATATGATCATGTTTAGAAAAGCTATACATCGCCCCCGGTCCAATCGCCCACACTTGTTCACGTGTGCCTGTTAATTTTTCACCCTCTACTTCCGTGTCAGTAATTTGCTTGAGCCAGTAACCATTGATCCCTAAGCGTAATTGTGGTGTAAGCGCATAGTCTGTTGCAAAATTGGCATGGATTGCTTGCCCTGCCTGAATATCATCTGCAAGACCGAAGCTATAATTTGGATCATCATTTTTAAAATTGTACAAATAGTGCAGACGTGTAGAAACCGTCCACTTTGGATTAAACCAATAAGTTGCTGCCCAGTATGGATCAAATGAGACAGCATTATTGCCCGGATTAATATTTTTATTCTGATCATATTTCCCTGTCGGTAAATTGACCTGAAATTCAAAACGTTGTACAAATTTAGGACCATCTTTGCCCATGACTGGGTCAAACTGGATAAATGGCCCAATCATCAGATCACCAAAACCCCCTTGGGCTTTAATCGCAGCATTATTTAAACCATCCTCCATATCCATTTTGCTGACAAATGGAATCAGTAAATTCAATCCTAACGATGCGTGTTCACCTACACGCACATCGGACAGATAACTAACTTGTTCAACAATGACTTGAAAATTTAAGTCGGTCTTGGGTAAAGCTAACCGATGAGCTTGATTGTCTTTTAACTTGTTCGAATCATAATTTTGCAGATAAGTTTGAGAATACCATCCCGGCCCAGCAGGCAGTCCACCATCCAGAAAACTGGTCATGCCCAGATTCACCGTCGGCAAGTCATATGCCTGTGCTGCAACCGCTGTTAAGACCACTGTTCCAGCAAGAAAACCTCTTTTGATCACATTATTTTTCATTTTCGATCCCCGAAAAAAATCACGATCAAAATTGATCGTGATTGTTGCTGTTAAATACTCAGTTCTGGATGTGCTGCAACAATACGATACTTGCCCGCATGAAACACCAAAGGCTCAGCAATACGATGTTGATAATGTTCAATCTGACCAATAAAAATCAGATGATCCCCCCCTTCATATTGATTTACGTTTTTACATACCAATGTTGCCAATACATCTTCTAGTAACGGTAAACCGCGCTCACACTCACGATGTGCAATGTTGGCAAACTTATCCTCTGAACCACGGGCAAAATGCCCTGAAAGTGAGTGATGTTCTTGTGCCAGCATATGAATTGCAAAATATTCGGCCTCAGTAAAATCTAATAAACTTGGTGCAGTCTTTGACAAACTCCATAAAATCAGCGGAGGATCGAGTGATAGTGAAGAAAACGAGTTGGCTGTCATCCCAACTTTTCGTCCATCTCGTCCACGGGTTGTAATCACCGTAACCCCTGTAGCGAACTGCCCTAACAGGTTGCGGATTTCTCTTGGATTTTCCGTATCAATCGGTTTTAAATCCAGTTCCTGCGATGTGTTGATATTCATAACATTCACCTTTGACTTTGCTTCCCTGTTAAGCCACTTTTTGACAGCTTTTCGATTCGATAAAACGCTGCGCCTGTTCTGGATCAAACCACCATGGGGCAAAATTGCGTGGATTATCAAAATTATTGGCAATACTCGAAGCAATGGCATGGTTCTGCTCAGCCGCCACCAAAAGCTCAATCATGTGCGGTTGTGGTGGCAACAATAAACTGTTGGTCCAAGCCACGACTTTTTCGGCATATGCCCAATAACGTTCAAATGTCTGTTGCATCCATTCATCTGTAAATGTTTGATTGTCATGCGCTAAAATGGCATCGAAATAAATTTTGCTACACTTGGCGGCATTGTTTGAACCTTGCCCAGTGATTGGGTCGTTCACCACTAACGCATCGGCCATACCAAAAACTTTACGACCAGATGGCAGGGTTAATATCGGTTTACGCACTCCCGGTGGAAAACGTCCAGACAGATAGCCACCAGCGTCGGTTAATTCAATATTTTCACAACGTGCTGCTTCCCAAGGCACATATTTGTTTAAAATATCTTTACTCATTTGCAAATGCTGTTCTGGTGTTTTTGCATCTTGCCAGCAATCCATCGGCCCACCGGGAATGCCTTCAAACACCATAATTTCACAAGCACCTGTAACTGTAAGCGCAGGAAAACAGAAATATTCACCCACTTCTGGAATTACGTTAAAAGTCACACGTGAATACGGCGACATTTGCTTCATACCTGTCACATAGGTCAAGGCAAGCGCGCGTTGTGGCTTATCAAAACAACTACGCGCTTCATCACGCTCGAACTGTTTAACTACTTCCCCCTTACCTGCGGCCAGTAAGACCAGCTCATATTCAGCAGTGAGCTGTTCCAGTTCCTCTATCCCAACATCTTGAATAATCAACTGACCACCACGATGCTCAAACATTTCCATCCAGTACGGCATCTTGACGCGCTGATCTACCGATTGTGCATAACGCTCCAATCGCGCACTCCATGCAAAGGCAGGCTGTTTTGTTTCTGGGTTGACCAGTGTAAATCCAATCCCTTCCACCGCTGGACATTGCTCTTCCCAAAAATTAAGTCCAACATCACGCTCTGTTTGCAAGGCTGTGTGAAACATACACTGACTTGACATGACTTTGCCCTGACGAATTTCATCACCAGTACGGTTGGTGACAATCGTCACCTCATAACCTGTGTCTAATAATCCTAAACCGAGCTGCAATCCAGATTGACCAGCTCCTACTATAGCGATACGACGCATCATGGTTCTCCCATATTTTTTAATTCATTGAGTGTTTTAAATGTTTGATTTGCTATCACGCGTCATCGGCTAAACGTGGAATAGCAGGTTGATTCCCTTCAGGCCCCATAACGGAGTAACCACCATCGACGGAATAATCTGCGCCTGTCACAAAACTTGCGGCTGGCGAGAGTAAAAACAGCACCACATTGGCCACTTCTTCGGGATGACCTAGACGTCCCAGCAAGTGGTAGTCAGCTGCTACGGCATCAGCTTTGCTTCGGTTATTGCCACTGACTTCAGCAATCACCCGTGACCATGTCCAACCAGGTGATACCGAATTAACCCGAACCCCATCTGCTGCAAAATCCATCGCCATGGACTGGGTAAGTTGTCGCATCGCTGCTTTTGAAACGGGATAAAGCCAGCGCCCTGTTTGCGCAAATTTGGCGGAGATCGAGGTGAAATTGACAATCGCACCATGCTTGGTTTTTAAATCTTGATAAAACGCACGGGTCAGTTCGACTGCTGAAAGCAGATTAATATTCAATGCTTGTAGCCAGTCTTCACGTGAGGATTTAAAGCCATCATCCAGATAGGTACAGGCCAGATTGACCAAATAATCAACTTTGCCAAAGCTGTCGTGAATTGTTTTTACTGCGTTTACAATCGCCACATCACTGCTTAAATCAGTTTGAATAAATTGCGCCTGCCCATGCATGGCATCCGCCACTTGCTGCCCTTGTTGGTCAATATCCAGAATAATGACTTTTGCGCCTGCATCGACCAATGCTTGAACCACGGCCTGACCAATCAGGGTGGCGCCACCACTGACCACAGCGATTTTCTGATTCAATTGAATATCCATATTCCACTCCTAGATAGTTAAAACGATTTGCCTTCGCTGCTTGACCAAGATGGCATGAGGGTATTGGATGGCAAATCTTCATCCAGTAGTTTTTGAGCAGTTTCTACACCAGCAACAGGTAGCCCTTTAGGATTGAGTAATCCAATTTGAACCAGAACGGATGCCTGATCCCAGTAGATATGTTCATGGCATAGTTTTGGGCCACGGAACTGGATCACACCCAGCATAGGAATCTCAACATACTTTTCTGTTGGCGCGACACCCGGCAGTAACCAGTCAATTTCACTGTCATGGGTAAAACTCATAATGAATTCATCCACCACCTGTGTTGAACCAACAGTGCGTGAGATCGACGTGATCTTCATATCTTTAGGATTTTGATGAACGAAGTGATATTGATAGAAGCGGGCAAGTTGGCTATATCCCACACCACCTGTCAATGTTGGAATATGATTGACATAGGGTTGCGCCACCATGGTTGCCATAGTGGCAGGTACATCGCGTGTATCAAATTCATAACGGATATGCGCTTCCCAAAGTGCAACCAAATCATAAACTGGTCCGATACTTTGATGCAGTGCGGTAATACTGCGTTCATGAGCAAAACGTGCGGAGGGTTTGTGATAATGTTCGCTATTTGGTCGGGCAAAGGCATGATCTACACCCTCATAGACATAAGCCTGAACATTGCTATATTGGGCGGTAGCATCCAGAATCTTTTGGCGTGCCTCTGGCGGTGTAAACTTGTCTAATGCAGCAATATGTAAAACTACTCGCCCTTTGGCATTTTCAAGTTCATCGAGTGTCTTCTCGATTCCTACCCCGTAATAACCCACAGCACAGGCCACTTCAGGAATACGACAACCTGCCAGATACGCCAGTTTTCCACCCAGACAATATCCCACGACACCTAAGCCTGCACTGGCATCGCAACTCTCTAAAGTTTTGAGAAAATTCAAGCTATCTTGAATATCTTCGACACCTTGATCTTCATCATAGTGTTGATAAAGCTCGAAGGCTTTTTGAAAATCTTGCTCGGTATAACCCAGTTCAATGCGGGGTGCAGTACGCCAGAATAAATCTGGAACCAATACGGTATAGCCTTCCTCAGCCAAAAAATCAGCCTTGATACGCATTGCTGCATTCACACCAAAAATTTCCTGACACAGTACAATTCCAGGCCCTTTTCCGCCTTCTGCACTTGCCAAATACCCAGCAAATGACTTCCCTGTTTGTGTTTTTACTTCAATATATTGACCTGACATTTCATCCATTCCAGACCTAACCGTTAGCGTTATCATGTCTGTGAAAGGTATTTAACGTCTGTCCAAAATCTGCGAGGATTATCCAATCAGTGCGGAATACTATGAAAGATGCAAATTCATTGCATAAAATTTATTTTAGAAATCATTAGATCTTTTTCATAAATCAAAAAATGAGCATATTGAGCGAATCGTTTTGATATTGAAATTACCTTTGGGCTGAGACGAGGATGAGAGGGCTTTTATGTTGAATTATGGTTTTAATAAGGACTTATGATAGAAGCTGATTGTCACTTTTTATAAATATCTTGTCATCTACTATTCTGAACAACATTATCTTAAACAAGATTTTGCTCACCAGATCAGAAAGCCATAGTTAAATAAATAAATCTGCAATTTTGCAAAACTTCTCAATAGAACTCATTATTAAAACCATCTCACTTAGCAATACATTGCAACAATACCCTGTTGTTCAGTAAGCTATGTCTAACGCTACATGTAATGCACGCTTCTGTGTGATTCGTCCCAACTTCTATAAAGCTGATTCTACCAAGCTGAGTGAATATATTAGACATGGTTTCTGATTTATTAAATTCTAATATGCAGCCTGCATTTTCTGACAACAATCAAGTTCGTGTAGTAACGACTTTTTCAGAACTTATAAATACGACATTTCAAGGCGAGATAAATGCTATTTGTTGGAACAGAGATTTGCTGGGTAATTTTAAAGAAATTGTGTCTAAACTTGAATTAAAAGAAAATATTACCGAAGTTTCTACTGAAGATCTTTTAGCATTACAACTTTCAGAAAAAGGCATTCTAGCAAGAGATATCATCTTAAGGGATATACAGCTTCTAACTGATTTCGGCGCATCGCCTTCACTGAATTTACTTAAACATTATGAACAGGACCAAGATCTGGATTTCATTTCTACAGATGTGTATTCGTTTCATGTTGATCGTTCGCCCATTGAAACAGATACTTTTTTATGTACCTATCATGGCACTGCCAGTGACATCATCTCCAATGATCAAGTAGAACAAAAGATTTTAATTCCAGAAATCAGGGAAAAGCTTAAAGCATTACATGACGGTCCTGAAGCAGAATTTGAAACCTTTCTGCAAGAGTATTTTTTTGATCTGCATTACCAGCCAAAACCCGACTCAGAACCTGTAAACTTAGGATCAGGACATCTTTGGCGCTTAGCAGTAGATCATCCAACACAACAGGTTTTACCTTGCGTTCATCGAGCGCCCATTGAAAAGGATGGCGAGTATAGGTTGTTGTTAATTTGTTAGATCAGCATCTGATCTATAGAGAAAAATTGCTTCTCGATATGACAAGTTTAAAAAGAATGATTAAAGCACCAGTTTGTAAAGAATGCTGATTAATTCCATTTTAAAATAATCAACGACTCGTACTTTAAGTAAGAGATTAAAGTAGTTTATTAGCGCTTTTAAATTTTGGATAAAATCAGTTTAAAAGCACGAATATATTAACAAATTATATTTTTACTCGATTCTTAGTTTCACTTGGATTCTCTCCAAATTCTTCACGATATTCATGTGAAAAACGGCCCAAGTGATTAAATCCCCAATCAAAAGCTAATTTTGAAATGGAGATATGTTTATCCATAGAGGTACTTAAAGTCTTATAAACTTGTTGTAAACGATATCTACGTAAAAAAGTCAAAGGACTTGTTCCATAATACTGTTGAAATTCAGCATATAATTTAGACTTTGATACGCCAGCTAATCTTAGCAGATCTTCTGCACGAATCTCTTCATGGGCATACTTCTGAATATAGTCGCACACCTTACGTAAGTATTCTGGCGCTTGTTGATCAGATAAGGATCTTAACAAGCTCGAATAATTATTTTCTTGCGAGAGTAATAAAGCTTTAATCAGGAAATTTTCATAATCCTCTGACCAAAGTTGTAAGCCCTGCATACTTTTGTATTGAGATCGAAGCAACAAAAAATGATCAATATTTTGCCACCACATCCCGATCCCCTGATCAATATTCAAACTCATTTCAGGATTGAAAACCACGGGCTCTTCAACAGACTGTCGTAGTAATTCGCCTAACACCTTCTGCATACTATTCTCAGGAATAACCACTTGATATTTTTTACAATCTTTATCAATCGCTAAATCTTGTAAATCTGCATTAGATAAAATTAGCCCTTTATCGGTACTAGAAATATAATTGGTACCATTTATGGCTAAAGTCTGCTTACCTTGGATCGGTAAACTAATACTATATGCTCTTAAATTAGACGTGTTAATGAGTACATTTGCGCCATAACTGACCTTACCGATTGCCATACGCTTGTGGGGTAATCGAATCCCTTCATAATGAAAATCTAAGACATTTCGACCACATGTATCTAAATGGTGCTCCCCACATATTGAGGACATTAAACTGTGTGCAAATTCTGCCTGACGGGAATAGTGATTTAGATCCATCTCTTGGCTTAGTGATAACATATTCTTTTCACCTAGCTAACACTCAATATTTGTTTTAATTAGCAAATTATGCGCCAATCTCTTTTATTTAAAATATTGAGTAGTATCCATTTATAAACAATGTACAAAATCAATTTTGTATCATTCTTTATAACAAATTTAATTGAGAACTTATATACTATTTGGGTATGTAATTTTCACGTAAAAGTACCCTTTGAATAGACTCCAAAATTCTAGACATATACAACTAAAAGGTGTCTAAAAAATCAGTGGGTATTCAGTGTTGTGGTTCCATCAGCATATAAATTTTTGTATTTTTGTCATAACCAAACACATCATTGACAATCAATTTTATCTATAATATTCAATAAAAAATGGATTTGTGAAATGAAAATTGATGAAGAGTTAACCTTAAAAAAAATCCAGATATTTCTCGCTTTTATGCGTTGTGGTAGTTTATCTAAGACCGCTGCTGAAATGGACCTCAGTAATGTCAGTGTACACAAAGCCTTACATTCCTTAGAAAGTGCATTGCATTGCCCTCTGTTTAAAAATGAAGGGCGTCTACTTATTCCATTAAAAAGTGCCTATGTTTTACAAGAACACGCACAAAAAATTGTGCAAGATATTGTCATCACAGTAAATAAAACTCGTGAAGCAGCAGGCTTTGCTGCTAAAGTACTCAATCTAGGCTCGCTCTACTCGTTAACAGTCAATACTTTACCAAGTGTGATCAGTGGTTTAAAACTACGTCGCGGTGAACTGGATATTCAACTGTTATTAAGTTCTAATCGTGACTTGGTTAAAAAACTTAAGGCGACCGAACTGGATGCGATTATTGTTGCACTCAATGAGACGACGCAAGATCAAGTTTTTGAACATTTATCTATGTTTGAAGATGAAATTTTTTTAGCAGTCAATAAAAATTCAACTTATGCCCAATATCCAGAAATTGATTTAAGTCTTCTTAAAAATGAAACTTTTTTGACCTTAGCAAAAGGGTTTGCTACTCGCAGTGATAGTGATGTTATTTTTGAGAAAGCAGGAATTGACCCAAAAGTTTTCTTAGAAGTCAGTGATATATTCACCTTGATTAGTATGGTCAGCTCGGGGGTTGGGTTTGCTTTATTGCCAGGACGTATTTCTACCATTTATGAAAGTTCCGTCAAACTTATCCCACTACACACTTCTTATAAAATTAAGCAAGAGATTGGCTTGGTATTTTTAAAAAGTAAAGAACGTGATCCAAATTTACTGGCTCTGATCGCTGAATGCCGAATGTTTACCAAAAAGCTGCGACACTAAAAAATAAAGGCAGTTCACCTTGTCAGGAGAATTGCCTTTTTTAATTTTACACGGTGGATTTTAGCCGACCAGTAGTTTGACACATAAGTATAGAATTGTAGGTCCCATCAAACAACCTAATCCTGTATGAAAAGTTGCAGTTAATGCACCATATGGAACTAAACGGCGATCTGTTGCTGCCAAACCTGCGGATACACCACTCACAGTTCCTGCAAGGCCACCAAAAATCATAGCAGAACGAGGATTATCTAAGCCCATAAATTTGGCAGTCATTGGAGTAGACACCATCACACAAATTGCTTTAACCAAGCCTGTCGCAATAGATAAAGCCATCACTTCTGAACTTGCACCAATTGCAGCCCCCGTAACAGGACCAACAATATAAGTCACTGCACCTGCACCAATGGTAGTGATACTGACTGCATCACGATAACCAAATAACCATGCAAAAATACACCCTACGATAAATGGTAAAATCGTGCCTAAAAATAGTGCGAGGACACCAATAAAGCCTGCTTTCTTTGCTTCTGATGCTTGCACTTCAAATGCAGTCGCAACAATTGCAAAATCACGCAGCATTGCCCCCCCCATCAAACCAACACCTGCAAATAATGCAATATCGGTGATACCCTTTTGACCGCCTGTGACACTACCACCGACATAAGCCAGAATTAAACCAATCACAATTGCGATTGCAGATGCATGTACTCGCCCTTTGGTCAAATATTTAGAAAGCTTTGTAGAGAGCCACATAATCAATGCGACTAGAGCAAATGCAGTGACTAATCCAAGATGAGTTAAACCGCTTAAAATCGTTTCAGCCATGAGCTTTGCCTCCTAACTCTGCCAAATTAAACTCTTCTTCTTTTGGAAGAGGCTCACCTTTTTTATAATGACTCAGACCTGCAATTGTGAGGGTGCAAACGATAACAGTGGCGACGGCAGCAAAAATTGCCATATGCCCACTTGAAACTGCTGAAATCACATTTTGTTGTGCTGCCATTGCAACCACAATCGGGATATACATGGTTCCCCAAAATACCACCCCTTTTTCAGTTTCTATGGTCATTAGACCACGCTTATCCATCCATATACGAATAAAAATAAGTAAAATCATGGCAATACCAACACCACCAACATTAGATTTTACGCCAAATAATACGCCCAACATATCACCTACAACGACACCAACCAGTGTACAGAGTGCAAGCAAACCAACTCCATATATAATCATGATAAATTCCTTGTTTCCTTTGACATTTTTGTCCGTTCACTGCTTTAAATTTTGACTAAAACGTGTGAGCGCGTTCCTTTTGCATTTCAACGATTAACGTATCTAAACGTGTTCCTTGAAAAGACATGACGGTTCCATCTGTAAATATTTTTTTTGCCAAACCTGTCAGCACAGTTCCTGGCCATGCTTCGATTTGTAAGCGTACTCCTCTTTCCCATGCAGATTGAACGGTACTTTCCCAATCAATCATTCTGCTCATGTTAAATGTGATGTCATCGATAATTTGGTCCTGATGCACCAGTAGCCGTGCAGTCGTCCCACTTAAATAACGAATTTTTGGTGAACCTGTGCTGATTTTTTTAACCTCAGCATCAAGAGCTTCAGCTTGGTTCTTTAATAGCTCACAATGCGATGGGACTGCTACGTTCAGCTTTTTGCTCAACACACCCTTTTGGCGTGCGATGTCAGCGACATGTTGCATCGCAATGTCTACTCCTGAAATCACGATCTGGTTTACAGAGTTGATATTGGCAACAAATACATCTTGTTGATCTTGCTGCACCTCCTTTACCCACTCGCTTACACTGGCTTTATCCGCCCCAATCAATGCCATCATTCCATATCCTGTCGGATATGCGTCTTGCATTAGGGTTGCCCGGCGAGCAACCAGCTTTAGACCATCTTCAAAACTGAGTACTTCCGCAACTGTAGCTGCGGCCCATGCACCAATTGAGAGTCCAGCAACATAATCAGGTTTGAGTTGCTGTTCAGACAATAAATGTCCACTGACCACACCCGCGATATAAAGACAAAGTTGTACTGCATAAGTCGACTGTAAAGCTGCTTGCTGATCTAGAAGCAACACATCCTGACCCAAAATATCTGATGCACGCTCAAGATATTGATGCACCGACTTTATCTGAGGTAGGTCATGTAACATGTTAGGCTTTTGCGCACCTTGCCCCGGAAACACCCAAATCGAACTCATTGACTTGCCTTATCCTTGCCAAGGGTTATTGACTAAAACAGCACCTTGGTTGCGTTTGAGTAGGACCTTCCCTGTTGCTCTCACCCAATCTTTTAATGCCACACCACCCAAAGGCGTTTGTAACTGAACATCCAAGGGCAAACCCGTCAGTTGCAATTGTTGCCATATTTTCAAAGCTCGCGCTTTAGTCAAATCTTTAGGCGTACGAATCAGTACATCGAGATCGCTCTGTGCAGTCACAGTTTTACGCCCCGTGGCTAACTCGAACCCCATACTGCCCGTGTAGCCCCATGGCAACAAAAGCACGTTCATCTGCATTTGTAAGTGCAGAATTTGCATTGCCCAATGCGGAAATTGCGAAACTCCCAACTTACAAAGTTGTTCAGGCTTTATGCATTTTTCAATTTGCTGCTCAGGCATCATCAAAGCATAACGTTGGGATTTTTGCCGCCCCCGAACCCCAACAGGAATCATCCCTGATACACAAACTGCACGACGAACTACTACAGGATCGCCACTTTGAATCACATGACTCACCCAATCTGGCACATCCAAAGGAAGATATTGCTCTGTCAGTCCCCAGAGGAGATCATGTGCCTGTGGCTGCATTAGATCGACCACTGTGCACGCATTAACTCACGTACACGCTTTGACATTTGTCTATTTTCACCATTCAAACGTTGCTCTAGCCCAGTCGAGTTTTGCTGTTGAATGTCAGTGATTGCTTGTGTGATCACCTGTTTTACATGGGTCAGATCATTTGCTGTAGGCTGATCCGCATTTTCAACATCAAGACATGCTGTCAACAATCCTAGCGTGGCATAGCTTTGAATGTCATACGCCATTGGTGGAATACTGGCTGCCAATTTTTCTAACTCTTCTACAGTCCGAAGTGTGACACGAGCTGCCGACTCTTTACCCATGGCATGAACCATGACACCATCATCATGGAGTGCAAAAATACGATTGGCTTGATAACCATGAGCTAAAAATGCCCCTGACATGGATTTGCCCACTAACAAGCTGATCACAGGATGTCGTGCTAGCCGAGCACGCGCATAACTATCTACTGCACCGGCAAGGGCTTGATGTATGCCGAATAACTCTTCACGTCGTCCATAGGCCTGACTTGGTACATCAACAATTGCAACAATCGCGCGTTTCTGAGTGGTATGCTGATCTACTTGTATCACCTCATCTACCGCTTTTGCCAAAGTCCAACCTTCCAATAAACCGACTTCGCCTGCACGTGCGCGAGGGAATTGGTTCTCCGTATTTGCAACTACTACAATCAAACGAGTAGGCTGATCACCCAATAGACCATCAGCCACCCAAACAGATTTGCTATATTGTGTTTGTTGCTGAAAACCTTCACTCAGTGCAATAAACCAGTGTTCACCTCGAAGAGAGGCTTTCACTGAACGAACATCCATATTCATACCTGTTCTCCTCGATATGTATCCAGTACATTTTGTGGGGTTGCTTGTTGTTCCGTTGCAAGCTGCTGAAGTTTTGGCAAATAGAACGCATAGTTTGAACTACGATGAAGTTGCGGAATGCCTTGTTCCAAATAGTCGATAATGTGTTGCTTAATCTGCTCACGATCATCTTCGAGGAAAGCATCAGCTAAACCTGTTTCTACTCGCTGTTCGCCACCAGTAATACTCCAAATAAATGGGCGATCTTTTGAATCGTACTCGTTCACACCAGCTTCTTGCTCAATGACTTGTGGACCATTCAATCCCAAGCGACCTTCTTGAGTCATGATCAAATAACTACACAATGCAGCGGCAATTGACATTCCGCCAAAGCATCCAACACTCCCAGCTATGATGGCAACAACAGGTTGATACTGTCTTAACGCAACAATAGCGGCTTGAATTTCGGCGATTGCAGCAAGCCCAAGATTGGCTTCTTGCAAACGAACACCACCTGTTTCCAATAACAAAATAGCTGCAGTTGGAATACCCTTTTGATTGTCTTCAACAGCAAGTTCAAGCGCACTCGCAATTTTTGCTCCACCGACTTCACCTAAGCTTCCCCCCTGAAAACCACCTTCAATTGCCACAACAACCACAGGACGATTTTCTAAATAGCCTTTCGCAACCACTACACCATCATCTGCTTGCGGTACAATATTTTGTTGGATCAGCCACGGTGACATCACTCTTGAAAAGGGATCAAGTAACTCTCGAAAGGTTCCCTGATCAAGTAAAGCTTTAGCACGTTCTCGTGCACCTAGTTCGATAAAGCTTTGCTTGTTCAGTAAGATTTCTAAATTAGCCACAGTTCACCTCCTCAAAAGCTTGCTCTAAACGTAAACGTACAACCCCTGGTGTTGCGCCAAAATCATGGATCTCAATATGTACTGCTGGCGGAGTTTGCTCTGTAAACATACGTTCAAATACATTTTTCCAGCGTTGTTCACTGCCATCGACTGAAGTTGTCACTGCGATTGAAAGTTTTCCTGCCAGATTAGGTTCCATTAAAATTTCAAGGTCTCCTGAACCCACACAGCCCACCAATACCTGCTTATCTGGTGCTGAGCCAGCAACAAATTCAAATTTGAGTATTTTCATTACGTTCCTTCCTCATTAAGATTATGCTCAACCCAATCCAAAAATAAGGTTGCTGCAAGTAAATCTGCTGCTCCACCTGGCGAAGCACGAAGTCGCATTAAATCCATTTCTAAAAAATTCAGCGCAGATTGCCCTGCAACAGTTGCATATCCGCCACAACGAAGTACATAACGTGCACCTTTTTGCATACGGTTTAGCCCAATTCGCCCTGCACGGTACAGTACACAGGTATCGTCCAAAATGCTCATCAAAGCCAATAAGGCATCAACTCGAGCAGCAAGCTCGTTACCAGAAATCTTTCGACTGTAGTGAAGTTGAGGTAATGCATGCTCGACAATCGCAGGAAAACCCTCTTGTGCTTGAGCTTTAGCTCCTTTTATACCGAGTTTTTGCTGTACCTGTTGCCCATGGCTTGACTGTTGTAGAGGAATCAACCTATCTTCTAATTTTGCAATTTTTCCAGCAACCTGACATAAATCATAAGCATAAAGAGAATACTGATTATGTATTGCTAGCGCTGTCGCCGTGACCAAAAGCCCCAAAGCCCAAATTGCACCACGATGCGTATTTACACCGTATGTGGTTTCGAGCATTGCTACTTCACCAGCGCGTCCTATTGCACCAATCACTTCTCGTAAAGTCTGCAAACAGTCAGCATGTAGAAATGCAGCTTGTGCCATTTGTAAAAACATAGGTCTTAAGCTATACGCAGATTGCTCCATCAACACTAGGCTTAAGTCATCATGTGCTCCGCTACCACGTCGATCAACCAACGCAGGCTTCGGCGTTAAATTAACTTCGGCAATCAATGCATTTACAGCTAAATCTGCCAACAATGCACATTGTTGTTGTGAGTATGATTGAACATAGGCATTCATTACCAACTCCTGAATTTTGCAGGCGGTTGATATAAACCATCTGACCAAGTGACTAAATCAGCAATATTTTTAGCGGCCAATAACTCACGTGTGGCATCAGTACGACGAATACCTAAATCTTCTGGAAATGCAACCAGTCCTTCTCGTCTTAAGCGTTCCGTAGTTTTTGGATTATGATTGAGGCCAATATCAGTCACTCCTGCAACGGCGGCAATCATGTCTTGACGTTCTTGTAAACTGCTGGCTTTGTATAGGTACGCAATACCATCTTCAGTCAACAAATGGGTAACGTCATCTCCATAAATCATAATTGGAGCGAGTGGCATTCCTGCTTTTTTCGCAACATCCACAGCATCAAGCGTATTTACAAAAGTAGGTTTGCCACCTTCTTGAAAGGTTTCCACCATTTGTACCACCAACTTTTTACCACGTGCCAAAAAGGTATCAGTCTCATTTACCTGAGTAGGACGCATATCCATCCATGCGGGTGTGGCATGTCGACGACCCCGCGGATCATGTCCCATATTCGGTGCACCACCAAAACCAGCTAAGCGTCCTTTGGTAACTGTAGAAGAATGTCCAGAACCATCAACTTGTAAAGTTGCACCAATAAATAAATCTACTGCATATTGTCCCGCAAGCTGGCACATCATCCTGTTGGACCTTAATGAGCCATCACGACCTGTAAAAAATATATCTGGACGAGCAGCAACATATTTTTCCATCCCTAACTCAGTACCAAAGCAATGCACACTTTCCACCCAACCTGTTTCGATAGCAGGAATGAGTGTAGGATGCGGATTGAGTGTCCAATTTCGACAGATTTTGCCTTTTAGTCCCAATGACTCACCATAAGTTGGTAGAATCAATTCAATCGCAGCCGTGTTAAACCCGATACCATGATTGAGTGATTGCACATTGTGGCGTTCGTAAATTCCCCGAATCGCCATCATTGCCATTAATATATGCACAGGCTTAATATGTTTGGGATCACGTGTAAACAAGGGTTCAATATAAAATGGCTTATCCGCAACCACGACAAAGTCAACCCACGATGCTGGAATATCTACCCGTGGTAAATCCTGTACGTCATCAACCAATTCATTGACTTGAACAATAACAATGCCATCACTAAATGCAGCAGGTTCGATTAAAGCAGGTGAATCCTCAGTACTTGGGCCTGTATAAATATTGCCATGGCGATCAGCCATAAAGCCTGCTGACAATACAACATTGGGAATTAAATCAACCAATAACCGCGAATAGAGTTCGATATAAGTATGAATGGCGCCGACTTCTAATAAACCATCTTCGATTAACTGGCTGATGCGTAAACTCTGTGTCCCAGCAAATGAAAAATCCAGTTTTCGGGCAATCCTTTTTTCAAATAAATCTAGATGCTCTGGACGCCCAACACTGGGCATGATCATATGTAAGTCATACAAAACCGAAGCATTGGTTTGTGCCAGTGAACGTGATAAAAAATCAGCTTGTTTTTGATTGTTCCCTTCAAGAACGACACGATCGCCTGGCGTAATCAAAGTTTCCAAGACCTTGATAATGTCCTGTGTAGGTATAACCACCCCATCGGTATATTTACGTGCCATATCAACTTTGAGTTGTTTTGCGTGTCGACGTGTATTCCAGACACGTTCTTTGTTTTGAACTGATCCTTCCATGTGACTTATCCTGATGTTGTATTTTGCTTTGAATCTATAAAAGCTTTTTCTTAGATTTTGATCAATCAACCTCAATAAGAGTTCATTAACTTTAAGTTAATATAAAAACATCAAAAATAGACTCAATACTCATGACTTAATTTCGAAGTTTGAAACAGCCCATTTATTTTATTTTTTATAAAAGTATTTTAATTCAACCTATTTATTCAGAATAAAGTTTTTATTTAAGTATTTATTTTTCAAGTATTTTTTAATAATTTTAGCCACATACTTTTTTTATTTTTAATTTCAAGGGGCTTTGTTGCACAAACCTATCTCTAAAGGCTGATTCCACACTATAATTTTCAAATGAATAAGCCTCGCCCTAAAGTTTACCGTACTCTTAATTGGTCTTCATACAACCGAGCTCTCATTAATCGTGGAAATATTGCCATTTGGTTTGATCCAAATACTCAGTGGTATGAACAACCGCATGGCAAACAAGGTCGAAATCAAACCTATTCAGATACAGCAATCCAATGTTGTTTAATGATTAAATCATTATTCCGTCTGTCTTTACGTATGGTCACTGGCTTTGTTCAAAGTCTCATTCAACTTTTTGGCTTGGATTGGGCTGCACCAGATTACTCCACCCTTTGTAGAAGACAAAAGCATATTGATATTTCGATTTTCTATCAAAGAAGTAGTGGTGGACTCCATCTACTCATTGACTCTACTGGTTTGAAATTTTTAGGTGAAGGTGAGTGGAAACGTAAGAAACATCAGCCTGAATATCGTCGACAATGGCGTAAATTACATATTGGTATCGATGCTGAAACCCTGCAAATACGTGCAGTTCAGCTCACTACAAACAACGTCAGTGATTCCCAGGTACTCGGTGATTTACTTAATCAGATTCCACCAGCTGAACCAATTGATTCCGTTTATACTGATGGAGCTTATGATACGAAACAATGTCGAGAAGTGATTTCCGATCGGCAAGCTCATGCAGTAGTCCCACCCAGAAAAAATGCTAAACCTTGGAAAGATACAAAGATTAGCTCGTTAGAACGCAATAAACTGCTTCGAACAGTTAAACATTTGGGTAGGACACTATGGAAAAACTGGTCTGGCTATCATCGCCGAAGTTTGGTTGAAACCAAGATGCATTGCGTCAAATTATTAGGGGATAAACTGACTGCAAGACATTTTCAAAGTCAGGTCAATGAGATTCATGCACGTGTAGCAGTATTAAATAAATTCACGGATTTAGGAAGACCTCATACCCGAGTTGTATCTTAAATTTAGATAACTTAGGGGAACTTTAATTTTAAATCTTTGTGCAACAAAGCCTCAAAGAATCAATAAGTTCCATAACAAGTACGATCCTGTATAAATGTATCACTACTTAAGCTTTTTATTTATCTAAAACGAGTGTACTCATCACAAAATTTTCGATAGTCCTTAGAAATAAAATATCATTCGAAGGACTACCTGTTAATAAACGATAGTAAATAGGTCCATACAAAGCATCTAATATAAGCTCGAAATCAATATCTGCTTTAAATTCACCATTATTTACACCTTTCTGCAAAATCTGTTTTGCAGCTAAACGTCGTGGTGTAAGAAAACCGTCCTGAAACAAAGATAAGGTTTCCTTATCAAATTGTGCAGTTGCTAATATTTCTTTAATAATCACACCTTCTTTACTCTCGAATACATTTGCTAGCTTACTCATTTGCAGGCTGATATCCTTTCGTGCAGAAGTTGATTCCTCAAAATGAATAGAGGGTTCAATCGTTTTTAAGAATGATTCAACTGCTAATGCCCCCTTACTGTTCCACCAACGATAAATTGTTGTTTTTCCAACTTTGGCTCTAGCTGCCACACCTTCTATTGTCAGGTTTTGAAATCCAATTTCTTTCAACAGTTCATAAGTTGCTTTCAGGATAGCTTCATGTGATTGAGTTCTTCGTCGCATTCCTAAGCTATTGTCGGACATTTATACACCTTCACCTTTCATATGTTCGTTCACATCACTTAAATGTTGAGCCCTTAACCGAGCTATACTTAACAGTAGAATACTCAAAAATAATAAGACTATGGGGACGAGAAGCAAATTATGGGCACTTAATTTAACAAGTTGTACATAAATTGGCGCTAAACTAGCTCCAAGAAAAATAACAAATGAGTAAATTGAAATCGCCATTCCCCGACTGAAACTATTTGCTTGTATTGATATGATTGAAATAATACTGGGCAAAGTAATTGCTGTTCCACTAGAGAGCATAATAATTGCAAATCCAAATAAAGGTTTGAAATAACATATAATTAGCAAGGCTGAAGCAGAAAAAAACATCCCTAAACATGCCATAAATATTCCGCCAAATTTCTGTATACCTGAACCAGCGATAAAACTTGCAAACATTCCAACTACAGTGAGGATAGTAACAGTTGTTCCATTCCATCCATATAATTTCATTGAATGATGTAATAGAGTTTGGAAAACGACAAAGCTAAATAGAATCGTGATTGATATTACCCAAGTTGTAATGATCATTGGATTAGAAATTAAGGTCTTAAAATTATTCTTTAAAGAATATGTCTGACGTATATGTTTAGCAAAATGATTCGATCCTATAAACATCAAGCTCAAAAGACATATCACAAATGAGCCCGCCCCTAAAAGCATGAGCATAGAAAAATTTAATCCCACCACTTTTGCATAAAGCTGAGACATGGGTGCTGCGACAATAAAGGAGAAACTCATTAAAGCTAAGCCGATAGAACGCATATTTATTGGTAAGGTTTCACTTAGTAGAGCTAACCCTATTGGAGGAATACTTGCTGCACTCAGCCCTTGTAAAATCCTAAATGTAATTTCTAAGGAAAAATTCCCAGCCAGAGCTGTTCCAATTGTTGCTAAACATGTTAATGCAACACCAATTAATAGAGATAAATAGCGCCCATAATGGTCTGATACTGGTCCCCATATCAAGAAGCCTAAAGCATAAGACAAGCCGAACGAAGTACCTATCAGTGGTGCCAAATTTGGGCTAATAGAATAGTGTTTGGCAATATCATCAATTATAGGCAGGCTAATATACAATTGACCAGATGCTAACATCCCGCCACACATTAAAGTTAATAGAAGAATTACTGACCGTAGACTCATAGAATCAAACCACTTAAATACGAAACGTATCGTATCATTAAACCCTAAAAAGGATTTATTTGCTATTCAATATTTTAAGATGTAATTAGCAGACAGATATCTTTACATTATTCTGTTTTAAAAGCATCAATCACAATGATTTATCTATTTTTTTTAAATATTAATATAGCTCTCTGTGCGATTAACTCTATATCCTCATCTGAAACAGAATCACCAATGATTACAACTCTATAAAATAGTGGAGAAGCAGCCCATTCAAAAAACTCCCTTACTTGAGTTGTTTCAGCGAGTTCGCCTCTTTGAATCGCTCGATCAATTAATGGTGTTGCAAGCAAGAAACGTTCATCCCAGAACTGTTTTCTAGCATTTATAATATTTTCATCCCTTTGATTTAAAAGTGCACGTAAAATATTCAATGTAAACGGTGTACTTATAGTTGAGGCAATCATTTTTAGAAATATATTCAAATCATCAATTAGGCATCCTGTATCAGGTAAAGCCATGTCTACTTTCAAGCGTGTCAAAACAACGTCTAAAATAAGATCCACTTTAGTGGGCCATCTACGATAAATTGTTGTTTTATTTACATTTGCTAATTTTGCAATATCTGGAATTTCGATTTCTTCAAAGTTAGTTTGTTGAAGAAGAATATAAGTTGCGTCATGTATAGCCAAAACCAGCCTTTCAGCCCGACCACCTGGTCGACTTTGTTTAATTACTTTTGATTCCGAACTAGAAGCATGACCATCCATCTAAAATTTCTCCAAATATATTTACCCCAAACCATAAAGCAACTATAGTTGCTTTATGGTTTATTAAAGGGAATCTTCTTATGCATTCTAACATTCATGTCTATATTAACGACCAAAAAGTAGCGAATGAAGACATCATAAAATGGGAAACGAAAAGAGCTAATATCGTTTTAAAAAAATTAGGATCTAAGCCTTTAAGTCAGAATATTATGTCTTTAAGACATCAATTACTTGAACGAAAGGTTGAGCTTGGTCAAAAGAGAATCAAAAAAATTCTGAAGAATGAACTTATGCTTTCTGATCAATTTGCAAAATTGACAGCTTGGCTGTCTTTTGGTCTAAGACGTTATAGCATTACAGAAATATTTGTTGAAAATGCACAAGCAGAACAATTTGTTGAATGGTTTGAACAATGCGGTAAAACAAATAATGAAACTACTATGCTTGCAGGTACCCCAGATCATTACGTCATCGCAACAAATAAAGACCTTCAGGAAGTTATAGAAACTAATGGTGGTTCACCTTTAGTAGCAAAGTTCTATATTGATTATGAAGATTTATCGAGCCTACGTTCTGAAATTGATCCATCATTTCCCTTACAAATTGCAGGTGTCGCTAGATCATCGGATGGTCTTGCAATAGGCGGTGTTAGACATCAATTCCGTAATGAAAAAAATGGATTTAGAGCAAGATTAACTGTTGAGTATCCATTACTTATTCTTCCATCAATCATTTCCGGTCATCAAATGCATTTAGCAGATGAATTTTCTAATTGGATTTGTGCTGCATTTAGTTGGGACTTTCAATAGCAAATAAAAGTGTTTTCTTGCCTATTAAAAAATAAATGTACGACGATATATGTTACTTCTAAGTTTAGGTATCTTATCTAATACCAGATTCAGAAAATTCAAATGAATATATTAATGCCATTGTTGTTGATCCAGAGACAGGCAAGGCTTACCAAGGTAAAGCTCAGTTCAGATGGCAACAAGTTGACATTTATAGGTTATATTGGAATTTCGCTACTTGAACGAGAATAAACGTGGATTAGGCTTAAAGACTGAAAAAAGAGCATTACCTACTTTTTTCTTAGTTTTTAAATATTCAATCTGATGTTTTTAGGATAATAATGGATTGATAAAGCACTCCAAAATGACATTGATTGCCGGTATTTAAAAAGGCCTTTAACTCTACTTAGCTTCACTGAAAGCTCAAGCCCTGCTCCTCTCCCCGTCAATTTCTTATCCAAGTAAATTTAACTTGGTGTGTTGAAAGAAATAAATCGTAATAAAAATATAGATCGAGGCTAATTACCTCCATCTATATTTATGTTTAATTTAAAACCTGAACTGATTGCTGCAACTCTTTCTGGATTTTCTGAAAATGGTTAAGGGCATACTTCTACTGCTGTTATTTAAACATCAATCCGTAACCCTTGAAATATGATATTCAATCTCAAGGGTCTATTGCTTAAGCTTTATTTTTTGTATAAACGTCAATCAGTACTGCACCGAGCAATACCAATCCTTTAATAACTTGTTGATAGTCAACGCCAATTCCCAAGATCGACATACCATTGTTCATAACACCCATAATAAATGCGCCAATGACTACTGCAAAGACCTTACCAACACCACCAGAAGCTGACGCACCACCAATGAAACAGGCTGCGATAACGTCTAATTCAAAACCATAACCACCCGATGGCGTTGCACTATTCAAACGAGCTGCAAAAAGAAGTCCTGCAAATGCAGCCAATATACCCATATTTACAAAGGAAAAGAAAATGACACGTTCTGCATTAATCCCAGAAAGTTTCGCAGCTTTTGCATTACCACCAACCGCATAAATACGACGACCTATTGTCGTTCTATTCATAATAAAAGTGTATAACGCAACCAGAATGCCCATAATAATCAAAACGGTTGGCATACCACGAGAAGATGCTAACAAATAAGAAAAAACTATAATGACTGCACTTAATACCAAGTTCTTCACTACAAACATGCCCATCGAACCATTATCAATACCATGCTGTACAGCTTGTTTACGCTGATGTAATTCGATCACAAAAAAAGCCACACTCACGACAACACCCAAAAGTAGAGATGTCACATGCAGACTTTCAAGACCAAAGAAATCAGGAATAAACCCCGTACTAATGATGGTAAAGCTATCTTCAAATGGTCCAACAGATTGCCCATCAAGCGAAATCAGAGTTAAACCCCTAAAAACTAACATGCCTGCTAATGTCACAATAAATGAGGGAACTGCCCAATATGCAACCCAATAGCCTTGAATTGCTCCAATGACAGCACCAGCAAGAATACATAAGATCATTGCAGGGATAAAAGACATTTCATGTGTGACCATTAAACTGGCAGCCATCGCTCCAGTAAATCCAACCACAGAGCCAACAGAAAGATCAATTTGTCCACACACAATCACCATGAGCATACCTAATGCCATGATGACAATATAACCATTTTGCAAAATCAAATTTGTTAAGTTTAACGGTTGTAATAAAACGTTATTTGTTGCGATCTGGAAAAATACTACAATAATCAGCAAGGCACATAATAAACCGTACTCGCGTAAACCCTGTGCCAATATATTCGTATTATTTTTTTTACTTCCAGAACTAATAGTAGGATTAGAAATGTCCGTATTGCTCATGTTAGTTTTCTCCATTCTTCATAATAGATCGCATAATGGCTTCCTGGCTTGCATCTTTTGCCAGAAACTCCCCAACAATTTTCCCGTCATTCATGACATAGATCCGATCACACATCCCCAATAGCTCTGGCATCTCGGATGAGATCATCACGATACATTTACCCTCTTGGGCAACCTGATCAATAATCGTATAAATCTCATACTTTGCACCCACATCCACACCACGTGTAGGTTCATCAAGAATAAGTACGTCAGGTGCAGTAAATAACCATTTACTGATCACTACTTTTTGCTGATTCCCCCCCGACAAATTGCCAGTATGTTGTTCCACATCTGCACTTCGAATCCTAAGCTTGTTTCGAAACTCTTTTGCAATTTTGGTTTCTTGATGCTCATTCGTCACTAGATGGTTAGAAATACCTGACAGATTAGCTAAAGGGGTATTTTTTCTAATACTTTCATCAAGCAACAAACCATACCCTTTCCGATCTTCCGTGACATAAGCCAGACCATTATCAATAGCCTTTCGAACCGTTGATACATCTATAGCCTTGCCATGAATTGAAACCGTACCACGAATATTTTTGCCATAAGATTTGCCGAATATACTCATTGCTAATTCAGTACGACCTGAACCCATCAGTCCCGCAATCCCAACAATTTCACCTTTACGTGCATTAAGACTAATTCCTTTTATCACTTCACGTGCAGCGTGGTTTGGATGATCAACACACCAGTCTTTGACTTCAAATAAAACTTCGCCAATTTGAGAACTTCGTTTTGGATAACGGTCTTCCATGTCACGACCAACCATCGCTTTAATAATTCGATCTTCACTGACTTCTTCAGTACGACAATTCAGATAATCAACAGATGCTCCATCCCGTATAATGGTAATACTGTCAGCAACTCTAGATATTTCATTTAATTTATGTGAAATAATAATTGAGGTGACACCTTGCGACTTCAGCTCTAATAACAGAGTTAATAACCGATCACTGTCATTATCATTTAAACTGGCTGTTGGTTCGTCCAAAATCAATAGTTTCACTTGTTTTGATAATGCCTTAGCAATTTCAACTAATTGTTGTTTACCAATGCCAAGATCGCTAACAAGTGTATCAGGTGAATCCAACAAACCAACTTTAGCAAGCACCTGTTTGGTTTTGTTATAAGAGCTATTCCAGTCAATCACACCAAATTTGGACTGTTCATTACCTAAAAAAATGTTCTCGGTGATAGATAGCATCGGCACTAATGCCAACTCTTGGTGAATAATGATAATCCCTCGTTGTTCACTGTCATGAATATTAGAAAATTTTTGCACTTCACCTTGATATAAAATTTGACCATCAAATGAGCCATGAGGGTAAACACCACTCAAAACTTTCATTAAGGTCGATTTACCAGCACCATTTTCACCACAAATTGCATGAATCTCCCCAGTCTTAACTACCATATCAACGTGACTTAGTGCCTGAACATGTCCAAAACTCTTTTTAATGCCACGCATTTCAAGTATTGTTTCCATACAGCAACCCTCTGCTGATCAGCAACCTGACCAGCATTTATCCAAATTAATAGCCTTATTTTCTTTCTGAAAAGCTTGCAGAAAGTGATGACTGAATAACTTATTTCAGTTGAGTTGCTTTGTAGTAACCTGATGTTACAAGTGCCGCATTCCAATTACTCTTCTCAACTAGAACAGGCTTCGCTAAATAAGTCGGCACGACTTTGACACCGTTGTTATAAGATTTTGTATCATTAACCGGAACAGATTTACGTGTGACAATTGCATCAACCATATCAGCTGCTGCTTTGGCTAATAAACGAGTATCTTTAAATACGGTTGATGTTTGATCGCCGCGGATAATGGCTTTGATATTTGCAATCTGAGCATCTTGACCGGTAATAACAGGCATAGGCTGATTAGGACGACCATAACCAACCCCTTTGAGCGAAGAGATAATACCTGTTGCAATATTATCATTGGGTGCTAAAACAGCATCTACATGGGTACCACCGTAAAAAGCACTGAGCAGGTTATCCATTCGAGCTTGGGCTTTTGCACCATCAAATTGTAGAATTGCAACTTTGTTAATATCAGTTTGTTTACTGCGTACCACCAACTTGCCTTTGGCGATATATGGATTCAATACAGACATTGCACCTGCATAATATTTATGAGCATTATTGTCATCAAGAGAACCAGCAAAAAGCTCAATATTAAATGGCCCTTTACCTTTATCTAATCCAAGTTTTTTAACAATCGAAATACCTTGAAGTGCACCTACCTGAAAATTATCAAAAGTTGCATAATAATCAACATCCTTGGTTTTCAATATCAATTTATCATATGAAATTACAGTAATACCTTTTTGTTTTGCTTTACGTACTACATTCGAAACGGTTGTCCCATCTACTGGAGCAATAATCAGGACTTTAACACCTGCCGTAATCATATTTTCAATCTGAGAAATCTGAGTTGGCACATCATAAGTTGAATACTGTAAATCCGTCTTGTAGCCTTTAGCTTTAAGATTATTGACGATATTATTTCCATCCATAATCCAGCGGGCTTCTGTTTTGTTTGGCATAGCAATACCAATTAACTCACCTGCGGCATAAGTACAATTAGCAAATGTTGCTAAAGCTATCGCAGCTATAGAAGTAGAAAGAGTCTTATACATTTTCATTTTCCTTTAACTTAATTAAGCACAATTTTTATCTGCAGATATCTTTAATTCCATTCAAAATCTGCATGATCGCTTGAAAAAAGATAGCCTGAAAGCATCAAATTAGATGCCTTAAGACACTTGGTTAACAACTATAAATTTATTTGTCTTTTGAGTAAGTTATCAAACTCACTTCTCCCTTATATTTACGACGTTCCTGTCGCACTTACTCACTAATCAATTTTTCCAACATTCATTTGTTGGGGGATGGTTCTTATCAATTGTTTTGAAGTATAGGAGCGCAAAAACTGGAAAAAAATGTCAAATTAGAAAATGTCTTTTGCATAATCTGGAAAAATAAAGGGTTTTAATCTGCCTATAAAAATGCTAATGGAATGCAATCTGGTAATTTCAAAAATGAAAAAGTGTTTTTAGAAATAGCTATTCTTTTTCAAAAACGGCTTGTATACCCTAATTATCAACAGGGTATTTTTCATGATTACCTATTTTCTAAAAGGAAGTAAGAAATGTTGAGAGTTGCTATTTTAGGCGCAGGACGTATTGCTCAAATTCATTCTAAAAGCGCTTTTCTTAATTCGCAATGTGAATTGAAACTCATTGCAGACCCATGGAAAGAGGGTGTGGAAAAGCTTGCCAATGAACTTAATTGTGAAGCATGTTATGACTATTACGAAGCAATTGATAGAGATGACGTTGATGCTGTTGTAATTGCAACGGCAACAGATTTACATGTTGACTTAATGTTACATGCAGTAAAACGTAAAAAACCTGTTCTCTGTGAAAAGCCAATTGATCTTGATTTTGAACGTTCTATTGCAGCAGTTCAAGAAATTCAAAGTCATAATGGTAAAGTAATGCTCGCTTTTAATCGCCGTTTTGATGAAGATACAATCGCAATTAAAGATGCTATTTTGAACAACGAAATTGGTGAGATTCGCCAAGTTATTATTACAAGTCGTGATCCTGGTATGCAACCCGTCGAATATATGAAGACCTCAGGTGGTATCTTCAAAGATATGACAATTCATGATTTTGATACGGCCCGACATATTCTCGGTGAAGAGCCAGTTGAAATCTTTGCTACAGCAAGCCGTCTAGTAGATGAAGAACTAGCGAGTATTAATGACTACGATACTTGCAGCATTACATTGAAAACCAAATCAGGTAAACAGTGCATCATCAATAACTGTCGTGAGGCTGTCTATGGTTATGATCAACGTATTGAGGTACTTGGTTCTCAAGGTTTATTAAAAACTCAGAACCACCGCCCTTCTACCCTGAAAAAATACACTCACGATTTCACTAGCTCACAAAAGCCTCTATTAAATTTCTTCTTAGAACGTTACACGAGCTCATATAGAAATGAATTTAATATCTTTGTATCCAGCCTAGTGGAAGGACAAGAGTTCCCTACCAATTTATTCGATGGACTCCAAGCGCTTTATTTAGCAGTTTGTGCAATGGAATCAGTAGAAAGTAATAAAGCTATTACCGTAAATGCAGAAGGTCCAACAAAGTCACTTGCTGCATAAGTTATTTCTTATTTAAGAGTAAGGTTCTTAACGACTTAATTAAATAGCTCAAGAAATATGCTCTAAGCGTATTTCTTCGAGGGGCTATATATCATTTGCAAGGAAACTAGCAATGGATGCGAGTTTTAGTAAAATTACAGTTGCGCCAGTAAACAAGAAAGCAATTACGTTAAAAGCGACAATGATCATTGTTACAGCTTTTAACTTCATGTGGGCATTTTCACACACATTACTAGATGTATTGAATAAACATTTTCAGGATGTTTTCCATATATCACATGGCCAATCTGCATTTGTTCAAACAGCATATTTAGGCGCTTATTTTTTATCTGCAATTCCTGTGGGATTGCTTATGAAAAAATATGGCTATAAAAACTCAATTATTGTGGGATTAATGCTGTTCGCCATAGGTTGTATGGGCTTTGTTCCTGCTGCTCAAATTGGAACTTTTTCAGCCTTTCTAACCGCAATCTTTATTTTAGCGACTGGCTTGGCCTGCTTAGAAATTGTTTGTAATTTATATGCTACTAAATTAGGTGACCCTAAAGATGCAACTCGCCGTTTAACTATGGCGCAGGCATTTGGCGGTATGGGGGGAATGTGTGGTCCTTTAGTAGGTGGAGCCGTATTTTTTATTCCGGCGGGAACTGTGGGAGGCTTTTATGTTGAGCCTGCAACAATGACTTACGCTGTGCTTTCTATTCTAGTGTTGTGTGTCATCGGATATATTATTTCGATTAAGTTACCAGAAACAAATAATGAAGATGAAAATAGTATTGCTCCTCGCCCAGAAGATACTGTTTATGAAAATATTCCTTTATTAAAAATTAAGAATGTGCGTAAAGCTATGCTTTCCCAATTTTGCTATAACGGCGCACATTTTGGTATCGGTGCTTTTTTCATTAACTATGTGATTGAGCATTGGCATGGAATTACTCCAAGTAAAGCTGCTTATTTCTTATCAATGGCAATGTTCTGTTATATGACTGGCCGCTTCTTAGGCATCTTTATCATGAAGCGTATTGATCCTCGAAAACTCCAAATCTTTAACAGTTCTGTCTGCGTGATTGGTTGCCTATTTGTAATGCTAGGTTATGACTATATTTCTGTTGTCGTACTTATCTGTATCTTCTTGTTCAAATCAACTTTATATCCAACTATCTTTTCAATGGGCGTTCGTGGTCTAGGTAAAAAATCTCAAATGGCAGCATCTCTTATGGTGACGATGTTTGTTGGTGGTGCAATTTTACCGCTTGTCATGGGTTACTTATCAGATATCACAAGTATTTCAACAGCATTTATTGTTCCTGCTATCTGTTACGCACTTATCTGCTGGTGTGCAGTTACTCAAGACCTTACTGGTTATAAACACGTTCGTTTTAAATAAACACTTTCAGACATGAATTAAAGGAAAATCTCATGAATAAACCAGATTTACTAGCTGCATATTGGACATTAGCTGGAAACGTATATCCTGGTGCACCGACAGAAATTAGCCCATTTTCATTACAACAACGTGTAGAATCTGCATCTAAAGCAGGTTGGAAAGGAATCGGATTAGTTTTAAGTGATCTGCAAGCAAATCTCGAAAAAACGAGTACAGCAACTCTTCGTCAAATATTAAAAGACAATGATATAAAATACTTTGAACTTGAAATTTTACTCGATTGGTATTTGGATGGTGAAGCTAGAAAGGTATCTGACTATGAACGTTCTAAAATGATTGAGCTTGGTGCTGAATTGGGTATGTGTAACCTTAAAATTGGAGCACGACCATTTGAAAATTCACCAAACTCTTTAGAGAAAATGTCTGACGAATTTTCAAAATTATGTAAAGAAGTTGCTCAAGTTAATGCAAATGTAGCTTTAGAAATTATGCCATTCTCTCGCTTAGCAACTCTCGAGGATGGTTTAAAGATCGTAGATACTGGCGATACTAATGGCGGTTTATGCTTAGACATTTGGCATTTAGCACGTGGCAATATTGATTTCGAAAAAATTAGCACTGTTCCTGCTCATCTTATTAAATCTGTTGAATTAAACGATGCAGCAGAGGAAATTGAGATTGACTTATTTAATGATTCTACACACCATCGGATGCTATGTGGCCAAGGTTCGTATGATATTCCTCTATTCTTGAATGAAATTAAAAAAGCGGGTTTCAATCAACCTTATTATGGCGTTGAACTAATTTCGCGAGATCATCGTACTTTACCCCTTGATGAAATGGCAAAAAATGCTTATGAAACTACAATAAATGCATTTAACTCTGTAACTGTATAATATTAATTATCCACCCAATAGTTCTTTTATAACTATTGGGTTTTTATTTATAAGATATTAAATTTCCTATTCTATAAAATACCATTTACAAGATATTTAATCGTATGTTTTCATTTTTAGAAAAACTGTTTTTAATTAATATTCTTTTAAAATAAAGAATTCAATTTAAAATAAAACTTAGGAAATTAAAGAAAACTTTTCTAATCTAAAATTAATCTAAAATGGAGTTTTATAAATGAGTCTATCCCAACAAATTACATTTGACATGCCTGAAGCAGTAATTCTTACTGGCACATCTTCAGGTCTTGGTGAAGCTATGGCAATTGCATTAACTCAAGCAAATGTAAAAGTTTTTGGTCTAGATATTGCTGGAAAAACAGCAACTTTAGATGCATTAGATCATTATCAACATTTCCAAGGCGATATTACAAATCCTGAATCATGGGTTACCCTGACTGGTGCAGTAAAAGCAGGTAATTTTAAGCACGTAGGATTAGTACCTTGTGCGGCAGTGACAGATATCGACCGTATTCTTGATGTGACACCAGATCGTATTAAGAAAGTATTTGACGTAAATATTTTAGGCACAATTCAAGCGCTTCAAGCTGCCTTACCATTAATGCTACCAAACAAACAAGGTAGTATTGTTTTGATCGGCAGTATATGTGCAACGTTTGGTGAACAAGGCTTACCAATTTATTCTGCTTCAAAAGCAGCTGTCCGTGAACTTGCTCGTACCACTTCACTAGACTATGCTCGTGATGGCATTAAAGTCAACATTGTGAGCCCAGGGCCAATGATGGCAGGCTTGTTCAAACGTCATGTTGAATCGGTAAACGATCCAAGCTTCCATCCTAAACGTGCAAATCGTCAGCCATACGGCCAGATTCTTGAAGTAGAAGATGTTGCAAAAACGATTCTATTCTTATTATCTTCAGGTTCAAGTGCACTATTAGGTGCCGATCTAATGGCAGATGCCGGTTTAACAACTGGTTTTGACTTCTATAGTTAATCATTCAAATGTACACAAAAAAGATCTAAGACCAAGTCTTAGATCTTTTTTTATTTACTTCACTAACTTCAATTTTATTATTGGCTTTCCTACTTATGAATACTCATCCAGCTTCGTCATATTCTCTCTTATGGGTTATATTCGCCATTGCAATGGGTGGATTCTGTATCGGTACAACTGAATTTGTTGCTATGGGACTTATTCAGGAAATTGCAAAAGATCTACAGGTTTCTATCCCTGATGCTGGGCATTTTATCAGTGCTTATGCTTTAGGGGTGGTCATTGGAGCACCTATCATAGCAATCTCATGTGCTAAACTTCCTCGCAAAATGCTCTTACTTATACTTATGTTATTTTATGGTGTAGCAAATGCTTTTACAGCTTTAGCGCATGCACCTGAAACAGTATTATTATCCCGATTTATTGCAGGGCTTCCTCATGGAGCCTACTTTGGGGTGGGCGCCTTGGTAACTGCTCAACTTGCAAATCCTAAACAACAATCCACAGCAGTTGCTTTAATGATGATGGGATTAACCAGTTCAACGGTGGTTGGGGTTCCCTTGGCAACCTGGATGGGGCAACAATTTGGCTGGCGTGCTGGATTTGAATTTTCAGCGACTATCGCTGTTATAACCTTAATTGCAATTATATTTTTTGTCCCTAATATCTCTGTCCATAAGACGGCAAGTGTCAAAAATGAATTGGCAGGACTTAAAAATATCAATATGTGGTTAACGCTTGCTGTTGCTGCTATTGGCTTTGGGGGGATGTTTTCAACTTATAGTTATATTTCTCCAATTTTGACTGAATATACACTAGCTGATATTACCGTTGTGCCTATGGCACTTGCAATTTGGGGAGTTGGTATGGTCATTGGTGGACTTTTATCAGGTCATTTTGCTGATAAGAATCTTAATAAAACCATTGTTGGTATTTTAATCAGTTCAGCATTAACATTTATTTGTGTGTGCTTTCTAATGAAAAATCTTTATACAGCCATTATCGGCTTATTTTTTATTGGTCTGGTTATTATTGGATTGAGTAATACCTTACAAATGCGACTTATGCATGTGGCAGGTGATGCACAAGGCTTAGCAGCTTCACTCAATCACTCTGCATTTAATTTAGCCAATGCACTCGGAGCATTTTTAGGTGGATGGGCGATCAACCACCATTTGGGATGGCTTTCACCAATTTGGATAGGTTCAATATTCAGCTTAGGTGGATTGCTGATCTTAGCAATAGCCTTTATGATAGAAAAGTCCACTCAAAACTCTATAAAATAATTTTTAATGAGACTGCTCTTTATGAGAAGAGTCTCTCATTTAACTATTAAGGATTTTTATGGGAAGAGAACAAAAAAACACCATAAAACTAAGTTCTTTTTAGCCAACGCTCCCCAAACATAAATAAAAATAAAACAAGAAACATGCCCTCCATCCCAACAAACTTCTACCAATATACAGTTCGTATTGGCATTTGGACTAACCCTTGGCTATCAATCACTATCCCTGTCACGAATTTTCCACTAATGAAAAGAAATATCGTATTTATTATTCCTTGTTTTGAAGCAAGAAAACAGACGTAAAGATAAGACTTGCACCTAGCTCTTCCCCTATCCAACTCCACTAAGGCTGTAAACTAATATTCTGATTCAGACTATGCCAATCAGCCTGTAATGCCAGAACAAATAGGCAGACGCCCCCAACTGCAAAAGAAATAAGTGCAGAAATAATCAGTTGATCGCCAATATCTACACTTAATCTACTATTAATTGCAGCTTGGATAGATAGTGCAATACCACCTAATAATGACAATAGGATATAAATTAAATTCATTACGTAAACTTCTGACAATATTAAAAATATGAGTACTTTCTCTTATCTATCTATCCATTCATACGAAATAAAAATAAACGCTAAATTTGGTTATTAATTTTTTTCGATAATATGAGTATCATTGCGCTCAACCATACTGCCTAATTTTTAAAACAGGAAATAAAAAAAAATTTTCAAATATTTATCTAGATCATCCTTCGTTCTCTACTTCTCAAAAAATATCAATGTGGCAGGGTCATGTATTTCTTGGTGTAATTCATATTTTAAACAACCGATTTCTTTTCACTTCTGATTCACAAGTTCTTTAAATTCTTCAATAAATTTATGAATCTGATTTCTTTGAACGACCAATTTAGCAACAACTCTAATCTCTTTATTCATCATCATATCTCACTGTAATATAATCACTTACCTATACATGCTTATAAATTTAAATCATTCAATTCAAAATTAGTTTAATAGTTTCCCCCTAGGTCTTTGAGCGGTTTTCCATCCAGTAAGTTTTTCTCAATATGCTCTAGCGGTATATTTTTGTGTCTGCAACAAAATAGTAAAAAATACTAAAAATTAAAGGTTCAATATCGCTAAAAAAGTAAAAGTTTCACCTGCACCAAACTGTGCTGCTACAACCAAAAAAATATCTTAAAATCAACAAATTAATATCGAATAATCAATCCTAAAATCATGATCTTACAAAGGCTGAATTTCAGAACTTAATATTCAAACGACAGGCCCACCTGAAAATGAAAAGCCAATCATAAATAGAACTAAGCTCAATAGCACAAATATTGGAATATTATTAAAAAGACCATATGCGACAAAACCTAGACTCACTTCAATGGCACTAAAACCACCATATAGCATTGGTTTACGGCCACATTTATCAATAATCATAGATGCAAAAGCATTGGAATCAACTTTTACATCAGCCAATAGAACAGTTGATAGCAACTGATTTTGAAGTCAAACACAACCTGCTAATTCAAATAATATAGGGGCAAAAAACAAGTACAATACTAATGCCCGTAAATTGCCCAATCGCATACAAGCTCCCCCCTAATCCGATTGAACGTCTAAAATTTTTATTAGAAAGAAATAATTAAAAACCTTTACTCTCACTTGTTTTAGCAATAGTTTCATATATTTTTTTGAGTTCCATTACTGCTTCTTGACCAGTAGCCCTAATCCTCTTTAAGACGGTTAAAGCTTCTTGATTTCGCTCTTTTAATGCTAAGCATCTTGGGCTTCTCAGCACTGTAAAAGTTCCAACAAATAATATGATAGCGGGCACAAAAAGAACGACAAACATTTCCCTTCAACTTTCAAGAAACTAAACATTCAATTACGGAAGAATGTGGCTAAAATGTCAAAAGTGATCATGAAATTAAAGATAGAAATTGCTTTACCCCCAACTGTTCTAGGAGCGACTTCGGACACATATAGCGATGCTGCAAAAGAAGAGATACCAATTCCCCCATTAATTAATACTGTAATTGATTGAGTGAATACAATAAGATAAACAAGTACCCAAAAAATAATCGAAGAAATCAGGGTTGCAGCTCTTCTACCCTATTTTTTGAAAATTTGTCCTGCAATTAATTCGTCTAATACAGCCCCAGCCATCAATGTTCTGGCAATCCATCCTTTCAATAGTGGATTCAAATTAAATTCTTTATTTAATAAAGGTAAAGCACCCGAAATTACACCTATATCTGTACTAGATAATAATGCCTCTATTGCGGATAATCCTCCAGATTGCTATTTTGTGGCGTTTTTTTTCCATATAATTATCTCATCCATGATACATATATTTATAAATATAAAAAAATCTTTATAGGGTTTATATCATTGTTTGAGCAAATGACTTTTTCACAGTAGAAATAAAAAAAGACAGCCATGGCTGTCTTTTTTTATACTAATTAATTATAAAAAAACCTCAGTTCCATTATTTCCTGCTGATTCAAATAATTTTGCTAATAGAATAGAAATATTATGCGCTTGCACTGCAGGAACCTGAGAAGGTTTTTTATTTAAATATGAATCAAGAAATGCATTTAATTCACGATCAAAATAAATTGGATTACCAATTTCTGCAATTTCTGGTGAATATTCTGTCTTCTTTGTTGCCCAAATTTCAGGGAAACTTGTTTCATGCCACTCTGTCCAACCTTGTATTGTTCCTTCCACTTTACCTGTTTGGTAAAGCTTATAAGATGAAGGTAATGAACGAGATGACATAATACCTTCTGTTCCGTAAGCAGTCATATCCCAGCTTTCAGTCCAAGGTAATACATCCCAAGACATAAAATCAACGACTACAATTTTATCATCGTAATTTAAAATTGCTCCAGCAGCATCTTCTCGTGCTTCTTCACCTTTGAACCCATCAAATTTGGTAATTCGAGCATTCACAGATTTAGGCATACCAAAATGATGAATAACTCGATCAAATAAGTGGCAACCAATGACAAAAAAAGCACCACCTAAATCACCTGGTTGACGCATATGAGCTGTTTCTGCTTCATTATGTGAACATCCAGCATGCGCACGAACTTGTAAGACTCTACCAATCTTACCTTGCTTTAAACAGTCTTGCATTACATTGATAGAGGGAGCAAAACGCCAACAATACCCAACCTGAACAAAGCCATTATATTTTTCTACAGTATCGACAATGCGTTGAGTATCTTGTACCCCTCGTCCCGCAGGTTTTTCAACTAGAACAGCTTTACCTTTTTCTAAAGCAGCAATAGTCAAATCTGCCATTTCATAGCTTTTAGAATGTACTAAAATAATGTCAATTTCAGGATTGTTCAAAATTTCTTCTTTAGTACGCTCTACTAAATTTAAAGCATCACAGAAAGAACCCAATAACTCACTATCATCTGCGGCACCATATATTTCAACATCATCCCGGCGTTGTAATGCTTTTACACGCCCGGAGGTATGAGGGTGAGTAATCCCTAATAAAGCAACTTTTAATTTCTCTTTCTGCACGATTTAACTCCTGTAAAATCTCGTTAATACTCCTAATGAATGCAAATTAGCTTTTTCTTTTATGTGTATAAAGAGCTTTTAAGGAAAAGATTATTTCATCATTGAAATAATCTCTATTTCAATAGTCCATAATTTAAATAGTATAATTAAAATCAATATATTACTGAATGCTATTCCAATATCTTTCATATTCTTTGTTTTTAAAGTCTTCTATTAAAAAGTCAATAAACAATCGATTTTTGATAGGCATGAATTGACGACTTTGAAATGCGATATTTACAGTAAGTTCAGGTAGCTTCCAGTCTGTTAAGATTGGAATTAATCTCCCCTCTACAATATCTTGATAAATAATATATAAAGGTTGAATCAAAATTCCAGAACCACCTAAAGCAGCAGCCCTCACAATTTGTCCATCATTTGTTTCAAGAATAGGATTTATTGCAAAGTTTTTGATTTCATCTCCTTTTTGAAAACTCAAATTCCTCGGATTATTTGCATGGCTGTATAGTAAAATATCATGACTTTCGAGTTCTTCAATTGATTTTGGTTTACCTCTTTTCTTTATATAATCATAAGATGCTGCAAGAATTCGATGGGTAGTAGCAAGTTTTCTAATTGTTAAATTAGAATCTGGCTCAAACTCTCTAGTACGAATGGCGATATCAATATTACTATCTATAATGTCATAGTAACGATTAGCACCGACTATATTTATTTTTATTTTAGGATATAGCTTATTAAATTTTGGTATTAAAGGCGTAATATGCATAATAGCAAAAGAAATTGATGAGGTAATTGTTACCGTACCTTCAGGTTCAACCGCTGAAGAGGTTATTTCTGCTTCACTTTGATCTAGCTCTGCTAGAAATGACTTACACTTTTTATAATATTCAATTCCAATATTTGTTAAAGCTAATCGTCTTGTACTTCGTTCAATTAATCTTACATTTAAACGGGTTTCTAGTGCAGTAATATGACGCGTTGCTGCGGCATTTGAAATATCCAGTTTCTCTGCAGCTTTATTCAGAGTTCCTAACTCAGCAACTGCCACAAATAATTCCATGCTCGTAAGTCTGTCCATCTACTTCCCTTCTATCATTATTTCCAAAATGAAATAAAGATTTTCCTTTGTACTGTTTTATTACATTTTACGTCAGATTAGCATGAGGTAAATGGAGAAAAGTTACTTTTTTATGGAAAAGCCAATGAAAAATTTAGATGAAAGAACAATCACACAAGCAGTTATAGAACGCAACTCCTTCTCATCCAATGACCGCCTAAAAGATATAATGCATTCCCTTGTAAAACATTTACATTCTTTTGCTCGTGAAGTTGAACTGACCGAAGAAGAATGGGAGATTGGTATTAAATTTTTGACTGATGTCGGGCAAATTTGTAGCCCTACACGTCAAGAATTTATCCTTCTTTCAGATACTTTAGGCCTATCAACCCTAGTGATTGCTCAGAACCATAAAAAACCACAGGGATGTACAGAAGCTACCGTATTCGGCCCCTTTCATGTTCAAAATGCTCCAATTTTAGAATTAGGCTCGAATATAAGTGAAGGTGTTAAGGGTACTCCTTGGTTTGTGAATGGAAAAATTAAAGGTATAAATGGAGAACCTATACCCAACGCAATTATAGAAGTTTGGCAAGCAGATGATGATGGTTATTACGATGTTCAAAAAGAAAATCTAAATACATACCAAGGACGAGCCGTTTTAAAAGCTGATCATGATGGCCATTATCATTTTCAAACAATTGTACCTGAAGCCTATCCAATTCCACATGATGGACCAGTAGGCAAAATGCTTAAAGCTTTAAATCGACATCCATGGAGACCAGCCCATCTTCATTTTATGATTACATCTCCTGGTTACCAACGCTTAGTTACTCATGTTTTTAAAGAAAATGGAGAATATTTAGATTCTGACGCAGTATTCGGTGTTCGCTCCTCTTTAATTGCTCAATGGATTCGTCATGAAGAAGGATTAGATCCTAATGGACAGTTGCAAAACTCTCCTTTTTACACTTTGGAATTTGATTTTGTTTTAAATAAACAAAAGGTTATTGGATAGAATGATTAACAAGATTAGTGCATCTGTAAAAAATACCTTATCTCAAATCAAAGATGGTGCAACCATTATGATTGGTGGCTTTGGAACAGCAGGACAGCCCGCAGAGCTGATCGATGGGCTGATTGAACTTGGCGTTAAAGATCTGGTGATTGTCAATAACAATGCAGGCAATGGCGATTACGGTCTAGCGAAACTGCTTAAATCAGGTGCAGTCCGTAAAATCATCTGTTCTTTCCCACGTCAGTCTGATTCTTGGGTATTTGATGAACTCTACCATGCAGGCAAGATCGAACTGGAACTGGTTCCTCAAGGCAATCTCGCCTGTCGTATTCAAGCCGCAGGGATGGGTTTAGGTGCAGTCTTTACCCCAACAGGCTTTGGTACATTATTGGCAGATGGTAAAGAAACCCGACATATCGATGGCAAAGACTACGTACTTGAATATCCAATTAAAGCAGACTTTGCACTGATTAAAGCACATCAAGGCGACCGTTGGGGCAACTTGGTTTATAACAAATCAGCACGTAACTTTGGTCCAATTATGGCGATGGCTGCAGATGTCACCATTGCACAGGTTTCAGAGGTGGTTGAACTGGGTCAGCTCGATCCTGAGCATATTATTACCCCAGGAATTTTTGTTCAGCATGTGGTTGCAGTTGATGCAGCCAATGGTAATGGAGAATAACAATGAGCTACCAAAAACTAAGCCGTGACCAAATTGCTGAACGTGTTGCCCAAGATATTCCCGATGGTGCATATGTCAATTTAGGTATTGGTTTACCAACCAAGATTTCAAAATATTTGCCAACAGATAAGGATGTATTCCTGCATTCTGAAAATGGTTTATTGGCTTTTGGTCCTCCACCCGCCAAAGGTGAAGAAGATCCTGAGCTGATTAACGCAGGCAAAGAATATGTCACCATGCTAACGGGTGGCTCGTTTTTCCATCACGGTGATTCTTTTGCCATGATGCGTGGTGGACATTTGGATATTGCTGTATTGGGTGCATTCCAAGTAGCGGCCAATGGCGACCTTGCCAATTGGCATACCGGTGCGGCGGATGCGATTCCTGCGGTGGGTGGTGCAATGGATTTGGCTGTAGGGGCCAAGAAAGTCTTTATCACCACAGACCATGTAACCAAGCAAGGTGAACCTAAGATTGTTGAAGAACTGAGCTATCCTGTGACAGGTAAGCATTGTGTTGATCGTATCTATACTGACTTATGCGTGATTGATGTGACCCCAGAGGGTTTAAAAGTGCTTGAAAAAGTTGCAGGTCTGAGCTTTGAAGAATTACAGGCTTTGACGGGTGCTCCATTGATTGACGCGATACCGGCTTAAGGATATAGACAACATGAAAAACGCTTACATCATAGATGCCATCCGTACCCCATTTGGTCGTTATGCCGGTGGTCTTGCGCCAATACGTGCAGATGATCTCGGTGCTATTCCAATTCAAGCATTGATACAACGTAATCCAACAGTAGATTGGCAACAAGTCGATGATGTAATTTATGGCTGTGCCAATCAGGCCGGTGAAGACAACCGTAATGTCGGGCGTATGTCAGCATTATTGGCAGGCTTACCTTATCAAGTGCCAGCCACTACAGTGAACCGTTTATGTGGTTCATCACTGGATGCGATTGCCATGGCAGCTCGCGCCATCAAAGCCAACGAAGCTGATTTAATCATTGCCGGTGGTGTAGAAAGTATGAGCCGTGCGCCCTATGTGATGGGTAAGTCGGACAGTGCTTTTGGACGCAGTCAAAAGATTGAAGACACCACTATGGGCTGGCGCTTTATCAATCCAAAGCTCAAAGAATTGTATGGTGTGGACAGCATGCCACAAACTGCTGAAAACGTGGCAGAGCAATTCAATATTAACCGTGCGGATCAAGATCAGTTTGCGCTGAATAGCCAACAACGTACTGCGGCAGCACAAGCTCAAGGTTTTTTCCAAAATGAGATTGTGCCTGTCACTATTCCCCAGCGTAAAGGCGATGCTGTGCTTGTGGATACCGATGAACATCCACGTGCATCAACGACTTTAGCAGCACTGACAAAACTTAAAGGTGTGGTCAAAGCTGATGGCACGGTCACGGCGGGTAATGCATCGGGAATTAATGATGGTGCAGCGGCCTTATTGATTGCTTCAGATGAAGCTGTAGAAAAATACCAATTAAAACCACGAGGCAAAATTATTGCAGCAACCACTGTGGGGGTTGAACCAAGAATTATGGGCTTTGCACCCGCGCCTGCGATTAAGAAACTACTTAAACAAGCCGATCTTAGTTTAGCGCAAATGGATGTGATTGAGCTAAATGAAGCCTTTGCTGCCCAAGCTTTGGCTGTCACCCGTGATTTAGGTTTGGCAGATGATGATGCACGTGTCAATCCTAATGGTGGGGCGATTGCCTTAGGTCATCCTTTGGGCGCATCAGGTGCCAGACTGGTGACCACTGCCCTAAATCAGCTTGAACAGATCAAGGGGCAATATGCCTTATGTTCAATGTGTATCGGTGTCGGGCAAGGGATTGCGTTAGTTATTGAAAAAATTAATTAATTGTAAATAAAAAGTCATATCCTGCTTTATGTAGGATATGACTTTTTATTTAAAAATTTTACAAAGAACAATTCATTATTATCCTACTTGCTAAAATAGAGATTTTTTATTTTTATTCTTCCAATAATGAAAATATATTTTTCTAAATCAGTGTTTTTAAAATAAAAAAAATCGTTAGGATAAAATTATGTTTGATAACGAAATGTAATTAATATGGAAGATATTTTGATTAAACTTCTGGAAGATGAGAGATTTAAATCTATCGTTGAGAAACGATATGAAGATTTTTCGAAATTAGCTCACCCAGATATGATTTATACACATACAAGTGGTGTAACGGATACCAAAGAATCATATTTAAATAAGTTATTTGGAGGGGTTTACGATTACAAATGGATTACCCATCCAATTAATAAAATTAAAGTTTTTGGTGATCTTGCCTTAGTTTTTGGAGAAATGCATTCTGAACTTGTTGCAGGTAGCATTGAGAAAAAACTTCATAATAAATCCTTAGCTGTTTGGAAAAAAGAAAATAACAAATGGTTATTTTATGCTTACCAGCCGACCCCACTACCTTAAGAGAGAAAACTATGAATACTGATTTTATTTATGATATTCCTCAAAGCAGAGTCATTTTTGGTGCTGGTTCTATCCAATTTCTTCAAAGAGAGATTGAGCTATTAGGTGCAAAAAAAACTTTAGTCTTGTGCACACCAGAGCAAATTGAATTAGCCGAAAAAATTTCTTCAATTTTAGGGGATGTTTCAGTAGGCATCTATTCGAAAGCTGTAATGCACGTACCCATTGAATCAGCTAAAGAAGCTCGAGAAGTAGCTAAAGAATTGGGCGCCGATTGCGCTATTGCTGTTGGTGGTGGCTCCACAACGGGTTTAGGTAAAGCTATTGCTTTAGAATATGATTTACCTATTTTAGCAATTCCTACTACATATGCTGGTTCCGAAATGACTCCAGTCTATGGAATTACTGAAAATGGTATCAAGAAAACAGGGAAAGATCCTCGCGTCCTTCCTAAAACAGTTATCTATGACCCCGAATTGACACTAACTCTTCCACTAGAAATGTCAATTACTAGTGGAATTAATGCGATTGCACATGCTGCTGAAGGTTTATATGCACAGAATGGTAATCCAATTATGTCACTATTGGCTGAAGAAGGAATACGTGCTTTAGCCGATGGCCTACGTAAATTAAAAAATAATGCTCAGGATGTTGAGGCAAGAAGTTTATGTCTTTATGGAGCATGGTTATGTGGGTATGTCTTAGGTAATGTCGGTATGGCAATTCACCATAAGCTTTGCCATACATTAGGTGGAAGTTTTAACTTACCGCATGCTCCTACACATACTGTTGTACTACCTCACGCTATTTCATATAACGAGAAAGCTGCGCCAGAAGCAATGCAACGTATTAAAAGAGCACTAAATGCCCCTACCGAAAGTACAGCAGCAAAAGCTTTATTTAATCTAATAAAAGACCTTGACGGTCCCCTCTCACTCGCATCATTAGGTTTAACAGAACCAGATTTGGATAAAGCAACGGATATCGCTTTAGCAAATCCATACTGGAACCCAGAACCTATCGAGAAGAATGCGATCCGTCATTTGCTACAAAATGCTTATAACGGAACTAATCCGAATTAAGTAAATCCCCGTGTCATCCCTCTATCCAACCCTACTTAATTTATAAGTGGGGTTAGATAAACTCATGCTTAAAAAAAGGAATTTAAAATGAAAAGAACCCCATGGATTGTTGGAACAACAGTTTTTTTATTATCTCAGATTGCTTCTGCTGCGGATTTTAGCGGCTATTTCCGTACCGGAATGGGGGTAACTGACAATGGAAAGACACAAGAGTGTTTTCAACTCACTGGAGCACCTTCCAAGTATCGTCTTGGTAATGAATGTGAACAATATGGAGAGCTTGCTGCTTCTCAAAATTTATTGACCCTTTCAGACAACTCCAAAATTAATATTAATGCTATGGCAGCATTTTATAACCAATATGGTCAAGCATTAACATTTAATGGTGAAAATGGTTTTACTCGCTTGCCCCAAATTTATTTAGATTGGACTAATGTTTCCTTTCTAAATGGGGGTAATTTCTGGGCAGGGCGACGTTATTACAATCGTAACGATATCAATATGTCAGATTACTTCTATTGGAACCAAAGTGGTACAGGATTTGGTATTGATGACTATAAAGTGAAAGACTTGTCTTTAAGTTATGTGTTTTCCAGAAAGGATAATTTATTCCAGAAGGAATACATAAACCGACATGATTTTACCGTTAAAGGTATCGAGCTTAATAGTACCAACAAGCTCAATACGGGTTTATCGGTTGTCGACGGAGATCATACAGGTTGGGCATTAACCCTTCAGAATATCACCACTAATGTTCTCAACGGTAAGAATACAGTTGCGCTGCAGTATGGTGAAGGTTCTGGAATGGGGTTAAGTTATACAGGTAATCCTGAGCTTAAACGAGATAACTCCTCACTAAGATTTATCGAAGTTCTGGATTGGGAAACTGACAATAAGAAGTTTAATGGGCAGGCCCAGTTCCTATACCAAAAGGATCAATTCAAAAATCAGGATGATAGCGAATGGTTCTCGATAGGTTCTCGTGTCGCATATGTCATCCAAGATCACTTTAAGATTTCAACAGAAATTGGATTTGATCAGATGGATAATAATAACCGAAACCGTAATTTAACCAAATTGACCTTTGCCCCAACTTGGTCAATGAAAGGAACCGGTTTTTATGACCGACCTGAGTTACGTTTATACTATACCTATGCATTTTGGAATGATAATGAGCAGAAGCTGAGAGATTCACTTTATGTTGATAGCAGTTTTAATAATCTCAGCAATGGTTCTAATTTTGGTATTCAATTAGAGTCATCTTGGTAAATATTAGAACTGAAACTATTCTAAATTTTGTGTAAGTGCTTAATTTTCATTTATCCTTCAGAGGATAATTACATAAGGTACTTCACATGGCTGAAGCAACAATCAAAAGTATGGCTGCTGAATTGGCTAAAGGTCTAAAAACTCCAAAAGACTTAAACCAAATAACAGCAGCTTTTAAAAAATTCATGATTGAAACTGCAGTCAATACAGAACTTTCAGATCTTGGACTGCTCACTGCATCCTTCCATTCAGTTGAACAAATCTCACCTCTACTTGCACCAGTCTAAAGAGCTATATGTCATATACTTTTATGATGTTTAGAAAACCCAAATATAGGTAACCAAGCAAGCACCTGTTTAAGTTCAAAATCAGATAATACTCTTGTGCGTTTACTAGAGTTTTATTCCCGTTTGCTTTAAACTAGATTTGGCTAGCAAAGCTGGATTAGCAAAACTCTCAGAAAAACAACCTAAACCGATTGCATAATCATAGGCAATGATTAACTCTGATAACCGACGCCCTGCTTGTACCTGAGCTCCACGATCAATAGTTTTTTAATAAAATCGACAATGTCCTTTCTCATTACACGGTCAGCTTGTTTATGACCTAAAACCGTAACTACATCAGCATATAAAGTACGTCTTGTTTCAATTTGTTCTTTGAGTTTTCGTGCCCCAACAAATGATAGGATAGTTACCCAGTGTAATTTTTTTCAATGAATTATCTATTGGGCTCCTATCGCGGTAGACGAAACTTTTCAATCTAGTCTTTCCGCAAATCACTATCAAATCATAATATTCACCAATATCACTCTTTACGGCATTCTCCTCTTCATTTTATCAATAGTACGAGCAGATAATGCCACTTTCTTTTTATTGCTAATTTCCGCACTCATCTTCTGATTCCTTTTTGTGAATCAGCCTCAATTTGTTAAGATGGCGATCGAGAGAGAAATCAATTTGTTTCCTCACACATTGTTGACTCAATTTTGGCACTAATAAAAGTAAACTAAAGCTATGCTTTTTCCTTTACTTAGGTCAGATTTGCACAGAAGTTGTTAGAATTGGTTAGATAGCCAAACTTTCAAAATAAACTTATTTATTATTTAAATTTAGAGATTTAATATACATGAATAGCATGGAAACAATGGCTGACTTATCCTCCCACACTCCAATGATGCAGCAATATCTAAAAGTCAAAATGCAGCATCCACACTCTTTAATGTTCTATCGCATGGGCGATTTTTACGAACTGTTTTTTGACGATGCAAAAAAAGCCGCAAAACTTTTGGGGATTACCCTCACTCATCGTGGTAAAGCCAATGGTGAACCTATTCCAATGGCGGGTGTTCCATACCATGCGGCGGAAGGTTACTTAGCTCGTTTGGTTAAAAAAGGCGAAGCTGTCGTTATCTGTGAGCAGATTGGTGAAGTGACTGGTAAGGGTCCTGTCGAACGCGGTGTGGTACGAATCATTACCCCTGGAACATTGACCGATGATGCCCTCTTAACCGCAACCCAAGCATCTAATCTTGTTGCAATATGCTTTCAACAAAATCAAATTGGGATGGCACTGCTGGATTTAAGTGCGGGTATTTTTAAAGTTCAACAGCAAGATTTCAAGTCTGAGAGCTTGGCAATTGAATTGGCACGTTTAATGCCAAGTGAAATATTGGTGGATGAAGATATTGTTGACCCCAATATTATTGAAGACATTAAAAGACAAATTGAATGTCCAATTACCAAACGGCCAAATGTCGATTTTAATTTAAATAATGCACAAAAAACCTTATGTGACCAATTCTCAGTTTCTACACTTTCTGGTTTTGGTATTGACCACTTACCACTGGCTAAGGCAGCTGCTGCTGCATTGATTCATTATGCCAAAGAAACTCAAAAAACGGCATTACCGCATATCCGCTCAATTAAATTAGAACAAAGCTCGGATTTTATTGCACTTGACCCAGTTACACGCCGCAATTTAGAAATTATTGATCCTTTGTTTGAGCATGGTACGTCACTGTTTAGCTTGATCAATGACTGCCAGACTGCAATGGGTGGACGATTGCTAGCACGTACATTGATGCAACCGATCCGTGATACTCAAATTTTAGATTCACGTTTAGATGCGACAGATACTTTACTCAAAGGCTATCATGAAAGTCCTGTTCGCTTAGTTTTAAAAGAAATTGGGGATATTGAACGTGTTTTGAGTCGCATTGCGCTTGGCAGTGCGCGTCCTCGTGATTTGGTACAGCTTCGTCAAGCTTGTGCACAAATCCCGTTCCTAAGACATGCTATTCGACCTATTCTTGAGAAGCAACAATCTAAATTGATCATTCAATTAAATGAAGAATTAGGCGATTTTAATGGGTTACATCAACGATTGCTGTCCGCAATTGTTGAACACCCGCCTGTATTATTACGCGACGGCAATGTAATTGCAGAAGGCTTTGACGCTGAGCTTGATGAATTGCGTAAAATCCGTGATCACGCAGGTCAATTCCTGATTGATTTAGAAATCCAAGAACGAGAAAACACGGGCATCAATACCCTGAAGATTGGTTATAACCGTGTCAGTGGGTACTATATCGAACTTACCCGTGCTCAAGCTGAACAAGCACCTGATCATTACATCCGCCGTCAGACGCTGAAAAATGCCGAACGTTATATCACGCCTGAGTTAAAATCCTTTGAAGATAAAGTTCTTTCAAGTGAATCGCGTGCGCTTGCTCGAGAAAAACTACTCTTTGAAATGTTGTTAGACGAGTTAAGAGCTGATATTGGCAATTTACAAATGATGAGCGCATCAATTGCCCATATCGACTTATTGGCAAACTTTGCTTATCAAGCCCGTTTGAATAATTGGAATCGGCCAGAGTATAGCCCAGAAATCGGGATTAAAATTACAGCAGGTCGTCATCCTGTAGTCGAATCACTCAGTAAAACGCCATTTACCCCCAATGATACCCTACTCGATTTCAATCATCGAATGGCGATCATTACCGGGCCGAATATGGGCGGAAAATCAACCTTTATGCGTCAAACTGCACTCATTAGTTTACTAGCCTATTGTGGCAGTTTCATTCCTGCTAAAACGGCTAAGTTAGGACCGATTGACCGTATATTTACTCGAATTGGCTCTGCTGATGATTTATCTACAGGTAAATCTACCTTTATGGTGGAAATGACAGAAACTTCTCAAATTTTACATCATGCAACCAATCAATCTTTGGTACTTATGGATGAAGTTGGTCGTGGTACAAGTACTTATGATGGGCTATCTCTAGCTTGGGCATGTGTGCTTGATCTGACCAAACGAATCAAATGTCTATGCCTCTTTGCCACGCACTATTTTGAATTAACTGAGCTTTCAAAAGAAGTGGCTATTGATAACTACCATGTGACGGCCAAAGAGTTAAATGGTAATTTGATTCTATTGCATAAAGTGCAACAAGGTCCTGCCAGTCAAAGTCATGGCTTACAAGTTGCTAAACTTGCAGGAATTCCTGCAGGAGTGATTAAAGAAGCCCAAAAGCGGTTAAAGATTTTAGAGAAACAACAACAGCAACAGTTGCAATCCGTTGTGCAAAATGACTTATTTGCTGAAGTTGAAACCGTTGAACCTGAAAAGTTTGAACAAATCATTGAAATTGAAAAAGTCGTCGAAGTTGAAAAGTCATCACCTATACTCGATGCTTTAGCAAATATTGATGTCGATGATTTAACGCCTCGCCAAGCACTTGATCACCTCTATGCATTAAAAGCGGCACTAAATGCATAAGCAATAACAACTACCCAGTCTAAGCAGGTTTAAAATTCCTTTACTTAGACTGGAAATAACTTGAGTCTATTGATCTTTAAATACCAATCTAGACGATAATTAAAAGCACTTCATACTAGGTGATTGAGTGCTAAGTTTTAGGAGAATAATATCAATATTTCACTCAAGCCCCTGCAGCTTTCTGACATAGACTTCATTTGGAAGCACATTGATCGACGTGAATTAATCACTCAAATGTATCTACAACAAAAGCAAAAATTACATTTAGTCGATTGTTTTTATGATGTGCAAAGTTGGGATGAATATCATTTAGCAAATGATCCCCCTGTATTAAAGCAACATCTTATTCAAGGTGGGCTATGTGTGGGTGCATTCAATCAATTGAATAGATTAATTGGTGTCCAACTGGTATCTAATCAAGTCATCGCAGATTATCCAGAAGCAAAGCTATTACAGTATTTTTATGTTGATGCAAATCATCAAGGCCTTGGTCTTGGTACACAGCTGATGCATTCAGCGATAAAATCAGCCGATCAACTTGGTGCAAAACAATTATATATTTCAGCAACACCAACCCAGCGCACTGTCGACTTTTATCTTAAACAAGGCGCGCTTGTCTTAGAAAAACCTGATCAGCAGTTATTGGAATTAGAACCTGAAGATATTCATCTTATCTATACGTTGTGATGACATTACTGATCCTGAAAATACAGTTCCAAATAATTCTAAAAATGATAGCTGACTAAAAAAACAACACATAAAAGTAATTACCCCATTTCACTTATGTGATTTAGTCTCATATTTATGTTCTTTTTTGAATATGTTTAGCATTTTTTCACCTATGGCGACATCAAAATAATAGCGCCTATTTTTAAAAATGTATAATTCATCACAAGTTAGAAGAATTTTCTATAAAAAAAATTGATTTAGCAGGTTCTTCTATATTAAATATCAATAAAAGCAATTGTTAGTTTGCGACGTTTTCCCTAAAATACAGCATTATTAATTAGAACCATATTTTTAGGTAGCTGACGCCATGACCTTTGTTGTCACTGAAAATTGTATTAAGTGTAAATATCAAGACTGCGTAGAAGTATGTCCAGTAGACTGTTTTTATGAAGGTCCAAATTTCCTAGTCATTAGTCCAGACGAATGTATTGACTGTGCGCTATGTGAACCTGAGTGTCCTGCAAATGCAATTTTCTCTGAAGATGAACTCCCTGAAGGTCAAGAAGTATTTATTGAATTAAATGCTGAACTTGCTCAAAAATGGCCAAACATTACTCAAATCGGTGATCAACCTGAGGATCGTGAAGAGTGGAATGGTAAAGCCGATAAATTACAATACTTAGAAAAATAAGTATTGTATAAAAAAGATCAGCTTAGGCTGATCTTTTTGCATTTTAATATGTAAATTGTACATTTATTTGCAATTTATCCATATTACACGCACCAAACTAGACTAAAATAACCCGTTACTTGCTTTTAGCTAATATTGAGAATGAAATTTATTTTGAAAGGTTTACTTGCTGTCGGTGTTACTACAATGATTCTGGCTGGATGTACATCTTCCCCTCAAAAGAATCCAACAATTAGCACGTCGCATGGTCAGCGTATTTACATTCCCGAAGAAAAAATTACGATTGAGCGACCAATTCCTCCTAAAACGATGCCTTCATCTTATCGCCAATGGTTGATCTATGGAGACAATCAGTCACGTGCACGTGATTATGAACGTTTCCTTGAACAAAATAATGCTGGAAATATTATTCCTAGTTTCGAGTTATTTAAAACTGCGCGTGATTGGGACAAGTGTGGTAAGTCTGAATATATGATTCCAAGCCGTGAGCTTTGGAGTAATCAATTACCGACATTAAAAGTATTTAAATACTTGGTTGCATCTAAAGTTCTGACTGATTTTACCGTAACCTCGGTATATCGAGACTTACCTTTAAACCAATGTGCGGGTGGTGCTGGATCTTCACGTCACTTATTCAATTCAGCCATTGATTTCCGTATTGGGCCGGAAAATCCGCAACCTCAAGATTATGCGTATATTGAACATACAAAATTCAAATTATGTCAGTTCTGGTCGCAGTATGGCCAAAGTTTAAACATGGGCTTAGGCTTATATGCTTCAGGACAAATCCATATTGATACTCAAGGTTATCGTACTTGGGGACCTGATCTTACCCGTAATAGCTCAATGTGTAATTTTTAACGCCCCATACTCAATAAAAGAGATCGATGAGATCTCTTTTTTATGAACAAGCATTTGATCATAAATAAAGCTTATGTTTCTGTATGAACTTTAAAAACTAGGTTATCAATTCGTTTTTTGTTCTTTTGGATTCTAGATGGTTATCCTACCGTGGGGCGACATGGATGTCGCCGTTGGGTGGAGGTACAGGATGTACCTCTCACCCAACAAAAGATTTTTGTCATCTTTTCATCTCTGAAAAGTGAGGCATCGCCTACGCAAAGGTATTTAAACTTTGAATGTAAGGTGTAGCATTGCAAGCTTATTTATAAGCAAATAATTCATTCTTACAGGCAATTGATTTAATTAAAAGAGATTATATTCTTGCTTCTAAGTTTTTGACAGATTGACTATATTTTAGATCAAAACACCCTTAAATAAAAAACGCCCAATGAAATTCATTGGGCGTTTTTTTAAATAAAATCAATCAATTTCAAGCATCAAAATCAACTGGATATCAATCTAGTCAATTGCAGGCGTATAAGTACCATCAGCAATCGCATCTTTAATTCGGTCAGCTTCTTCTAACACCAAGGCAAGAAGATTCTTAACGTTTTCTAAAGTTGCAACTGGACTTAAAGTCGTCATTTTCAAAGATTGAAGCTGTCCAACTTTAGTTACACCGATATTGGCTTCACCGCGCGCAAATAATTCATCTGCAACGTTTTGGTTCAAAGTATCAAGCAATTCAACTGGATAATTATCAGGTATTACACGGAATAATACCGATGCAAATTGTGGATCAACCAGCATTTCCAAGCCAGCAGTAGCATTAATGTAATCTGCTACTTCACGAGTTAGCTTAACGCCATGGTCAATCATTGAACCATAAAGCTCTTCACCTAGATTTTCAATCGTCATCCACAATTTCAACGCATCAAAACGACGTGTAGTTTGTAGAGATTTAGACACTAGATTCGGTACACCATGTTCTTCATCATAAGCAGAATTTAAATATTCAGCTTCATAATGCATGAAACGATAGTTCGCTTCATCTTTCAACAAGAAAGCACCACATGAAATACTTTGGAAATAATGCTTATGGAAATCCAATGTAATCGAATCAGACAATTCAATACCTTCAAGCATTGAACGGTAGTCATTCGATAAGATCAGTGCACCACCCCATGCTGCATCGATATGCATCCACGCGCCGTATTTATTGGTGATTTCACGCACTTTCTTCAATGGATCAATCGCACCAGCGTCGGTTGTCCCAGCAGTCGCAACAACACAAGCAACAATTTTGCCTTCAGCCTGTAAATGCGCCATGGTTTTTTCTAGCGCATCAACATCCATCTGTGCATTTTCATTGACTGGAACAGTCACAACTGACTGGAAGCCCATGCCCATCATCGCCATGTTCTTTTGTACAGAAAAATGTGCATTTTCAGAACAGATCACTTTGACATTACGCATGGCGTCACTTGGAACACCATCACGTTGCACAGACCAAGGCAGACCATTTTCGTCTTTCCAGTTCTTGGCAATACACCAGTCACGTGCTAACAATACACCCATCAAGTTAGATTGGGTACCGCCAGAAGTGAATACACCTGCCTGACCTGCACCATAACCTACTTTTTGACGCAGCCAGTCGATCAATTGAACTTCCATCAAAGAACCTGCTGGGCTTTGATCCCATGAGTCCATTGATTGGTTAGTCGCATTGATCAATACTTCAGCAATTTGACTTGTCACCATAGTTGGGCAATGCAAATGTGCCAAAGAGTGCGGATGATGTACTTTTAGACTTTTGTTCAGGAAAAGCTCAACCATACGCTCAAGCGATTGGTGTAAACCTAGACCTTGTTTAGATGGTGCAAAAGAAATCGCTTCACGAAGTTCTTTAATGCTCCCACCTGTGTACATTTTGTCATTTTGCAACCATGCTGCGACCGCTTTAGTCGCCTCACCCATTGCTGACTCATAGTCAGCAATAGATTGAGCATCATTGCAGAGTAACGCTTTACGATGTTCTGCAAAATCTACCATGAATTAAGCGCCTCGAACTGCAATAAGAGCCTCTGCAACTGCTTTCTTAAAGCGCGCAATAGCTTCTTCACATTCTTCTTGGGTAATGATCAATGGGCAAAGTAAACGAATCACTGTACCGCTACGGCCGCCCTTTTCTAACAATAATTTATTGTTAAAACATGCTGTTTGAATTGCAGCAGCCAATTGTGAATCCGCAGGAAGAGAACCCATATGATCCGCTTGCTTACGTTCATCCACAATTTCGATACCGATCATTAAACCGCGACCACGAACATTACCAATACATGGGAATTCTTGCGCTAATTTTTTCAATTCAGCTTGTAAGAAATCACCACGTTGTTGCGCATTTTGTGCAAGGTTTTGCTCTTTAATGGTATTGATCGTTGCAAGACCAGTACCCATTGCAAGTTGGTTACCACGGAAAGTCCCTGTGTGACCTGCAGGTTGCCAAGCATCGAACTTCCGTTTAATACCCAAAACAGCCAATGGTAAGCTACCACCCACTGCTTTTGACATCACCACAACATCAGGTTCAATACCAGCATGTTCAAAAGCAAACATTTTGCCTGAACGTGCAAAGCCCGCTTGAACTTCATCCAAAATCAAAACAATGTTATGACGCTCAGTCACTTCACGGATTTTTTGCAACCATTTCGCTGGTGCAGTAACCACACCGCCTTCACCTTGAATTGCTTCAAGAATCACAGCTGCAGGTTTAGTTACTCCGCTTTCGACATCTTCAATGAAGTTTTCGAAATAATAAGTTAAGGCATCAACACCTGCTTCACCGCCAACACCCAATGGGCAACGGTATTCATGCGGGTATGGCATAAATTGTACGCCTGGCATTAAGCCATTTACCGCATTTTTAGCAGATAAATTACCTGTCATCGCTAACGCGCCATGAGTCATCCCGTGGTAACCGCCAGAGAAACTGATAACTGTATTGCGACCTGTATAGGTTTTCGCCAATTTAATCGCTGCTTCTGTACCATCTGCACCAGATGGGCCACAGAACTGTAAGCAATACTCTTCTTGCCCACCCGGAAGTTGTGCAAGCAGTGCTTCAGTGAAAGCATCTTTTAAAGGCGTTGTTAAATCTAAAGTATGTAAAGGGAGACCACTCGCTAAAGTGTCTTGAATACTTTTAATCACCGCAGGATGGTTATGGCCTAATGCCAATGTTCCTGCCCCAGCTAAACAATCGAGGTACTTTGTACCTTCAACATCGGTAACCCAACAACCATGTGCTTCCGCTATCGCTAACGGTAATTTACGTGGATAACTACGAACATTCGATTCCATCTGACTTTGGCGAGTCAAGTAGTATTCGTTTGTGGAAGTGGCAGCAGGATTTACAGAAGTAACGCTCATATCGAATTACCATCTCTGATATGGGTTGAAAGAAATAAGTCGGGTGACTTGTGGTCCTTTGACTCGGTGCTTTATAGAAATCTAGTTAGAGTGCTTTTAATCTTCATAACTAGGAGCGCGATAATACAGTTTTTTACAAGAAAATAAATATCTTTTATGTACTTATCCACACTCCATTTATCGAAAAAAACATTTAGCTAAATCTAATTGGTTATTATCATCATACTATGTGACAAAGCAAAGAAAAGCCGATAATTAAAATCACTTTATAAATCTCAACCACTCTGATCATTTTTTACCACAATCAAACTTGATAAGCTTTTAATTTTTAAAAAATTTTACTAAAAATAAAATTGCAATTCATATGCAAATTATTACAAATGCACCACAAAATCTGCCATAGTTTTCCGCAAACCAGATTTATGATTAAAAACAGATTCAATTTATACAATATATCTTTCGGTCATAAAATTTAGTCAAACAATTTTAAGGATTCATTATGCGTTATTTAGCTTTAACTACTTTACTCTTGGGAACCACACTGAGCACAATGACGATGGCAGCAGAAAATGACCCGTTAAACTACAATATTGTCAACGTTCAAGCAGATGCGACACGTCAGGTGTCTAATGATGAAATGCATGCTGTACTTTTTATTGAGAAAAACAACAAGCAACCTGCTGAGTTATCTTCTCAAATCACCCAGTTAATGAATCAAGCCATTAGCATTTCCAAAAAGTATCCACAAGTTAAAGTCGAAACAGGCTCACAAACCACTTACCCTGTTTATGACAATGACAACCAAAAATTGAAAGAATGGCGTGGTCGTGCAGAAATTCAAATTGAAAGTAAAGATTTTAAAGCGGCAAGCCAATTAATCAACGAATTGCAAACTAGCTTCCAAACACAATCGATTAATTTCACAGTGTCTGATGAACAACGTAAAAAAGTTGAAAATGAGTTGATGGTTGAAGCTTCAAAGAACTTTCAGCAACGTGCGCAAATTTTAACGCAAGCGTGGAATAAATCGTCTTATAACTTGGTCAATATCAACATCAACACCAGTAACTCTTATCCGCAACCAGTATATGCAGCGCGTGCATCTATGGCTAAGTTCGAAGCTGCCGATGCCGTTGGTGGTCAAAATATGGCAGCGGGAGAATCAAAAATCACAGTCAATGCCAATGGTTCGATCCAGTTTAAATAAGTTTTTGATTATTATATAAACCGTGCTTATGCACGGTTTTTTGCTATTGCGCTATATAAATTTGCGATTGCAATATAAAAAAGTGAATCTTTGATTAAAAAATCTATTAATTTGAATTAAACAATAGTTTTAAATGATAATCATCCTGATTTAAAAATATGTTTGAAGAGATTAAGATACGCACAATTCCAAATGCCTATTTTTTTTATGAAAATTTCAAGCCAAAGAACACCTGACTTCACTCTGTTTAAACCCTCACATCTCAGCCTTGCAATTGCTGTTTCACTTAGCTTTATATCCAATGCTGCCTTTGCCGAAGACAATCAAGAAACGTCAACACAAACACTTAAAACAATCACCGTACAAGCTGAAGGAAACTGGCTTGAAGCTGCCAATGCTGAAAAAGTTCACAAGCATGCAGGTGCACGTACCATTATCGATCGCAAAAAAATGGACGAATCTGCGGTAACCTCTATACGTGATGCGTTAAAACAAGTGCCAGGTGTTCAGGTTCAAGACAGCAATGGCACAGGGGGTAGTGATGTTTCTCTCAATCTAGGTGTCCGTGGCTTAACCTCTCGCCTATCACCTCGTTCTACAGTATTGATGGACGGTGTCCCTCTATCCTTCGCACCTTATGGTCAACCACAATTGTCTATGGCACCTGTTTCAATGGGCAATATTGAATCTGTAGACGTTGTTCGTGGCGCAGGTTCAGTCCGCTTTGGGCCTCAAAACGTGGGTGGGATTATCAACTTTAATACCCGTGCAATCCCTGAAAAACTATCAGGCTCTGTTGGTTTAACTACAGAATTCGCCACAGGTACCGATCAACTCAAGTACAGTCCAAACCTCTTTATCGGCGGTACTATGGATAGTGGTTTAGGCCTTGCGCTACTTTATTCAGGAACCAAAGGAAATGGCTATCGCGAAGCCAATAACGACATAGATATCGATGACGTGATGTTAAAGTCGTCATATCAATTTACAGATGCGGATTCGATTGCACTTAATCTGCATCACTATGAAGGCCGTGGCGAAATGCCCGAAGGCTTAACAACTGCAGATTATGCCAAAAACCCATACCAGTCGAACCAATACCGTAACTATTTTGCAGGTCGTCGTTCAGATGTTTCTGTTAAATATAGCCATAAAGATGAATTAAATAACTTTGAAATCCTTGGTTATTATGTCGATTCATTTCGTACCAGTGATCTGGAGTCTGCTGTAGAAGGTACTGCAAATAGTCGAATTAGTAACTCTCCACGTGATTATAAATATTTTGGCATTGAACCGCGTTATTCACGTGCCTACACTTTGGGCAATATGAATAATGAAGTCACGGTAGGTTATCGCTACTTGCAAGAAGACAGTTCAGAGTTTTCTGGTCGTACAGCACAATATAACACTGTTACAGGCACACCGGGTGAACGCCTTGCCAACACGAGCAGTGAAGGTGGAACTAAAGCCCATGCTGTGTATATTGATAACCGTTTTGGTCTCGGTGCATTGACCCTTACTCCAGGTGTTCGTTTTGAGTCAATTAAAACCCATAATGATTATACCGCGTACCAAAATGGTAAATTCATAAATACGGTGCATCCAAAAATTAATTCTGATGAGTTTTTACCAAGCCTTGCAGTGCAATACAATTTCAATGAACAATGGAATGTCTTTGCTAATGCAGCGGTTTCTTTTGGCCCTCAGCAATATAACCAGTTGGCTAAAGTCGAAAGCAACAAAGCTATAACCACTTTAGATGGTCTCCATCCTGAAAAATCCAACAACTATGAAATCGGTACCAAATACCTAGGCAATGGTTTAAATGCAGAATTTACAGTGTTCTATTTAGACTTTGATAAAGAATTATTACTTGAACGCCCTGATAATATTGGTACGGGCATATGGACCAATCTAGGTGCAACCAGTCATAAAGGAGTAGAGCTTGGTCTCAGTTATGACTTTGGTAATCTCTACGACTCGCTGCAAGGCTTAAAAGTCTACAGTAACTATACATTTACCAAAGCAGTGTCTGAGGCAGGTAAATTTGATGGTAAGGACTTACCTTATTATTCAAGACATGTTGGAAATTTAGGCCTTGGTTATAGCTTTGACAAATGGTCTGTCAATGCTGATATGTTTGCTCAATCTAAACAACATGCGCCGGGATCAGGCAATGTTTACCAAACTGTTGAAACAGCAGATGGCCGTAATGGTGATATCCCTGGTTATTCAACTTTTGCGGTACGTACAGCTTATGATTTTGGTCAAGATTTTTACGGTTTAAAAGTGGCAGGCGGGATTAAAAACCTATTTGATCAAGAATATTTTACTCGTTCCTCTGACTCTACAGGTGGTAAATATGTAGGACAGCCGCGTACTTTCTATCTACAAACGTCTGTTGATTTCTAATTTTTGAAAAACGTGTAAATTTACAAAGCATTTAAAACGAAAGCGCTAATCTCATAGATTGAGATTAGCGCTTTTTAATTACTTTTATTTGAATATATTCTATGATTATTCTCTTAAATAACAGTTAGAACAATCTGTAATGGAATACGAGACAATACTTCTGAGTTTAGGCTTCTTCGCTTTTTGTGCTGGTTTAATTGATGCTGCGGTGGGTGGAGGTGGATTAGTTCTACTCCCAGCGCTAATGCATGCCTTTCCCAATCAAAGTCTCGCCACAGTTTTTGGAACCAATAAAATCATTGCCATGGCAGGTACTGTATCTTCTGCATTTGCTTACTTTAAGAAAGTTACGATCAATTGGAAACTTATACTACCGACAATGTTGGCAGCATTTATATTTTCTTTTTTAGGTGCAATGTCCGTTTCGTTGATTCCTAAAGAGTTGATGCGTTATATCGTATTCTTTTTACTGATCTTGATTGCAATCTACACCTTTGCCAAAAAAGACTTAGGTAAAATCCATACTGTTTTACAGACGGGTAAGAAAGAAATTGCGTTAGGTTTATTTTTTGGCGCCTTAATTGGATTTTATGATGGTATTTTTGGCCCAGGGACCGGCAGTTTTTTGCTCTTTCTGTTTGTGAAAGTATTTGCTTTTGATTTTTTAAATGCTTCTGCATCTGCAAAATTGGTCAATGTCGCCACTAATATTTCTGCCATGTTCTTCTTTATTCCTTCTGGTCATATTTTATGGATGGCAGGCATCATTTTAGCAGTTTGCAATGTTTTAGGCTCTCTTGCGGGTACTGCTTTAGCATTTAAATATGGAAGTGGTTTTATTCGTATTTTCTTTTTAATTCTACTGGTATTTTTAATTAGTCGCATGGGCTATGACTTATTTATCAATTAGTCATTCATACTAAATATACAAATTGAAAGAAGCCCGCCAAAATTCTATAGTTAAACCACCTAATTATTCATAGAATTAATTTTAATCAATTCATTGAGCATAAATAAAGCTTATGTTTTTGTATGAACATTGAGAAACTGTTGATTATTAATTCGTTGTTGTGCTTTTCAATCATAGATGGTGATCCTACCTTGGGGCGACATGGATGTCACCGTTGGGCGGGGGTATATGAGCAAAAATAAAGCACTGCTTTGTTTGCAGCGCAAGAGCCCTGTTAAACGAAAGATTTTTGTCATCTTGTATCTTGTTCTTTGTAGTGATTAGCTAGCACTACACGTAAATTGTAGAGTTTGGTTTGTCATCAAAACTTCGAGTTTCCTGAAAAGATTAAACCTACAATTTACACCTAACCACTGACATAAATCTGGACGGTAACTAA
>NZ_JBBCMP010000013.1:0-106465 GCF_037152175.1 Acinetobacter sp. AS167
AATTCTCTCAAATAAACTTCGAGTAATTTAAACCAATCAATCAATGATAATATTTCGATCAATCAATCAGTAAAAATCCACACAAGTTGTTCTTCATATTCTCTTAATGATTAATTTATCACTTCGTCAGTGATAAATAAGACGCAATAAACATTTAACAACTTAACCCTCTAAGCTAAGTTCGTTTGCTGTATCGCGTCGGGATGCTGCGTATTCTATACAGATTTTAAACCAGCGCAAGCCCTATTTTCAACAAAATGCATTGTGTGATTGTTTTTTAATCTAAATACTCAAAAAACCGCATAATTCACTCATTTTTTAAGCAATTTGAGAAATTCAGCTTAAAAATAAGCTAAATCGATCATTCAAAATAGTCACCAGAAGATTGTGCATGTAGAAACGCAGGAATTAATCCCGTTAATGCTGCACGTATATCTGCCCGCTCATTAATCAATTGATGCGATCCTTCTTCAAGAATCAATAGGGTCTGTAATCTAAATTGTCGACGTACAAAATCAATATTATATTTCCAGTCTACAGTTTGATCTTGTGCGCCTTGGGCCAACCAAACTGGAATGCGGCACTTTGGAAAAGCTTCCATTTCTAACATCCACTTAGACATTGCCAAAATCCAATCCATTCCCATCATTCTGGGCTGTAAAGGATCTTTAAGGCGTACAAATCTTAAAAATTCAGGATTATGATTATTTCTTTTAAAATGACGAGGGACTTCTCTTTTAATTCTTCGAATAATTCCTAAACCAATAGAATTATGCCACCACGCTGTTTTTGCCGGTCGTACTAATGGTGAAAGCAGTAATACCCGATCCACAATTGGATTCTCACGTTTTTGTGCATACTCAAGTAAATGATGCATCCAAATTGCACCACCTGTACTTTGCCCCACTCCCAACCATGGCTTCGGAAGCTGCTCTGCATTTTTTACATATTGATAGACCGCATGTAACACTTGTTGGTAATGATCAAAATTTTGAATATTTGCAGGAGAACCATTACTCAGCCCATGCCCAGGCAAATCATAAGTAATCACACTAAAACCTTGTTCAAGTATTTCTTTCACAATCGGCTGATAAATACCACTATGTTCTAAATAACCGTGCAATAAACACACAGTGCCCTTTATTTTATCTATATTAGGTTTGAATACTTGCACATGTAATTTAAACAATGGCATATCAATAAAACCTTGCCATTGCAAACAGTCCAGTTGATCAAAACCATAAAGACGTTGATAGGATTTTATTTCTTTATTTGGAATATATTCACGATTTAAGTTTAAGGCTTCTAATAGTTGTGGTGTTGTATCTCGACTTGGTATAGGTAAATCGAGTTGCTTTAGAATTGTTGGATTTAAAAATGGAATATCTGCCATTAAGGCACCTCTCTACAGCCACTCGAACCAAACAACATATCTCGGATTGTTGCTAAAGTTTCATAATTGGCTCTACGACTATGATCATAATTTTGTTTGCTAGGCTGCCATGCTGTTAATTGAGTTGGCATAGGTGCATTGACAGGAATTGTTTCTATACCATTTAATGCAAATAACCGACGTGTTCTAGGCATATGATAACGATCGGTAATTAATAATACTGTGGGTGCACCACCTTTCTTTTGTAAAAGTAATGAGCTGAAACGTGTATTTTCACATGTGTTCATACTCCTATTTTCTAATAATTTTGCTTGAACACCACGGTCAGACAACCATTTTTGCATATAGGGCGCTTCTACACCGCTGAGTACAATAGGAAGCTTATTTTTTTCTTCTAAGGCCAAGGTTGTCTCAAGTCTTAGCTTAGTATAGTCATTAACAATAATATCTTTTTGATTTTTATCTAAAGTTAAACCACCACCCAAGACTACAATTGCATAAGGCTGACTGATGGGCTTCGGTTGTTCACTGGTTTTGGTTGGCAAACTCTCAAGATCTTCTTGTACCTGCGAACTGGACAATTCATTTGCCAATGTGTGTGAGTTTTCTTGAAGTAATTTTTCATCAATTTTATGTTTTTTTAAGAATGTTAAATATTCATCCATTAGTGCTTTATTGTCTTCACTATTTAAATCCAATAAGTTTTTAACAACATCACTCGACTGATTTTCAACAACATCTGATGCAGCACGTTCAGAAACTAAAGGAATTACGGGTTTATTTTGTTGTAGTTCTTCATTTTTTTGCTCTTTAGCAATTTTTTCTTGTAAGGCTTTATATCGTAACTGAAGTAAGATTAAATCCTGTGCATTTTTACTCTTAATCGCTTCATCCATCAGCTTAAGATAGGCTTGTCGAGCAATCCATAAATCAGACCCAGGTTCTAAGTTTTCAGCCTCCGAAAGCGCAGCATTTTGTTGGCTCTTTGCTGCCACCCGATTCACTTCAACGGGAACAATACTATTTAGGATTTTAACCATCATTGTCGAATAAAATGGCGTATACCAAAAAACGACCAAACAGCCGAACAATACAAATAATATGGCAATTATTCGTAGAAATCTGACCATCCAATGCGGTTTGACCATATATTTACTCAATCTAATGGTTTTCGATTAACCCTAATTCATCATAAAGCACAGGTTCAGGTTCTAAGTGCACACCAAACTTCTCAAAAACATCTTTTTGTACTGCCTGATACGTTGCGCGTACATCTTTCAGTGTTGCATCGGCATAATTCACCAATACCAAAGCTTGTTTATGAAACATTCCTACCTGATTAAGCTGTTTACCTTTCCAACCTGATTGATCAATCAACCAACCCGCTGCAATTTTAACTTGATTCCCTGTTTGAGGATAATGTGGAATATTAGGGAATTTTGCAATTAATTGTGAAAACTCTTGTTGCTTAATAATTGGATTTTTAAAGAAACTTCCCACGTTTGGGTATTCATTCGGGTTCGGGAGCTTACTTTGACGAATCTGAATCACTTGCTTTTGTAAGTTTTCAGCACTCATATCTCCCATCATCGCATTTTTTAAATCTCCATAATTTACTTTTAAATCAGCATGTTTAAGTAATTTAAAAATTACATGGGTAATGACATAACGATCTGGATTATCTTTAAAAATACTGTGTCGATAAGAAAACTGGCAATCTCGTGCTTGAATTGAAAGAGTTTGTGCTGATAGACGATCATAGACTTCCACAGATTGAATAAATTCACCGACTTCCACACCATACGCACCAATATTTTGCACAGGCGATGCGCCGACTAAACCAGGAATTAAAGCCAGGTTTTGTAAACCATAAAGCTGTTGTGTGGTCGTCCACAACACAAAATCATGCCAAACTTTCCCAGCACCCACCTTGATTGTTTTGCTTCTTGCATCTTCGCTTAAAAATTCAACACCTTGTATATCTATAGCAACAACAAGCGCATGGATATGTTCAGGCAACATTATATTACTACCACCTGAAAGCAATAAAACGTTTAAATCATGTGCTTTAGAAAACTGTAATGCTTGCTGAAGATCTACAATAGATTGTATTTTGACATAATGTGATGCAATCGAGCTCAAACTCAATGTATTGAAAGGTTTGAGTTGAACCTGTGATTCAATATTCATAACTTAAATTTATTTCCTAAAAATATTTCAATCACGTGCATTAAAACTGTTGTTGAAACACATGTACCCAAGCCGAACTACTTGATTCACACTGATCAAGTACACGTTCAAATCCATCAGCTTCACCATAATAAGGATCTGGAAGCGCCTGTTGTGGATAAATACAATCGTGCTCACTCATTAAAGCAATTTTAGCTTTAATTTGAGCAAGACCAAATTGGCTGCTGGCTTGGTTATACAAATGCTGTATATCCGCAAGATTTTCATGATCCATGGCAAGAATCAAATCAAACTCTAAAAAGTCTTGTATTTTTAATTGTCTAGCACGTAAGCTAGAAAGATCATAGCCTCTTTTTATTGCATGTTTTTGACTACGACTATCGGGTGATTTATTTGGATGATAATTGCTCGTTCCAGCTGAATCCACAATTACATTTAATCGTTTTTCATCACAATAGTGTCGTAAAACCACCTCTGCTGTGGGTGAGCGACAAATATTTCCTAAGCACACACATAAAACTTTGTATGGCATTTTGGATGACATAACAACCTCAAATGATCATTTCTTTTATAAAGTCTTATGTTAAGTTATTTAGCAGGCGAATCCTATAGAAGCTTAAAACAATAATGTTTAATTTGTGATGATAGATTAAGGATAATACATATGAGTCATTTTCAATTCCAAACTGTAGCCAATATTATTTCAGGTTTAGGATCAATCCAAGAACTCAGTACAGTATTAGGCAATCAATACCACAAAGCATTAATCGTGACAGATGCAGGCATGATTCAACACGCACTGCATTTGCCGCTATTAAAAATTTTAGCGCAATGCAATTTAAACTATGAAATTTATGCCGATGTACAGGCAGATCCAGCAGAGCAAATTGTTTTATCGGCAGTTAAATTCGCCAAAGACAATCGAGTAGATGTGGTTATTGGCTTCGGTGGTGGTAGCTCTATGGATGTTGCCAAACTCATTGCGATATTGGCAAATCCAAAGCAATCACAAAGTATTCAGGAAATCTATGGGGTTAATAATGTCAAAGGCCCTCGCCTTCCTTTAATTCTTATTCCAACCACAGCAGGCACAGGCTCTGAAGTAACGCCCATTTCTATTGTCACGACAGGTGAAACAACCAAAACTGGAATTGTTTCTCCAATTTTATATGCAGATGTCGCAATTTTAGATGCAACCTTTACCTCAGGCTTACCTGCACATATCACAGCAGCAACAGGTATCGATGCTATGGTGCATGCAATTGAAGCCTATACTTCTAAAATTAAAAAGAATTTTTATGCAGACATGCTTGCTAAACAAGCACTTAAACTTTTAAATAAAAATTTAAAATTAGTATTAACTGATGGTACAAATTTAGAAGCTCGTCAGAATATGTTACTTGGCTCTATGCTTGCAGGACAAGCTTTTGCCAATGCTCCAGTAGGTGCTGTTCACGCTTTAGCTTATCCGTTGGGCGGTCATTTTCATTTATCACATGGACATACCAATGCTTTAGTTTTATTGGAAATTTTAAAATTCAATGCGCCTGAAGCAAAAATACATTACGCAGAATTAATGCAATGGATTGATCCATATAGTAAAGGTAGCACAGACGGCTTGTGTGATTTATTTATTGATCATATGCAGAGACATTTGGATCACAGTGGGTTGGCTTTGAAGTTACGAGATTTAAATGTACAAGAACACCAACTCGACAGATTGGCATCCGATGCAATGCTTCAGACACGTCTTTTACAAAATAATCCAAGACCGCTAAGCCACTTAGATGCGTTAAAAATTTATCAAACGATTTATTAAAAGTTATCAGTATTCATTTACGAAGTCATACATTAAATAAATTTCTAAATAAAACATTGAGATAAGTTAGTATATTTCATCTTCGTGTTTTATTTTCAAATATCTTCTATATAACTTATACAAACATAAACCATAGTATGCACATAGGGTATATCTCATCAATTTGACTACATTTCAACTCAAAATGTAACCACGCAAAAACTACTTTAAAGTTGAAGTTGGTTATTCTTAATATGTGAAAAATCAACGTGACTTATAATGTTTGTTATATTTTTTAATCAATTAAACTTAAAGTTTTTTTAATGAAATAATTTAAAATTCATTAATTTTCAAAAAAATACTCTATTAGATGACTATTTTTATGACTGCCTAGTAATGAGTTTTTATTTAATTTTTATTTAATTTTTAAAATAATTACTCTAAAATCGCGCCGGATCTTAATCGGAAAATTAAGACAACTGATAGTATTGGAAAATCATTTTATGAAAAAACTTACATTAGCGATTCTGCCATTAGCAGCATTTGGATTAAGCAACGTTACTCACGCAGCAACTTCAGATGGTAAGACTTTTGGTGTTTCTGCTGGTTGGTTGCATGTTATGCCTCAAAGTAAAGGACAAGGCGTCAATGGTAAAACTGGTAATAGTCCTTTCTTAGGACCTCTGGCAAATATACAAGCTAATAACCCTGATGCAGGTTTTGAAGTACAAAATGCAGATACTGCAGGCTTGATGCTTGATTATTTTGTCAATGATAACGTTTCACTTGAATTAACTTTAGGTGCTCCTCCTGAAATGGAACTTGCTGGTCAAGGTAGCATTAAAGTTCATGGCCTAACTGTAGTTGATTTGAATAAATTTGATAAAGCTGCAACAACAGATGCTTATACACCAACGCTTTCAGCTCGTTATCACTTTGGTTCAATCAATAACAAGATCCGCCCTTATGTGGGTGCTGGCTTGATGTATGCTCATTTCTCAAATGTTGAGACTGATCCAGCAATCAATGATGCATTAAAAGCTTCACCTATCGGCGCGTTTAGACCTGAACTAGGTAAAGTTAAAGTTGATGATGCGTTTGCTCCTGTTGCAATTCTAGGTGCAGATTTCAATATCAATAAAAATTGGTATGCAACTGCTTCTGTTTCATATGCGCATCTGACAACAAAAGCAAAATTAAATGTAAATGGTACAACGTTAGGCGGACCAACAACTTTAATTTCAGGCCAAAGCAGCATTGAAATTAAACCAATCGTGACTTATTTAGGTCTTGGTTATCGTTTCTAATCAATTTGAACTGAATCAGTTGTAAATTTTAAAAGCTCATTAAGTTATACTTAATGAGCTTTTTTATTGCCCAAACTTGATCGTGAATGTTTTAACCAAAACACTTGTAAAAAAATGCAAAATTCATCTATAAAGTTACTTGTTTATAAAACCATATAAAGAATTGACTTCGTGATTAACAGCGAAAATATTCTAAATATTTAATCTATAGAAATGAATCAATCAAAATGAAACCAGAAATAAAATTACGCAGCCAATATCCCTTTATCTTACCCATCCAAACACGTTGGGCGGACAATGATATTTATGGACATGTCAATAATGTGACTTATTATAGCTATTTTGATACTGCTGCAAATGCGCTATTGATCCACAAAGCAGACTTTGACATACATCATTCACCCATCATTGGTTTGGTGGTAAATTCTTCTTGCCATTTTCTAGAAGAACTCACCTACCCTGAAATTATTGAAGTTGGTGTAGCGATTACAAAAATTGGAAATACATCACTTAGTTATGATCTGGCAATTTTCAAACAAGGTAAAAATGATGCTTCAGCACAAGGTCACTTTATCCATGTTTTTGTAGAACGTGAAACAAAAAAAAGCACCCCGATTCCACAAAAAATGCGAGATTCTTTGCAAAACTATATAATCTGAGTTCAATATAGGTTCTTGATTAAATATGCTACTCAGAAACGTCATCCGTAATAGTCTGAGGCAGGACTTCATTCATAAAGTCTTCTTTCTACGATTTATTGAATGTGTAGCTGGTTGTCGACGATTTTTGCGGTGAGGAGCAAGACTTTGCAAGATGCTTGTCCATGCGAAGCTTAGCTCCTCCCTCCGAAAAAAAGTAGGGCATGCCGCAGGCTGACCCTGAAATTGAATGAAAGCTCAGTAAGACACTGTCAAGATCATTGTTTTCAATCAGTTAAAGATAAGTCGAGTTCACTTTATATCATTTAAGACAAAATTAATTCTTAAAAAACTCATCCCCAACATCCTAAAAATAAAGTATCATTTCAAGCGAGCGTATTTTGATCCCAAAAAGCCTGACTCACTTCTGGCATTTGATTTAACATTTCAATAATGGGCTGAATTTCTTTTTCCTCAACGGAATTCGCAATCAAAATCGCTTTAATTTCCACATCTTGCTCACCAAAAGGTTCTACATCAAAATCTTTGGCTGGAAAATGATAACGCTTTAAAGCTTTATTCAGCTCATCCATAACATATTTACTGTGCTCTTTTTGACAAACCACATAAATTTCATGTTGCATTTCCGAATCAACATTTAAAGGCTTACGGTCGATAATGTGCCCAATAGGACGCAATAAAGTATTGGCTGCCAAAATAAATATCGTCGCCAATATTGCTTCCACCAAACGGTCACAGCCTGCCGCAGCACCGACGGCAGCAGAACACCATAAGGTTGCAGCAGTGTTAAGTCCTTGAATATTCCCTTCTTGACGCATAATTACCCCTGCGCCAAGAAATCCAATGCCAGAAACCACATAAGCAATCACACGTACCGAGCCATCAGCACCTGTTAAGTTATTGGCAATATCAACAAATATAGCAGCGCCAAGTGCAACCAACACATTGGTTCTTAAACCTGCAGTACGTTGTCTATACTGTCGCTCAAACCCGATCAATCCTCCTAAAATAAAAGCGCCAAGTAAACTAATCAAAGAATCTAACATATTCGCTAATTCTAGATGTTGCATGAATTGGAGTTGCATTGGTGTTCTCCATTACCAACCGTAACGACGGATGTAAATTTTTTTCATCAGTTGGACAACCAGTATGTAACCAAGCAAGATTAATGGTAAAAATAAGAAATAACTTAATGGTAAAGCTTGTAGTTTTAAATACTCAGCAAAAGGCCCCATTGGTAAGAAAATACCAACAGCCACAATGACCAAGGTCATGACCAGCAAAGGCATCGCTGCACGACTTTGAATAAAGGGTATTTTTTCCGTACGAATCATATGTACAATTAACGTTTGTGTCAGTAGCCCGACCACAAACCAGCCTGATTGAAACAAGGTTTGCTGTTCTGGCGAATTTGCATGAAATACAAACCACATGAGTGCAAAAGTCAAAATATCAAAAATCGAACTAAGCGGTCCAAAGAAAATCATGAAACGCCCAATTTCATTTGGTTTCCAGCTTTGCGGTTTCTCGATCAACTCATCATCAACATTGTCAAATGGAATGGCGATTTGTGATACATCATAAAGTAAGTTCTGTATAAGCAAATGAATTGGTAGCATCGGTAAAAACGGAATAAAAGCACTCGCTACTAATACCGAAAAAACATTACCAAAATTTGAACTTGCCGTCATTTTGATATATTTCAACATATTGGCAAATGTACGTCGTCCCTCTAGCACGCCTTCTTCAAGCACCATTAAACTTTTTTCAAGTAAAATTAAATCTGCTGACTCTTTGGCAATATCCACTGCTGTATCCACCGAAATTCCAATATCAGCACTGCGTATAGCCGCCGCGTCATTGATACCATCTCCTAAGAATCCAACCACATGTCCATTCTCTTTCAGCTGCATCACAATACGTTCTTTGTGAACTGGGCTTAATTTGGCAAATACTTGAGTATATTCAACTGCAAATTTTAGTTCTTCGTCAGTCATATTCTCAACATGCCCACCTAAAAGTACATGTTCACAATCCAACCCAAGTTCTTCGCAGACTTTTTGAGTAACAAACTCATTATCACCTGTAAGCACTTTGACATTGACGCCATGGGCTGCCAATTGAGCTAGAGCAGGTGCAGCAGATTTTTTAGGAGGATCCAAGAAAGTAAGATATCCAGTTAAAATCAAATTATTTTCATCTGCGACAGAAAAGTGATCTGATCTACCATTAAAATCTCGATATGCGATGGCAATAACACGTAGACCTTCAAGATTAAATTGGCGTATTTTTTCTTGAATAGCTTCAAGATACTCTGGCGTTAATAGCTCAATCTTGTCGTTTATCTCTACATGCGAACAGACTTTCAACATTTCCTCTGCCGCACCTTTAGTGATAATGCGTGCATTCCCTTGTAAGGTGCGGACCACTACTGACATACGTCGACGCACAAAATCAAATGGTACTTCATCCAGCTTCTTAAATTTAAAATTTAGATCTTGCAAGTCTTGTGCAGCATGGTCCAAGATTGCAGCATCCAGTAAATTTTTCAGCCCTCTTTGGTAATAGCTATTTAAGTACGCCTGTACCAGTACACGTTGTGATGACTTGCCATTTACATCGACATGTTGTGATAAACAAATTTTATCCTCAGTCAATGTACCTGTTTTATCTGTACATAAAACATCCATTGCACCGAAATTTTGAATCGCATCTAAACGTTTAACGATAACTTTTTTACGAGATAAGAATACTGCACCTTTGGCCAATGTTGAGGTCACGATCATCGGTAACATTTCAGGTGTTAAACCCACAGCAACAGATAAAGCAAACAGCAATGCTTCACTCCAATCACCTTTTGTAAACCCATTGATAAATAATACAATTGGCGCCATGATCAACATAAATCGAATCAATAACCAACTGACTTTATTTACGCCCATTTGAAATGAGGTCGTTGCACGATCTGCATGTGATACTCGGTGTGCCAATGCCCCAAAATAGGTTTGTGTGCCAGTATTTACCACCACCGCTTTTGCAGAACCCGACACAATATTAGTTCCCATAAAAACAATATTTTCCAGTTCCAATGCATTTTGCAGAGTGTGATCTTTTTGATCAGCAAACTTTTCTACAGGAATAGATTCACCTGTCATCGACGCTTGTGAAACAAAGAGATCTTTTGCAAAGATAATTCGACAATCCGCAGGGATCATATCTCCAGCAGACAATAAAATAATGTCACCAGGGACCAAATCTTGGATCGCAAGTTCAACCTGTTGAGATCCTTGATCTAGGTCGTATTGCATGGTTTCAAGGTCTGGATCATCCCAATCTACTTGACGAATCACAGTAGCCGTATTACTTACCATTGCTTTTAATGCAGCGGCTGCTTTATTTGACTTAAATTCTTGCCAATAGCGCAGTACCGTAGAAAGTACAACCATGGTTGTAATAATGATTGTGCCTTCTATATCGTCAGTAAAGAAAGCCACCAAAGCCAAAATGGTAAGTAAAATATTAAATGGATTGCGATAGGCATACCAAAGATGCTTCCACCACGACAGTGGTTTTTCATGCGCAAGCTCATTTAATCCAAATTGTTCTTGTCGTTGTTCAACCTGTTTTGCTGACAGACCATGCTCTGTTGTATTTAAATGATTGAGCAATTGGTCTGAAAGTTCATAGGAAGCATTGATCAAACTTTGTGAAATTTTTTTACTAATTTCACTGGCATAACTTGCTTGATGTAATTCTTTAAATGAACGATGACGTTCAAATAAATGTTGAATATGATATTTTTTGATGAAATTAGAAAATAAACGTTGCCATAGATTATGAAGCATAGTGTTCTCCTTTTTTGGCAATAAAGATTTCTTCCTATTGAACAGGAATTGAATTAGATGATTTTTTTATGAGCTTAAAATTGGTGAGCAACTCAGCTCCCAGCCCAAACCAGCGATCATGATGGTGGTCAAATCGATCTGCATAAGCCACTTGGACCCTGACAAAATCTTGAATCAACTCATAACCAAATGCGGTTTGAAAAAATACAGACTGATGATCTTGATTAAAGATTTCTGCACTGAGAGAGGTTTTAGCAGTGATCCAATAATTGCTTGAAATTGCAGCTAAAACATACTGAGTATTACCCTGATGTTCATAGGAGATATTGCCATTTAAAAATAAACGATCATCCAGTAATAAATACGTTACGGGCAGATTCACTTTCCAACTGGAGTGGTTATCACCATACATATTTCGGCTTATTGTTAGGGATACAGCCGCGCCCCAACTATTCGATTCCACCGCTTTCAAATTCCGTTTGAATTGAGCTGATATCACATCATGACGATTCTTATTTTGAAGATGATCATCCAATTGAAAGCTTAATTCCAAATTTTTGGCAATACCGCATATTGGAGAAAAACTGGAGTTAACCTCCTGATGTTTATAAAAGTTTATATTACTTTCAAAATGACAGGTATATAGATCAGCAACACTTGCATCATCTGTAATTAATACAGGATCGGCATATGCTGATTTATGAATAATAAATAATAAAAAGCAGCCTGTAATCAGTACTGTTTCTATCATACAAAGTTGATTGATTACCATCCGTAATCCTCATTGCTGAGGCGGCATGAATCTAAGTGCGCACAAAAACAAGCCAAAATTGAACTAATTAAAGTCAAAATTGAGCTATTTCACGTCAAAATGGGGATGTAGTTTAAAGTCAGATTATAACTGTCTCATTGCAAGACAGCTTTCCTAAAGGCAGTGCTCTCTTGCTCAGATACGAATAATGGCTGTATATAAACTACAGCGCCTCGATGAACAATTTGCCACTTAGGGTCTCCGCTAATTAAAGTTGCCGCAATTATAACCATAAAAATATTTAAAACAAGTGATTTTCAGCATAACAACGTCTATAAATGCCAGATTGATCATCATAATTTGAATTAAAATTCTTATATAAATTGAGAACCTGATGAGATTTTAAAATGATTTATCTTGGTACAGGCAGAAAGGAATTGTGAATATTCCTTAAATTTCGGCAAATAAAAACATGCCCAATTCCAGTGAAATTGAGCTTATTTAAAATGATATTTAATCTAAATGTTTTTTAAAATTTAAGCTTTGAGCTGAATATTTTCCAACTTCCCATCCAATGCTTCAATTAAACTTTTGACCAAAGGTTCTTTTTCAAGCATTTCATTCGCACGATCATAAGCTCGAAGCTTACGCTCGTTTTGCATCATATAGGGTGTGGTCGACTCAACTTCACCGTATTGCACTGTAAATAAAGTATTCGGCCACTGCTGTTTTAATTTTGCCTCAAGATCATGTTGTGCTTGATTAAGTATTTTTTCATATTTTTGCGAAATTTGAAAAATAGATTGACCATTCACATCCCCAGTCATTAATCCATGCTGTGCGAGTTCTTGAACAGCAGGAGAAAGTGAGCTGTTTCTAAACCAATATTCCCATTTCTCAACTGTCCACTCACCTTCTAAGACCTGTAATTTTAAGGCAAGTATCTGTTGCGGCGTTTGTTGCTCACCAGAAGATCCTGGTTCTATTTCAGGGATAATATTAGAAACTTGAGCTGGAGTATCTGTTTGAGAATGAATAGGCTCAACTAAATCAATTTCAACATTTTGATCCTGATTCTCAGGTGCTAAAAAAAATACATCTTTATTTAAACTAGACTGAGACGTAGAATTTTTCGATTGACTCAAATCAGCACCAAATAAAGTTAAACTTGGTTCAGCATTTTCTACTGCAATTTTCTCTTGAACAGTTGGCGACTGCGCTTCAATATTTTGATTATTATGAACAGTTGATTCAACTACAGCGCTTTGTTGTGCTTCCTCAGCAAAGTCATCCAAGTAGTCATCACTACTGGGTTCATGATCAACGCTTTGCTGTTGAGTTTGCAGCTCTTCTATTTCGTCAAAAGCTGGATCTAAATCATTCACTACACGCTGCGAATTGATCTCAACCTGCGGTTGCTGTACTTCTGTTAATGGCGCGTAACTTTCTGGTTGCGGAATTACATTCAAAGCAGCATTTTGTTGTTCATTATTTTTTTCAACAGGTGGTTGATGAGCTGGTTCTTGTTGAATCTGTGCTTGCTGAATTTGCGCTTCTTGAATAATCCCGGCTTGAACAGATGCTTGATGCGGTTGCTGTGACACAGCAACTTGAGCGATATTTTGATTGTTTTGTGGTTGTTCAGCTTGAGAGACTACAATTTCATTGATTTGCATCGGTCTAAATGCCAGTAAACGCAATACTGTCATTTCAAAGCCTTGCTCTTGTGTTACTGCAAGTTGTAGCTCCGCTCGACCTTTACAGGCAATTTGATAATAAAGCTGTAAATCTTGTGCAGAGACAATTTTTGATAACTGCATAATTTTTTGATTAATTTCAGCACTGTATTTTAGACTTAAATCAGGCAAATATTGCAACATCGCCAACTCATGCAAAGTTGAAATAAACTGATCTAAAACCAGTGAAACATCTAAAGCCTGTTGCCTAAATTGTAGTAATAACTGACTAACCCGTGCATTTTGATTTTGATGAATTGCCAAGATCAAATCATAAATGATGGTTCTATCAATCAAACCTAGCATTTCTTTGACATCTTGATGATGAATTGCGCCTTGACCATAAGCAATTGCTTGGTCAGTTAAAGACAATGCATCACGTAACGAACCTTGGGCAGATTCAGCAATTTGCCAAATCGCATCTTGCTCTGATGCAATTTCTTCTTTATTTAAAATGTCTGTAAGGTGATGGGTAATTTCATCTACAGCCAATGGACGTAAAGTAAATTGCAAGCAACGTGAAATCACCGTAATTGGTAATTTTTGTGGATCTGTGGTCGCAAATAAAAATTTTACATGTTCAGGCGGTTCTTCTAATGTTTTCAATAACGCATTAAAGGAATGCGTCGACAGCATATGTACCTCATCGATCAAATATACCTTAAATCGACCTTGGGTCGGTGCATAAGGTACATTGTCGAGCAACTCACGTGTGTCTTCAACTTTTGTCCGTGAAGCAGCATCGATTTCAATCAGGTCAATAAAGCGCCCTTCATTTACCGCCTTACAAGTTGCGCAAACTTCACAAGGTGTAGAGGTTACCCCTGTTTCACAATTTAAACATTTCGCTAAAATTCGAGCAATCGTGGTTTTCCCCACCCCACGTGTTCCAGTAAATAAATAGGCATGGTGTAAACGTCCACGATCTAACGCACTGGTCAGTGCACGTGAAACGTGATTCTGTCCGACCAATTCATTAAAGTTACGTGGGCGATATTTACGTGCAAGTACCTGATACATGGAAGCTCCTAGTTACAGGTCTAAGGATACTGTTTTTTTACTGATTAGTGAATGAAGAACTGTAGAGTTATTTTTTATTAGAGATAATTCGATCAATTTCTTCTAATTTGACACTGTGCTCTACAATATAAAGTTTATCTATCGCTTAAATAGATTTAAAAACACACAATAGCTAATTTTACTTTAAAAAACACTGACGTGGCAGTGTTAAACAAATCACATTTTGGGCTGTTATAGTTTTTCAATCGCTTCTCCAAACTTTTATATTACACCGTAAAACCTATAGTCAACCTGTCAAAAACTCAGATACAAGAATAGAATTTCTCTTAATCAATATTTTTAATTAAATCAATTATATGGAAAAAATTTTTGATTATAAAAAAGCCTGCAATGCCACACCTTACATTCAAGGTTTAAATAGCTTTGCGTAGGCTATGCCTCACTCTTGCGCTACAAACAAAGCAGTGCTTTATTTTTGCTCATATACCCCCGCCTAACGGCGACATCCCTGTCGCCCCCACGGTAGGACAACCATCTATAATTCAAAAGTTTCAAAAATGAATTGATAAGCAATAAATAGTTTCTAAAAGTTCATACCAAAATAAAAGCTTCATTTCAGATCAATGGCTACATAAAAATCACTTGTATAAACAATTAGTTGCTTGACTACAAATATAAAAACAAGCGCATAATTTAAATCATGCGCAATATTCTAGACAGTAATCTGTATCTTTGCAGGTAAAGCACGCCAAACAAATACAGATAAAACCAGAAACATCAGACCCGAAATGCCCAAGACTTTACTATGTGAATGAATAAACGCTTCAAAAGCTGCTTGTTTTACCTGTTGCATCAATGCGGGTTCTAACTGCTTGGTCAACAATAATGCCTCACCAATAGAAGAACTTGCTTGAGCTGCGATATTCAGCGGTAAATGCTCAGGCAAGACAATTGAATGCGCATAAAATATAGACAGTAACAGTCCAAAAATCGCAATCCCAAGACCTGCACCTAACTCATACGCCATGCCTTCAATTGCACCAGCAGCCGTTGCTTTTTGTGGAGGTACAGCAGACATAATAGCTGCCGTGGAAGATAATAACGCGATTTCAACACTGATTCCCATCAACACCATCCAAACCCAAGCTTGAATATAATCGATATCAAAATTGGTCATGGCCAAGCCAAAGAAACATAAGGCACACATCAGCATCCCAATAGTTGCAACAGGTCGTAAACCATAATGATTCATTAAAATACTGGTAAAAGGTCCTCCAATACTAATAGCGATCATAAAGGGCAAAATAAACAAACCTGCTTCCAATGGACTATATCCATACACAAACTGTAATTCTTGTGAAAGGAGTAGCTCAAAACCTACTAAAGCTATCATAGCCACCATTGCCATCACAATACTGGTTGAGATCACAGGATTCTTAAACAGACTAAAATCGATCATCGGTTGGGTTGTTTTTAATTGATGGCGGATAAATCCCACCAACAATCCCAATCCAAGCACAAAAATCAAAATCATCCCTAGGCTAAACGCATAGATAGAGGTCTTAATTGAATAAATCAGCATTAAGATTGCAGTGACCAAAGTGAGCGCTTGTAATAGATTTAAAGGTTGTTTGGTTTCTACCACTTGCTTTGGCACCAGCCATGTCGTCAATACCAAGACCAAAATAATAATTGGCACGTTAATCAGGAACACGGTTCCCCATGAAAAATGTTCCAGAATAAAACCACCCAACAGTGGACCAAAAGCGGCTCCACCACCACCGACAGTTCCCCAAATACCTAAAGCATAATTACGTTGTTTTTCATCTAAAAAGGTATTGCGAACACCTGCCAAGGTTGCAGGTAAAATCATGGCAGCACCTACACCAAGAAATGCTCTTGCCGCAATCAACATATAGGCTGAACTCGCAAAAGCAGCCATGAGAGAAGCCACACCAAAAATACCAGCACCAATCAGCATCAGACGTTTAAAGCCAATACGATCCCCCAATGCCCCCATGGGCAAAATCAAGCCTGCCATGATCAGTGAATAAATATCAATCACCCAGAGCATTTCATTACTGGATAGTGATAAAGCAGCACTCAATGTTGGGATGGCAACATGCAAAACCGTTGCATCAATTGAAACCGGTAAATAAATTAAAACGATGATTGCCAAAATCACCCAATTGCGGTACATAACACACCTAATTAAAGTTGGACGCTTGTTCAAGTTTCATCATTATAAGCAGACTTGAACAAACGTCCAACTTTGTTTAATATTTGTTTTGTAAATTTTGTTGTATTAAAAGTGATGAATTATTTAAACCGAGAACAGCGTCGTACTATGATTTTGGATGCAGCAAAGCGTGTTGCACTACAAGATGGATTGAATGGATTAACTGTGCGCCGTATTGCCGCAGAAGCACAAGTTTCAACAGGACAAGTACATCATCACTTTGAATCAAGTTCGCATTTAAAGGCAGAAGTTTTTATTGAATTGATGGATCAACTCAATGAAGTAGAAGATCAAATTAAAACCGATAGTAGTTTTGAGCGTTTATCTCTCTTGCTAGGCTTTGAAAATATTGAACTAACGCAACCCTATTTACGACTCTGGAATGAAGCTGAGATTTTAATCGATCAAGATCCTGAAATTAAAAAAGCTTATAATATTACCATGGAACAGTGGCATGCTTCGTTGGTTACTGCAATTGAACATGGGCTCGCCCAACAAGAATTTAAAATTGCTACAGTCAGCAGCAGTCAAGACATTGCATGGCGACTGATTGCTTTTGTTTGTGGTTTAGAAGGAATCTATCAACTTGGCTTAAAAGGTTTAGACCAACACTCGTTTAAACATCATGTTGAAACCATCCTGAAAATGGAGTTATTTGCCTAAGAAAATATTGATGGATCTATATATAGTTGTTTAACAGTCTTATTTTTAATTCTTTTGTAAAATAAGACTCAGCAATCTATTGCTCTATAAAAACTCAATCACTTTGATCTTAATATTTAGAACCAGCCTTTACTTCCCTTAAGTAAACCGTCGGCGCAACGTAATGTTTCTTGGGTCAGCCCCCAAAGACGATAATCACCGGTGATTGAACCAATGGCAAAATTATGGGTGTAGGCAAAACTAAGCCCTCGTTGCGGGTCACACCACGCTCCAGAACCGTTATATCCAATGTGACCAAAGCCTTGCTTGGCACGTTTACCCATACTAATCACACGGTGGTAGCCTAAACGCCATTTCATAGGAATTGGCATCACGCGATCTCGTTTAATCGATTGAATTTGACTTAATTCAGCAAATATTTCAGGACGAATGAAAACTTTTCCTTCCCAAACCCCTTTATTTGCCATCATGGCATAAACTTTTGCAAGACTATTGGCGCTAAATACACCATTGGCCGCTGGAATAATTGCTTGAAGCCCTTGGTCACTAAAGAAACTAAAATCACGCATCCCTTTCGGTACCATAGCATCTAAAAAATCTTGCGGATTTTGTCCGGTTAATTCAACCAACTTATCGGAAAAAGACGTTTTATGGTGCTTAGTTTTGCTTTTACTGGATTTTGTTTCTGTTTTTTGTACAGGTGCTGCCTTTTGAATTAAACGCGCCACACGATTTAGCTCAGATTCAGGCACACCAAAATAGGCACCATCAAGTTGTAGGGGTTCAACCAAATACTTCTGCATTAACTCTGTTAAAGATTGTTGCGTTGCTTTCTCTAAAACACCACCCACCAACCAGCCAAATGTTAATGCCTGATATGCAATATCAGTTCCTACAGCAAAACGAGGTGTGGCCTGCTCCATGACCTTGAGCATATGCTGCCAATCTGCCATTTCAACTGCACCAGCAACAATATTGCGAATATCGTATAAGCCACTTTGATGGCTTAAAATATGACGCAGTGTCATTTTCTCTTTACCATTTTGAGCAAATTCAGGCCAAAAATTGACTATAGGCGTATCGTAGTCTAAGAAACCTGCACTCACTAAAATATGCGCGAGTGTTGCCAATACACCTTTCCCAGTGGAATAACACACTGATAAAGTTTGCTCATCCCATTGCTCAGTTTTGGATTTTTTACCCGTATATATATCGACAACTTTTTCATTTTGAAAATAAACAGTTAAAGCAGCACCACCATTTTCGCTACGACCATCCTGCAAACGACTAAATTGAACAGCGAGATCTTGAAAACGCTCATCCACATAGCCCTGATAATTTTTCGTACTCGCAAAAATAATGTCCGTTAAACTGCTCATTGCCCTATCCTATTTTTTTAATCATAACTTTTTTAATTAAAAAAGCCTGAATCATCTCGACTCAGGCTTTATATTTTATCTTATAAAGCGTTAACCACACCAGAAACATGAGGTTTTTGTGATTTTTGATTACGAATCAAAAAGTCAGTTGTTGTACCATCTTGTACAGTTAAAAATTCTACTGTTGAAGGTAAATACATCGGCAATTTAAACAATACATCGGCTTCATAAGCTTCTGGTAATTTAAGCCCAGCGAGAACGCGCGCCTTGCTCCACATCCCATGAGCAATCGCTTGTTTAAAACCAAATGCTTTTGCAGTTAATGCATGGATATGAATCAAGTTAAAGTCACCTGATGTCATAGCATAACGACGACCAGTATTTTCAGAAACTTCCCAAACCGCCTGAACTTGATAATTTGGTTCTTTTTTATCTTTTGGTTTTTCTGTAACTGAACCATCGGTTTTTTGACGTGCTAGATAGGTGGTTAATCCTTGCATGACCACGTCACCGCCAACTTTGGCTGTTGTGATGAAGTCGAACTGAACCCCTTTATCATGGGGCTTTAGCTCACCAAATTGACAAGATAAAGTCAGCTGTTCATTGACCCCAATTTTACGTGTTTGCTTAATTTGATTGCGAATATGCACCAAGCCTAAGATTGCAAAAGGAAATGCTTCAGAGGTCATCATATGCATTTGTAAACTTTGCGATAAAACAGCTAAATAAATCGCGGGAATATACCCATTATTTTTAAAGCCACACACTTCGTTATATGCTTTTAAATGATTTGGATCAATTTTGAATGAATCAACCACATATTCAACTTGCGGTAGAACTTTTTCACCTTTTGGCTTTTTAAAAATTAAACCCTGAATCACTTTTGGATAAGCTAAATATGGCTTAGGAAGTTGACTAAAATGGCGAGTATTCATACTGGACCTTTGAAAAATTAATTCTTATTCAACATTTAAAAAATCCAACATTTCAGTTGGAAATTAACGGATGATACAGCTTAAACATCCTGATTTCGTTCAAGAGAAAGCCAGCGAAAGCGTTATTTAAATACACAAATAATCTCTTCGCGGTAATCCCCTAAACGAAACAGGATTTCACTTATGCGTGATTATGCACCCAATAAGCTTTGACCACAAACACGCACAACATTACCATTTAATCCTGTAGATGCTGAAGATGCAAATAAAGCAATTGTTTCAGCAACATCAACAGGTAATCCACCTTGACTCATTGAGTTCATACGACGACCCGCTTCACGGATTGCAAATGGAATTGCCGCGGTCATTTGAGTTTCAATGAAACCTGGCGCTACAGCATTAATGGTAATACCATTTTTTAACACAGGCGCAGTAAATTTCACCAAGCCAATGACACCTGCTTTTGATGCCGCATAGTTGGTTTGACCTAAGTTACCAGCAATACCTGAAATTGAAGATACGCAAACGATACGACCATTTGCATTTAAACCATCATTTGACAATAAATAATCGTTAATACGTTCAGCAGCAGATAAGTTGATATTAATCACCAGATCCCACATCTCTGGCTTCATATTTGCCAAAGTTTTGTCACGTGTAATACCCGCATTATGTACGATGATATCTAAACCACCTTGTTGAGCTGCCGCAGCTTTGATTTTTTCACCAGCATCAGCAGCAGTGATATCAATTGCAAGTGTAGAACCACCGATTTCACTTGCAACACGGTCAAGGTCTGCTTGTTGTGGTGGAACATCTAAACAAATTACATGTGCACCATCACGTGCCAATACATGTGCAATCGCTTCACCAATACCACGGCTTGCACCTGTTACTAGTGCAGTTTTGCCAGCAAGCGGTTTTGCCCAATCGATATCAATCACATCACCTTTAGATACGCGAATCACTTGACCCGATACGTATGCTGAACGTGGAGAAATTGCAAAACGTAAACTTGATTCCAAGTTTTGTGCAGCATCTGCATCAACCAGAATAAGATCAGCAGCAATTCCTTTCTTAAACTCTTTACCAACCGATTTAACAAACCCTTCTAATGCACGTTGTGCAATCGCCTGCTTAATCGTTGGTGCAGTTTCAGGTGTTAAACCAATAATAATTACACGGCCTGATGTTGCAATTTGACGGGCAACAGGATTAAAAAACTTGTGTAGTTCATGTAATTGTTCTGAATTTTGAATCCCTGATGCATCAAATATCACTGCTTTGAATTTTGATTCTTTATCGCCTTCATTAAAAGCGCCAACATTCAAACCAGATTTTGCCGCAGCTTGTTGTAACTCTGCGTTATTCCCTGCATAAGTGTTGGCATGAATATTACTAAGAACCTGCGCAACTTCACCAGTGAAATGACTCTTTGGAGCTGCACCAAATAATACAGCACCTTTAACGACAGGAGTGGCTGACTCAAAGCGGTCTAGCTGGATTGGTGATGGTAAACCTAAATTTTTTATGACAAATTTACCAATTGGAGATTTAGCAAATGCTTGGTATTGGTCAGACATGTTTCTTATCTCTCATCAAATTAATTTTGTATGGGGCTTAAGGTATCTTTTAACTTCAGTATAATCTCAGATATTTAGCTGTGTTGCGCTTTCTTAAATGCCTTGCGTTATTCTTCACGCAAGGCTTAGAGGAATCGTCAACAACGCTATCATCTCTAATGACCCATAAGTTTCAGTTAAATCATACTTGAGTTGCCAAAATGATGACTTGACCTGAAAGAATATGCAAATGTCATTATAGTCAATTCGAGTCATAGCCAATTATGTTAATGTAAGCCCTAAGAATATTGCGAACATGCTTGGAAAAGCCTTATGAGCAAAACAACTCAAGAAAATTCGAACGCTGAAAGCACTGTACAAGAAACTGTGTCAAATACATCAAAACCTCGTACTCGTACGAGTAAAAGTAGCAACACAAATTCTACAAATGCCAATGCAGCCAACACGACTAAAAAACCGACTCGTGCACCAGCAGCTGCTTCACGTAGCAAAGCAACTGCATCGACGGCAAAAAAAGTTACAACATCTTCATCTTCTAAAACTCAAACTTCTGGTCAGCAGGATAAAATTATGAGTCAAAACACTGTACGTCGCGTAGCAATTATTGGCGGTAACCGTATTCCTTTTGCACGTTCAAATGGCCCTTATTTCCGAGCGTCAAACATTGACATGCTTACTGCGTCTTTAAACGGTTTAATTGAACGTTTTAACCTTCAAGGTCAACGTTTAGGTGAAGTGGTTGCTGGTGCAGTTCTAAAACATAGCCGTGATTTCAACATGACACGTGAATGTGTTTTAAATACTCAACTTGCGCCTGAAACCCCTGCTTATGATATTCAACAAGCATGTGGTACTGGCTTACAAGCAGCTTTCCTTGTTGCAAACAAAATTGCATTAGGCCAAATTGAAGTGGGTATTGCTGGTGGTGTAGATACTACCTCTGATGCACCAATCGCATTTGGTGACGGCTTACGTAAAGCATTGCTTGAATTAAACATTGCAAAAACAGGTAAAGACCGTTTAAAAGCTTTAGCTAAAATCAATGTTAAAGACTTGATGGATGCACCAAAAAATGGTGAACCTCGTACTGGTTTATCTATGGGTGATCACCAAGCGATTACTGCTTTAGAATGGGGTATTCCGCGTGAAGCTCAAGATGAACTTGCTGCATCTTCACATCAAAAAATGGCCAAAGCATATGATGAAGGCTTCTTCGATGATTTGATCACGCCGTTTATGGGTCTAGACAAAGACAATAACTTGCGTCCTGATTCTTCAGTTGAAAAATTGGCTAAGCTTAAACCTGCATTTGGTAAAGGTGATACTGCAACAATGACTGCAGGTAACTCTACCCCACTTACAGACGGTGCTTCAGTTGTTCTATTAGCCTCTGAAGAATGGGCTAAAGCAAATGGTCATGAAGTCCTTGCCTACTTAACATTCACTGAAACTGCTGCGGTAGATTTTGTGAATAAGAAAGAAGGTTTATTGATGGCGCCTGCTTATGCTGTTCCACGTATGTTGGCTCGTGCAGGTATTAAGCTTCAAGACTTCGACTACTATGAGATTCATGAAGCTTTTGCATCACAAGTTCTTTCTACCTTAAAAGCATGGGAAGATCCTAAGTTCTGTAAAGAACGTTTAGGGCTAGATGCACCATTGGGCTCAATTGACCGTAGCAAACTCAATGTTAAAGGTTCTTCTTTAGCTGCTGGTCATCCATTTGCAGCAACAGGTGGTCGCATTTTGGCAACTGCTGCAAAATTGATTAATCAAAAAGGTTCAGGTCGTGTACTTATTTCGATTTGTGCTGCTGGTGGTCAAGGTGTAACTGCAATCGTAGAGAAATAAATTCTCTGATTTGTACAATACTCTCAAAAAAGCATCCATTTAGGATGCTTTTTTATTGCTCATCAATCTACATCTAGCTAAAAAAAATTGCATAGACCATTCTGCTCAACATAAAAAATGGTTAGCCGAAGCTAACCATTTAAAATCTTCACTATTCTTAGGGAAAATAGTGTTGATTTTAGAAGCGATACCCCACACCAACATAAGTAATCAATGGATCTATATCAACTTTTGTCGTGGAATTAATCAGTCGCTTACCAGTCTTGGCATCAACAACATCAATCTTAGCCTGATTGTTGAGCTTGGCATAAGAAACAGAAGCCACACCAAACCAGTTTTCATTAATATCATAAGTAGCACCCAGACTTACAATAGGTGCAATTGCATCAGTCGTTTTAACCCTTACATAAGGATTTGCACTGGAAGGTTTGCCATCCAACGCAGCCCCTGCTTTTCCATCTAAAACGTTTTGAATCATGTGTCCCGCTGCGACCAGATCACTTTTGATCTGTGAGTTCAATTTAATATCAGTAAAATGAGAGTACATCACCCCTACCCCAATATATGGACGCAATTTATTGACACCAGACTGACCAAACTGATATTGCGCTTCAAGCGCTGGTGTCCATGCACGGACTGAAGCTGCTTTAGATTTGTTGCCTAAATTGGTGATTGGAATTGCTTGGTTTAAATCTATACCATCTGGAAATAAAATTCCGACTAGGTCACTTGGCGAGGTGGCTAATCCGGTGAGGGGTGCCAAGATTTCCCCTTTACCTTTAATATCAACTTTTGGAGGAATTCCACCAATGAGTTGCAAAGAAACATTGTCGTTAATGTAATAATTTAACATCATACCAAGGGTATCTACATCATCGACTTCAAGCCCTGTTCCCTTAGCTTGCCAATTTTCCAAGCCATGAATATTTGCTGTTCCTGCGACCTCTGGCAAAATATTACCCTTACCATCGGTCAATAGGGTTTGCATAAATGCATCATTGAGAAATTCAGTTAAAACCTCTTTCTGATTAAATGGTACTCCGCCTAAGTCTTCCCCCATAGCATTAGGATCAACTGAGTTTAAAAAACTGGTTGTAGAGATACTTCCGACTGTTGCGTTAGTACCATTTTTAACACTGGTATTAATATTAAAGGGATTGGCTTTTCCCTGAGGCATAACATGTAACCAACCTGCAGATACTGAAAAGCGTTTATACTCCCCCGCAAAACTCATGCTGGTAATCGCGAACAATGAACTTGTTATGACAATATTTTTTAACGTTAATATTTTTTTCATTTTTTATCCTTAAAATATGAGATTACCGAACCGTGGCAACCTGTTTAAAAAACATACATAAAAAACAATCTTTATGTATAAAATTCTGATCAATAGCATTTTCACTCAGCCGTAAAAAATATAGGTAATTTTATTTTTAAATTTTTTATACTACTTATTAATGATATATATCATTGTTTTATTTTTATCATTTAGCATAATTTAACAGTAAAGGTATATTTAAAAAGTCTATTTAAGCCCATGCTGAACTATTATATAAATATCAAATTTTTCACATAATTTTAACTTTTTAATTATCAATACACATTCTCATAAATTGATAATTCATTCTATTTTGATGGATTTTAAAATGTATGCCCGAAATTAAACTCAACGATTCACTTTTTAAAAATAAAATGAATTGTTAGAGCAAAAAACACCCAACAAAATAGCTTTTTGTACTTTTTAATCAAAACTCACGTTCAAATATAATTTTCACCTTAAAAATTATAAAGAAAAACTTCACTACTTTATTTTAAATAAAAATATCAAATACTTAGTTTAAGGTTTGCATTATTAAAGTTTGGTAGGTGTTTAGTAGGTATTCAATCTAGCCCTCAAAACAGATACTCAACCTCAAGGTGAACATCACCTTTCTGGAATGATGAAATAACAATGGTAGAAGGAATCGCACCATGGCTTTTAAAAATATAGCAGATCAAACAAACGGTTTTTACATCCCTTGCGTCTCACTTTTTGGTCCAGGTTGTGCCAAAGAAGTCGGTGCTAAAGCACAAAATTTAGGGGCAAAAAAAGCCCTCATCGTCACTGATGCCGGCTTATTCAAATTTGGTGTTGCAGACATTATTGTTGGATATCTTAAAGATGCTGGGGTAGACAGTCATATTTTTCCTGGGGCGGAACCAAACCCGACAGACATTAACGTACATAATGGCGTAAACGAATATAACAATAATGGTTGTGACTTTATTGTGTCTTTAGGCGGTGGCTCTTCTCATGACTGTGCAAAAGGAATCGGCTTAGTTACCGCAGGTGGCGGTCATATTCGTGATTATGAAGGGATTGATCAAAGTAAAGTCCCAATGACACCGCTTGTCGCAATCAATACGACAGCAGGAACTGCTTCCGAAATGACTCGTTTCTGTATTATCACCAATACTGATACCCATGTAAAAATGGCAATTGTTGATTGGCGTTGTACACCGCTTGTTGCAATTGATGATCCTAAACTCATGATTGCAAAACCTGCTGCTTTAACTGCTGCAACGGGTATGGATGCTTTAACTCATGCTGTAGAAGCTTATGTTTCAACTGCTGCAAACCCAATTACTGATGCATGTGCAGAAAAAGCCATTTCAATGATTAGCGAATGGTTAAGCCCTGCTGTTGCCAATGGCGAAAATCTTGAAGCACGTGATGCAATGGCATATGCACAATATTTAGCAGGTATGGCATTTAACAATGCGTCTTTAGGTTATGTACATGCAATGGCTCATCAATTAGGTGGCTTCTATAACCTTCCACACGGCGTATGTAATGCAATTCTATTACCGCATGTGTGTGAGTTTAACTTAATTGCCTGCCCAGACCGTTATGCAAAAATTGCCCAATTAATGGGTGTCAATACTGAGGGTTTAACCGTTACTGAGGCTGCCTTTGCTGCGATTGATGCAATTCGTGAGTTATCTTCATCTATTGGTATCCCTTCTGGCTTAGCTGAACTGGGTGTCAAAGCGGAAGATCATGCAGTGATGACCTCAAATGCGCAAAAAGATGCCTGTATGTTGACCAATCCACGTAAAGCAACTGATGCTCAAGTCATTAAAATTTTTGAATCAGCAATGTAAAATGATCCGCTTTCGTTCTACTCAGCCTGAGAACCTTTTAGGCCAAATACAATGAAGTGTGCTTGATACTCAGGAATATTACTTTGGTAATATTCCTTTTTTATACGCTTATAAAAAATGACAATCATTATTGTCAGATATATTGATAAAGTCACAATCTATGACTATGATGCTTAAAACATCAGCGGATTATTTCAGCAATGACAACAACAAGTAAAACCATCATCATCACGGGTGCAAATACCGGAATCGGGCTTGCAACTGCAGAAACCTTTATTAAGGATGGTCACCATGTGATCATTGCTTGTCGTAATCTAGAAAAAGCCAAAACAGCACAGCAACATTTAGAGTCATTCGGTACAGGTCAAGTAGACATAATTCACCTTGATTTAAATAGTCTTGAACAAATTAACCAAGCAGCCAATGAAATTATTGCTAAATATGAAAAAATTGATGTATTAGTCAACAATGCTGGCATGATGACACCTGATCTTGAGGCCACAGCTGATGGTTTTGAAAAACAGTTTGGGGTAAATTATCTGGGGCCTTTTCTTTGGACATTGAAACTTCTTCCATTGGTTCAAAAAGCCCAACAAGGTCGTGTAATTCATTTGGCTTCAATGATGCATCTTTTAGGTCGTATCCAACCTGAAAACTTTAACGCGGATCAAGTGAAGAAATACAATGGTGTTTTGAGCTATGGCAATAGTAAATTAGCTAATCTGCTCTTTAGTAATATCCTCGCCAAACAACTATATGGAAGTCATGTCACCAGCAATGCATTACATCCAGGTGGCGTAGATTCTGAGATTTATCGTGAATTACCCAAATGGCAATATGCAATCATTAAACTTGGTCTTATTCCACCATCTAAGCCTGCCGAATTAATTAAAAAAATTGCTTTTGATCCGTCATGGGAAAAGCGAAATGGTGATTATGTGAGTTTACAAACTCCAGCGTTTAAATCAGGCAGGGCCAAAGATATAAAGTTGGCACAAAAACTATATGATGAATCCTATGCGCTGGTAAAAGACTATCTGTAATTTTTCGGATTTCATTTTTCTATAAAATTCAGGAATACGCTATGACCACTCAATCTATTGAATATCAACCTGATACCCTTGGTACGGGTTATGAAAAACTAACCTTAAACTTACCAAATGACTATGATGGTAAAGTCATTGCGACTTTGGTACGCAAACAAGCAGATCAAGCGACCAAGAAAGCGGTGCTCTATATCCATGGTTTTATCGATTATTTCTTTCAAACAGAAATGGCTGAACAATTTAATCAACATGATTATGATTTTTATGCACTTGATTTAAGAAAATATGGTCGTTCTTACCTACCACATCAAAAATATTATTATGTTCTAAATTTGAATGAATATGATGAAGAAATCACGCAAGCATTAAAGATTATTGGTCAGGAAGGCCACACTGAGGTGTTACTGGCAGGACATTCTACAGGTGGATTGATCGCAACATTATATGCAGCACATTATCCACAACACCCCCTTATTCAAGCCTTATGGTGCAATAGTCCTTTTTATGACTTTAATATGCCTGCTTGGAAGAAAAAATTAGCCCTCCCCAAACTCAGCGCAATGGGCAAACGCTTACCTAATTTAAAGTTTCCAAGTGAATTAAATAAATGGTATGTCACCAGTCTGCATAAAGATTTGCAAGGCGAATGGGATTTCAGCTTAGAGTGGAAAAAACCAACTTACCCCAAAGTATATTTAAGCTTTGTGCATGCAATTTTTGAAGCGCAAAAAGAAATTCATGCAGGTGTACAGATCAATGTACCAACCTTAGTGATGCATTCTCACAGAACAACCTATCCTAAGAAATTTAACCGAGATGCTCAAAGCACTGATGTTATTTTAGAGGTCAAAGACATCGTCAGAGATGCAGGTAAAATACAGGGCGATGTTAATGTCATGACCATTCAAAATGGACTACATGACTTGGTTTTATCGGCACCAGAAGTCAGAAGAGAAGTTTATCATCAACTTTTTTCATGGTTAGCTCAAAAGCAACCTTAAAGGCTCAAATCCATTTTTCTTTGCAAGCAAATGATCAGTTAAAAGTATCCTGCAAAATCAATGCTCATCTTTATATTTCATTAGAATTTGATGAGCAGGATGCCCGTCTGGTGTAAGTTCAATTAGACGTTCAACGGCATCAATCGCTTCTGGAAAATGTGCAAGGTGTTTTAATAAAGCATCTGTTTCATTGGCTTTAAAAATCGCTTCACTTAGGCGTGATTCGAGGCAGTCTCGCCATGCAGATAAAAAAGGACTTTCGGTTTTAGCTAAAAATACACCTTTACATAATTTTAAAGCGGATTCGGTATAACCCGCATCTAAAGCATTCTCTGCTTGCAAGAAATCTGCTTCAACATGTGCCAATAAACGATAAGGCCGTGAACCCAGCATGCCGCCCAAGATATCACGCAACTGCGACATTTCTGCTTTTAATGTGCCGACACTCACTTTTCGTTCACCATACAACGCTTGATGTAAATTTTCCAGATTCATCCCTTGAGGGCACAACGCAAGAATGGTCAAAATTTCAATTTGTCGTGGTGTCAATACCACAATCTTGCCATTGAACAACACTTGTGGCACAGCAAAAGCACGGATAAATAAATGTTGTTGTTGAAACTCTAGCAATGCCGATTGAATAATCGAGGCACAGCGCTCAGCCGCCAATAATCCCAAACTATTGTGATGATTCCATGTGGTTGAAAGATCAATGACCCCTAAAACTTGTTTGGAATATGGATCTATAATTGGAGAGGCATAACAAACCCAGTCATGCACAGAAGACATAAAATGCTCGTTGGAAAACACACAACTGGATTGTTGGGTTTTTAATGACAGTGCCAAAGCATTAGTTCCCACCAAATCTTCACGCCATTGTCCACCAGCAATAAAATGGACACGTTCTGCAGCATTGCGCATTTGCCCACTTGCGGCTGACCAAATAATAGTGCTACCGATATCCCCTACTGCAGCAACCATTGCTGACTGTTCTGCGATATGAGTTAATTCATCCCGACAATGTTCTATTGCTTTTTCTAACAGCGTTTTTCTTTCTTGTTTTACATTCATCAAAGGTGCAGCATCACGATCTTTGGGAATCGCAGCTGAGTTGGAACGTTGCCATGAACTTGCAATACTCTGTCCGAGTTGATCAGCATGTTTTAAAGACAAACTACTGCTTTGGCGTAACTGCTCAATTAAACTCCGTTTATTTGATAACTCTTGTTGGCTTAACATACGCTACTTCCTCTGTAATTCGTTAAAAAATATCCTATCCTTTCTCTGTTGTTTTTATCCAGCGGACCTGCTTATAAATTACTCTAGCACATTAACATAGTGAGCTTAACCTGAGTCAACACAACTCATACCAAAGCTGTAGAATAAAACCAATTTTTTCCAATATTTAGCAATTTTCTAATAAACAAGAAAATATTGCCAAAGATTAAAGCATAGCGCAAATGACTCTAGGATTTCATCCAACCTTTTCCCTACCTTTGACTCTCTATGCTCAATCCATCATGTAAACAATCATTGTTCATACATGCCATATTAAACACATCATGAATGATCATGAATATAAGTAAAGGGATACTCTTATGCGTTATGTAGATCCAAATCAACCTGGTTCAAAAGTACAGTTCAAAGCCCAATATGAAAACTTTATTGATGGCAAATGGGTAGCACCGGTTAAAGGGCAATATTTTGATAATGTCTCTCCTGTAGATGGTAAAGCCTTTACCAAAATTCCACGTTCTTCCGCGGAAGATATCGAACTTGCATTAGATGCAGCACATAAAGCCAAAGCTTCATGGAACAAAGCATCTCCAACAACACGTTCAAATGTACTACTGAAAATAGCAGATCGTTTAGAAGAAAATTTAGAATTACTGGCGGTTGCAGAAACATGGGAAAATGGTAAGCCAATTCGTGAAACATTGGCAGCCGATATTCCTTTAGCAATTGACCATTTCCGTTATTTTGCAGGTTGTTTACGTGCACAAGAAGGTGGTATCTCTGAAATTGATGAAGATACCATTGCTTACCACTTCCATGAACCTTTAGGTGTAGTGGGTCAGATCATTCCATGGAATTTCCCTATTCTTATGGCAGCATGGAAACTTGCACCAGCACTTGCAGCGGGTAACTGTATTGTACTTAAACCTGCTGAACAAACACCATCAAGTATTTTAGTAGTTGCAGAACTCATTCAAGATATTTTACCGCCAGGCGTTTTAAATATTGTCAATGGTTACGGCGTTGAAGTGGGTCGCCCACTGGCTACCAATCCACGTATTGCTAAAATTGCCTTTACAGGTTCTACTGCGGTTGGTCAAATGATCATGCAATATGCAACTGAAAATATTATTCCTGTAACGCTTGAGCTTGGTGGTAAATCACCAAACATTTTCTTTGAAGATGTCATGGATAAAGATGATGATTATTTAGACAAAGCGCTTGAAGGCTTTGCCATGTTCGCCTTAAACCAAGGTGAAGTATGTACTTGCCCATCACGTGCATTGGTTCAAGAAAGTATTGCAGATAAATTCCTTGAAATGGCAGTTGAACGTGTAAAACGCATCAAAACTGGACATCCTTTAGACACAGACACCATGATTGGTGCTCAGGCATCTCAAGAGCAACAAGACAAAATCTTGGGTTGTATTGCAACAGGTCGTGCTGAAGGTGCTCAACTGCTTACAGGGGGTGGCGATCGTCAGGAAGTCGGTCAAGGTTTCTATATTGAACCTACCATTTTCAAAGGCGACAACAGTATGAAGATTTTCCAAGAAGAAATTTTTGGACCAGTTCTCTCTGTAGCAACATTTAAAGATTATGATGATGCAATCAGAATTGCCAATGATACGATGTATGGCTTAGGCGCTGGTGTATGGTCTCGTTCTGCGCATACCTCTTATCGTGCGGGTCGTGCGATTGAAGCTGGTCGTGTATGGACCAACTGCTACCATATCTACCCTGCACATGCAGCATTTGGTGGTTATAAGAAATCTGGTATTGGCCGTGAAAACCACAAGATGATGCTTGATCATTATCAACAAACCAAGAATTTATTGGTTAGCTATTCAACCAAAGCAATGGGCTTCTTCTAAGTTCTATAGTTGATTTACACTTTAAAAAAGTGAACTTCGGTTCGCTTTTTTTAGTCATGATTAAGATGCTGTTTAATCCTTATAACTGTCAATTCATTCATTATTTTATACAGATTGCGATGATTCGCTAAATTTAGTCGGTTGTTGGATTCATCCAAACATCTTCATAGCCATGCTTATCAATAATGACATGATAACCGTGCTCAAGCGCCAAATAAGGTAAAATTTCAGGTAAATATTGCTGTAAATGTGAGGCATGCAGCGGTTGATAAAAATCATCAGCTGAAGAATATTCTCCACAGTGAATAAACCAAGAAACATTGTCTTGTTTTTTTAGCGCAACTCGAACTGCATAAATCGGTTGTTGGCCTAGACTCTGTAATGCAATTGCAACCCTATCCGACAGATTAAATTCCATATATTTTGATTCATATTTTTTGCAAATTTGCCTTTGTAATGTTTCTAAATTCATCAACACATTCCTTTATTGCCTGTTTCGTATTGTTTGTTTAGTTGAATAAACCAATGCGTTCAAACAGATATACTGAGATCAGCAGCAAAATTATTTAGGTCTTTTCCATAACATTTTAATATGTTCGAAACTATATCCAACCACGACTCTTAAATTCATCATCAATAACATTGTGAAAAACACAATCACAGACATCACTAAACTTTGTGGAAGAAATTTCTGATCTAAAACAGATTTATAAGTATTCAATGCTAAATATAAAATGATCAAAAGTATATAAAACAACAGTTGAAAGTAGATCTTGTATCTTGGTTTTTTCTCAACAAATTCCATCAAATAAACAGACAAAAACAATGCAGAAAATGCGGTAAAAACAAAGAAGCATATTACCCATAAAATACTAAAACTTTTGATATGACTAATTGCCCATAAGGATAGGTTAGCAACACAGCCACATAGTATAAATGCTGTTTTAGGACGTTCTATGAATTTATAAATCAAATCATTCATGCTGTGTTTAGACTCGTCATTTATTCTTCTGCGAAACGTTCACGATAAAATGCTAAACCATTTGTGCAATATCAATAAATGCCTGCGTAATTGGACTCATCTGTTTTTTATTCTTCACTGCCAGACTAATAGACCGCTTAATATTGGGTGATAAAGGTAATTTTTGCACATTGGGAAACAGTGTCATTAACTCTTTATTCAATGCCATATCAGCAACAATTGAAACACCTGCACCATTGTTAACCATATTAATAATGGTCAAAATTTGAGAAAAATAACATTTAATTTTTGGACTCAGATTGGCTTTTCTAAACATCTCTGTGACATGGTTTTGACTGCCTGCTGAGGTCATTAAAAAAGGATATTCTGCCAATTCATCCAATCGAACTGCACTTTGCTGTGATCGTGCATAGGACTTTGGAATAAGTGCTACAAAAATATCCTCAATCACAGGAAAAGTATCAAAGCGTTCTTCGGGTAAAACTACAAATCCAACATCAATAGTACGATCATGAATCCATTGAGTAATATCTTTATCCGTTCCTTCTTTAATAAACACTTCAATATTTGGATATTTTAAACTAAATTTTTCTAGAATTAAGGGAATAAGTACATTAGAAGATGAAGCACCAAAAGATCCAATTCTTAAAGTTCCAGAATGAAATCCTTGTATATCGGAGATTTCTTGTTTTAGTACATTAGAAATATTCAAAATTTCTTTCACATGCACTAAAAGCCGTATGCCAGATTCAGTTAACTCAACTTCATTATGATTGCGATAAAACAATGTGACCGACCAATCTTGTTCTAAGCATTTAATTGCATGAGAAATCGCAGATTGAGAAATTTGCAAACGCTGAGCTGTAACAGTAAAGCTTTTCTGTTCAGCCAACACGGCAAAAATAGTCAGTTGAGTAAATGTCATCGCTACTCTATCCATGAGTAAAGACTCATTTTACCATGAATAGGCATAAGTCATATTCTTGATTAAAATTTACTTGGGTTTAGCTTACAGATGAAAAAATCAGTGGGTGGGACTTGGTCGAATTAGGTTCTGCATAGAGCGTTCATCATGCTACAAATGATTACTATTCTTTTCCCATCCATCGCCCTGATTGGTTTAGGTTTTTATCTTTTCCAGTCACATATACTTGATGAAAAATTCTGGAATGGCGCAGAAAAGCTAAATTACTATATTTTATTTCCAGCCTTATTGTTTAGTTCTCTTGCAAATGCAGATATGAATATGGGGCATCTCAACAGTATTCTTACAGTCATTTTTTTAATTATGGCCATGATCATTGCTGGCGTTTATCTGTTTGCAAAGTTAAACCGCACACCTATTGCCCAGATCGGTGTATATGTCCAAAGCTTGATTCGTTTTAATACCTATCTCGGACTCTCGATTGCCACAACACTTAATAATGCTGAAATCAAAAGTATCTTGGTAAATATCCTTGCTATAGCAATTCCCTTGGTTAATGTTATTTCGATCCTTTCTCTGACAGATAAAGATCAACAGAACATTAAAAATATATTCTGGTCTTTAATCAAAAACCCACTGATCAGCTCTTGTATATTGGGAATTACATTTAATCTTTTAAACATCCCTATTTGGTCTGGCTTTGCAAACCTGTTAAATGCTTTTTCAAGTAGTAGTCTGATGTTAGGCTTATTATGTGTAGGAACAGCAATTCAATTTTCGACCCTCAGAATTTATCTGAAAAAGTCTTTGCTCATTAGCCTAATCAGATTATTGCTGATCCCGCTTATTGCCTTTATCTGTTTGCAGTTTTTTGAGCTAAGTCATGCCGCCGTGATTGCTATCATGATTTTCTTTTCTATCCCAACCGCATCTTCCGCATATATCTTAACCAAACTATTAAACGGCGATCATCAATTAATGGCAGCAAGCATCAGCATGCAAACACTTTTATCCGTATTCACTTTGGCACTAATCCTTGCACTATTACAGCATTTTTATGTTTAATCCTCTATATTTACGATTAGCTTTCTTCATCAAATATTTTTCTGATTCAATGCAGTTTGGCTTTCTATAGAATAACTGTGCGGCATGGCTAGCTGTAACACAATACAATGCAATTCTCTCATGCTAGCATCTAAATAATAGAATCAGAATTTAAAAGCGTATTTATCAAGATTAAGCCAATTCCATCTCAACAAAGTGAAGATGATCAACACCCCAAAACATTTCATCTCCAATAAACCATGTCGGTGCACCAAAAACACCACGCCCAATGGCTTCTTCTGTGATATTTTTTAGTTGGGCTTTAACCTGTTCATCTGAAAGCCAAGTTTGAACCTGCTCTGTACTAAAACCCAATGATTGAAGCAAGGTAATAAATTCATTGATATCATTTAAATTACGCGGATGCCCAAACATTGCATCAAATAAAGCGTTTAACACTGTTAAGAATTTTTCAGCTTGATAAAGCTGAACTGCTGTAATCACGCGCATCAGATTTAAAGTATTAATTGGAAAATAGGGATTCATTTGTATTGGAATATTCCAGAGTTTTGACCAACGCCCCATATCGATCATCGAATAACTGGCTTTTGCTGGCACAGCCATTGGACTACTGTTCCCTGTGGCTTTAAAAATGCCACCAAGCAAGATCGGCTTCCAGATCACTTGTGCTTGATTTTGTTTTGCAATTTTTTGAATCTGATAAAAGCCTAAATAACTATATGGGCTACCCAAATCAAAATAAAATTCTACCTGTTTCATTCAGTGTTATTCCTTAACTGTACTGATCATATTTTTATCGTACTACTGTAAAAATAATTCTAGAAAAAACTTAAATCATGACTTCTTACTCTCGCTATATCGAGATAAGTCATCTAGCTATATTAACCTACTCATACAAAAAACTTACTAATATAAAGTGACTTACCATTTTTCCATCCAAGGGCGTAAATCTAGCTCATGCGTCCATGCATCACGTGGTTGCTGGGCAAGATGCCAATAATTTTCAGCAATATGTTCAGGATTTAAAATACCATCTTGGTCTTTTTTCTCATAAAGATCAGGAAAACTGTTTTTAATAAAATCTGTATCAATTGCACCATCAACTACCACATGAGCCACATGAATATTCTGTGGACCAAGTTCACGCGCCATACTCTGTGCCAAAGCTCTAAGTGCATGCTTTGCCCCTGCAAATGCTGAAAAATAAGCAGCACCACGTAGACCAGCAGTCGCGCCAGTAAAGATCAATGTCCCGCGTTGTCGGCTTACCATTCGTTTCGCCACTTCACGACCAGTTAAAAAAGCAGAAAAACACGCCATTTCCCATATTTTAAAATATTTACGCGCTGTTTCTTCAAGAATGCTACATGGAACATTAGCACCGATATTAAAAACCAGTACCTCTATTTCGCCAATGTTACTTTCAATTTCTTCGATCAATTGTATAACTTGCTGTTCTTTTCGAGCATCAGATGCAAAACCGTATGCTGTTCCACCTGCCTGTTCAATCTCATCAATCAGTGGTTGTAACTTGTCAGCATTGCGACGGGTCATACAACTAATATATCCCCCTTTGGCAAAACGTTTCGCAATTGCGCCACCTGTTGCATCACCTGCTCCAATAATCAATGCAACTTTCTGATTTGATGTTGTTATTTCATCTTGCATATCATGCTTCCCTTTTTGCATAACGATCGTTATTATAACGATCACTATGTTATAGTTTTACAAGAGCGTCAAGGAAAATTTGATCGAGGAAAATATGCGATACAAATCTGGATATAAAGAAGAAAAAAGAAAAGAACTATTAAAAATCAGTGGACAGCTTGCCAAAAAAGATGGCTTTGCTGCAACCGGTGTAGATGGCTTTATGAAAGCTGCTGGCGTGACCAGTGGTGCATTCTATTCACATTTTTCTTCCAAGCAGGATTTGTTTAAAGCATTGGTTGAAAATGAACTTAAAAATAGCATTCAGCTGTGGCAAAGCAATCCCCATAATCAGGCTGAGTTATGGATTGAATTTGAACTCAATCGTTACTTAACCCTCTCTCATGTTGAACATCCAAATCATGGTTGTGTACTGCCAACACTCGCCACAGAAGTCGCACGTTCTGATGAGGAGATTAAACAACGCTATCAACAAGAATTACAGCGCGGTCATGCCCTATTTACTCAACGCCTCGGAAGTGAAGAAAAAGCCTGGGGCGTCTTATGTCAACTGGTAGGTGCTATACTCATAGCAAGAAGTGTTTCTGATGATTCGGTTAAATCGACCATTTTGGAATCAAGCAAACACTGTATTTATTCTATGTTGCAAATCACATCATAAATTTAGTTTTCAACCCAATAGAATCTAGTATAAATTAGCGATATTCTCGTTAAATCATCATAAAACCATGACTTCCTCCACATACGCTTTGCCGAAGACAATCTATGCCATTCAACATTTAGCTTTTGAAGATTTAGGTATTCTTGAAGACACTTTTTATGATTTGGGCTATCGCATACGTTATTTTGAAGCAGGTATAGATGATTTAAAGCAAGCATTTGCATTTGAAGGTTTAGTCGTCGTTCTAGGTGGTCCAATTGGTGTTTATGAAACTGAGGATTATCCTTTTTTAAATGATGAAATCACTTATCTTAAACAACGTTTAGCCAAGAATTTACCAACGCTTGGTATTTGCTTAGGTGCACAATTGATTGCACATGCTTTGGGTGCAAAGGTTTATGCAGGCCATCAAAAAGAAATTGGCTGGAGTCAATTGAAGCTAAATCTGGCTCAAAATAATCCATTATTGCCACTCGTAAATACCGAAGTTTTACATTGGCATGGTGATACGTTTGACTTGCCAGTACAGGCTGAATTACTTGCAAGCTCTGCAATTTATACAAATCAGGCATTTAGAGTTGGTCAAAATATCTTAGCACTACAATTCCATGTCGAAGTTGCAGCAGAGGATATGGAAAAATGGCTGATTGGTCATACTTGTGAATTGCGTAAAGCTGCCTTAAATATTCCTCATTTACGAACTGAAAATGAAAAATATGCGCCAAATCTAGAATTAAAATCACCCCTGGTTTTAGAGCATTTTATCAAACACTTAAATGTATAATCTGTTTATCTATATCAGCATGAAATAGACTTTACTGTTTCGTGCTTTTTATACCCTATTTAGTCTCCACCCATAAATACGGTGTTGGTGTAAGTGTAATATCAATACTGCGTTGCCCATATTTAACTTACTATTATATTTAACTGACTATACCATTTACATTTAAAAGATTTTCTTTATTTATACATAATATTATTTAATTAAACTTTATACTAAGTCGTACTCATCATTATTTTGAGCTACAGGATTATACAGAGTAGATACATTAAAACTTGCTAATTTAATTATACTTCATACTTTAAAACAAAGACTTTATTTGCAATGAATAAAATATATATTGGCACATCTGTGCTCATGACAACACTTCTTTCTGCCTGTTCTACCCCTGAAGTAAATACTCAAAATGCTAAACCGCTTGGCATGGCTAATCCCGCAAGTGTGTATTGTCAAAAAATGGGAGGCGAGTCTCAGATTAAAAAAAATGCATTAGGAAATGAAGCAGGATATTGTAAGCTTCCAAATGGAACAGTGGTTGATGAATGGAAGTTGTTTAGAAGTGCACAAGGCGATGTGCAAGCTGCTGCTAAATAATTTTGAATAATCGCTGCGGAATATAAACAATAGACAAGCCTTCTTGAATGACTCATTTTCTATTGGCATTAATTTCAGACTCATTACTATATATTCACTACGGTAATGAGTTGCTCCACCCTTTTCATAATTAAAATAAATTAGATCTAAACTTGCACTAAATATAAACAGTATTGTATTTATTTTGGGAATATTGAATAGATGAAAACCTATCAATCTAAACAGGAACTGATTGTTGCAATCAATAATTCATTAAATCAATATTTAACAGAATTTGAAGAAATATCCGAAGACTTAAAAGATCATAAAGTTGCAACTGTAGATAAAACCCCTGCCCAAAATTTATCCTATCAATTGGGATGGGTAAATTTATTATTAGAATGGGAAAGCAAAGAACTTGCAGGTTTCCCCGTTTCAATGCCGAAAGAAGGTTATAAATGGAATAACTTAGCAAGTCTATATCAAAATTTTTATCAAACCCATGCCCAGCATTCATTAAAAGAAAATACTCGGTTATTATCTAAACAGGTCAAAGAAGTCACAGACTGGATTGAAAATCTAACAGATGGAGAACTATTTGAAATAAATCAACGTAAATGGGCAACCACACCTGCCAACTGGCCACTGTATAAATGGATTCATATCAACACTGTCGCCCCTTTTACCAATTTTAGAGTTCAAATCAGAAAATGGAAGAAACTCAACATAAATACTGAACAAACTAAAAAGCCTTAACAGGTTATTTTTTTCAGTTCTAAATATTGAGAAATGGTGTTATTTAATTCATCCAAATAGTACTGTTTTGGTTTTTCTTGCCCTAATGATTTATCATATTTCATTAAAGCAGGCAGGTATTCTGTTTTATAGACACGCTCATATTCACCACATAATAATGCTCTATTTACCTCATTACTGGTATTTTCATCATCCAGTTGCTCATGCATGACTTTAATGGGTTTTTCTTGTTTCATCAGTACCAAACTATGAGGATTTGGAGTAATGCAACCTGTAAGCATAAGCAATAATACCATTGTTATTTTTTTCATAAACTTGCTTCATCGTTCTTAGGTTAAGCTGATCATAAACTATTTATATCTTATATCACCCTCTCAATTTATCGATAACAATTAAAATTTGAGTTTTTCTAAAGTACATATTAAAATCTTGATTAAGTAACAAAATCAAAATTTGATATAAATATATCAAATTTATATCGCTAAAAGTGCAGAGCGTTAAAATTCAATCACTCGCAATTTTATTGATTGTCAGCCATTTAAGGTGTAAAAAATTTAATCCCATGTCCTATAGAAATAAGCCAAACACAAAACAATTGTTATCCTCTGCTTGGTCAACAGATCAAGATTGCTTTCTCATTGAAAACAACCATTTAACTGTTGATCAATTGGCTGAAATACTGCCTTACCAGCATGATGAAATTATCGCAAGAAAAAGACAACTTGGACTGCTTAGAAGAGATTTTTACATGAAAAAACTACATGACTTGTAAGCAAAATTACAATATCCCCGCATCAGGCGCGACATAATGAATATATATATTAAATACTTAAATATAGGGCTATGTCATGAACAACAAGTTTAAAATATTAACGCTCGTCGGTGGAATAGCATTACTTAGTGTTGCGGCATTTGCTTATGCAGGAAATGAAAAGATTCAAACCGTTAAAAATGTAGATTTAAAGAGGTATCTGGGTACTTGGCATGAAATTGCACGCAAGCCAATGTATTTTCAAAATAAATGCGATTATAACGTTACTGCTGATTATTCCTTAAATGAAAATGGCTCAATCAAAGTAGATAATCGTTGTTACGATAAAAATGGCAAGCTTCAACAATCAATTGGCGAAGCATATGTACAAAACGCGCCTACGAACTCCAAATTAAAAGTAAGTTTTTTACCAAAAATACTTCGTTGGTTACCTGTGGGGCGTGGTGATTATTGGATTTTAAAGCTGGATGAAAATTATCAAGTTGCATTGATCGGTACACCCAACAAAAAATATTTATGGTTACTCAGTCGATCTCCACAGCTTGATCCAGCCACAACTGAAGAATATTTAAATTATGCTAAAAGCTTAGGTTATAATTTAAGTGATTTAATTGAAACCAAACAAAAATAAACGCATACAAGCCCTTAAAAGGGCTTGTTAGATCTAGCTCATTTTATACGATTACGCTACAAATCCTTCTTATCAATATTGTCTACGAAATGAGACAAAACTGATGAGCACCCCCACAATCATCAATGCTCCAGCACACAAAAAGGTAAATTGCATCCCATCAATGATTGCTAAAGCCGTTGCCTGAGTGAGTTGATTTGTGCCGACACCAAATGAAAAAATAGCTCCCATCACTGAAACCCCGATAATTAAGCCCATATTACGAGATAAGCTAAGAAGTCCTGATACCATCCCTTGTCGAGCTTTGGGAACATCTGCCAAGGTCATGGTATTGTTGGCTGCCTGAAACAGTTGATAACCCGAAGTCAAAATAATGATCGGCATAATATAGCCACTTATACCCATCAATTTCGGTAAGATAGCGAGCATCGAGCTACCGATAATCAGAAAAATCAACCCTGTAGTGACGATATAGCGACTGCCCCAACGATCGACAAGTCGACCCGATGGAATCCCACTTAAGATAGCAACCACTGGCCCAATCCCCATAATCAAACCCACTTGTATTTGATTCAAGTTTAGACCAAGACTGAGATAAAAAGGTCCAATGACAAGTGTGGTCATCATAACGGCGGCAACCAGCAAATTAACCATGAGGTTTTGTGTTATGTTCGTGTCTGGTTGCAAAGAAGTTAGTGCAGGAATTTCTTTTTTAATGTAATCATTAGGCAGCAGTACCCAAGCCAGAATAATCGCGATACCCGCAAGTATAAACTGTAATCCCAAAATGCCTTGCCAACCGCTCACAACAAGCAGAAACCCACCCAACACTGGTCCAAGTGCTGTACCTAAAGCTGATATCGTTCCAAGCATTCCCATTGCTCTTCCCAACTGTGATTTACTGACGGTATGACGTGTCAGTGCCATTGCAAGTGTCATTAAGAATGCCGCACCTATTCCTTGAAATGATCGTGAAGCAACCAATATCCATAAGTTAGGTGCAACACTACATAGCAGTGAAGCCAAACTGAATATAATCAGTCCAACGATCAGCATAGACTTACATCCATATCGATCACCTAAGCGTCCAGCAATGACAACAGAGAGCGTCAGCGAGACAAGGTATCCAATTACAATAGCCTGTATTTGATTAAATGGCAGTAGAAATACCTCAGCAAGTATGGGTAAGGCGATATTGACAATGCTTGTCACCAGCGATGCCAATAGCATGGATAACGCCAAAGTGATGGTGATTCCAGTTTGGGTCTTGTTTATCGATTCTGTCTGCTCTGTCATGTTGCGCTCTTGTCAGCAGTGGTGTTTAATCACATACTACTAATTCAAGTTGACTTGAGGTCAAGTATGAAATTTCTTGATATTGGTGTAGTTTCAGCAAAAAGTGGAATTAAACCTTCAGCACTACGCTATTATGAAGAAATCGGTTTGATTTTCTCAATTTCTCGTCATGGATTACGTAGACAATTTTCTTCTGAAGTTCTGTTACGACTCACTTTGATTTCAATGGGAAAATCGGCGGGCTTTTCGCTTAAAGAGATCGCAGCAATGTTCGATAGTCGTGGCGCACTTGATCTTTCTCCAAGTGTTATTCATCAAAAAGCCGATGAGATTGATCTTCAAATTCATAAATTGATCGCACTCCGTGACATACTTCGCCACGTAGGTGACTGCCCTGCACCATCGCATTTGCAATGCCCTAGCTTTAAGCGACTAGTTGAGAAGGCTGCTCAGAAATAAAAGACATTTTAAAAAGATTGTTAGGCGTATTTGTTGAATAGCTAAATTAGATTGTAGAACAATAATTAAAATTAGCACGCAATGACATTGAACAGTCAAATGGCTTTCTCTAAGATGATAAAACAAGCTTAAATTTTCATGACTTTTATACATTTGTAGCCTGATCTATGAGTATTAATTGTATATGTTGAAATCGGTATTTTTGATTTATGGATCAAAACAAATCTAGTGATTCTGGTGTTTTCCTCTGGTTAACATATCACACCCTAAATAAAATGAATTTGGATGCAAATCGGATATTTTCACAAATAAGATTATCTGAACAACCACCTGACAAAACCATTCGGCGAGATAATTCGACCCAACAACGCTTTTGGGAAATAGCTGAAGAAATCAGTGCTGATCAAAATATCGGACTTCATGTAGGTGAACATTTCCCCATTTTTAGAGGCGAAATATTAGAATACATTTTTATGAGTAGTCCTACATTTGGGGACGGCTTACAAAGAGCTTTGCGTTATCAAAAAATTTTTACTGATGCTTTTGTGGCTCATTTACACATTGAAAATCAAAATGCAATGATCACGAATCTTCAGCACCCAGTTCGTCATTATCTAGAATGCGCCATAAGCGTTATGCTTAATTTTTTGAACTATATAACTAACAATCATTTTAATCCCAAAGAAATATGGTTGCCATACCAACAAGGTGCGAGCTTAGATGAATATCAACGTATCTGGAAATGCCCTACTCGTTTAGGTATGCAGCACGGCTGTATAGTTTTTGATGCTGAAATATTGAGCTTAGCTTCAGCATCAGCTGAACCAATGCTATTAAAAATACATGAGCATGTTGCTAAACAGCAGGTGAAAGTTGTCGATAAATATTATTTAATTAATGATATAGAAAACTTACTCAGCTCCGGTTTATTAGAATCAGGTCAATTAGATTTAAAATTAATTGCCCAACATTTAGGGCTGCAGCCACGAAAACTTCGTGCAGATCTTAAAGAAGTGAATACGACTTTTGAAAAAGTTTTGGCAACTTACCGTGAAAAAATGGCCAAAAAACTATTGATGAATCCCAATATAAGCATAGATCAAGTTGTATATTTACTTGGTTTTTCTGAGCCTTCCGCCTTTTCACGTGCCTTTAAACGCTGGACAAATGAAACGCCATCCCATTATCGCCAGCGTAAGCAAAAATAATTTTTTAGCTATAACTTGATTCTAATGACATTTAACGAGTTAGCTTTTCAGTCAAAAAAAATGAGCTGTTCTTTTCTACACTGATGTTTATTTCTTAATTGAAAAGGATTAGAGATGTTAGGTTTTCCAATTGGCCTTTTAGTTGCGAATGGATTTGAATGGTATGCACATAAGGTATGGTTGCATGAATTTCCAAGTAAACACCGTAATAGCCCTTGCTTCACACATATAGCACATCATAAACGTGCCAGAACACATGTGTTTCATGATGAAGGATATCGTGAATCTATGTTTAAAAATGCAGAAATTTATAATGAAAAAACCGCATTGTTAGGTATAGCCGCGGTTTCAACTGTATTTTTACCCATTGCACCATTTTTTACTGCCGGCTTATACTATGGGATTTGGAATTATTGGCGAGTACATGCAAAATCTCACCTAGACCCTGAATATGCGCGTAAACGGATCCCTTGGCACTATGATCATCATATGGCTAGTAATCAAAATGCCAATTGGTGTGTTACACGTCCGTGGTTTGATTATATAATGGGAACACGTGTTTTTACTGAGCTTTCGATTAAAGAAAGCAATCCTCTAGGAATAAATCTACCTAAAAATTTTGAAATAATCCTAAACAAGACATCACAGAAAATATTTGCAAAATCATATCTTAAAATTACTTCTAAGAGTGCATTGGATATAAAAAGTGCTCGTCAAGGCATCTCATTAGAACTGTAAATTTTAACAAATAAAGTATTAAGGATCATTTAGATGAAACGATTATTACCCAAACACATTGCTGCGCCAAAGTTTTTACATAATTTTATCGATTGTTCAGAGACAATCAACGGAAAACCTTTTGAGGTGAATACGCCAACGCATACACCACGAGGAAAATATTCTTGCGTTCATTATGGGGTTATGATTCCGAATCTTAATGTACCATTTAATTTTTTGAATCTTTTAATTGTGGTTGGTCAACCACGTGTAAAAATTTTTAGAAATCAACATTTGATCCAAACCACTGCGCTTGATACAGCAAATGTATTAATAGGCACAGCAGTGGGTACAGACAAACACTTTAATGGCTATAGTGTAGAAAATGACTGTAAATTGGAAAGTAATGGTTCATCCTTAAAATTTGGGAATGACTTGTTATTAAAAGGCACATATCCAAATTTTCATGCGCATCGTGAAGGTCATGATTTCAATTTTGATTTAAAGATTCGTGCGACTGATAAAATTGCACATTTTGCACAAATGTCATTAGGTTTATATGATCACTGGGCATTATTATGTACATATGAAGGATTTCTTGAATATCAAGGTAAGAAAACCTCAGTTCAAGGACTTTGTACTTATGAATATGCTCGTGCAGTAGATGTAAATTTATATATCAATTATTTTACTTATCATATTTTAAATATCGATGAGAAAACTCAAGTCCTACTTGTCGAAGTTCTTGGCCCATTAAATCTTGTATTGCAACGTCGAGTATATATTCGTTCTACAGATGATCATGGCAGTATTCATTCAAATGGATTTAATTTTAATGTCCATGCATTTCAAGCTCAACGTGTTATAACACCGAATGGTTTATCAATGCGTTTACCTCGTACTTTCTCATGGTGCGTGAATGATAATAATGGAAATTCGTTAATACGTATTGATGGTCTAACAAATGCAGATTTTCAATATGGCATGGCTGGAGGCTATGCAGGAAGCTATCAATACAAAGGTACATTCAAAGGGAGTCCAGTTGAAGGTACTGGTTATATTGAATATTTAGATATCCGTACTGATTAGATCAATTCAACTTATAACTAGGCGATAAAAAAGGCCTATAAAGCAAGTTATATCCACCTTATAAGCCTTTGATCTATTTAAATATTACTTTGCTACAGACGCTTCTGTTGTAATATTTACAGTGATTTTATCACCTACATTTGGCACGTATGCTCCAACACCAAATGCTGAACGGTCAAATGATGTCGTTGCATTGAAACCAATTGACTGCGCTTTAGTCATTGGATGTTCACCTTGTTTGTTTAAAACAGCATCTAAAATAACTGGTTTAGTCACATCTTTCACAGTTAAATTACCTGTGATTTTGTATTTATTTTTACCTAAAGCTTGAACTTTAGTACTTTTAAAAGTGATATTTGGATACTTTTCAGCATCAAAGAAATCTGCCTTTTTTAAATGTTCGTCTAATGCTGCTACATTGGTATTTAAACTAGCTAATGGAATAGTTACATTGACAGATGAGTCTGCTGGTTTTGCATTATCAACAGAGATCGTACCTTGAATGTCACTGAAGTTTGCTGAAGGTGTTGAAAAACCGAAATGATTCCAAGTAAATACTGTTGCAGTATGTGTTGGATCAATTTTGTAATCTACAGGCTTTGCCATACTGAAAGTTGTAACTGATGCTACGGCCAAACCCAATGTTAATGCTTTAAAGTTCATCTTTATATTCTCGCTATCGAATGGATATTAGTGTATACACTTCCCGTATAAATTCACTGTTATTGATAATACGATATGTTGCATATATGCAACGATTCTATAATGACCATTTTAAAAACTTAATCCAACCCTAAAAAAACAAAACAAGACTTTGTTTTATAATTATTTATTTTTTAAAAAGTAATTAAGAAAAACATTGACCATAGGTCACATTCAAATCTAAAATTTATAAAGCAATAAATTAAACTGAAAAATTTTCCGAAAATTTTATATTGATGATACTGGTCTATTTTTATCTGATGAACATTTTATGGCAAATCTTGCTCAAGTAGAAAGTACACAGACACCTTATCGTGTGACACTCACCCATCCCCAAGGACATACATGGTATGCCGATAAACCTAGCGATAAGGGTGTTCAAGATACAGCACAGAATCCGATTTAATTTCTATTATCTACATAATCTGCTTGTACTGTGAGCAACTTAGAAATGTATTCAAATCATAAAGGGCTAAAATTGAACATGTACAATTAGATTGACCTTTAAACCCTGAAGTAGTTGAGAATAATATTTCAAGGAAAATTTTTCTTAAAGGTGATTTCACCGAGTAGCAACATAAACGCCTGCTTAAAGTTACAGAAAGTTGTCCTGTTCATAAATTATTGACTTCAAATATTCAAATTCAAACAGAGTTGGGAATTGAATGCTAAATGCTAAGCATAGGACAAGCACATATTCATAATAGTAGCGTAAAAATATGATACAAAACGTCCTGTCAAAAATGTAGGCAATTACATCAATCCGTATGGCCTACACTTTGTTTTTCTAATCCCAATTATTTTGCAATTCTTTCCGAGGAAGCTAAAAGTAATCTAGCTGTTATCCATAATGACTTTTGTGTGATTACACACCATGATCAAGTTAACCATTTTATACCTTGTATTTAAAAAAAGTTATTAATCGTTGTTGTGAGCTCGAATTTGGCTTATGGGTATTTGTAGGTGAAAAAAGTTTTCAAGATTATTAAGATCATTTTAATAAAGAAAATCATGAAATCACTTTTTTGGTCGCTGTGTAATTTTCTTTCTGAATATAAATTTGGTGATTCTTCGACACTGATGTCTGTTCATACCCAAACTGGTAATTTAAGAACTATTTTGATTCCATATCTCGCTAAGGAACATCCATTTGTAGATGATTTTTATCATGATATTTCATTGGGCGATGCTGAAAAACGTATTAAAAATATGATGGATCGTTTATCTTAAATTTTCTAGGTTAATATCATTTGAATTATCAAAGTTTTATTTATAACTAATTTACTTGAGTCAGTTTTTGTACGATTGTTCTGCAAAATATTTCTAAAATATCAAAGCCCCTTACGGGGCTTTTAAACTTATAACTTCTCAACCAAGACACGATCAACCTGTTTTAAACCAGAGTGCTTTTCATGGTTTTTACGGCGGATCTTAATCAACTTATCTTCTTGAAAATCTTGTAGCAGTAACTCAACAGCAACCATAGATTCAAGCGGCAAATCCTGCCCAATCCACTTTTGCTCACCTGCATCCATCAAGGTAATTTCATCACTAATTTGTTCATAAAGGCTCATATTTTCCTCACTTATGGGATATGTATCACCATGTTTCATGAATACCCAATGAATGGCACAACTATATACCTATTGCAAAAAACTGCTACTAAAATTTAGTTAATTTACAAACCAAGTTCACAAAATAAAACCGCCCCAATTGGGGCAAATAATTTGCTTATAAATCAATTAAATAATTTAGAATGTTGCAATTTTGTTGCACTTTCACGGAAATAACAAATTTCAAATAAATTTGAATACGTTATAAATACACTAATATTTTTAAAATGCAAGTTGAAATAAGCGATGTAAATACCTGCTTCCACTTTAATTAAGGTATTTGCTCTTCATCCCCTTTAAAACACTAAATTCATTATAACTAAGAGATTTTATCAATTTTAAAAATTTTACCAGTGAGCTTACTTTGAAAAAACATTTCAAAACTCGGTCGTATGTCTTCGCCTTCAACTGTAATGTATTTTAAATTTGAAAAACATTGGGTATTAGCGAAATAATTATCCACGGTTGCCTGAATGAGATATTTAATTCCAAACTGGTCTTTAACACTGATACTTTGTTTAAGCATTACGATATCCTAATAAAATTTTGGCAGAAATGAAGAATCCACCTAAGTTTTCAGTAACTAATTGAGTTTTTTAAATAACTCTATCATTTAATTTAAATAGTTGATTTAAAGAGGCATAGAAGGTCCGTCCATCTAAATTCAAATCAACTTCAATTCCAGATGAAAGAAGAACTCTTTTTCCAACCTCTACTGTTTTAAAGCCTTCACGTGTGTTTTGTATTTTATTTAGAGGAATCAAAGACACAAGAATTTCTGTACCATTTTTAGATTTTGCAATTAAATCATTTATTTTTAACAATTTACATCCTAAATTCAAACTTATTAACAATCTTAAAATTAATTTTAAGAGAAAATAAAAAGCACTAATTAGTGCTTTTCTTTTTACTATTTATAGTTACTTATACAGCAACAATATTTATAGCATTTGGGCCTTTTTGACCTTGTGCAATACTGAATTCAACGGGTTGACCTTCAGCAAGAGTTTTGAAGCCAGAGCTAGCGATTTCGCTAAAGTGAGCAAAAACATCTGGGCCTGATTCTGGCTGAATAAAACCAAAACCCTTGGCTTCATTAAACCACTTAACAGTACCTTTCATAACATTTGAATTAGACATAATAAATCCTATTTTTTAAAAATTTAGCCATTTTATTGACTATTCTGTAACATCGAAATAATAAAGAATGGAGCTTAAAATCTGAAAAAAACGAAGGATTATGACTAATACTGCGGTACTTAGAGAAGATTTACCAAACATGACTTTTTCTAGTTAAGTTTATTGTACACCCAAAACAAAAATAATCAAGTTTTCTTATATGTATATTAATTTTATTTATAAAAGTTCTTCATAAATGCTTATAGTTATTAAAATTTAATGTTAAAATTTCATTTATTAACTTACACTTACGATTATTTTTGCTTTATTATTTCTACAAATAAATAATTCTTTTCATTTCATGACATATCTAATATACAAGTCTCTAGAGATAAATGTTACAATATAACAATTAAACAATGAGTTTTTCATGACAAATCAATATCTTAATAGCAAATTCTATGTTTTAATTTTGGTCTTATTTATATCAATTATGACGACTAATGTAATTCATAATGATTTTTCTGATACTTTATTAACTGTAATCAACAGTTTTATAATTATAAAAATCTTACATGTATTATTTATTCAACTCTTAAATACAATCTTTGAAATATGCAATCCATAGTCCTTTAAAGTTATAAAATTTCTACAATTGTCTTTTGTAATTTCATCTATATTGATAAATTAATAGTTGCCCTTATCATATCTAATTTGATGTAGATAATCATTCTTATTTTGTTTCATATCAGATAACAAAAATTTATTGAATAATTGATTTCATAATCATGGGAATATACAAATTTCAATGATTATTTCTTTTAAAATTTTATGTTCACTCAAAATAATTTCTATATATTGGGTTCTTTTCAATCAGAAAATTTCATCTGTTCCAATTTGTGCCCATTAACTTCAAATTAAATTTGCTTTGCCTTTTGTAACGCCCTTGTTCTTGGTTTATTTTATGGTTTTCTTTTTTGCTAAGAATATTATATTGGTTAATTTCCACATTTCGATCATAAAAGAGCTCACCTTTAGACGAGCTCTTTAAGTTATTTATGACAAAGAACTATTTATAATTAAAAAGCTTATCAGTCATGCTTTTATCAACTTTACTTCTATGTCCGTTCTCAAAATATCGATCTACATGACATCTTTTTGTATTTGTATCACAAAATACCCCATTAGAAAGTGTAAATGCTGATGTGTCAAAATTGCTTTGTGAAAAAGCTTTACTCGCTTTCTTAGTCCCTAAATATTTGGCCGTAAGGGATTTTGATACACCTTTCTTATCAGCACAAATATATTTATCACAAATCACACCTTTTTTAGGTGAAAAAACACTAATGCTTGTTTTTGCTATCACTGAAGAGCTGATGATTAAACATGTGCAACCAATGAGATTAAGAAATCCCTTATAAATTTTCACTTTTGATCCTAAAAAAATAAAGCAAAATTATAAGTTCAATCTGATTAAGGATAAACAATTATTACTTTTAAACTAATATATAAATAAAAAATTACATTATTGAGTATTGATGAACTTGTCAAAAAATAGATTAAAATTTAAGATTTTCAAGCATAATCTGTATTTGAAATATCTCAACTTAACAAAGCTTTCTGATTCCCAGTTTAAGCGTTATACAGGCATATCTCGTTCAACATTTTCTCTAATGGTTGAACAAATGCAGATGCAAATTCCATCTAAAGGCAGACCACCGAAACTGTGTCTTGAAGATCAAGTACTACTCTGTTTAAGCTATTGGAGAGAATACCGAACCTTATTTCATGTTGCTGCAAGTTACGGTGTATCAGAGCCAACAGCTTCCAGAATTGTTCGTCAAGTTGAAGTTAGTTTAATCCAGTCAGGTTTGTTTAATTTACCCAAAGATATCCCCGAAGGTGAAGGTATAGACTGGAATTTGGTGATTGTAGATGCTACTGAAACTCCAATTCAAAGGCCTAAAAAAACAGAAAAAAAGCTATAGTGGTAAGAAAAAGACTCATACGCTTAAAGTACAAGCGATCATTCACTGTAAAACTCAGCAAATACTAAGTTTATGCATGAGCAAAGGCGCTGTACATGACTTTGAACTGTTCAAACGCAATCTGCATTTAGTCCCAACAAATTCATTTATTCTGGAAGATAAAGGTTATCAAGGGATTTATACTATATATCCCAATAGCTTGTTACCGTGCAAGGCTAAAAAACGTTGTGAATTAGATCCTTTACTAAAAACATATAATCGAGAAATTAATAAAAGAAGAATAGGGATTGAGCATGTATTTGGAACATTAAAGACTTTCAAAATCCTTGCAGAGCGATATCGAAATAGATGGAAAAAGTTTGTCTTAAGGTTCAATTTTATTGCAGGAATTTATAATTTAGAACTGAGTAAAAGTGAGTTATGAAAGAAGTCTATTTCAGAAGTAACATCATTAACAATAGAAATAAAAATACCAAGATTCATAGTGCAATTTCGAATTGCATAAAGAATTGTATCTACAATATCTACTACTTCATCTGAAATTTGACTTCATCAACTGAAATAGAGGTTTTGTAGAGGGCTTTAATTACATCTACATAATGTTGGCGTTCTTCACGTGTCATTCATTTTCTCCTGACATAAAAAACCGCCTTTCGGCGGTCATGGTGAATCCATCAAACTATTTGACGGATAAAATTTATTTTTAGTTAATTTTATTTAAACAAAAACTTTGAGCACTACTGCTATCTTTATAATTAAGCTGATTATTGAAACAAGTACAATATTGTCGGGACTTTGTATATTTTACACTCTCAGGAATATTTACTCCTATACATTCCTTTTCAATACCGCCAGATTGAGATAATTGTAATTCACCTTTAACTAATAAAATAAAAAAACCAATACAAATAAATATGACAAATAGAAATAAATATTTATTTTTCATGATTATCTCAATGCAATGAACTCTAGGTCGATACTACTAAATTCAGCCTGTTAATTGAATTATAATTTATAAGCTTTAGAAAATAAAAAAGCCCACTAAAAGTGAGCTTTAAATTTAAAACTATTGAAAATCATATTCTTACTGTAAAAGTAAAAATTCTTGTTCTTCTGTTGTTTGATTCATCCCAAATTGCAACATTGAATCTTGGATTGCCTTTAACATTAATGTTCTATTAGCAGGATTAGACTGATCTATTTCGTCCCAATTATGAGGATTCCGACCATTTTGTGAAGAAATTTGATCTGATTTAATTTTCAAACTTTCTAAAGTTTTCTTAATAAATAAATAACCTTTTAACTTGTCATCCTTAAACACCTTTGTGCCATCTAGGTATGTTCGGTTTATTAAATTTGGCGGAAGATTTAGTTGACCATTTGTTGTATCAGAAAGTACGGCTAATCGACTCCATAATTGATTGTATGGTACTTCATAAACCTCTGCTGTTAATTTTTTTTGTTCTTTTGGCAATGGAGTTAGGCCATCTCCATTTTGAGTACCCGATTGCAAAAGACTTTCAGCCATTTAGCCATTCCTTCAAGGTACCAGCCACCTTTAAATTGATTATAGTCATATTGATAAAGATGAAAAATTTCGTGCGTTCCTGTAACCCAATAATCTCCAGTAAAACTCTCAATATTATTTCGAATATATATGTTAAGAGCACATTTACCTTCTTTGGTTGGTTTATTAATAAATATTGAAGGATTTTCATACGCTACACCATTGCCAGTTAAAGCTGTTAAATGGATATCAATGAATTTTGCCGCACCCGCGTATCGTTCACTATTTAAAGGATGAACAAATCTAAGGCTAGTTAAAGCTTCTGTAGTCGCATTAGCTTGTATTGCTACATTTTCAACATAGTCTGGAATACCATTATTATTAAGATCAGTTTGATTTGGTATGTAATCAGCATTACTTGGATTTGATGAGTAGAAAATTCTAAACTCACCTGATTTATAAACACTATTTAAAGTAGGAAGTGTTGATGTTGACGTACCACATGTTACAGCCGCATATATATGATTAGACATAAATGCTAGCACTAAGCCACTTAATATATTTTTCATCTTTTTACCTTTTAATAATTTTGAGCTTGTCTCATCCTGAATAAATAATTAACAAGAATATATGTAAAATATTTAACCTATATAAATCAAATAATTATTCCATCTTCTAGTTTTAAAATAAAAGCAACATAGATAAATTTCAATATTCATGCGTATTAAAGTAAATAGAAATGAGTAAATAAACTTCCATATAATTTGAATATAAATTTTTTTAATAAACAACAGTTAAGTATAGTGTTTTAAATTATCTAAATAAAAGTGGTCTTAGGTTACTGATCTCACCGTTTACTCATATAATTTCCAATTTTTCTACAGTATTATAATATCTGTTTTTATTTGTATTTCTAAAAAGCAAAAAGCCCACTTAAAAGTGAGCTTAATATCTAGCGGATTACCATAACTTTGCCCACTATAACAAGAAATATGCCATATACCCTGTGCAGGGTCAAGCAGTGTGCTTTATATTGAATAAATGGATACCTCACATTTAATGCATCTAAGCCACACTTCACATCAAAACAAGCATCCCTTTCTGCGCGAGCAATAACTGGCATATCCACTGTACCTGATTTAATAACCATTTGGGGCCATGAACTGCTATAAAAATATCGATCAACTATAGCATCCAGCCATTCATCCAATGCTTCAGATTGACCTTGCATATCTAAGATCAGTCGCCGTACTGCTCTTGCTTCATTGTCTGATATCTCACAACAATGCTTGTTCTTCTTGGGGATTAAGACTTTTGAATCATCATTAATCCAATCAGCAATAACACGCTCTCTATGCTCTGATTATTTAGGTATGGACGCATCCTTGAGTGGGTTACTACCTAACCATATTTTTGTTTCTATGCACCATGCAAAGAAGCCTTGAAACATTATTAGATCACGGCGAACAATTGCCCTCCTTAACGGTTTCTAAACGCAATTCCCTCCATTTAACAAGCATTTCTTTATCTACATTTATCAAAGCCTTTGAACAGTCCATATTTTTTAAAGATGTAATTTATTCTGGTGATTTCTTGGGATGCACCTTTTTTATTTATAGATACATTTTCTCGATATTCAATCAGAGCATCTTTAAAAACTATATGTTTAAAATTTTGCACCTTTTCATTTTTCAAGGTGACCTCAAGTTCTTTGGCCCAAGCTTTTGCATCTCTTGCAGTATCAAAAGTTTTCGATTTAGGTGGATGGGGTTTTATTCTAACTGTTGCTGTTACGCTGCCATTTCGCTTTTAAAAAATTGCCAGCTTGTTACCCTAGAATTAATAATTCAGTTTTAAGGAAAAAAAGCCATTGTCTGTTATTTTAAAAGATTTAACAAAGGTAAAAAAACGCCCCTGTTGGGGCGTTTTATATTTAAACAATGTAAGAATTAAGCTGTCAATTCTTTTACAGCGCCAACAACTGCTTCTGTGGTAATACCAAAGAATTGGAACAAATCTTTGGCTGGTGCAGACTCACCGTAAGTTGACATACCAATGACTTTGCCGTCTAAACCTACAAATTTCCACCAGTAATCTACATGTCCAGCTTCAACTGCAACACGTGCACGGATATTTGATGGTAATACCGCTTCACGATATGCAACATCTTGCTTAACAAATTCTTCCGCACATGGCATAGACACCACACGCACACCCTCAAGTTGTGCATATGCTTCCATCGCCAATGAAACTTCTGAACCGGTCGCAATGATGATCGCTTTTAATTCACCTTTTTCTTCAGCCAATACATAACCACCTTTCACAACATTCTCAATCTGAGCTTGAGTACGTGTTTGGAATGGTAAGTTTTGACGAGAGAAAATTAACGCTGTAGGGCCTTCGTTACGTGTTAAAGCAGATTTCCAAGAAATAGACGCTTCAACTGTGTCGCATGGACGCCACGTATTTAAATTTGGTGTACCACGTAAAGATGCAATTTGCTCAACAGGTTGATGTGTTGGACCGTCTTCACCTAGACCAATCGAATCATGGGTATAAACATGGATCACACGTTGTTTCATCAATGCAGACATACGAACTGCATTACGAGCATATTCCATAAACATAAGGAATGTAGCTACATAAGGAATGAAACCACCATGCAATGCTACACCATTGGCAATTGCAGTCATACCAAACTCACGCACACCATAATGTACATAGTTACCCGCAGGATCAGACTCAACCCCTTTCGCGCCTTTCCAAAGTGTAAGGTTTGAACCAGCCAAGTCAGCAGAACCACCTAAGATTTCAGGTAGTAAAGGGGCAAATGCTTGAATCGCATTTTGGCTTGCTTTACGTGTTGCAATGGTTTCACCTTTTGCATTCACTTCAGCAATATAAGCATCCGCTTGTGCCAAAAATTCTGCTGGCAAGTCACCATTGACACGGCGTTTTAACTCAGCCGCTTCTGTTGGGTATTTTGCAGCATAGGTTGCAAAAACGTCATTCCAAGCAGCTTCTAAGGCTGAACCCTTTGCTTTTGCATCCCAAGCTGTATAAACATCGGCAGGAATAACAAACGGCTCTTCTTTCCAGCCCAATGCTTCACGAGTTAATGTAATTTCATCATTACCTAGTGGCGCACCGTGGCAATCTTCTTTACCTTGTTTGTTTGGCGAACCTAAACCAATAATCGTTTTACAGATAATCAACGTTGGTTTCGAGCTTTCTGCACGCGCAGCAACTGTTGCAGCTCGAATTGCATCTGCATCATGACCGTCTGCACGAAGTACTTGCCAACCATAAGCTTTAAAGCGTTCTTCTGTATCATCAGAGAACCAGCCTTCTACTTCACCATCAATAGAAATACCGTTGTCATCATAATAAACAACGAGTTTTCCAAGACCTAATGTTCCAGCAAGTGAACATGCTTCATGGGAAATACCTTCCATTAAGCAACCATCACCCAAGAAACAGTAAGTGAAGTGATCTACAACTTGAATATCTTCTTTATTAAATTGTGCTGCTAAAGTTTTCTCAGCAAGTGCAAAACCTACAGCATTGGCAACACCTTGACCAAGTGGACCTGTTGTCGTTTCAATCCCTGGTGCATAACCTAATTCTGGGTGACCAGGAGTTTTAGAATGTAACTGGCGGAATTGTTTAATATCTTCAATAGAAAGATCATAACCCGTTAAATGAAGCAAAGCATATTGCAACATTGAACCATGACCATTTGACAATACAAAACGGTCGCGGTTTGCCCATTGTGGGTTGCTTGGATTATGGTTTAAAAATTCACGCCATACGACATCAGCGATATCTGCCATCCCCATTGGAGCACCTGGATGTCCAGAATTAGCTTTTTGCACAGCATCCATAGCCAATACACGAATTGCGTTAGCTATACGACGTTCATTCAGCGGGGTTGTCATAAATCAGAGTCCAATAAATTAAAATATAGGAAGATGAATAGAAAATTCAAAAACTGGGATGTATTGTCTTAAAAAAAGCGATCAGGGTAAAGACTTAAGTCTATATTTATCCGCTTAGGTTGCAAATTAATTAAAAAATATACTGAATAGTCTTAAATCAACGTTAAAAACGGTCTTTTTTCTTATTCACATCGAACATATCAACATCAGCAAAACAAATTTGATTATGTTTAAGCGATGCAGTTACATTCGGACATTCTTTCACCATCCAATTCAGTCTAAATTTTGAAAATTTCATGCTGATCATTATTCAATAGAACAAGATCTCGCTAAAGCGTTTCACGTGATAAAAAATCATGATAACTTGAATTCAAACTGCCACACTTTTGGTGATTTGCCCAGAAACAATACCCAATCGCAATCTTTTATCAATTTTACTCATGAGCATATCAATTAAAAACACATGAAAATGAATTTAATTCATGCATTTTAGTCAGGTAATGCTAGTCCTCAGGCTGAAGTCGATGTAACATATTGCGTCTTTATAAATTACTGTGATAGGACTTTCATGCGCGAGTATGCTGTTTTTACTTCGGAATCTGTGAGCGAAGGCCATCCAGATAAAATGGCTGACCAAATCAGTGACGCTATCTTGGATGCAATCTTAAAAGAAGACCCATACGCTAGGGTTGCATGCGAAACATTAGTAAAAACTGGTGCAGTCGTTCTTGCAGGTGAAATTACAACGACTGCAAATGTCGATTTTGAAACTATTGTCCGCAATACCGTAAATGGAATTGGCTATCACCATACCGATTTAGGTTTTGATGGTTCAACTTGTGCTGTGATTAACATGGTGGGTAAACAATCACCTGAAATTGCACAAGGTGTAGACCGTCAGAAACCAGAAGACCAAGGTGCTGGTGACCAAGGTTTAATGTTTGGTTATGCAAGCCGTGAAACTGATGTGTTAATGCCAGCACCGATTTCATATGCACATCGCTTAATGGAAAAACAAGCTGAATTACGTCGTAACGGCGCACTACCGTGGTTACGCCCCGATGCAAAGAGCCAAGTAACATTTGCCTACGAAAATGGCAAACCTGTTCGCTTAGATGCAGTTGTTCTTTCAACTCAGCACGATCCTGAAATTTCGCAAGCCAATCTTAAAGAAGCTGTGATTGAAGAAATCGTGAAAAAAATTATCCCTGCTGAAATGTTCCATGCAGGTACTAAATTTCACATCAACCCAACAGGGTTATTTGTGATTGGTGGTCCAGTGGGAGACTGTGGTTTAACCGGTCGTAAAATCATTGTAGATACTTACGGTGGTATGGCGCGTCATGGTGGCGGTGCTTTCTCGGGTAAAGACCCATCAAAAGTTGACCGTTCTGCAGCGTATGCAGGCCGTTATGTTGCAAAAAATATTGTTGCAGCAGGTTTAGCGGATAAATGTGAAATTCAAGTGTCTTATGCAATTGGTGTTGCTGAGCCGACTTCCATTTCGATCAACACATTTAATACCGGTAAAGTATCTGATGAATTGATTATCCAATTGGTTCGTGAGCATTTTGACTTACGTCCATACGGTATCACACGTATGCTTGACTTGATTCAACCAATGTATAAGCAAACCGCTGCTTATGGCCATTTTGGTCGAGAAGGTTCAGATACTGCATTTACTTGGGAAAAGACAGATAAAGTTGAAGCGCTTAAAGCTTCTGCAAATTTGTAATTCTAGCCTAAGATCTAAATCTAAAAAAGCTCGCAAATGCGAGCTTTTTTATTGAATTAATGTTATCGGGATGAATACCTCAAAATTTTTCCTCCTCTACACCACTGAATTTCTATATGTTAAATATCCTATCGATATTTATAACTTAAAACAGCTCTAATGGTTTGTTTATTTTAATCATTAGCATGATCTAATTTTATTGTTTTTTAAAAAATCAAACCTTTATACAATTAAACCTACCATCTACACGTACATGAATTATTGACCATCTGATTTAGAATCTGGCTGTAACACACTCAATAAAGAAACTTGTGCTGGGGTTTCTGTATTGTGATTTTGCAAATAAATATGTCCCACTTTAAACGTTACTGCTGCAATCAAACAAGCAACAAGACAAAACGTCCATAATCCATATGGGCTTTTAATATGTTGAGAGCCACATTTTGGACAAACTTTTTGTGTTGAACTGACCGCTTCATCACAACAAGCACAATGATATTGTAGAATCATATTCAGATCTCCTTTTAGGCACTATTATTGTTTTTAATTATTACACTACAATTATATCCATATATGTAATGCAAAAAATCTGTTTCTTTTTTTAGTGTACATGATTCGCATCTTTTGACAAGACAAATTTGTTTCAATATATTCTTATATAAATTCAACAACTTAAATTTACATAATAAAAATAAATGATTATAAATCAATACTATCTAATTGTGGATCATTCATTCAATATTCTGTATCACACTGATTCAGGCTATAATCTACGAAGTGAAAGAAATTGTTTTGGAGATTATTTTGGTACAGCTGATTAAAAAAGGCGGATTAAGAGAACGTGCAAATCGCAGTCGTAAATACACGCAATCTGAGAATAATATGAAAACCTTAGATCCGCATCGGTATACCACTCAAGATCCGAACCACAGTCGCAATGATCAACCGTCACAAGAACAGCTTTTAAAATCTCAACCACATCCTGACCATTAAAACATTTTCAAAACATCGACCCACAGGAAAATAGCAAATAATAAGAAAAAGCTTCCTGAAACAATATCGATATAACTTCCAGATTTTTGATAAATGCGCTTAATTTTAGGAATTGACATGATCATCATCAATAGGCTGAAAACTAAAAATGTTTGAATGGGAATAATCACTGCCAATTGCGGTTTTAAATCTGCACCTGCTGTTGAACTCAATGCCAATGAAAAAACACTACTGAAATAAATCACAATCTTAGGATTAGCTAAATTGGTATAAAGCCCTAATAGAAAATAGTTTTTAGGGGGTTGCTCGATCACGCCATCTAAATTGGTATTTTGTTTAAGTGTTGCAATGCCGCCTCTCAACATTGCATAGCCCATTTTGGCAAGGAACAGGCCTCCGATCAGCATCAAGACCTGTTGAATCCACGGCCATTGTTCCAATAAAACCGTAAAACCAAGCAAAGTTAAAGCAACCCATACCACCACACCGGCAGAGATGCCTAGAATGATTTTTAAAGTATTGGCACGTGTTGTCGATGCTGAGCTTTTAGCGACAAGTAATACATCTGGACCAGGACTCAACTGTGCAACAAAGTGTAGTGCACAAATAGTCAATAACATCGACATAATAAAATCTTAGAAATTGTGACTCAGTGATTATATCGTTTGATCAAAAATATGTTTAAGAAATTATGCTTGCTTTAGGGTTTGTTGACATTTCATAAATGGCTTGCGTTGTAGGTTAAAATTGAGCATGAGACGTATACGTCGTAAAGCATGAAGAGAATAGCGAGACTATTTTCGAGTTTCATAACGAAGGCTGAGATAATTTTAGCCATAACCCTGAGCAAGAACAAAGCACGGCTTTGTTTGCAGCGCAAGGCGCAGCGGGGACTAGCGTGTTTTTTGCCTCTACGTCGTTACCTTGCGAAACGATGTTTCTTATCATTTAGAATGACTAAATTTCGTATTTCGTGCCTAGTATCGCCTAAAAAAACTCATAGTCGCAAACGTAGACGAATTGTCCACAGACCCTATGATTTCAGGCATAAAAAAGCCGAATCATTGATTCGGCGTTCTATTCAACATCGTAGACTGTATTTTACTTTTTATTTATATCTTTCAATTCAATTTGTTTATGCTGCGGTTCAACTTCATGCGCTTCACCATCAATAATGGTTGAATCACGATGTTGCCCAGATTGCTGGTTTTGCATATCCTGCATTTGACGCATCAAATCTGCAAATGGGTTTTGACCTTGAGCACCACCCATGTCCCCCATTCCACCCATCATATTGTTCATCATGGCTTGTTGCTTTTTCGCCATATATTTCATACCTGCATTTTTAATTGCATTCTGTACAGGTGGAAGAATAACCAGTAGCGCCAAGACATCGGTGATTAAACCTGGAATCATCAACAAAATACCCGCAAATGCTGTCGCCATTTTTTTGGCAATTGCAGGATCATTCCCCATCATTCCTGTCATTTGCATTTGTTGTAATTGCGGCATAATTGTTGCGGTACTTGAGCGCAATAAGTTTAAACCAATTACAAAAGCAATGATAAACCAGAAAAATACGTACCAACCGCTAATGAACTGGGCTACACCAATCCATACAGCAATTTCAAGAATCGTACCAATTAAAATAATAGGAAAAAGTTTCATCGAAACAAGGCATCTCAAAGATAAATTAAAAGTGAGCTTGAAAATTCACATATAAAAACAATGAATTTCGTTGCTTCTATCATTTATATGGGCAGTTAAAAAATTTTAAAGGGTAATTTTGTGTTCTAACAGCGATTTTGTATATTTGTGCAATTTATTGACTAAGGTTTTACAAATAATGAGCACCCTCGCACTGTGCTTATAGGAAATAATACTGATGTGTACTTTGATTATACAACTAAGTGAAAATTTTACTTACAATTCATTTTTAGAATCATATAATTGAAGCAAGACTTACGATAAGCAGTATTATGCCTTTAATTATTGGAATTGACCCCGGTTCACGCTTAACAGGTTATGGCATCATTGAAAAAGATGGTCAAAAACTTACTTTTGTTGATGCTGGTACAATTCGCACTGAAACAACTGAAATGCCTGAGCGACTCAAACGAATTTTTGCTGGAGTTGAACGCATTGTTCAGTTTCATGGCCCTACAGAAGCTGCTGTAGAGCAAGTATTTATGGCACAAAACCCTGATTCTGCTTTAAAACTTGGGCAAGCGCGTGGTGCTGCAATTGCCGCATTGGTCAATTTAGACTTACAAGTTGCAGAATATACAGCTCGTCAAATTAAACAATCTGTTGTGGGCTATGGTGCTGCAGACAAAGAACAAGTTCAGTTGATGGTGATGAAGTTACTCAACTTATCAATCCAACCCCAACAAGATGCTGCCGATGCACTCGCTGCAGCAATTTGCCATGCCCATGCTTCTGGCAGTATGAGCAAACTAGCTGTACTGAATGCTTTAGGCGGTATGGCTCGTGGGCGGAGTCGCAATAGTAGTCGTCGACGTTAATTTATATACTCCACCAAAACGCCTCGCTCTACCCATGTCTAAGCCCAAGCTATATCAGTCATAAAGGTGAATTCAAAGCGTTTTTATTTATTGAGATGGTACAGCCCATCTCAAGTTAAATAAGGCAAAGTATCTTTTCGAATCTCACGAATACTGGGCTGCTTCGTATAGGTTGCAATTAACATTTTTCCAGAAGTTCTTAAATTTTTCTTCTGTTCAGAATCAACACGAATCAACACCAACTCTTCAGGGATACGTGGATTACTCCCTTCTCGACATATTATGAAATTTTGATTCCGTTCAAGAATGGTATAACTTGGAAATTCTTTTTGCAACTTTGCTTTAAATGACAAAGACTTATCTTCTTTTTTTCCACTATCGAGTTGGGTATAAATAATCAATACCAAACACGCAGCAAATACAATTCCAACAACTAAATATTTATCAATCATGTAATTTCACTCGAATATACTTCTGCTGTTTTTCATTATACTGATAAACATGGGTTTCATTTATAGGCACAATTTTAGCGATATCACCAACATAGATTTGTTGCGTACCAGAATAGTGAATTTCAATATCGTACAAACCCTCATGCTCAGTGCTTAAAAAACGATAATCAGCTTGTGTATTGTAGATTTTATCACTTCCTGTCACTTCATTGTCATTCCCAATTTCTGCAACTTCCAATTTGACCATTGCAGGGTTTTCATCAAATGGGATGATATAGAGCGTGCTCGTTGAATAGCCTTGTCGACTATAGGCTTGTTCTTCAACATAGCCTTTTATTCTCGGACCAATTTTTCGAATATTTTTAACTATATTTTCAGTCGGATAAGGCAAATAATTAAAATCTGCATTCATCCAACTATTTTCATCCTGACTCTGGCTCACTAACTCAAATTGACCTAAAGCATTTTTCTTAAATAGGTAGATTTTAGTAAATGTTGCGCATACACCACAAAAGTTTAGTAGTTCATTATTTTTATCTATCGAAACTTCTGTCGTACTTATAAGATAGCGCAACTCATTTTGAGCATTTTGATAAGCACTCGCAGGGCTAAATACAATTACAGCATCATCACGATCAAAGACATGGGTATATTCGGGATTTTTAATCCCGACATACTGTATGTTACTCTGATCTAATTGAGGGATTTTGACATATTGGATCTGTTTTTGATAAAAAGACTTCATCACAGTTTTAAAGTCCAAATTTTTTAAAGCAATCTTATTCTTATTTGTCACAGCATCTACTGGTTGTGCGACAAGCTCAGTATGAATACCGCAAATCAAAATACAGCTTAATAAAATTTTGTTGATCATCATATGTAATATTGATTGATATCAGTATGTGGTTGCTATTCTAAATAATCTCTTTAACGAATCATCTTAAAATCAGTATAGTCTAAACCATGATTAAGGTTTTGTTGTTCAATACTGCTCACTTCAGCACGTAACGGACCAACATAGCAATGACGAATCAAACTTAAAATCGCTTGTTCATCTCCGATCACAACAGCTTCAACCTCTCCTGTAGTTAGGTTTTTCACATAACCTTTTAAATTCAATTGTAAAGCTTCTTTTTCAAACCACCGACGGTAACCTACAGCTTGAACTTTACCACGAATTAACAATTTAACCGCTTTCATCGCAAACTCACTCCTCACAATGATTGACCACATAGTACACAGCATCACGCATTTGCTGTGCCTGTAAACCGCGCATACCGTTTTTTGCGAGCCTATCACCTGCCAAAGCATGCAAGGTGACAATTTCATGTAAATGAATATTTTCATCAAACTGTGCTTTTAAACTAGCAATCATTCCTGCAAGAACATCCCCCATTCCACCAGTGCCCATGCCTGCATTCCCCGCAGTACAGATCCATAAATGTTTTTCTAAAATCAAACTTCCAGAACCTTTAAGTACCCACTGGCCTGAATATTTTTGCTGAAGTTTTTGAATCGCAGCAATACGATCATGTTCAATTTCTGCCACTGAGCAATTTAATAATTTAGCAGCCTCACCAGGATGAGGGGTCAGGTAAGTTCGTTGATTGAGTTGAACAGCTTGTTCAGCTAAAAACCATAAAGCATCAGCATCTAAAACCACCTGTAGCTGTGGGTTTAATTGAATAGGTGAAAACCATTTTGAAAATTGTTGTTTTGCCCAAGCATCACGTCCTAAACCCATGCCAAAACTAACAGCATCCACATGGCTTAATAAATCTTGAATATCTAAATCATTTAAAGCATTGATATCTCTCAGCATGATATTAGGAGAGCGTGCCAGAATTGCAGTGTGATGTTTGGCATGGCATACAATCGTGACTTTTCCTGCACCCGCACTAAATGCAGATTCAGCAGCCAACATGACTGCTCCCCCCATCTCTGCATGCCCACCAACTACCAAAACATGCCCATAGCTGCCTTTATGACCAAACGCTTGGCGTTGTGGCAATTGGATCTGTTTGGGTGACAACTGTGCGACTGCTTTTAATTGCGAGTCTACTGGGACGACTGAAATGAGCTCAATTTGCCCCGTATATTCTCGACCTTGTCCTGTAAACAAACCCGCTTTAAGGCCTAAAACAGTCAATGTTTGATCTGCTTTTACCGCCACAGGTAAAGGTTGTCCTGTATTGGCACTTAAACCGCTCGGAATATCAATGGCTACTTTTAAACCTGATTGGGTATTATAGTGTTGAATAATCGATTGCAATGCATCATCCAAATCACGATTTAAACCAATACCAAACAATGCATCAATATGACAATCAAACCGCTTTTGGATATTAAAATGTGGATGGATTTTGAGTTGATCTGCCTGTGCTAATTCAATTGCCGCCTTCAACTGCTGAGAATGCCCTGCTTCAGTTGCAAATATTTCGACTTGATAACCGTATTGATGCAAATAATGAGCAACACAATAGCCATCACCAGCATTATTTCCCGCACCGCACCACAGCGCAACAGTAGTAATTGGGGGAGAAGCTTGTTGAAACAAAATATTTAAGTGTTGCGCAATCGACCAAGCCACCTGTTGCATTAAACCAAAAGTGCTATTTTGCTGAGCAAACCAACGCGCTTCCCATGCTTGTATTTCACGGCTGTGATAAACTTGCTGATGCATCATTCTGTCCTTTTCTTCTCACTATTTTATAGCGCATTGATTCATTATGTCGGCAACTTTAACTTCGCAATCCATTCCCTTGCAACAGCTTGATCTTCAAGAACTAAAGTCTTGGATCAAACAAAAGGCTTTGCAACTGGGCTTTGCTGATTGTGTCATTGCTCGTCCTGATGCTCAAGCTGAATTACCACGATTTAAAGAATATTTAAAACGCGGATACCATGGCGATATGAAGTTTTTAGAAGAAAATTTAGAAAAAAGAGCGGATCCCACACTACTGGTTCCAGGCACGAAAAGTATCATCTGTGTACGAATGAACTATTTGGTTGAAACACCAAAACCACGTTATGTCCCAGATGAACCCAATTCAGCCATTATTGCCCGTTATGCACGTGGACGTGACTATCATAAAATCATGCGTGGTCGGTTAAAAACCTTGGCAACCCTCATTAAAGAAAAAGTTGGTCCGTTTGAATCTCGCCCCTTTGCGGACTCGGCACCAGTATTTGAAAAATCACTGGCAGAAAGTGCAGGAATGGGATGGACGGGTAAACATACTTTATTGATTCATAAAAAATCGGGTTCCTTTTTTGTTTTAGGTGAATTATTTACTTCACTTGATTTACCCTTTGATGAACCGTCAACGCCTCATTGTGGTTCATGTTCAGCCTGTATCGATATTTGCCCAACACAAGCGATCGTTGAGCCGTATATGCTGGATGCGCGTAGATGTATCGCCTATTTAACCATCGAATATAAGGGAATTATTCCTGAAGAGTTAAGACGTGGTATTGGTAACCGTGTTTTTGGCTGTGACGATTGTCAACTGATTTGTCCTTGGAACAGTTTTGCCAAAAAAGCCTCAATTGAAGACTTTAATCCACGTTATGGCTTAGACAATATTAATTTATTAGATTTATGGCAATGGGATGAGAAAACCTTCCTCAACTGTACTGAAGGAAGTCCCATCCGACGTACAGGCTTTCAAAGCTTTATGCGCAATATTGCAATCGGCTTAGGTAATGCACCGTATTCAGCCCAAATTATTACAGCTTTGACCCAAAATAGAGCCCTACATGATGAAGTTGTGCAAGTCCATATTGATTGGGCTATTAAAGAGCAAAGCTCTAAACAAGGCTAAATTCAAGCTCATTTATGCCCTTAATTTGTGCCAAATTATAATTTTCAGATCGTTACAAAGTTCGTAATTTTTGAATATTTTAATAACCAATACACTGAAGTTAACAAAAATTAAAGTTAAAATTTTGTGAGTAAATCACAAGAAATGTGATTAACTTTGCAACTATATTTATAATTTTAGTTCTCTATACTCTTGATCATTTTAATCGTAAGATACCATCATATTTGTACTTTTTTGCCCTATAGAATTGGCATGAATTATGTATTATATACAGGGATAGATAATGATTATCATGGATTTAATTAATGACAGTACGTAATGACTGGGCTCGTGAAGAAATTCAAGCTTTATATGAACAGCCTTTTTTAGACTTAGTTTTCAAAGCACAGCAAATTCATCGTGAACACTTTGATGCCAATACCATCCAAGTCAGTACTTTACTTTCAATTAAAACTGGTAAGTGCCCTGAAGATTGCAAATATTGTTCGCAATCTGCACGCTATGATTCAAAATTAGAAGCTGAAAAACGTATTGCGGTTGATAAAGTAATCAGTGAAGCAAAAGAAGCCATTGAATCAGGTTCTTCGCGTTTTTGTATGGGTGCAGCATGGCGAAACCCACATGAGCGTGATATGCCTTATGTCCTCGAAATGGTGCGTGAAGTTAAAGCCTTAGGTTTAGAAACCTGCATGACACTGGGTATGCTTAACCAATCACAAGCTGAACGTTTACATGCAGCAGGCTTAGATTATTACAACCATAACTTAGATACGTCTCGTGAATACTATTCACATATTATCAGCACCCGTACTTTTGATGATCGCTTAGACACCTTGGATCATGTTCGTAATGCAGGTATGAAAGTCTGTAGTGGCGGTATTGTTGGACTGGGTGAAAATCGTAATGATCGTATTGGATTATTACATGAATTAGCAACCTTGCCTGTTCATCCTGAATCTGTACCGATCAACATGCTTGTCCCAATTGAAGGTACACCACTTGCAGATGTTGAAAAACTTGATGTCACAGAATGGATTCGTACTATTGCGGTTGCGCGTATTATCATGCCACACAGCTATATCCGTCTTTCTGCTGGCCGTGAATCTCTCACTGACTCAGATCAAGCTTTAGCCTTTATGGCAGGTGCAAACTCGCTATTTAGTGGTGAAAAATTATTAACCACACCGAATGCAGGCGAAGGTAAAGACAAACAACTGTTTAATAAGTTAGGTTTAAAAGCAGAAAAAGCCAAACCAACAGTGGCTGAGCTTTCTGTCGATGCTATGGCGAGTTAATTCAAAGTTTCGTGAACACCACTTCAAAAAAAAGGGGTGTTCGCGTTTCCCATTTGATTCTTTTTATTATACTTTCTATGATTACGTCACTACAACTTACTTTACATTTGTTAAATAATCATCACACTATTCTTTTTTTGCATTTGATCTACGATATCATCTGTGACAAAGCCAAGTCGCCAATACAGCAATTGCAGTACATCTAGTTCATCTTGCGTAATAATTCGATCATTCCACAAACAAATTTCAGCCACGCCCAAAATACTTAGGCGATCACGTAATAATAACCCTGCAATATCATTTAAGATTTCTCCCAAATCAATAGGTTCATCTGAGATTTCCTCAAACAGTTCTAACTCATCCTTAGACAAAACCCGTTCTAAAATCTCATAACGTACATCAAGCTGATTGGCACTGTTAATTTGCTGTACGTGCAGTAATGCATCAATCAAGCGCACAATTTGCGGCTTCACCGTTTCCAATGATGAGGGTGTATGCATCGGCAGCAAATGCAATTCAGCCTTTACACGTTCAATCAGCAATGCATCTAACAAACCAATCTCGCCATCTTCTTGAATAATTTTCGCTAGCTTGGTCACAAATTGACGTGCACTGGTCGCAGGCATATTACCAAGATTTTCACAGGCATCATGGAAAATTTGAATATGCACCCGACCATCTAAATTCAAAAGTGAGTCAATAATTGCACGACTCACCTCTGCATCAGATGGAATAAATTCGCGATACTGTCGAATCATTAAGATGGCGACCATCACCTCACGAGAACCCGTTGCTGTTTGCATAGCGCGCTGAATCAAGTCAGAACGCTCAATTTGACGGCGTACTTCTGGATTTAAAGGCTTAATTGCATCGTTTAAAGCAAAACTAATCGGCGATAATCGTAACAGAGGTAGCGGCTGTGGAGATACCCACGGGTTATAAACATCCCCTGTTGATTCTTCCAAAGGTCGCAACAAACTAAATAAAGGCTGACTGCGTAATTTTTTTAAATTTTCGAGCTGTAAATCCTGTAATAGTGTTGGATTTAACTCATAAATACGGTCTTCAATACTTGGATGGATATTTAACCAACTTTGCGGACTTAATGAATTAGCAAAACACATATGCGCAATGGCTTCTGAAAACTCACTATGAATTTGAGAACCTGCGTGATGCACATAGATCCGTAATAACGTTTGTACATTGGCATTATTTAACAATAACTTTTTAGTTTTATAATCGTTATAAAAAGTACGCCCCCCTAAAGTGAAATATTTAATCAAACGATTAATTAAAATCCCCATACTACCTAACAGCCAAATCACGCCACCAACAGCAACAAAACTGGTTTCAAATTTATGCTGATTTCCCTTGGCGTTATAACGATTAAAACCCTGTTTTGCGATTTTACTTCCCAACTGGCTAAAGGTAATTAAACCACTATATAAAATTTTAAGTCGGGTATTTTCACGTGCTTCACCTGACAAAATTTGATTAAACTCATGACCGAGCAAACCATAAAGTTCTAATTCATCCAAGTTCTGTAATGCACCCCAAGTCAGGATAATCACTGTATCTCTTGGATGGAATCCAGCAGTTAATGCATTAACCCCAACTTCATCTGGCAAAACATATAATGTAGGTGCATCAATTTCAAAAGTCTCCGCAAATTTATCTGCTAGTTTTAATGCTACACTTTCTTCAGGTGTGCTTTCAATTTGACTTAAACGACGGGCTTTTAATTGCTTTGCAAGTGAATGACCACCTGTACGGAAGACATAAAATTCATATGCGATTGACCATCCAATAATGACAATGATCAAGCCTACACAGTATGGGCTGAGAATATTCCACCAAATCTCTTGATCTGGGTCTGCATAGTGAACCAGCAACCCTAAAACAGTATTTAGAATAAAAATCGTCAAAATGACCGCAAGTAAACAAATACTTGCAGACCACAACATATTTTTGTTTTTTATCAAATAATGACTGACATCTTTCAATGTAAAATTCCTCATTACATTGCAAAATACTATAAATGAAAAAAGCGGGAACTTCCCGCTTTTTCTCAATGTAAATCAAAGTTGATTACATTTCTTCTTTGATACCACTCAAATCAACAGATGCAGCATCGATATTGACATCAATATAACCATCTTTCTCTTTTTTAGCAGTATCACTACGACTTTGCTCCAGATCAGTTAAATATTGTTCATCAATATCACCTGTCACATAAACACCATCAAACACTGAACAATCAAACTCTTGCACTACAGGAACCTTACTGGTTCTTACTGCAGCTTTTAGATCATCCAAGTCTTGAAAGATTAAACGATCGGCGCCAATGATTCCCTGTATTTCTTCGACACTACGATGTGAAGCAATCAATTCTGCTTTTGCTGGCATATCAATACCATACACATTTGGATATTTCACCATAGGTGCAGCAGAGGCAAAATAGACTTTTTTTGCACCAGCATCACGTGCCATTTGAATGATTTCATTACAAGTCGTACCACGTACAATCGAATCATCAACTAACAAAACGTTCTTACCTTTAAACTCAAGCTCTACAGGGTTGAGTTTTTGACGTACGGATTTGGTACGTTGTTGTTGGCCCGGCATAATAAAGGTACGGCCAATATAACGGTTTTTCATGAAACCTTCACGGAATTTCACACCCAGCATATTCGCCAACTCTAAAGCAGAAGTACGACTTGTATCTGGAATTGGAATCACCACGTCGATGTCATGCATATCACCCCATTCATGAAGAATTTTCTTCGCAAGGGTTTCACCCATTTTCAAACGTGCTTTATATACCGAAATACCATCAATTATTGCGTCTGGACGCGCAAAATAAACGTATTCAAAAATACATGGGCGGTAGCGCGAATTTGCAGCACACTGTTGTGAAAAGAATTCACCTTTTGAATTGATAAAGATCGCTTCACCAGGCTCAATATCACGCTCTACCTTAAATCCTAATGCTGTTATTGCAACAGATTCCGATGCGATGATATATTCTGTTTCACCATTTTCAGTTAAACGTGAACCATAAATAAGTGGACGAATACCATTCGGATCACGAAAACCAACAATGCCATGCCCTGTGATCATTGCAACGACGCCATAAGCACCTTTACAACGCTCATGCACACGTTTAACCGTATGAAAAATATCATCAGGCATTGGCGTTAATGATGCACATTTTTGCAATTCATGAGCAAAAACGTTTAACAATACTTCTGAGTCTGAGTCCGTATTCATATGACGTAAGTCAGTTTTGAATAAGTCATCGTGAATATCAGCTGCATTGGTTAAGTTACCATTATGAGCCAAAGTAATCCCATACGGTGAGTTTACATAGAAAGGCTGCGCTTCTGCACTACTTGAAGAACCAGCAGTTGGATAACGCACGTGACCAATACCATAGTTACCGAGTAACGCACGCATGTGGCGAGTATGAAATACATCACGTACCATACCATTATCTTTTCTTAGAAAAAGACGTCCATTATGACAAGTCACAATCCCAGCCGCATCTTGCCCACGATGTTGTAACATCGTCAACGCATCAAATAACATTTGGTTTACAGGTGCTTTACCTGCTATACCAACGACTCCACACATAACTACCTCGCAGACCAGCTAGGACTAATAAAACGGATTCTTTGTCGAATGTGCTGATTTTTCATCGTTTTGAATATCCGATGATCGATCAGTCTTCGTTACAGAAGCATCATCGGAACGATCTTCTGAATGTATATGATGTAATGCTTCATTTGCAGCATCTTTAGAGATTTCAGATGCCAAAGGTGCAAATGGTAAAAGCGTCTGAATGAATTTGGATTGTTTCCAAGTTGGAGAACTTTCAACCCACGGCCCTAAACCTTGCATAGTAATGAGGACGATGAACAAACCTTTCAAGGCACCCAAAGCACTTCCAGCTAAACGATTTAATGGACCGAGTTTTAAAGTTTTTAAAATCTGATTAAGTAAAGCAGTGACAATCCATGTTAAAACAATAATGACCAAGACAATAAAAGCAAATGCAGCAATTTTCTGCACCACAGGATCCTGACTGAGTGCAGACATTGAAGGTGCGATGATATTGGCATATTTGGCACCGACAATCAGTGCAAATATCCATCCTATCAAGTTCGCAAAGGCTTTCACGAATCCTTGTCGCAAACCGTTTAGCCCTCCAATGAGCAATAGAATCAGAATAATAATGTCTAAGGTATTCATATTTTAAATCATAGCGTCAACACAGTCTTTAATGAGTATAGGACCTGTATAGATCATACCACTATAAATTTGGACTAAGCTTGCGCCGGCTTGTTGTTTTGCAACAGCTTGTTCACCAGATAAAATTCCACCAACACCGATTAAAGGAATTTTCCCCTGCAAAATTTTTGAAAAAGCCGCCAAACATGCCGTGCTCTTTTCAAATACTGGCGCACCGGATAAACCACCCGCTTCATCACCAAATGGTAAACCTTCAACCCCCTCACGGGATAATGTTGTATTGGTCACAATCAATCCATCAATTTTAAACTGCAACAATTGTGATGCAATAAATTCAATATCTGAAGCTTCTAGATCTGGTGCAACTTTCAACACTAAAGGAACATAGTGTTGCAATTCTTCTGCCAACTCTAACTGACGTTTTTTCAGTGTTTCCAAAAGTTCAGTGAGGGCATGGCCACTTTGTAAAGAACGTAAATTCTTGGTGTTTGGAGATGAGATATTAACAGTAATATAAGATGCGTAGTTATAAACTTTTTCAAGACAAACTAAATAATCAGAAACTGCATCTTCAACTGGTGTTGTGGCATTTTTACCAATATTGATACCAAGAATGCCTTTAAATTTTGCGGCTTTAACATTCTCAACCAATTGATCCACACCATCATTATTAAACCCCATACGGTTAATAATTGCTTTGGCTTGGGGAATACGGAAAAGGCGTGGCTTGGGATTGCCCTCTTGTGGTTTAGGCGTAATGGTTCCAATTTCAATAAAACCAAATCCTAAACCCGCTAAGGCATCGATATAAGCGCCATTTTTATCTAGTCCTGCTGCTAGGCCAACTGGATTTGGAAACTCAATTCCCATGCAAGTGACTGGTTTGGCAGCAACAGTTTGACGAATCGCCCCCATTCTATGGGCAGATTTAAGCATGGATAATGTGAGTTCATGTGCACGCTCTGGTGCTAAAGAAAACAACAAAGGGCGAGCAAGTGAATACATCATAGCTACAAAAGTCTACTGCTTTTTAAGTTGCCATATTATAGGCACAGTATGTTGAAAAGGCTATGCTTGAACTGTGTTTATTTTCGCTACTACTGTACCGTCGCTGTTAATTTAATCTTCCCACCTTCTTTGGCTAACTCCATCTTTTCCAAACTTACACCCATTTGGGCAATTTGGGTTAAAAAGTTTGCTAAAACGGCATAGTTTTGATGTTGTGCAATAATCTGAAATTGCTCACCCACTTGCTGCGAGGCAACCGAAAGCCCTTGTTGTTGTGCTACACGTTGAATTTTATCTGCGGTGGTTAAAGCCAAGTCATCTGCAGGCTTCATAGTCACCACATTACTTTGCATCCAAACCACAAGATCTTTCATCTGATTTAAACGTGCTTGCTGTTTTTCGGCAGCTTTATGGGTGTACCACAATGCCGCACCCACAATTGCCACAGTGACAAAAATCGTAGTGAAAATAACCATGACACGTTCACGTGGTGATATTTTTTCTAAATTATCTGCGATTTTCTCAGACCATATATCCAGTCGATTTTGCACATTTTCCATTGTTTTCATTATTGTATCTTCACCAAACCAACGACAGATGCACCTTGCGTCTGAACATTACCTAATTCCGCTTTAAAGCCCTGTTGATTCAGTTGCGTTACCAAGGTCTGTAAGCCTTCAGCATTTTTCGCCACCAGATCCATATTTAACACAGCTGTATCATAATTCACACGACTGGCAATGATCTGATGTTGCATCAGAATAGGCCCAACACGGCTGAGTAATTGTAAAGCTTGCGTATTGGCACTCTGACTAAGTGCTAATTTATTTTTAAACTGACGCTCTACAGACTCTTCTGTAATCCGTTGCTCATTTGGAAACCACTTTTTGTACTGATCCACTGCAATTAAAGCAGTTTGATCCGCAACTTTCTTTAGTTTAATCCAACGCAAAGCATCATAACTCAATTGCGCAATGATCAACACAACCACCAATACTGCACAGGCTTGCCAATAACGAGAAACACCTTGATTGGCTTGCTTGGCTTTTGGCAATACATTATAAGGATGTTGTTTAGTTTTTTTGATTTCACTAAATTGATAATCAAAAGGCTCACGTTGATCCGCTGTAGCAATGGCAAATAAGCTGACCGCTTGCTCATCTGTCAATCCACTATATAGATAATTTTTTTCTCGATCAGCAAAATCTAAATATACACTGATATCATCAATCGAATTACCAAGAAACTCACCTTCTCGAACCAATAATTGCCCATTGATATTGGCCAAAATCGTCTGTCCAGCTTCTGGTGCGGGCAGCATCAAAAAGTCAGGTAATAAAGATACGATTTTTAACGGAATCAATGACAAGGAATGCTGCATTGTTGTGACAGCATATTGATGAATCCCCAATATTGAAACCTGATCCGGTTGTTGAAAGTATGAAAACACTTTCATCTGATCAATCGGCAAAATCACATATTCTTCTAATAAATATTTGACACCATCTACACCCAATTGTTTATATTGAGTTTTACTAAATTTCTGTTGAAGAATTTGCACTTCACGACTGGGGAAGAAAACCACAGCTTCTTCACCTTGGTAAAGTTTAATATCTTGTATTAATTGTTCTAGGGTCGAAGATTTAGTCCAATCACTTCCTCGAGACCACTGCCAAACCCCATTGGCTTCAGGCATCCATAAGTACAACATTTATCGTTTTCTGCCGTTAAGTTCTTTTAACAATGCTTTTATACAGTTGGAATAAAGGCTTTATCTTGTGTAGATAGACCATTTGCAATCACAGTTTGCTCATAGATACGAGCCTCTGCTAAGGCAAAAGGATTAAAATGTTCATGTGTCAACTGTTCAGCAATATGTGCAACAACATTCATATGACATACCACAACAATACGTTCAAATGGCAATTGTGACAACCACTCGATTGCTAATTTTGCATCATCATCTGGCTTTATTTTATCACAGACTAATACTGATACATCTGGGAAGTAAGTCTGTATGTGCGCCAATGTTTCTTGTGCTCTCAATAAAGTACTTACAACAAATACATCAGGCTGTACGTTTTGTTTTAAAAAATTAGCCGTTTGTTCTGCTTGTAAATGCCCGCGTTGTGTTAAAGGTCGTTTACTGTCCACCCCATTGACGGGTGGAGCTGCTTCACCATGACGCACCAAAGTCAGTTGCATAAGATTTCCTTTTAAATATTGCACTGATTATAACGAGGCTTTGTTACAAATCCATCTCTAAAGCTTGAAATATTGTCCTAACAACATGCCATTAAACTTCGTTATGTGGAAGGACAAACTCTACATCACTACGATGCCCATTCTTCATTAAAGAAACAGCAATATTGAGTGGTGGTGCACCGTCAAAAATAACCTCATACAACGCAGTTGTAATTGGCATATAGACATCCAACTCCTTTGCACGTGCATTGACTTGTACAATGGTATTGATCCCTTCAGCGGTTTGACCCAGTTCAGATGTTGCTTGTTCCAGTGTCTTTCCAGAACCCAAGGCAAAACCAACTTGATAATTTCGGCTCAACGGGCTATTACAGGTCGCAAAAAGATCACCAACACCAGACAAGCCTAAGAAGGTTAAAGGATTTGCACCCAACTTAACTGCAAAGCGGCTCATTTCAGCCAAGGCACGGGTTAAAATCATACTCTTGGTATTTTCACCGACTTTATAAGCTGCCGCCATTCCCATTGCAACAGCATAAATATTTTTAAGTGCCCCCCCCAATTCGACACCATGCACATCGTCACTGCCAAATACTCGAAACAAGGCACTATGCAGTGCTTGTTGTACGGCATAACGTACTAACTCACTATCACTGGCAATCACTGTACCCGCAGGTTGTCCTGCAACAATTTCTTTGGCTAAATTTGGCCCTGAAAGAACACCATAAGGAACTTCAGGAAGCTCCTCACGAATGATGTCACTCATAAAACTAAAGGTTTTTGCTTCAATCCCTTTGGTTAATGAAACAACGGCTTGCGCACTGATAAAAGGTTTAATTTGACGTAAAACATCACGAAAAGAATGACTTGGAATTGCGACCAGAATAATATCGCGATCACGCACTGCATCTTCTAGATTTGACTCAGCACGTAAGCCCGTCTCCAATTGAAAATCAGGTAAATAGCGTTTATTTACATGGGTTGCATTAATTTCGGCAGCTATACTTTCATCACGAATCCAAATCATGGTGTCGCAACCATTACGTACTGCTGTATTTGCCATTGCAGTACCAAAACTACCGCCACCCAGTACAGTCACTCGTAATGCTGTTTTCTGACCCAAAACAATAGGTTCAACTAAATCTTTAAATTGTAAATCCGACATTTATTGTTATCCTAAAATGCTTATCCTAATAACCCAATGATTTTTTCAATCTGAAAATATCAATATTTTTTTGACTCAAGCTTGCCAAAAATGAACATATTGTGTTGTTTCAACCTCTGCACGCGAGGCAATCGCTTTTGCCGCTGTGCCAACATAAATAATGCCTGAAATTAAATCTCGCTCAGCTAAACCCAATGCTGATTTTAATAATTTAGATTCAACAACAGCCCCACTCCGCCACATTGTTGCGAAACCTTGTGCCTGCATCGACAATAAAAAGTTTTCAATTGCTGCCCCTGAACTCAGCGTTTGTTCAAAAAAAGGCACTTTAGGGTGGTCTTGGAATTTAGTCACAGCAAGTACTAAAATAGGTGCTCTAAAAGGATGAAGTTTTACTCGTTCAACTTGGGCTGGATCTAATTCACCTAAGTCAGCAATAGATTGTGCCAGTAATGCGCCAAATGCTTCACGTTGTTCAACATCCACTACAATAAATTGTGTTGGCTTTAAACGATGATGATCGGGTGCTGTTAAAGCGGCTTTAAATGCAATATTCAGTTGTTCGTGTGAAGGTGCTGGTTCAACCAAATGACCGACTGATTGACGTTGATGAATATTGTCATGTACTGCTTTGAAATTTAAATCTGACATTGACCTATCTATTATCTAGTTAATTTCACTTGTTTCAAGATTAGCATAATCTAAAATCATTAAGCTATCTCCAACAAAATTTACTTAGCATCTGTCAATAATGCATACAACTTATTGTTAGGTTATCAATGATCATGATTGCTCACAAAAAAAATGCCTTCAATACCCTGTGGCTTTAAAAATAAAGCCAAATCATCAATAAACTCAAAAAAAACTGCAAAATTTATACATGTTTCTCAATATTTAGCCCACATTCTATGCTCAAATTATAACTAATTTAAAAGCACTATCTTTTTAATTTTTAGTACAGGAATTTGAGAATCAATATGAATAAATTAACAACGATCACTTTACTTGCTAGTTCAGCATTACTCTTCACAGCATGTGCATCAAATCCAACACAAACTTTAGCGATTCAAAAAGCAGATAACCAGTATGAAGTTACTGGCTTAGGTAAAGATCAAATTACGGCAAAAAACAATGCCATTACTGCAGCAAACAAGGCTTGTGGTAAAAAAGGTGCGCCCGTCTTGGTTGATGAAAAAACTGAATACCATGGCAGCTTAAAAGGTGTAGTCGATGAACAAACTGGAAAAATGATCACTGCAGCAGCAGGCGTATTAGGTTCAGTGATGGGCAAAAATTACGGTATTGAAAAAGATACTGACTATCAAACAACTCTGACCTTTAGCTGTAAAGCAAGTTAATCCGTTTAGTCTTCTAAATTAAAAATAGCCATTAAAAAACCCACTTTAAATAAGTGGGTTTTTTACGCACAATCCGATAAAGAAACAAAAAACCTAGCAATAACCTTCTAGTCGAGTTAAAGGCAATTTTTGTCCAATCGCTTTCTCAATAGTCGGTAAATTAAATGCATCATCTTCAGATAAGAAACTAATACTCACACCCTGCGTACCTGCACGACCTGTACGCCCAATACGATGTACATAATCATCTGACTGTTCAGGTAAAGTGAAATTCACCACATGAGATACGCCATCAACATGGATACCACGACCCGCAACATCTGTTGCGATCATAATATTATGTTGACCATTTTTAAATTGATCCAACATTTTCAAACGTTTATCTTGCGCTATTTCACCAGATAGCATCACCACCTTATAACCATCAGCTTTTAAATGGTCATAAAGTTTACGAACTTGATCACGCCGATTGGCAAAGATCATCACTTTTTCAATGGGTTCATCTGCCAAAATTTCACGTAATAATCGATATTTATCTTTCTTTTCGACCACATATACACGTTGTTCCACATCAGCATTGGTTTTCTTTTCAGGCTCAATTTCTACTGTAACTGGCTCACATAACCATTGTTGTGCAAGATTGAGAACATCATAGCTAAATGTTGCCGAGAACATTAACGTTTGACGCTGTTCTTTACGTGGAGAAAAACGCACAATCCGTTTAACTGATGGAATAAAGCCCATATCTAATAAACGGTCAGCTTCATCAATCACTAAAAATTCAATTTGATCTAACCAAACTTCTTTTTGTTCGGTGAAATCGATTAAACGACCCGGGGTTGCTACTAAAATATCGACAAAACCTTGATCCAATTGCTTTCTTTGTTTATCAAAATCTACACCACCAACCAAAGTCACGACATTTAGATTGGTATATTTGACCAAATCCTTTGCATCATTTTCAATTTGAATTGCCAGTTCACGTGTTGGCGCAAGAATCAATGCACGTGGCTCGCCCCGGAAACGTTGTTCTTGAATTGGGTTTGTGAGCAAATCATTAATAATACTGACTAAAAATGCTGCTGTTTTACCTGTGCCGGTTTGAGCACGACCAATCGCATCATGACCTGCTAAAGTATATTTCAATACTTTTTGCTGAATTGGGGTCATTTCTTTAAACCCTAAAGCATCAATCGCTTGTTTAAGTTGCGGATGTAAATTAAGGGTTTCGAAACCTGATGACATAAATACGAGCTCTAACTGTAGACACTTTTAATTGCGCCCATTATAAACAAAAAACGCCCCAATTTATAAGAAATTGGAGCGCCACTTAAATTTTAAAAATTTAAGATTAGTCTAAAGGCTGAACTTCTTCAGCTTGAAAACCTTTTTGACCTTGCACAACACTGAATTCAACGCGTTGACCGTCACGAAGTGAACGATGACCGTCACCTTGGATAGCACGGAAATGAACGAATACGTCATCACCGCCTGCGCGTTGGATAAAGCCGAAGCCTTTAGTGTCGTTGAACCATTTAACTACGCCTTGTTCACGAGCTGTCATAAGTTAATCCTCAGTTATTAAGAAAAAGGGACCACCCGGTGTTGCAAACAGCAGAGCAAACAAAGTTTTAAAATATTTTCTAATTTCAAAGCTTGTAATCATTCTGTAAAACTATTAACAAAATCCCGGTTACATCCATCTTGTAATAGGGTTTCAAAACAAGAATTGTTTCTGATAAATCCTAAATACGCAACGAGCTTAACATGGGTTTATGACAATTAATAGAATTTTTTTTGATAATTATTTTCGATATCAAGCGTGTTTTTTAAACAGCTTCACGATTATTTTTTATTTGTTGAAGAATTTTCCAATTTTTGTTGGGGTGTTTCAATAAACTTGGTAAAATATGCGTTCCATCACCCTATTGTTACCTTGCCAAAAAATGAATGAAACTTTAGGTCAGACAACTATTGAAATAAATTGTATGGGCAAACCCTGCCCAATGCCTCTATTAATGTTAAAACGTGAACTAAAAAGAGCATTGCCTAATCAAATATTTCTCTTAATGTCCTCTGATCCGCACAGCGAAATTGACATTACTCGTTATTGCGAGATCAATAAGATAACTTGCCAATTGACTAAACGATCAGAGCATGAATTTCATTACTTAATTGAATCTTAATTATTTTCGATTCAAATTATTTTTTGCAAATTTGCATATATTTTTACATTTCGATACCCAAATTTCCTTACTTATGTACAATATTCGAATTAAGATGAATACATTAGCTATACAACGAAATTCCTATAAGGAGAACCCATGAGTGACAGCAGCAATCAGTTGATGCCCCTGTCCTTATCTGCACCAGGTGTTAACTTAGGTGCTTATATCAGCACCGTAAATCAGATTCCAATCTTGACAGCTGAACAAGAAAAAGAGTTAGCTGATCGCTATTTTTACGATCAAGATTTAGATGCTGCGAAAATGTTAGTGATGTCTCACTTACGTTTTGTGGTGCATATTGCGCGCAGTTATGCGGGCTATGGTTTGCCACAAGGTGATTTAATTCAAGAAGGTAATCTCGGTTTAATGAAAGCAGTCAAACGCTTTGACCCGAATATGGGTGTACGTTTGGTGTCTTTTGCTGTGCACTGGATTAAGGCTGAAATTCATGAATATGTGATTCGCAATTGGCGTATTGTCAAAATTGCGACCACCAAAGCGCAACGTAAATTGTTTTTTAATTTACGTAGCCTAAAAAAATCGAGTAAAAAACTCACACTTGAAGAAGCAAAATCGATTGCCAACGACTTAAATGTAACACCTGAACAAGTCTTGGAAATGGAAGGTCGTTTAACTGCTTATGATGCTGCATTTGAAGCTCAAGGCGATGACGATGACGAAGGCTCAACCCATGTTGCACCAGCACTTTATCTTGAAGATAACCGCTATGATCCTGCCCGTTTAGTCGAAGAAGAAGATTACGAAGAACAAAGTACATCAGCTTTGCATAATGCCATGGAACAGTTAGATGATCGCTCACGCAACATCTTACAGCGCCGTTGGTTAGATGATGATAAATCGACCTTGCATGAACTGGCTGCAGAGTACAATGTATCTGCTGAACGTATTCGTCAGTTAGAAAAAAATGCTATGGACAAAATTAAAGTTGCCATGTCATCCAACTAAATCTTCAAAACTGTCTACATACAAAATAAAATTTAAATTTTCAATAAAAGGGCGACATGCCCTTTTATTTTGCCAGATATTTTTGTCAAATCTTTATTCTTAATAGATTTTGCCTTTAATCCCGCTTTGAAATTGTGTTAATGTTATGCGCAAATTAATGCAGATGACTGGCTTATGTGGATTGCAATTTCAGCACTGAATTTAGCGCTTGCAGTAATCTTAGGTGCATTTGGCGCACATGGTTTAAAAGCTCATGCAACTGAAGCTCAGTTGGTATGGTGGCAAACAGCAACCGATTATTTTTTCTACCATGCACTAGGTCTATTGGCATTGGCGATTCTCGGTAAAGTCATTCCACAACTTCCAATCAAAGCTAGCTTCTTACTCATCCAAATCGGTATTTTATTTTTCTGCGGTTCGCTTTATGTCATGGCACTAGGTTTACCACGAGGTTTAGGTGCTATTACACCCATTGGTGGAGCACTCATGATTGCAGGTTGGCTAGTTCTTGCATGGAACGCATTGAAATACGCTAAATAAATTTATTTTGATTTTAGACCTCACAATTTGCGCAATCGAATGGAATGTATATGCAAATTTTCTTAAATGGTGAGCCTCAAGAAACCGCTTGCCAAAATCTTTTACAACTGGTTCAGGAACTTTCACTCGAAGGTAAACGCTTTGCCGTAGAAATGAATGAAATGATCATTTCAAAAAGTAAACTTGAACTTACCCCTATTACTGAAAAAGACCGTATTGAAATCATTCACGCTGTCGGTGGCGGCTAATTTGGAGCTCTCCCATGCTAGATTTTCCTACTGAAAACTCCCCTCTTATTATCGGTTCTCGTACTTTTCAATCACGCCTTCTTGTTGGTACGGGTAAATACAAAGATATGCAAGAAACTGATTTAGCAATTCAAGCCAGTGGCGCTGAAATTGTGACTGTTGCGATTCGCCGAGTAAATATTGGGCAGAATCCAGATCAACCCAACTTACTGTCGATACTTCCTCCTGAAAAATATACCATTTTACCAAACACAGCCGGTTGTTTTGATGCCAATAGCGCAGTACGTACTTGTATGCTTGCACGTGAACTTTTAGATGGTCATAACTTGGTCAAATTGGAAGTATTAGGTGATGAGAAAACCCTTTATCCCAATATAACAGCAACACTTGATGCTGCTCGCACATTGATTGAAGATGGCTTCGAAGTGATGGTGTATACATCAGATGACCCTATTGTCGCCCAAGAACTCGAAAGCATGGGTTGTGTTGCGATTATGCCTTTAGGTAGCTTGATTGGTTCTGGTCTAGGCATTTTAAATCCACATACTATTTCAATTATTAAAGAAAATGCCAAAGTGCCAGTTTTGGTTGATGCTGGTGTAGGTACTGCGAGCGATGCCGCAATTGCAATGGAACTAGGTTGCGATGGTGTACTCATGAATACCGCGATTGCCGCTGCACAGCATCCAGTTTTAATGGCATCAGCAATGAAGAAAGCGGTTGAAGCTGGACGTGAAGCGTATTTGGCGGGTCGTATGCCACGTAAACGTATGGCAAATGCAAGCTCACCTGAAACAGGTTATTTCTTTAAATAATAGTTTGAATTGCCTAAAAGGATTTTCCGAAGTACTTTTAGGCTCAAAATATCTTGATACATTCATTGAGAGAGATCATGACTAAAATAATAAATACCACCCTTCTCCTGATCGCTTATTCATCGCTAAGTTTTGCAAATCAACCTTCCAACTCATTACAAAAATTTATTCCAAATAATTGGGAAATTCTTGCTCAAGCAGAGGGTGATTTGAATCAGGATGGTAGACAGGATATTGCTATCATCATTCAACCCAAAAATAAAAACCAGCACAATCGAAAGCTATTAGTGCTGTTTCGAAAAGATCAACAATTACAACTCAAGCTAAGTCGGCAAATTTCTAACTGGACCTATCGTTCAGAAGAACTCTGTATCGAAGATGCTTTAGATGATTCTACGTTGACGATAGAAAATCAACGCTTAGATGTGTTATTCAATACCATGTCATCTTGTAGCAATACATATGGCTTGATGTATACCTATGGGTTTAAACTGAAGAACAATCAATTCCACCTCATTGGATTTGATGTTTATGATTTAGATAAAATTAGTGGCAAACTAAAAGAAACCAGCCTTAACTTTCTAAGCAACAAAGCCAAAGTAACCACAACTCCAAATATCTTTGCACAAGTTGAAACGCCAGCCAAAATTGTTTGGAAAACACTGAGAACTTCGACAGGCTATACTTTGGAAAATATCCCTTGGGATAGTGAAGAATTTATTCATAACTTTAGCGTTAAATTTATTGGAGAAAAATAATGAAAAACAAAACTGGGTTACTTTTATTTTGTACATTAACAATATGCTCAGCTTTGGTTTGGGCAGACACCAATACCAAAGCTGACTATCAATCATTTGTCCCCAAAAACTGGAAAGTACTGAGTAAAGCACAAGGTGATTTAAATGGTGATCAACAAGCGGATCTTGCTTTAATTATTGAAAATACAGATCCAAAAAATATTGTGACAAATGAGGGATTAGGTAATCCTCAGCTGAATTTAAACAATCGAAAGTTATTAATTTTATTTAAAGGCCCTCAAGGCTATCGTCTTATTGCAAGTAATTCCTTGCTTCCTACTGAGGGAGATCAAGAATCACCCTGTCTTACTGACCCTTTAGGTGAAAGCGATCCACTCAACATCAAAAATGGATTAGTTAAAATTAATTTACATTATTGGCTCAGTTGCGGTTCATGGTCTGTCTATAACAACGCTTTTACTTTTCGTTATCAAAACCAGTCTTTTAAACTAATTGGTTACGATACAGATTACTTCCATCGCGCTTCTGGTGAAACCAGTGCGAAAAGTATCAATTTTCTAACAGGTAAAATTAAAAATACTACGGGAGGTAGTGCGTTTGAAAATCAGGATCAAGCTAAGCAAGTTTCTTGGTCTAAATTAAAGAACAGTTATTCACTTAAACTTGAGCAGATTAATTTTAAAGACTACGGTGAATTTGAATAGAACACTTTTCACATCTACCAACGATTCATAAAGCTGGGGAAGAATGTATGGAAGATGCTCTGTATCTTCCATACAAAAGCAATAAGGCCAACACTCCCCCACAAAAGTAAACTAAACTACTTCGCTCCAACTCGGCTGGGTTGACTTTAAGTATTAGATTCAATAATCAAGCTCGACATTTTGATTTATATATTTTTAATCTATCCAGCAATGTATAAATTTTAAAATCCATTGTTTAAAATACGGATTTTAACATCAGCAACATGCTCTTTTACTTCAAGTTGATAAGCTTGCATATGCTCAGTTTGCAAGTGTGCATTGAGAAGCTCAATACTTTCCCACTTTTCAAGCATCACAATCAAATCACAATCCTTGATTTGATAACTTACATCAACATCAGCGTCAACCAATAACTGATAGCCATGACAACCTTGCTCTTGTAATACTGTTGGGGTGATTTTCTTAAATGCTTGGATAATTTTATCTTTGTGTAATCCATTTGGATATGCGCGGATATCAGCCACAATGGTCAACATTTTAAACTCCTTAAATTTTTAAATGAGATATTCAAAATACCAATTAATTTAAGCAAAAAGCTGCTGCAAATGCTGGCGATATGCTTGTTCATATTGCGCAATTTGCGGTGCTTTAATCACATCATTGACAATAAATGTTTCTAAGCTTTCCATCCCTAAAAATTGATTGGCTTTATGAAAAGGTAAATAAACACCATCTACACCAGCACCATGGAAAAATTGCTCAGGATCATCAAACGCTTGTAAGGGTGCATTCCAAGTTAATGACAACATATATTTTTTCCCCTGAATTAAACCACCTGAACCATATTTCTTGGCAGTATTAGAACGGCTACGACCATCATTGGCATATAAACGGCCATGACCAGTGGTAAAAACATCATCAATATATTTTTTCATGGTCCAAGGTGCACCCATCCACCAACCTGGCATTTGATAGATCACTACATCAGCCCAGAGATATTTCTCCACTTCTTCTTGAGCATCGTAATTTGCATCAGTACGTGTCACCTTTACACTATGCCCCAAATCGGTAAGTACTGCTTTACCCAAGTCAGTCAGAGTATCGTTTAATTCACCCTTTGAATGTGCAAACTGTTTTGCACCATTTACGATTAAGATATTACTCATTGTTTACCTATGTTTTGCCAATACGTTTGATTTATGGCGCAACTATAGAGCTTATTTTTATTGCAAAAAACGTAAAAATAAACAAAACATTATTGACTAAAAATCAACAATAAATATCTAATTCTTTCTACTTCTGCCCATTTCACTTTAATCAATTCAATAAAAAAGCACCCGTAGGTGCTTTGTAGCTCTATTCCACTATACTTAAGGAATTAAACCTTCATCACGCATTGCAATCTGTACAGATTGACGTTCAGCAACTTTATTACGTAATGCCACAATATTGGTAAATGGAGTTAGATCATGATGAATTGAATTCGACCAATTTGTCAGTACAAACAAGTACGCATCAGCAGGACCAAAGCGGTCATTAACCAAATAATCGTATTCAGACTCGGCAAGATAGTCATCTATATATTTCAACATCTTATCTATGGTTGCATAGCCACGTACTTTTTCATCTTCAGTGATTGCTGGATCAAAGAAGACAGCATATTCATCATGCAACTCTGAGTTTAAATAACCCAACCATTCTAAAACTTTAGCACGTCCCAAACCTGATGGTGGGATCAAATCTTGTTTAGGATCGTGTTGTGCAATAAAAGGCAGTACTGCAACATTTTCAGTTAAAAGTAACCCTGGATTGATTTCTAATGCGGGTACATAGCCTTTTGGATTGATTTCGTAATAATCTGCGCCCTTTTCTGTTTTATGCGTTTTTAAATCAACACGTTCTAGATCAAAATCAACATTAATTTCGTTGAGTAAAATATGGGCCGCTAAAGAACATGCACCTGGTGAATAATATAATTTCATATCTAATCCTTGTTATATGACTGTTTAAGTTGTAAATGGCTCAGATCACAATTTCAAGTCGTAAAACATAAAATTGCAAAAAGCATAAATTTATAAAATCAGCTATAACTTGAATATTCAACAAAATGAAGACTTTTTCAAGTCAAAGTTAACTGCTTTTTCACTAAGAGATGTTTTAACATACGCATCTTTAAAGAATGATGAAAGGTTTGTAGTGATTAGTCTAAAAAAAGCGGAATGGTTTTCCAATATTCGTACAGATGTACTTGCTGGAATGGTCGTGGGCTTAGCACTTATTCCTGAATCAATTGCTTTTTCTGCAATTGCAGGTGTAGATCCACAAGTTGGTCTGTATGCATCATTTTGTATTGCAGTGAGCATTGCTTTCTTCGGTGGACGTACTGCAATGATTTCCGCAGCCACAGGCGCGATGGCATTGCTCATGGTTACCCTCGTCAAAGATCACGGTTTACAGTATTTATTTGCCACCACAATTTTGACTGGAATTATTCAGATTCTTGCTGGCTATTTTAAAGTTGCAAAGCTGATGCGTTTTGTTTCACAGTCTGTCGTCTATGGTTTTGTTAATGCATTGGCCATTCTCATCTTTGTGGCACAGATTCCTGAATTACAACGTATGGATCTGACGGCTTATCTATTTGTCGCCTTTGGCTTAGGGTTGGTTTATCTTTTTCCCTATATTCCCAAAATCGGTCAACTCATTCCCTCACCCTTAGTGTGCATTATTGTACTAAGTTTAGTTGCCTTATTTTTGGGTTCGGATATGCGTACAGTTAGTGATTTAGGAAAATTTCCAGACACTTTACCACTATTTCTGATTCCAGACATTCCACTTAACGTGGATACCTTAAAAATTATTTTTCCTTATGCCATCACTTTAGCCACCGTGGGTTTACTCGAAACCATGATGACAACTACAATTGTTAATGAAGTGACGCAAACTGAAGGTGATCGTCATAAAGAATGTCGTGGTCAAGGCATCGCCAATATGGTCAGTGGATTTATGGGAGGGATGGCAGGTTGTGCCATGATTGGGCAATCAATTATCAATGTATCTTCTGGCGCACGAACTCGCCTATCGACCTTGATTGCTGGTATTTTTTTACTGTGTTTAGTGGTCTTTTTAAAAGAATGGCTGTCTTATATTCCAATGGCTGCACTTGTGGCAATTATGATTATGGTGGCTTTTACTACATTCAACTGGGATTCAGTCAAAAACTTTTCAAAACATCCCAAACAAAGCAATAGCGTGATGCTTGCGGTGGTGGTCATTGTACTAATGACGCATAATTTAGCTTTAGGTGTATTGGTTGGTGTACTTTTATCTGCACTTTTCTTAGTCAATAAATTAGAAAATGCAGTGCGTGTCCAGTCTCATCTATTGAACAGCACGACCCGTAAATATCAAATTTTTGGGCAAATTTTCTTTAGCAGTTCAGACAAATTCTTTCAGTTTTTCGATTTTAATGAATCTATTGATCATGTCATTATCGATTTAACTCATGCCCATATATGGGATATTACCTCTGTCAGTATGCTCAATCAGGCACAGAACAAGTTTCTGCAAAATAACATTCAGGTTGAAATTATAGGGATGAATGAAGCAAGTCGAAGCTTAGTTGATCAATTTAGCGCGGTAAAATAAACATCTTTATTTTTCTTAAGGCAGTGATGCTAAGTGTTTAATACAAGTAAAGAACAATAGCCAAAATGGTAATCGCAATACATTGTATCACTGCCAAATTTCTAAGGAATTTAATCATCGTAAACGACATCCATTATAAAAATAATCCATTATTTATCGAATATAACCGATATTTTGCTTTTAAATTGTGATTTTTATCTACTAAAATTTGAATATTTACTTAACCAGTCTCAATAACCTTATCTCAAAAAGTTAACTTGATCTCAATAAATTGACTTTAGACATCATTTGATACTCATTTAGCGCGTTAAAACTCGATTGTAATAAACTGAATATTCATTTCTAATCACTTTGGGTCTGTTGACAATTCGTCTATGTTTGCGACTACGAATATTTTTAGATGATACTAGGCGCGAAATACGAAATTTAGTCATTCTAAATGATGAGAAACATCGTTTCGCAAGGTAACGACGTAGAGGCAAAAAACACGCTAGTCCCCGCTGCGCCTTGCGCTGCAAACAAAGCAGTGCTTTGTTCTTGCTCAGGGTTGTGGTTAAAATTATCTCAGCCTTCATTATGAAACTTGAAAATAGTCTCGCTATTCTCTTCATGCTTTACGACGTATACGTCTCATGCTCAATTTTAACCTACAACGCAAGCCATTTATGAAATATCAACAGACCCTTATTAAATACTAAAAATACCTATTATCAGGTATAGATAAAGTCACCAATATCTGAAAAACTAAGTCCAATAGACATGGGCGAGTTTTTTACATCATGAACAATGAGTTAAGTTTACCTGTTCCAGTTATCATCGTAGAAGACGAGCCTCTTATACAAAAAAGACTGACTGACATATTAATTAATCTTGGATACTCAATTTCAGATTTACGTTTTGCCCAAAGTTTAGCTCAAGCCAAAGAACAACTCAGTATACATTCAGCTTCATTTGCATTGGTTGATTTAGGCTTGCCTGATGGAAATGGAATTGAGTTTATTGAAATTTTAAAAAACTATGATCCAACCATCATGATTTTAGTGATCTCAGCTTGGAGCACTGAAGATGCCATTCTCAATGCATTAAGTGCAGGTGCAACAGGCTATGTTTTGAAAGAAAGAGATGACTTGGAAGTTTCTCTTTCGATTAAAAGTGTTTTACGTGGTGGGGCCCCTATTGATCCATTTATTGCCCAAAAAATTTTAAAACAACTACATTTTAATGAGAAAAATAATTCAAATAAAACATCGCCCATTCAGAAGGTAATGGATCAGGACAGTGTATTATCCAAAAGAGAATTGGGAATTTTAGAACTAGTTTCTCAAGGCTTAAGCAATAAGGAAATTGCAGATCAACTCAATTTATCCCGTTATACCGTTGAATCTCATATTAAACATATTTATCGGAAACTTGCGGTATGCAACAGAGCCAAAGCCATCGATACAGCACGCAACTTAGGATTACTCGACTAATTCTAAAGTTAATCGGGCTTTTCGGTCTTATCCTAAGTTTGACACAACATTTTGCTTTTGCTGGTGCTCTCTTAACAGCTCAGCCCAATGCAACAGATGCAGTCTGCTATTTTCAAATCCAAAGTATACAAGTTGTCAAAGCGCTTCCAAATCTGGAACAAGTTCCCCAGCGGGGATGGGAAGTAGTCAAACTACCCGATGACTGGGAAACGCGCTGGAAAAACTACACAGGCGCTGCTTGGTATAAAATCAAATGGCAATATCAGTGTGATCAGGAAAATCAACCTGTCGCTTTATTGATTGAACGAATCAATATTGCAGGAGCTGTCTATAGCAATAATGAACTGTTATGGAAAGACAAATCCTTAGTAGAGCCATTGTCTAGAAGTTGGAATATGCCAAGGTATTGGGTACTCCCTGCGACATCTATTCAAAACCAGCAAAATGAAATTTTAGTCCGTGTTGTAGGGGTTGCATCACAACATTCAGGCCTAGGAAAAATTAAATTTGGTCAGGCCGAAGATATCGCCAATCAACAGGATCAGTTGGTTTTTGAACGGCGAACTTTATTTTTTATCAATATTATTATTACCTTTGTGGTGGGAACTACAGGTTTTACCATTTGGCTATTTCGACGCCAAGAAAAAGCCTTTGGGTGGTTTGGTTTAACTTCATTTTTATGGGTATTGTTTGCCTATAATATTATTTCGACCATTCCTATTCCTTTTACCGACAGTATCTTAACAGCACGTCTAAATCTGGTGTTTTTAGTTGGATATACCTATTGCCTCTGTTTATTTGCTTGGCGTTTTGCCAATCGCCATTATCCGTATTTAGAACGTTTACTTTTAGTAACTTCTACAATCGCAATTGCGGCATTGCTGTTGACACCGATCAATTATCTAGAACGTAGCTTATCCTCTGTCTTTTTCTATTCTGGCATGGTATTTATTTTTAACTGCTTGTTTTTCCAGTGGATTGCTTTTAAACGTAGAAAGATGGACATTCTCCTGCTTGCGTTTATTTTCCTTATCTATTTACTTATTATTGTTCATGATTTTTATAGCATGATCCATCATCTGGATCAAACGCTCTATTGGACGCCATTGGCCGCACCAATTACCAGCTTAGCGATTTCGTTTATCTTGGCTTATCGTATTTCGCAAAATGTTGGACGTATTGAAAAATTTAATCAGACGCTTGAAGAAACTATTGAAAAAGTCACGTTTGACTTAGAACAATCTTTAGATAAAAAATACCAACTCGAAATTGATAATATGCGGTTGCAAGAGCGTCTAAACCTGTCCCATGAATTACATGATGGACTGGGTGGTTCAATTGTTCGCTCGATGATTATACTGGATCACAGTGAACATATTGAAAAACAACAAGTGATCTCTATGTTTAAACTGTTAAGAAATGACTTACGCCAAGTGATTGACTCAGGAAGCAGTGCTGGGGCAAAAATACCAGAAAGTCCAGTGATGTGGGTTGCGCCATTGCGTCATCGTTTTATACAAATTTTCGAAGAAATGGAGATTGAATCGACTTGGATTTTTGCAGAAAAATGGAAACATAAACCGCTTGCATTGATTTGTTTAACCTTTTCTCGTGTCGCAGAAGAAGCCTTAACCAATATTGTAAAACATAGCCATGCAACTGATGTCGAAGTTTCATTGGTTGAAGATGAACGACAACAACTCGTTTTAACCATTCAAGACAATGGCATTGGCTTTGAAGTAGATCAAGTTCAAGCTGGCTTGCATGTGGGTTTGCAGAGTATGCAAGTGCGAGTAAAAAGAATTGGAGGTAGTTTTGAAATCCATTCTCAGCAGGGTTTTACCGTGATCCGAGCCATAATACCGTTGAAAGATAAAACTGAATGATTTGGATGGATGAAATAGAATTTCGACCAATCATTCGCTTGATCTATGAAGAGATTCAGTCTTAAATCAGTTGGTGCAATTTTTTATGTTCTATAGTTTTATAAAAGCATAAAAAAGAGAAACTAGATCACTAGTTTCTCTTTAAAAAAGATATCGCGTATTAGGATTTCTTTTTAGAACGCGCTAATACTGAGCTCGTTGTAAGCAACATCAGTCCAAATAAAGACCACAGCCCCGTACTGCCCCCACTGCTCTTATGCCCACCTGTAGTACCACTTGATTCATTTAAATCTAAATCAACAATAACCGGATCGTGATCAGAAGAACGGAAAGCATCTGGCGCATAGAAAGAAGCAATTTGCTCTTCAGTCTTATATTCTTCATTGTAGTCTAATGCTGTTGGTTCATCAGCATTGATATGCCATGCAAAAGTACGTTTAACCATTGGGTATAAGTTTGCATCTGCAATGGCATGATCTAAATTACCCGCACCACCATTCCCGGTTGCATCACTGGCCACACCAAAGACATAGCTATATGCAGATTTACCTTGCCCTACTTTTTCATCATTTAGCAATATTTTGTAGTTCGCATTTTCAAATGCCAAGATTGGATCTTCTTTGGCATAACTGTTCATATCCCCGACCAATAAATAATTTGGTTTTTCAGCTTTGGTCGGGTTGGTTGCAATCCACTGAATCAACTTTTGTACTGCAGTAACACGAGTCGGATTCCAACAGCCTTGACCATCACCTTGGTTTGCTTCTGGTGAAGTTTTATCGTCAGGACAACTACCTTTAGACTTTAAGTGATTTGGTACAACAGTAAAGGTTTTTCCTCCCGTTACCGCTTGGAAGCTTTGTGCCATCGTGACTCGGTTTTTCTGTGTCAAATCATCATATACCACAGGATTACCAACAGCTTTTACACGTTTGCTATTATAAATAATCGCAACTGCAATCACATCAGTACCTAACTTATCCATATTCGGTGGGATGACATATTTCCAATCTGCACCTAAAGCTTTGGTTAAGTAATTCACAGCACTTTTTTCGCCATAACCATTGTTGGCAATTTCCATTAAGCCATAAACATCTGCATCAATGGTTTTAATCGCACTGACTATTTTGGCATGTTGACGATTAAATTCTGTCTCGGTGTTTGCACCACGATCTGGTTTAACACCAATCAGCGGAGAATTGTCATAATTTAAGACGTTAAATGCGGCAACACGAACCTGTTTAGTCTCTTTTGCCAAGACGGTTGAATTCCGCAGATTACTGTCTTTGACAACCTCAGGCAAAGCTTTGTTTTGAATCGGTTGAATACGCCAAGCATTGAAACGGTATTCCAAAATCCCTTCAACATTTTTAAGCTGATAGCCTGTACGTAAAGTGTTTGCCGCATTAAATGTTTGTGGCAACCATGGTGTTCTGTTTTGATTGTTATAACCATCATCCAAGATAATCTTAGACAGTAAATTTTGTTTTGCTAAAGCAACCGCTTCATTGGATTTCGCAGGATATAAATTGGTTGGGATATATAAGCGTCCCAAACTTAAAGACAATTGACCATATCGACCATAATCATAATTCTCGCTAACCGTTAGGGTTTGAGGAATTTTCACCAACATGCCTTGATAGCGCTTAGGTGCATTGCCTGTAGCATCGGTTAAACTTGAAAATGGCAGTTGAATCGGAGTAGAACTCACCAAACTTGCGGCTTGATTATTACAAGTTTGAATATTGCTGCTCAGTTGATCAATTTGCAATTGATTTTCATAATTGGTTAAACGCCCTTTCAGAATCACTTCTTCACCCACTTTACCGCCAGTGATTGTGCTTGCAGCAGGGAGATAGACAAAAATCGCATTGCTTAAATTTGCTTTAGCTTTACTGTCAGGAGTTTGAATATAAAAACCTGAAAAACCATTTTGATAGCGATAATCCGCAGTAATTACACCTCGAACCACATATTGTTGGTTTTGTGCCGCAGATTGTAAATCTGCAATTGCAGTATCAGCAGTACTACAACTGATTGCAGTGATTGGCGGTGTCGTTGTACCAGTACCTAAATAGCTACTGAATGCATTACGATCTGACCATTTGCTCCACTCACTGTCCAAATCAAAGGCACTATTTGGATCTACAGCGCTGACATCATTTTTATTTTTTATTCTACTTAGGCTATTTTGATAGCTGGTGATTGTTGTTCCCCACCCGCCACTTGCTGGTTTCTCCCCAATCCGTCCAAAGCGGTCTACAGGTGTACCTTTATAAACAAGGACCAAGGCATCATCACCATTAAATGACAAACCAGCAACCTGATTCACTTTAGTGCCAAGTTCAGCCTGTAATTCGGTACGACCTATAATAAATTTTGCTTTACTGGCTAAATTTCCCTCTAAGGTGTAAGTTGCTGTTTTACTCGTTGCCCCATTGGTATATTGTTCAATTTGATAATCTGCAAGATTTACAGTGCTGCCATCTGGATTATAAATTTCTAAGCCTTTTCTATTTACTGTACCATCAATGTATTGGCTAAACATCAATTGTGCATAGCTTGGAAATGAACAGCCCAATAGTGCAAGGCTTAAACAAAGTGTATGTAGTTTTAAATTTTGCATAATTTTTAACGTTTGTTGAAATTTAAAGCAGATTAATTTTTATTAATGACAATATCGTGAATTTAAATCATTCTATTTGATCCATTTATAGTTTAGACAAAATATACTACTGGCAAAGTGGACTAAAATTGTTATAAGAACCTTAGAAATACGAGATCTCATGCTGATCATAAAAAAAAGCACCCTTTCGGGTGCAAAGCATGGAACTTTAAAATATATTAAGCCAGCAATTGTATTTGCTGTAATTTAGCTACTTCTTGCTGCTTCAATAAATTACGTTGAATTTTGCCACTAGATGTTTTAGGTAAGCTTTCAACGAACTCAATTTCTCGTGGATAAGAATGCTTAGATAATCGTGAACGTACATATTCTTGTAATTTAGCATTCAATTGCTGACAACCCTTGAATTGAGGCTTGAGCACAATAAAAGCTTTTACGATCTCTGTTCTTTCTGGATCAGGTTTGCCAATGACTGCAGATTCTAAAACTTCGACACATTCCAAAAGTGTACTTTCAACATCAAATGGCCCAACACGATAACCTGAAGTTGTAATGACATCGTCTGCACGACCAATAAAATCCACCCCACCTAATTCATTCAAACGGACCGTATCTCCAGTTAAGTAATAATGACCAACAAAGGATTTACGATTATTCCCACCATAACCTTTAAACCATGTGAGTGGCGATTGAGAGAAGTCAATTGCTAGCGTTCCAATCTCACCTCGTTCAACTTCTTGGTTGTCTTGATTTAACACTGCAAAACGATGACCAGGATTAGCAAAACCTGCTGAGCCGACTTTTATTGCATGTGTTAAAGCATGATGGTTACCTATTACCATACCTAATTCTGTTTGCCCATATTGGTCATAAATATTGACATTTAAGTCATGATTAAACCAATGAATTACTTCAGGAGTTAAAGGTTCACCAGCACTACTAACGGCACGTAAATGATCTTTGATCGAAGTATTAAATTTTTCTTTAAAACCAAAGAACATACGAAATGCTGTAGGTGAACCTGTAAGATTACTGACTTGGTATTTTTGAATAATTTCCAAAGCATGGTCGACACTAAATGCTCGTTCATCCATGATGATACTGTGTCCCAATCCCAATGGGCCCGCTATACCATAGTATAGACCATATGCCCAACCTGGATCCGCGAGGTTCCAAAATGAATCATTTTCACGTAAATCAACAGCGTGACGCATATATTCTTTAAAGGCCAAAATTGCTTTTAATGGCACTGGAACAGATTTTGCCAAACCTGTTGTTCCAGAGGTAAACATCATTAAAAAATTATCTGCAAAACTCATCATGACGGGTGCACATTCAGCTGATTGACTTTCTAGTTCTTGCCAAAAATCTGCATGCTTTGTTGTGGCAAAATCTTGTGGATGAACGGTCAGAATATGCGGAAGTTCAATCCCGTTTAGTTTGGGACGTTGTTCGATGTTGGTGATGATCAGTTGGGTATTGGCCGTTGCTACACGATGCTCAATCGCTTTTGATTCAAAAGCGGTAAATAAGGGCTGATAAATTGCTCCAATACGCCATGTTGCCAATATGGTGATCAATAATTCTGGAGTACGTGGTAACAAACCAGCAATACAATCGCCTGTTTTTAAACCGAGCGATTGTAAATAATTGGCTAATTTTCCTGCTGCTTGTGCCAGTTGTTCAAAGGTCCATTGTGAACACTCACCGTTTTTTCCTTCCCAGATCAAAGCCACTTTATTTAAACCAACAAAACGCTCGCAGCACTCGATATAGGCATTGATTGACTGTGGGTTGCCAACCAGTTGCTCATTGATTAGTTTTTCATAATCGAATTCTTGATAGGCTTGTTCCAATGTTTTCATGGCAATATCCTTGTATTTTCAGCACAAACCATCTCGATGTGCGGTTCCATATTTTGCTTTCTAGCTTTTCTTAAAAATGTTGAATCATTCAACATGTGTTTCTATGCTTATAGATAATCATGATTAGAATTCACACACAATTTCCAAATACCTCAATTGTATTGCGGTTTTTGAACATCTGTTTTTCCTGTCATGGTGGAAGGCTTTAAAAAAAAGACCAGTGCGAAGCTGGTCTTGAGATAGAATTTTGATGCGCTAATCTACAATTGAACTTACTGAATCACCGCTCTTGCGATAAGTAAACGTTGAATATCGGAAGCGCCTTCATAAATCTGGCTGACTCGAACATCTCGATAGATTCGCTCAACCGGAAAATCAGCGACATAACCATAACCACCATGAATTTGTATCGCATCTGAACAGACTTTTTCAGCAATTTCAGATGCAAATAACTTCGCCATTGATGCTTCTTTTAGACAAGGTAAACCTGTATCTTTTAAAGTTGCGGCATGGTAAATCAACTGCCGTGCTGCTTCGATTTGAGTGGCCATATCGGCTAAGCGAAATGCTACAGCCTGATGTTGTACCAACTCTACTCCAAAAGCTTTACGCTGATTGGCATATTCAACCGCAGCTTCCAATGCTGCTCGTGCCATTCCCACACATTGAGCGGCAATACCAATGCGACCTGACTCTAAATTCGACAAGGCGATTTTATATCCTTCCCCCTCATTTCCTAATATGTTCTCAGCAGGAATCCGACAATTCTCAAAAACAATTGTTGCAGTATCTGAGCAATGTTGCCCCATTTTGTCTTCAATCCGAGAAACGATATAACCTTCTGTATTGGTTGGAACGATAAAACAAGAAATCCCTTTCTTCGCTGCGGATTTATCCGTAACTGCAAATACAATCGCCACTTGTGCGTGCTTTCCAGACGTAATGAATTGTTTGGTTCCATTAATTACCCATGAATCGCCATCACGTTCTGCTTTACATAGCAAAGCACCTGCGTCTGAACCCGCCTGTGGTTCGGTTAAACAGAAACAGCCAAGCCATTGACCTGTTGCCAATGGTATTAAGTAGTCTTGTTTTTGTTGGTCTGTCCCATATTTTTGGATTATTCCACAAGGCAAAGAATTTTGTACGCTGACAATGGTTGAAATTGCACCATCTCCTGCGGCAATTTCTTCAATTGCCGTCACCAAGGAAATATAGTCCAAACCTGCGCCACCCCATTGATCAGATACGGTCATGCCTAATGCACCCAGTTCACCCAATTCTTTGAGTTCTTGATGAGGAAATTTTGCAGTTTTATCACGTTCAGCAGCAGTGGATTTAAGTTTATTCTGCGAATAATTCCGCATCATTTCCTGAACCATTTTTTGTTCATCATTGAGAATCATATGAGCATCCCTCTCAGCACTTTTAAATTTTAAATCACTGCAATCATGATCAGCGACCAGTCAAATCTTGTTGTTTGTATAAATTTAGGCTGAAGTCCACCTAACACGATGGTTGAGATCATGTCAGGCAGTATTGATTTTTTAAAAGTTTGCTATTGCTTGCGTTAAAGCAAATTTAGACATAAGCAGATAGATTAGACCGGATTACTTTGGCTGCATACGGATTGCGCCGTCTAATCGAATTGTTTCACCATTTAAATAGCTATTTTCACAAATATGACCAACAAGCTGTGCAAACTCTTCAGGCTTCGCAAGGCGTTTAGGAAAAGGCACCATATCACCCAGCGCATCTTGAACATTTTGTGGTAATGATTTCAACATTGGGGTTTCCATAATCCCTGGTGCAATGGTCATCACACGGATGGCATGTTGCGCAAGTTCTCTAGCCAAAGGTAATGTCATTGCAACAACAGCACCTTTAGACGCAGCATAAGCGGATTGACCAATTTGGCCATCAAACGCAGCCACTGAAGCAGTGTTAATAATCACACCACGATCTTCTTCACCTACTTGTAACTCATAACGAGAAATGACATCTGCGGCAAAACGCAGCATGTTAAATGTTCCTGCGACATTAATATTCAATACTTTTTGAAATGCATCTAAAGCATGGATGCCATTTTTACCCAGAACTTTGGCGGATGGACCAATCCCTGCACAATTAATTAAGCCATTTAATTGCGCATAATCCTGTTCCACATTTTTAAAGAATTGTTCAACAGCAATTTCATCCGTCACATCAAGTTGAACAAATTTTGATTTTTCACCTAAGCGCTTCTGCATTTCTTCGCCAAGCTGGTGATTCATATCCACCATGATCACTTTCGCACCTTGACCAATCAAATGTGTGGCTGTAGCAGCACCTAATCCAGATGCACCACCAGTCACTACAAAAACTTTTCCTTCAATTTTCATTTTATTTTCCTAGTTCATTGTTTGAATAGAGCAGTTTAAATGATGAATTAAACCCACTTTCGACTTAAGATGCAGAGTAAACATAGTCAAGCTTGAGTACAATTTCCAAAAGTTGCATCTTGTATGATGTATTTGGACAATAGCAATATTTCATAAGATCAACAGCGTCAAATCACAACATAAAAGAATAGGAGAGAATGGATCAATGCTCTTATAATCTTAAAATACTTATTTTTCTCTATAACACACATTAATTTTTCCATCGATTTGTTTATAGCACGTCCAATATTTACCAATTAACCGTGTTGTTTGCTTTTTATTTTTCTCACTTAAATAATAGACTTCAGCAACTTTGAGATGATTAAATTGATCACCAAGTCTTACATCACACTCGGTGTTATAACATATTATTGGCTTTTCAATAAAAAACACTTTTTTACTAAAATTAAGTTCAACATATTCAGCATCAGTACCAATCCCATGGACTATTAGACAAGACTTAACTGTAATACTTTCGTTTACATTCAGGCACTGTCGCTCTTTATTTGTATTTTCAAGTGCAAATACTGTGATTGGCAATACCAGTAATGGCAATAAAAGTGAATATTTCATTTTTATACATTATTTTTGATCATAGATGCATTAAAATAACAAATTATCATTTATTTTCAATGCTAATCAATTGCAACAGCTAGCCCTTTCATTCTTGTAATAAAAGATTGAGCTAAAGCCAAGAAAAAGCATATTATTCATTGACGAATCTAGAATAAAATTTGAGTATATGTTTCTGTATTCATTTTATTTCCACAATAAAATAAATGCATAATTACTTTAATTTTGTTTAAAATTTCATAAATTATCTGGTTTTATTAAAGTATACCTTGTGAATATTCAACAATTCAGTGAAAGCAAAGGCACAATTTCTATTGCATTGGTACATGAAGCCCTGAACAGTGCCCAAGATAAGGGCTATGATATAAAGCAGATTTTGCATGATGCAGAAATACCAATGGAAATATTTCAGGCAGCCAAATCACGTATTGCTGTTTCTGCTTATGCAAAACTTTGGACTAAAATAGCTGACCATATGAATGATGAGTTCTTTGGCATGGACTCGCATCAGATGCGACGTGGTTGTTATAATTTATTGTCTAAAATGGTCATGCAAGCGGATACCCTACAGACTGCGATTGAACAAATTTTGCAATATTTTAATTTTGTCTTGGATGATTTCTCCAGCAAAATGATTGTAGATGAAAATTATGCATACATTGTCATTACAGACAAATTACAAACCAAGCGCATGTTCTGCTATGCCACTTATATCATGTTGGTTCACAGTTTAATCTGTTGGTTAGCAGATCAAAGAATTTTACTCAATCAATTACAATTAAAATGCATGCCTCCTGAAGATGACAACGATTATCGCGTTCGATTCTGTGAAAATATTACTTACCAAGCAGTTGAAAATTATCTGCAATTCGATGCAAACTACTTAAATATTCAAATCAAACGCGACCAAAAATCTTGGTATAGTTTTATTAAAAACACCCCCGAAAATCTACTATTAAGATTTAAGAATCCTTTGGCTTTAAGTTCAATGATTCGCAAGCAATTACTTTCTATTGCTCCTGCTGAATGGTTAGAACTTGGTGAACTATCTGCGCAGCTCAATATTTCAGAAGCCACTATACAACGCCGTTTAAAAAATGAAGGTAGCAGTTACCAACAACTCAAAAATGATATACGGCGGGACATGGCGATTGAACTACTTTGTAAAACCACATATACCTTACAAGACATCAGTGAGCTGTTGAATTTTCAGGATGCCAGCGCATTTCATCGGGCATTTAAAAAATGGACTGGTCTAAGTCCAGGTGCTTATAGAGAACCCAAATAACATCGTTCAATAAAAAAACAGTATTTTAGGAAATTTCTTTTAAATCAAAACTATAATAAAAAAATATATCAATATAAAGTCAGGCTCTCTGTTTACAGCTCATCTGAATCAGGTTGCAATTTGATCAAAAATGGTATATTTATTACCCAATTTAAAGCAGATTTTCTGCTTATTCCCTGTTGTACCCTCCTCCCCTTTAATCACTTTTAGGTCACTAACATGATTAAGATGATTGATGTACTAGAACAAAATCTAGTTCAAAACTTTATCCATTCCCTTTCTGCTCAAACTGAACATTTAGATGAGCTTATCGAAGGTATTTTAAAAGCTTCAGATCATGACTTTGAACATGCCATGAATGATTTTTTCAAAACCAATGATGCATCAGAAGTCGCACAAGCGCTTGATATTCACCAAGAACGATTAGATGCAATTCAATCAGGCTTAGCAATGAAAAAAGAAAATATTGCTGATACTGCAAAAATTGTTGCGCTCTGTCTGGCACTTGAAACCAATGCATTAGACCAAGTTGAAATTGCAGATAGTCTGGAAGATTATCCAGTTTAATTTACCCCAATCCAAAAATGCCTCGATACCGAGGCATTTTTTTTGTCTAATGACTAAAATTTAATTAGAATATTTTTTTATAACTCATTTCAATAATCATCTATTCAACAAACAAATATGCATATCCCAGAAACATAAATTAATTCAAATGGTTAAACCAATATTTTTTACATTTCATATTTTAAGAAGTCAATATCTGTTTTTCTTTTTTGTGCTTTCACCCTAAAAAATATACATATCTAGCTCTGTGTTTCTCTTTGAGTTTTATGGGGTATATATGAAAGTTTTTAGCAAAAAAATGACACGCTTAGTTTCCACCTTAGCCTTAAGTTTAACCGCAACGTATTCTTTTGCAGCCATCCCAACAACATTGAAATTAGACTATGCCTATTACGCCCCAACAAGTTTAGTGGTTAAAGAACAAAAGCTGTTAGAAAAAGCCTTACCCAAAACCGAGGTCAAATGGGTATTTAGCCAAGGCAGTAACCGTTCACTTGAATATTTAAACAGTGGCAGTATCGATTTCGCCTCGACTGCGGGTTTAGCAGCAGTATTGAGTCGTGCCAATGGCAGTCCGATTAAAACGGTTTATATCCAAAGCCAGCCAGAATGGACTGCATTAGTCGTAGCTAAAAACTCAGCAATCAAATCCTTAAAAGACCTCAAAGGGAAAAAAATTGCTGCAACAAAAGGTACAGATCCATTCTTATTCACTCTTCAAGCACTTGAAACGGTTGGCTTAAATAAACGCGATGTGCAATTGGTACATCTACAACATCCAGATGGAAAAACAGCTTTAGAACGTGGTCAGGTAGATGCTTGGGCTGGTCTTGATCCACTGATGGCGTCTGCACAATTGCAAACAGGTGCAAAACTGCTCTATCGCAATATCGCTTTCAATAGTTACAGTGTGTTAAGTGTAAAAGATCAATTTAGAACCCAAAGCCCAGAAGCAGTTGAGGCTGTAATTAAAGCTTATGAACAAGCACGTAAATGGGCAAAAGCCAATCCAGATAAGCTTGCAGAATTATTAGCACGTGAAGCAAAATTACCACTTGAAGTGGCGAAGTTGCAATTGAGTCGAACTAATCTAGATCAAAATATTCCAACCGCGAAACATCTTAATGCGCTAAAGAAAGCAGGCACTATTTTGACTGAAGAGGAATTGGTTCGAAAAGGAACTAATGTAAATCAAGTTGTGGATCAACTATTTGACAGCAAATATGCGCAAAAGGTCATTGGCAAGGTTGCTGAGAAGTAATGACAAGGTTTACACATACTCAATCGACGCACAGACAATCAAATGTACATATAGCGCAGGCGGGTTTATACAAACCTGCCTTTAAGACCAATGTTTTAAAATGGGTCAAAGGAATTACGATTCCGTTGTTGTTCATTTTATTATGTGAGTATTTAGTTCGTTTTGGATGGATTGAGTCTTATCTTCTCCCTGCCCCAAGTAGCTTAGTTAGCTCATTCAAGGAGCTTGCCGCAGGTGATTTATTTACCCATATTTATACCAGCACTTGGCGCGTATTTTTAGGATTTTTTATTGGTAGCTTATTGGGGCTAATTTTTGCACTTGCAGTGGGTTTAAACAAACACATTGAGGAATTTTTAGAACCTACATTTTCAGCAATCAAATCTATTCCAAGCCTTGCTTGGATTCCGTTATTGCTTTTGTGGTTAGGCATTGATGAAGCCTCCAAAATTACTTTAATCGCGATTGGTGCATTCTTTCCCACCTATACCAATAGCGTATCTGCCATACATGGTGTTGATACAAAGTTGTTAGAAGTGGCAAAAGTATACCGTCTGACCTATCTACAAACTATCTTCCAAATTGTTCTGCCTGCTGCATCTCCTGGAATTCTCGTTGGACTAAGAAATAGTTTAAGCCTAGCGTGGATGTTTATGATTGCAGCAGAACTGATTGCAGCTACACAAGGTATCGGTTATCTGCTCAGTGATGGTCGAGAAACCTCACGGCCCGATATTGTGATTATTGCGATTATCTTGCTGGCTGTCCTCGGTAAAATCACAGACAGTCTAATGAAATTGATTGAAAACTGGTTTTTACGTTGGAGAACTTAAACCATTCAGATACGGCTTTTGATCAGCCGTATTTTTTTAAATTGCTTATTTGCAACTTGCATTTCTGCTTTTCTCTATGAAACACTGTCGCAGTAATATTTAGGTAGACAGTATGATCATTCGAGATAAAAGTAACAGCTTCGCACTTCTCTTTGCTTGGCACGGCACCATTCTTCCCAAAGTCTTACCCGCATTAACCTTTGTTGTGCTGATCTCGACAGTTCTGGTTTACCTATCATCACATCACTATTTTACAATTCCTGCTGTACCAGCAATTGGATTTACCGTGTTCGGCATTATCCTCTCTATTTTCTTAAGTTTCAGGAATACTGCTTGCTATGATCGTTGGTGGGAAGGTCGTAAACTCTGGGGTTCATTGATTGCAACATCACGACACCTTTCTCGTGATACTCATGTTTTAAAAGAAAGCCAGCGTAAAGTTTTAATGTATCGTGTGATGCTTTTTACCTGTTTATTAAGAAATCGCTTACGCAATCAAAACCAATCCATTAATTTTTATAATAATAAAGTCGATTTAGATGAATTGACCTTTAACCAGCTGAAAAATCACCTCAATGCCTCACAATTTGTTTTAGAAGAAATTCAAAAATCTTTAGTTCAATCACTTAAAACAGGTGAAATTTCTGACATTATCTATCAGGGTTTAAACCAACATATTGTTGCACTTGGTAATATTCAGGCCGGATGTGATCGTATTTTAAGTACCCCCCTGCCTTATTCCTATTCAGTCTTATTACATCGTACAGTATATTGTTTTTGCTTGATTCTACCATTTAGCTTAGAAGCTAGCTTAGGTATTTGGACACCTGTTATCGTCAGTTTAATTGCTTATTTATTTTTAGGTCTAGATGCTTTGAGTGCCCAGCTTGAAGAACCATTTGGCCTACAAGAAAATGATTTACCTTTAGATTCGATTACCCGTTTAATTGAAAGAGAAATGCTCAGCTCTTTAGGTGAAGAACTGTTAGAGCCAATTCAATTGGTTAAAAGTAATTTGACTTAAGCTATTTTTCTAAAGCTCAACTTCAAAATATAAAAATACATCGAATTCTTTTAAAGTTTATTGTGCGTTAAAAAAGACTTTGTTGATTGAGCAATCACTGCAACCCAACAAAGTCTTTTTAAAACAACAATCCAATTCTAATTTATCCATTGACCTAAAGTCACACGATCATTTCCACCATAATCTTTAACAGTTCTGACCTGTTTAAAACCAGCACCTTTAAAAATGTTTTGAACTGCTTCAGCTTGATCATAACCATGCTCAAGTACAATCCAGCCTTGTGTTGCCAACCATTTTTTACCTTGCTGAATAATATGCTCAATATCCGCCAAACCATGCTGTTGGGCAACCAAAGCACGTTCAGGCTCAGAAGCGAGATGCTGCATATGTTCATCATCAACATCGATATAGGGTGGATTCGAAACAATCACATCAAAAAATTGACGATTCAGAGCTTTAAACCAACTTCCTAAGAAAAATTTGACCTGCCCTAAGTCATGCTTTTCAGCATTATGTAGAGCAACTTCTAGAGTTGGTTCATAGATATCTGTGGCAATAATAGACCAATTAGGACGCTCACTCGCCAGTGATAATGCAATTGCACCTGTACCTGTACCTAAATCAACCATACGAGTATCTTCAGGCAAATCAAGATTTAAAACTGTTTCAACCAAGACCTCAGTATCTGGACGAGGAACTAAAGTATCTTTGCTAACCGTTAAATCCAAAGTCCAAAATGGTTGTGAGCCAGTCACATAAGCCAATGGTTCACCAGCAGCAATCCGCGCTAAACCGTTAACATATTGCTGTTCTTGCTCAACCGTTAATTCTTGCGTAGATTTAAGTGACAAATCAAATGCATCAATTTTTAAAATATGCTCAAGTAACCAAGCATTTTCTTGACGCTCGTAACTTTCAGCTTCTCCACGTAAGGCCAAAGCCTTTGCAATATTCATTAACCACCATTTTGTTGTGCAAGCATCGCCAACTGATCTGCTTGATATTCGCGATGTAAACTGTCAAGTAGCTCAGTCAAATCACCTTCCATTACGGCATCTAACTTGTATAAAGTTAAATTAATACGGTGATCTGTCATACGACCTTGTGGATAGTTATATGTGCGGATACGTTCCGAACGATCCCCGGAACCCACCAAGTCACGGCGCATTTCAGAAGTTGCTGCATCGGCAGCAGCGCGTTTCGCATTTTCTAAACGTGAAGCCAATAATGCCATCGCTTTTGCTTTGTTTTTATGCTGTGAACGTTCATCCTGACATTCCACAACAGTACCTGTTGGAAGATGGGTAATACGTACAGCAGAATCCGTTTTGTTAATGTGCTGACCACCCGCACCAGAAGCACGGTAAGTATCAATACGTAAATCCGCAGCATTAATCTCTACAGTAGTGTCTACATCAACTTCTGGAAGAATTGCCACAGTACAAGCTGAAGTATGGACGCGGCCTTGTGACTCAGTAGCTGGAACACGTTGAACACGATGCGCTCCACTTTCAAACTTCAAACGACCGTAAACACCTTCACCATTCACTAGACAGATAATTTCTTTATATCCGCCATGTTCGCCTTCATTTTCAGATAAGATTTCAATACGCCAGTTTTGAGTTTCAGCATATTTACTATACATACGGAATAAATCACCCGAGAAAATTGCAGCTTCATCACCACCTGTACCCGCACGGATTTCCAAATATGCTGAGTTGGCATCATTGGGATCTTTAGGAATCATGAGAATATTCAACTCACTTTCGAGTCGTTCAATTAAAGCTTTGTTCTCTTTGATTTCCTCAACAGCCATATCCTTAAAATCTGGATCAGTTAACATAGCTTCTGCGGTTTCAATATCTTCTTCAGCTTGCTTGTACTTTTTCCAGACATCAGTAATTTCGGATAAATCATTATGCTCACGGGACAAATTACGAAAACGCTTATTGTCTGAAATGACTTCAACATCTGCTAATAATGCTTCTAACTCTTCATGTCGATCACAAAGTTGGTCTAATCGTAAACGTAACGATTCTTTCATTTTAAATACATTCTCAATCTAAGCCTCACCAAAAACATCGAGCTTTATAACAGCCCATTTAAAATTGGTAAGAAAATTCTAAAATTGTGCCTAGTTTACCGATTCTGCCATTTAAATGACACATTTATATAAGAACCATCAAAATAAGCAGTAGAATTTATAGCAAGATGATCAACATGATTTTTGATTAGATGTTTGTTTTCTCCATTATTCATGCTATTTGTTGACTAATATGGGTGTTTTAAATTCACTTTTAATAGAAAATATACATTCAGATACCAAACGCTATCAATTTTCAGATTCCTCTCCACATTTTTTGGAAAAATTTTTGTTACATTTGCCACATCGAATATAGATAGAACTGTCCAAATAAGGACATGGAGCAACACATGAAATTTAATACGATCATATTAAGCACTATATTAGCAGTAACTTCAGTATTGACAGTAAGTGCCCATGCTGACAACTCAACACGTATTGCAGCAACTTCTGCTCTAGGTAGTGTCGTTGGTACTGCAGTAGGTAAACAAATTGGTGGTAACACTGGCGCAATGATTGGTTCAGCAGTAGGTGGTGCAGGTGGTGCTGCAGCATCAACCAATAGAAAAGACCGTACTGCGGCTGCAATCGGTGGTGGTTTAGGTGGCGTTGGTGGCTATACCGTCGGTAAAAATATGGGTGGTACCACAGGTGGTTATATTGGTGCTGCTGCTGGTGCGGCGGGTGGTTCGGTTCTCGGAAAAAAAGTTTCTCAAGACCGCCATGCAGATCAACGTAAGTACAATAAAAAGTACTACAAAAAACACCGTCGTCATCACTAATTGATCCGTGAATGATATCAAGCACCTTCGGGTGCTTTTTTATTTTTCATATTACTCTGCTCCGTTTTCTTCAACTTCTTTTTCAAAAAAAATGACCTGCATATTTAAAAATGAGAAGTAAGTCTTTGTATAAATAAAAGTTTAAGTAAAGATTGATGCGCAGAAACATTATTTTATTCAGAAAATGCAATTATATTTTTAAAGCCTCTAGCTTGAATATCTTCACATAATTTGATTGCAGCTTCTTTTATCTAGCCCTTTCGCCTTTCTTGTTTTAGTAAACGAAATCCTAATTCAACGGTTTGATTACCATTCAATACGCATTTTCCAAAACCACAATATCCAATAATTTGCTAAGTTGCTTTTAAGAAAATCGCCATTTTTGCATAGCCATATTCTTTATAATGTTTCTCAATCTCCCAAAATCGCCCTATGGCAGACTCAGTCGTTAAAACCCCATTGGGAGAAAAAGCCATAAAATCTTCATCCTGAAATAAAGCAGAGATTTCCAATAAATCTTTTTCCATAAATGGTTTTAAAATTAAACGTTCAGTTTCGATCATTTGTCTTTAGCCCGAGCGATTCTTCATATTTATTCACATATCACTATCACGTTTCGTTATAGTCAAACCCCCTAATTATTTATACAAATGATTTTCATCCAGTCATTGATCATCAATGAAGCTAATGTTTTTTGTATGAAATCGAGAAGTTTTGGCTATGAATAAGTTTTTGTATTTGTGAATCCTAGATGGTTATCCTACCGTGGGGCGACATGGATGTCTCCGTTGGGTGAGGGTATATGAGCAAAAATAAAGCACTGCTTTGTTTGCAGCGCAAGAGCCCTGTTAAACGAAAGATTTTTGTCATCTTGTATCTTGTTCTTTGTAGTGATTAGCTATCACTACACGTAAATTGTAGAGTTTGGTTTGTCATCAAAACTTCGAGTTTCCTGAAAAGATTAAAC